>NZ_CAUPZX010000026.1:0-26270 GCF_963515875.1 uncultured Gemella sp. | reverse complement strand
CAGTAAAAGGGGTACATATCATTTCTACGAAATCACGATTTTTGAGTCACTCCCTTACTTTTTTGTATAACAAAATGTACAAATATTTCTTTTGTAACTACTTTCTTAATTAATAAAAAATAATTAGTATGGATTTTTCTCATCCACACTAATTATTATACACCCTATTATTTTATGCTTTTTTTCTAGATTTAATTGCCCCTACTATTATCGGAATTAAGCTGATTAAAACAATAGCAATTACAACTACTGAAAAGTTTTTCTTAACATATGAAATGTTTCCAAAGAAGTACCCTACTGATATAAATAATGTACACCAACAAAGACCTCCAAAGAAATCTATCACTCTAAACTTAGAGTATTTCATCTTACCAGCCCCTACGATAAATGGAACTATTGTACGAATAATCGGGAAAAATCTAGCTAAGAAAATAGATTTTCCTCCATGTTTTGCTACAAAGTTTTCAGCGTCTTTTATATTGTCATCAGACACGAACTTTTTAAACCACGCCTTACTCTTTAAATAATCAGAGAAGTTTCTTCCAATAAAATAGTTACAATTATCACCGATTACAGCAGCGCTTATACATAAGAATAATAAGAAGAATATATTATTTCCTGTCGCTGCCCATAATGCTCCACTAGCAAACAATAATGAATCACCTGGTAAAAACGGCATAAATACAACACCAGTTTCAATAAAGATAATTAAAAATATTATCCCATACATCCACCATGGGCCGTGTTGAATCATTAATTCACCAAGATGCTTGTCAATATGCAATACAAAATCAATTAAAAATTTAATTGTTTCCAATGTAATCCTCCTAAAATTAATATGTCCTAATGATTATACCATAGAGAACATACCCTGTCTAATAATCATACAATCAGTAGATTAATCTCTTATAAATTTTTTCATTTCAGCAATGTAGTCCTCATTACTTTCATGTTTTCTAAGATGATTTAGAACTCCGATTGTTGGTTCACTGACATCTTCAAGTTTTCTACGAGTTTGCCATAAAATTTTCACTTCGTCTTCTGTTAGTAATAGATCTTCTTTTCTTGTAGAACTCTTCAAGAAATCAATAGCTGGATAAACTCTTCTTGAAGCGAGTTCTGGCGATAATACAATTTCCATATTCCCAGTTCCTTTAAATTCTTCAAATATTAAATCATCCATTCTAGAACCTGTATTAATTAAAGCAGTTGCGATTATAGTTAAACTTCCTCCACCTTCAACATTTCTCGCTGCTCCAAAGAATGCTTTTGGCTTGTGAAGACTTGACGGATCTACCCCTCCACTTAAGACTTTGCCACTACTTGGTTCAACAATGTTATAAGCTCGTGCAAGTCTCGTTATGCTATCCATAAGTATAATTACGTCTTGACCAAGTTCTACACGACGTTTAGCATGTTCAATTACCAACTCAGCCATCTTAATGTGATTTTCTGAAGTCTCATCAAATGTAGAACTTACTACATCTGCACCTCTTACAGATCTTTCCATATCAGTAACCTCTTCTGGTCTTTCATCAATTAAAAGGATAATCAACTTCTTATCAGGATAATTTTTTCTAATTGAATTTGCTATATCTTTTAGCAATGTTGTTTTCCCAACTTTAGGTGGCGCTACTATTAATCCACGTTGACCGAATCCAATCGGTGCTACCAAATCAACAAATCTTGTAGAAAGTTTTTCCTTAGTAGTCTCTAAAACAATTTTTTGATTCGGATAAATCGGTGTTAAAGCTTGGAAATGCGCTCTACCTTTTGCAACTTCTGCATCAACATCATTAACTTTATCAACTTGAAGAATACCTGCAAATCTTTCACCTTCACGAGGTTTACGAACCTTCCCAAAGACTTCATCACCTTTTTTAAGCTCAAAACGACGAATTTGAGAAGCAGAAATATAAATGTCCGTTTCCCCTTTTTTATAATCAACAGTTCTTAAAAAACCAAAACCATTTTCTGGATGAATATCATCTAAAATTCCAGAAGCATAATAATGTTCTTCACTAACTGATTGTTTTTCTAAAATTGCTAAAACTAATTCTTTTTTATTTAATGTATAATATCTTGGAACACCTAGTTCTTTCGCTAAAGCTGTAAGTTCTTTAGTATTCATACTTTTATACATTTCATCAAATTTTACGTTGCTCATTTTTATCCTTTCTATATATATTTCACAAAATCTACTATAAAATAACTCTAACTACTCTTATTAAAAATTTAAAGTAGATAAGAACTTGAAACAATATCCTGTAATGGAAATTATCTCTAAGTTCTTACTTTCTTCTATTAAAATTTCACTTCTAACTATTACTTATATACGTTTATCTCTTACTAAGTACTACTACTGCTGATAAAATAAAACAAGCTCCTATTAAATCAACTATGCCGAATGTTGTCCCTAATAATAAGAATGAAAAAATTATAGCAGCAATCGGTTCAAAACAACCTATAATGCTTCCTGTAACAGCACCAATTAATCTTATTCCTTCTAAATATAATGAAAATGACATTATTGTACCAACAATAATAACCCCCGTTATGCATAAAAAGTCCATAAGGGAAAAGTTTGGAGGTATATAGTTGCTTCCTGTCCCAAAATAAACAACGATACCTGCAATTAGTAATCCCCATGCCATAATAGGCATAACTCCATATTTCTTTGTTAAATTTACTGATGAAATATTATAACTAGCTAGCCCAAAAGCAGAAAATATTCCCCAGAATAATCCCAAAGTGGAAATATTTAATTTACTAAAGTCTAAATGCGTAGCCATAAGAACAGTTCCAAATAATGAGGATACTATTGCAACGACTTCACGAGCCATCGGCCATCTTCGACTTATAATACAATAATAACTCATAATCATAACTGGTCCAGTAAACTGAATAACAGTTGCCATGCCTGCATTTGTATACTTAATCGCTAAGAAAAATGTACCTTGACAAATAAGTAATCCTAGAAATGAAAAATTTAATAATCTCAAAATATCTTTTTTATCTGAAAATACATTCATCAGGCTTTTTTTATCTTTTAAAAATAAAATAATTACTAGAACTATACCTGAATAAAATAGTCTATTGGAAATTACCCAAGTTGAATCTATCCTAGAAATATTAAGTAAATACTCACCTAATACTCCCGATAATCCCCAACATGTAGCTCCTAACAGAGTAAGAATTACACCTTTTTTCATAGTACTTTTTTCCATAACTACATGCTCCTAATGATCAAATAATTTCAGACTTGAATTTACGATCCTATTAGATTTTTCTATAACATCATTATAATTTTCATCTTTTGATAGTAAAATACTTGTAAATAATGTAATCATATTATTTTGAGCTACCATCATATTCCCACATGTATAGAACTTTGCATCTAAATTATTAGTAATGTACCCAAATGGAGAATACCAAAATCCATAGCCCACATTATAATTATCATCAAGAAATTTCTTTGCTACATTTTCTGGATATCCTTTAATTATTGGCATTGGATACAATAAACTTAGTGCTTTTATTGCTTTTTCAGCATCCTCTACTCTTGAATTTAAAACAGAATATACATCTAATTTTTTACCCATTAATGTTTTATCATCATACACATTAAATTCACAGTCAAAATGAGAGTCAAAACTATTCTTATATTCTTGAATAATTTCTTTTTCATCAAACATGATTGAATAATCATTATTAAACAAATTCTCTTTTTTCAAATAGAGCTTTGCTTTCAAATCATCATCCGTGTAATCCAACGATATCAAAGGATTTGTTGTAACAAATACACTTTTTTTTGATTCAAATGCTATAAAATATCTATTTTTACTTAGAAGATACTTTGTTATTGCTCCTAATGAAGTATTATTCTCTAATAATATTAAATTCTTTCTTGATAGTACGATACGTTTTAGTTCTTCTTTTTCAATTTTAAGAAGAGCGGTCCTAATGTTTTCTTGCCAAAGCTCTGGATAAATTTCTCTAACTACTGATATTTTCGGCTCATTTGATATTTCATTTTTATCATCGAGTTTGTTTAAAAATGAAATTCTCTCAGACCATAATTCCGCGAATTCTTTTTCTTCTTTCATGTTAAAGAACATAGTAATATATACATCTTCATCTTTGAAAACTGCAAGTATTCCCGGAACAACAAATGAAGTATCACTAAAATCGACCCATTCTTGGCTATTTTTGTTTTTACCATCCGAGACTCCACCATATATACCAAAATACTCAGAATCATGCTCGTCTATTTCTAAAAATGTAACCTGAGCTTTTAATTCTTCAAAACCAGATAAGACGCTACTATTATCAAAACTTGTTAAAAAATCGTTAGAATCCAACAACCACGTTGCTTCATAACCAATTCCAATTATAGATGATTTCGTATCTGGTGTCCTTATAATAAATCTTTCTCCTTTTTTAGGAGAAAACAAACTAATAAATTGGTCTTCAGTAAATGTTTTCTTCAATTTAAATTTTACAACAAGTTTATCATCAAGAACTGTATCGCTAAAATCATAGTCTATAATTCTCTGATAATCATTCATATATATTACCTATCCTTTTTTAGCTCCTCATTTTGAAGTCTTTCTTCACGTTCTTTAATTTCTAATTTTTTTTGTCTTTGTTTAATTAATCTATTTACTTCTTCTTCAGATTTATAACTAGCTTCTTTATCTGTAAAAATAAATAAATTCTTATGATTATTCAAGATTGATAACACAGTTTTATTTTCTGTATCCTCATTTTCAAATAACTCTGCAATATACTGTCTCTTGTCTTTTCCTAAAACAACAACAAATAAATTTCTAGCAGACATCAGGTTTTCATAGCCAATACTGATCAGTTTATTACCCGTAATTTCCATACCCGCTTCTTGTAGTTGAGCTTTTTCTCCATCTGAAAATTCAACAATATGAAGATCTTTATTTACCTCATCAGCATAACGATAATCTAATATTCCCCCATCAGAACCTAAAAATACTACCGCAACATCGATAGGATTCTCTCCAAGCACTTCTTTATAGTTATTAAGTTCCTCTTCGCACTCATTGCTGTTTAGCGTCTGTGGATAATAGATATTCTTCGTTTCAACATCAATTTTTTTAAATAATTCATGTCTTGCATATCTATATAACCCAAATCTTTCCTCAATATCAATATCAGCAAACTCTCTTTGCCCTAACATTATAACGTGTTTATAACGATATTTCCCAGTCTTATTATCATCAATCATTCTATTTGTGAACTGAGTGTTTATTATATTTTCTGGTAAACAAATAACTGCCCCATCCTCAATATTCTTTTCAAATTCATCATACATTCTATTTAAAACTGCAGTTTCACTATTACAAACTATATATTTCACGCTTTCACCTCCAAATTTTATTATTCAAATTTAATTCCTATTATACCACAATTAACCCTTACTAACAATGTGCTAAGTTTTTATTCAACTTCAATCAGCCTTGATAATACATAAGAATAAACATATGTTTTAATATTTTCTAATTGATAATAATCTTCAACTGCTTCTTTATAAATTCTAAGTTGCTCTTTATGTCTATCTTTTAAAATATTTTCTCCAGTTTTAGTTGTAACATGATCTGTTTTATAATCCACAATTATTGCTTCTTTATTAGATACACGAATAAACAAGTCAACAACACCCTGTAAAATTACAGCTATTTCACTATCACTTTCCTTATATAGTTCTCTAGCTTTTTTAGATGTTGTAAATGCTATTTCGGTCTGACAAAATTCTGCAGACAAAATAGTATTCATTAATTCACTATTTACAAAATTCTCAATTTTTTCTAAGTCATCCTCATTATTTATTATATCAAATTCCTCAACTGTCAAAATTCTATTTTCTTTAATATTTTGAAATAGATTATCTGTTTTCTTTAAGTTATTAATATACTCTCTAACTTCTAGAATTTTCATACCATTTCTAATATCATTAACAATCTTTTCAAATAACTTATGTATAATATTACCTCTTAAAATTGCCTTACTAGATGAATTTGTACTTTTTAAAGTTGTTAATTCTAAATATCCACGTTTTTCTTTCTTTTGTATAAAAGTACTAGCGTCTGTATTGATTTTTTTCAAAGCACTATAAGATGTTTTGGCTGGAAATATTTTATCCCTAACCTCTACTTTATTATTTTCATCTTTATTCTGTTGCTTCATCTCAAAATTCTTATAAAAGTCTTCTAAATCAAATTTAAACTCCGCTTCAGTTTCTTTATAAAAAGGTTCAGTTGCATACCCTTCAAATTTTGCATCACGTTCATTTTCAAAATCGAAACCGGCTTCGTATTCACTTAAAAGATTATTTAAAATCTTTTCAAAATTATCATCTTCAATAAGAGCTTGAGATAAAGTTTTGTCTTTAGCTTCATCATTATTTAATTCAACACCATTAGGACTTACGATAAACAAAGCATTTTTTGCACGAGTTAGCGCAACATATAAATTACGAACTTCTTCTTCTCTTTCTCGTAGTTTAATCAAAATACTATTATAATTATGTAATCTATTTAGTTTTTCAACATTAGAGCAGCTATACCCTAACCTTTCACATATATTATCTACATTGATACTTAGACCAAAGTTTTCTGTAAATAATGCTTCACCAGTATATCCTCTTTTACTAAACAAAGTATCTAAATCTGCTACAAAAACTTCTTTATACTCTAATCCCTTAGAAATATGAATGGTAGACAATGTTACACTATCATTTGGAGTTCTTTTTTTCGTTTCAAAAACTTCTTCACTTTTTATTGTTTTTAATTGACTAACTAATCCTGATAACTTATTATCTATTCTTTGATATTCATTTACAATATCAACAAAATTCTCAAAATAATCTAACTCTTCATCATCTACACTTATTGTTACCAAATAATTTCTAAAATCTATATCACTTTCTATACACTCTAATAAATTCGGCAAAGAATTATTCAAACTAAAGTTTAACCATTTTTTTATTTGATTCTCAGTTTTGTTGTCTTTCTCAGTTTTACTATTTTGTAATTTTTCAAAAAGACTTTTACCTTTTTGTAGTGATAATTGTAATAATTCATCATTGTTGTAATCAAAAATTTCAGTATGTAAAATTGCTAATAAACTTGCATCTCTATTTGTATTATCCAAGAAATTTAACAAATTATACAATATATTAAAACAAGTAGATTCTGTAAAACCAACTTTTTCTTTGAAAAATAGAGGTATATTGTATTTACTGAAAATTTCTTTAAAACTATTCATTTTAGTGCTATTTCTAACCAAAATAGCATAATCACTATATTTTTTCCCTTTTTTTACACCATTTAATATTTCACAAGCAATATTTTCAATAGACTGTTCTCTATAATTTTTCTTATCCTCTATAGCATCTCCTGTGAAATAATTAGTTTTACCATTTATGAATTTTGTAGGTATTATTTCATGCTCTTTGTTTTCTTTTGCTTTAGGATAATATAAAGCACTATCTTCATCATAACTTACACCTGCATTCTTATTCCCCATCAATCTATTGAAAATAAAGTTACTACATTTTAAGATATTCTCGTCACTTCTGAAGTTCTCTTTTAATACTATACAAATTCCCTCTGAATCACTTTCAAAAGAATATTCATTTTCTATATTATAATTATCAATTACTAACTTTTTATAACTATTATATTTTTGTTCAAAAAGATCAGGATTAGACCCTCTGAAACCATAAATCGCCTGTTTAACATCACCAACTCTGAAAAAATAAACATCTTCTCCCCTAATTAAATTCAATATATACTCTTGAAGGTTGTTATTATCTTGATATTCATCTACATATATCTCTAAAAAATAATTTCTATAATACTGTGCTGCTTCACTAAGGACAATTTCATTATTTTCCTCCTTAGTTAAAGCCTTTATAGCAAGATGATTCAAGTCAGAAAAGTCTAAGAAATTATTTTCACGTTTTCTTTTTATAAAATCATTATGAACTTTCTTTAATAAATTTATTATAGATTTAGAAAGTATATCCATCTTTTCAATTATTTTAAAATAATCAACATAATCTATAAGAGAATTATAAATACTATTAAGTAGTGCTGTATCGAATACATTATCTTTTATTTCCAATTGAGAAATAAGGTTATTTTCAATAATTTTAATTTCTTCTAATTGTTCTAGGTTACTCTTTTCAATTTCTTCTATTTGAAAATATTTATTAATCCTTTCTTTTTTGTTAGTATCTAAATCAACTAGCGATAAAATATCTATACTTGGCTGTTTCAACTTGTTTTCTAAACATTTATTTATAAATCTACTAAAACTTAATGCTTTGGTAATATCTTCTGTTCCAATTAATTCTTCTATTTTTTCAAATTCTTTCACTACCTCAACTTCAGTTATATTGAGTTTTTCTAATGACAATGAATTAAATCTAGTAAAATCAGTATCTAAATAATTTAAAAAGTTTGGGATATTCAGCAATTTATAATATATATCCATAATAAATGAACTAATATTTTGTTTAGATCCAAATATAGCAAACAACAAATCTGAACTGATAGAATCTTCTTGTACAAATCTTTCAAGAACATTTCCTATAGTTTCAATTAATAATCCTTTACTATTTGCAAGAATACTAAAATTCGGTGATAAATACGTGATTTGATTATCAATTTTTTCTTCAACTAAGTAATAAAATTTTTTTAGTACATTTAAACAAAAACTATCAATTGTACTTACATAAGCATCATTCATTAACATTCTTTGTTTTCGTAAAAACAAAAGATCTTCTTCTCTTTTCGTCGATAATAATCGTTCACTTATTTTGTCTTCAATTCTAACAATCATATTCTTAGCTGCGGCTGTTGTAAACGTTAAGACTAATAGTTTATCTATATCCCATCTATTTGTTGCTACTTTTCTTGCTATTCTTTCAGAAAGAACTTCTGTTTTACCACTTCCTGCCGCTGCAGCAACAAGAATATCTGCCCCTGTTATAGCAATTGCTTGCCACTGTGGTGATGTCGGTGGGTATTTTCTAGAAGCGGCTATATTATCTATTTTTTCTATTTTTATCATGAATTCATCCTCTAATTTGCTTTATTAACCACTTTATATTTTAACATAATTTAAGCATTATGGTATAATATTTTAAAATAACAACGTAGTTATTATTAGAAGAAATATAATAGGTGAAAATAATGAATCATAAACTTTTGGCTTTGGCCCCTCTTATCGCAGCCAGTTCAATAATTAGACAAAATAAAAATCTAAAAACAACAAAAACACTCCTTAGTTTTAACAACCTACCTAAGGAATTTGATAATTTTAAAATTGCTCAAGTAAGTGATATTCACTGTAACAAAGTTGGTTCTAGTGATATTACATTTATAAATAAAATAAAAAAATTCTCACCAGATATTATAGTCATTACCGGTGATCTACTAGATAGTTATAACAACGACATGGATATTGCGTACAATATACTTTGTCAACTTTCCGTAATTTCCCAATGCTATTTTGTTTCTGGTAATCATGAATTAAGACTTCCTGAAGAATATGAAAGATTAACAGAAATACTACATAAATTAAATATTATTAACTTAAACAATAGCTCAATATTATTAGAAAAATACAGTGAATCTATTAATCTAGTTGGGGTGGAAGACTATAATTATTTTAAAAATGAAGATAATTTAAATCATAAAGCAAACTTTAAGAAAACGTTAGAAGATTTAAACTTGGCTAATCATTTTAATATTTTATTATCACATCGACCTGAAAAATTTCCAATATATATAGAAGCCAATTATGATCTAATTTTTTCTGGACATGCACACGGTGGGCAATGGAGAATTCCATTTTTTGGTGGAATTTTTTCTCCTAGCCAAGGATTTTTCCCAAAATATACTAGCGGAAAATATATACAAAATAATTCAACACTTATTGTATCTCGTGGTCTTGGGAATAGTTCATTTCCTATAAGAATAAATAACAGAATAGAATTAGTTTTAGTAACATTAAAAAGAAAAACATAAAAGGGAGTGACTCAAAAATCATGATTTCGTAGAAATCGATTTTGTCGAGTCACTCCCGCGTAGTTTATTAGATATCTCAAAAGCTTTTATAAAGCTAATTAAGATATCAATAAACCACTATGTCTATGAGTTCTCATATAAAAATTGTTAAGTTTTAGAACTTTTTGGTCAGTCCCTTTGAATTTTTTTAATACTAAAAATATAGTTTCTCAAATTTATCTATTTTTTCTTCGAAATCTTGAAGAGCTAATTCTATTGCTTCAGGTTTAGACATATCGACACCTGCATTTTTTAGAACTTCAATTGGATAATTAGAATTTCCTTTTGAAAGGAATTCATCAATATAAATCTTAGCATTGTTACTATCTTTTAAAATTAGTTTAGATAGAGCTTGTGCAGCAGAGTATCCTGTTGCATACTGATATACATAGTAATTATAATAGAAATGCGGAACTCTTGACCACTCATATTTTATATCCTCATCATAAGTAAATGCATCTCCATAGTATTTTTTAACTAGGTTGAAATATTCATTATTTAAATAATCCGCTGTTATTGCATCACCATTTTGAAGATGTTGATTTATAGTATGCTCAAATTCTGCAAATTGCGTTTGTCTATAAACTGTACCTACAAATCCACTTAGCGCTTGGTTAAGGACACGTAGCATTCCATTATAATTTCCTTCTTTTTCAAATTTATTATAAAGATATTCTGTTAACAATGCTTCATTACATGTTGACGCTACCTCTGCTACAAATATTGAATAACTTCCATAAACGTATGGTTGATTTTTTCGAGTATAGAATGAATGCATTGAGTGTCCAAGTTCATGAATTAAAGTATATACATCATTTAGTGTTCCATCAAAATTCAAGAGAACAAATGGTTTTGTTGTATAACCTCCCCATGAATAAGCTCCTGAACGCTTTCCTTTATTAGGATAAATATCAATCCAACGTTCAGTAAATGCTTTTTTCATATCATTTACATACTCTTCTCCCAGAGGTTTCACCGCTTCTAAAACTATATCACGAGCCTCTTCGAATGTAAATTTAATAGGTTCTCCTTCTACCATCGAAACACCTCTATCATACAATCTAAAATCGTCAAATCCTTTTACTTTTTTATGAAGTTCATAATATTTTTGTAAAGCCGGAATTTTTTTATTCACTACCGACACTAAATTATCATACACTTCTTCTGGAATTAAATTATTAGATAGTGCATTATTACGAGTTGATGAGTATTTGTATACATCAGCATAGTATTTTTTTCTTTTTAAATTTCCGCCAAGTGTTGCAGCTAGAGTATTGTTATGTTTTTTAAAATAATCATATAGTGCATGAAAAGTGTTTTTTCTTAAAACTCTATCTGTACTTTCCATGTATGTACCATAGGTACCATGAGTTAAAGTATGTTCATTTCCATCTTTATCCTCTACAGTATCAAAAGATATATCAGCATTATTTAATGCAGCAAAAGTCTCATCGCACGCACTCAGTGCCTCACCAGCCATTGAAATAATTTTTTCTTGTTCAGGATCTAAAGTATGCTGACGTTTTTTATTTAACTTTTCTAACTCAAACTTATAAACCGCCAATTCATCAAGTTCTTTAACATAACCTAATAGAACTTTCTCTTCAATCGAAAGTAGCTCTGGTTTTAAAAATGACCATTCAGCATAAAATCTAGAACTTAAATTTCTTGTTTTTGCATATAATTCAGCATAAAATGGATCTGTACTGTCTTGATCTTTTTTTAAAGATGAATAAATTGATAACTGTTCAACTTTCAACATCGATTCTTCTTCAACTTTAAATACTTCTAAAAGGCCTTTAGCTCCTTCCAATACTTTTCCTTTATAATTTTTTATCTTAGGAATAAACGCTTCTACTTCATTAAATTGGTTCCAAAAATCATCATTTGTTTTAAAAATTGATTCCAAGTCCCAAGTATTATCTACTTTTTGATCTTTTCTTAATAGTTCAGTCATATTCTTTCTCCTTATATTTTATACATAGACTTAATTATATCATATATTTTATTAATTTGGTAATTTATTTTTTTAAAATTAAAATAAATTTTCTGAAAATACGATTTGAGCAACTTATTTTCTTTTTATTAAATGATCATATTCCTCATGACCTATAAATATTTCACAATCTTTTTTAAACCCGTAACTTTCATATAATTTTCTGGCTCTAAAGTTAGACTGAGCAACATTTAAACTTAACTTAGATTGTCCACTATTAACAAATTCTGTTAATAGTTTATTACCAATACCTTCTGCTCTGGCATCAGAAAAAACAAATAAAGTGTCTAAATAAAATTCCCCTTCTAACACTTCATCATAATCGAAAATTATCGTATCTTCTTTCAAACCAAAGTGACTTATGATTTCATCACACCAAAATTTTTTCATTTTTTCAACTTCATCATAATGATATGTAAAAGAAAATCCTTTAATCACACCTTCCTTCTCAAAAACCATGCAATTTTTGTAACTAAATCTATCATAATCAGACACAAATACATATTCCAAAATCTTAAAAATTTTTTCTTCTGAATAATCATTAAATATATCTATCCCTAATGATTTAATAAACTCAAATAATCCTTCTACTACTTTAAAATCTTCTCTTTTTGCTTTTCTAATCATTTTTTCTCCTATACAATAATATCTTCTATTGCCAATAAAGTTCCATTAATTATACGATTCTTATAAGAAATACTTGCCGATGAACCCTCACTCCAAGTTCTTTCAAACCAAAATTTGAATTTTTCTATGTCAAAATCAATTTTCACTAACTCAATAAATAATCCGCCTATCTCTTGTGAAATAATCGACTTTTCATGCTTACTTCTAGCTATTCTAGTAAATAGACCAAAGGTTTGTCCCTGTATATTCGCCATTCCCGCTGCACCATTATTAATAACAATATTTCTTCCATTATTATATACTACTGGCAAACATGTATGAGTTGTTGCTAATATATCTATATCATTCTCTTTAAACCAATTGTCTAATTCTTTCTTTCTAGCTTCTAATTTTAAATTATCATTTGAACATTCCCAACCAGACATACTTTTTTCATCACCATGAGTGATTGCAATTTTTTTACCAAAAAAATCTAATACTAAAGTTTTTGATCGTTCTTTTACATCATTAAGAATTTGATCACCTTTAATATTCTCTTTCATTATATTATGAATAATATTTGATCGCTCTACTACTCCATCACTAACGTCCTCGGGATAATTACATCCACACCCTAAAGATGATGTATTATTTAACAATTCAAACTCAACATTTCCTAGGAGTTTTATACCCTCTTTAGATAACTCCTCAATCCTTAAAAAATCTTCTTTTTTGACATCAAACCAATGCATATCACCATTAAAAACTACCTTCGCATTTTCATCTTGTGCCATCTTATTGATAATTTCTAAAGCATAACTATTTCCATATAATCCTCCAACTATATAGATTACTTCCTCTTCTAATTTTTTACTTTTCTTTGTCCAATCCTTTTGAAGAATATACTCTAATGAACAATTTCTACCTTTTTCCATATACCTCTCTCCAAATATAATAAAAGTAAAGACTTACCGTCTTTACTTTTATTATATTATATTTATTTACTTTTTGCGAACATTCCTGGTACTACATAACCGATAGTACATAAAATTAATCCGTATAAATTAACTCCTAAAAGTAATGCATTCTTACCTGTACCAATAGCCCAACTTGTAGGAATTAAATCAATAGTTAATAGTATTCCTAAAATAATTCCAATCCAAAAACTCAAGTGGAATCCTAATTTTGTTGGTTTAACAAAACCGTGTAATAAGAAAATCGGTGCTAGTCCAATTACCATTGTTCCACTAATCGTTGTAGCTTTAAGAATATCTGTTCCCATAATCATTGGAAGATTACCTATAATCGCAAATGTAATCATAAATAACACTGCGACTTTCTTAGGATTTTTTAATCCTCTATTAGACATTTCCGGTAAATCTTTGGCAGTTAATTTCCCTAAACTTGCAAATGTAGAATCCAGCGTTGACCCTGCCGCAGAAACCATTACTACTATCATAGCGAAGTATCCTGCCACACCCAAAGTCTTACCTAAAGCTGCTGGAACATTACTACTTACTTCCATTCCAATTAATTTCGCATGAATACCAATGAAACTAAAGATTAGAATAGAGAAGAATCCTAGTATACCAGATACGAAAAATGCACGAAGCATAGTTTTCTCACTAGCTATAAATCCTCTATCCGTTAGTACTGGATCATGGAATGGATAACTAAATAATTGTAGAATCGTAACAAGTAACATATCTACACCAGCGTTCATCACCCAATTTCCTGATGTTACGAAATCACTAATGTTGTGCTGCGGTAAAATTAAAGCAACTACCCAACCTACAAAGAATATGAAAATAACAGCTTGTATAACATCAGTTACGATTGAACTTCTTAATCCACCAAGTACAGTATAACCTAAAGTTATAACAGTAAATAGAATCGCAGAGATGATAAATTCTTTACTACCTGCTTTTCCATAGTATCCTCCTACTACAGACGTATTACTCCATACCTCATTAAATAAACGAATAAGTATCGCTGCTGAAAATGCAACAGAAGCTGCTTTTCCATAATTAGAAGTTAAGAAACTTACTAATCCTTTTGCTTGGTACTTTGTTCTTAATCTATAAATTGCTAATCCACAAATAGGAATACAAAGCCAATATGTAGCATAAGCAAGACCACCTACAAATCCATATTGCGCACCTAAATTTGCAGCATTTGTTACAGATTTGGCAAAAATCCAACTTATAAAAATACTTAACATAAGCATCATCTCCGTAGGTTTTTCCCCTCTGTTGCCATCACCTCTAAAGAATCCTGCTTCTGTTACCTTCTTTGGTGATAATAAAAACATTACCACACCATAAACTATTAAAAATCCCCAAAATAGATATCCTGTCATATCATTCATTTTCTATACAAATTCTCCTTATTATTTTAGTCTAATACAACTTCACCAACATTAGCATATCTCGCAAATGATGGTTCATAGTTTCGCACTTCAAATCCTAATTCCTCCAGTACTACTGCAACATATGAAGCGCGAACTCCAGTTGTACAATAAGTAATTTGAAGTTTATTTTTATCTAAACCTTTATCAGTTACGTATTTTTCTAATTCTTCTCTAGATTTTAAGAATCCATTACTATCAACTAACGAATTAAATGGTAGAGAAATTGCACCAGGAATATGACCTGCTTTATTCTCCCCATAGATAACACGCCCATTGTATTCAACTTCTAATCTAGTATCAATAATTTGAACATCTTCATCA
Organism: uncultured Gemella sp.; assembly: GCF_963515875.1. Lineage (GTDB taxonomy): Bacteria > Bacillota > Bacilli > Staphylococcales > Gemellaceae > Gemella. The sequence goes on along the minus strand of NZ_CAUPZX010000026.1, from coordinate 10,831 downwards.
CCAATTTTCAACAATAATTCGTTTGTAAAAATAGCTTGGTCGTTGTTAGTTGCTTCGCTACGAACTACATCACTAACATCAATTCTATCAGATGATGATTCGTAGTTTTTGTTAAATCCAAGTTTTTCAACTTGTTTGAATCCACCATCGATAAACTTGACGTTATTTAATCCTGTATACTTAAATGTATACAGAACACGTGCCTCATCTCCAAATCCATGTTCTGGCATTGTAAATCCATAAACTAAGACTTCTGAATCATGAGAGATACTTAACTTTTTGAAGATTTGTTGGTAATTTTCCTTAGATAATAATTTTCCTAATTCTTCCCCTCCAAATTCTCCCAATAGACTTATATCAGTCCAATCAACAACTACTGCTTTGTCATACATTAAAGAACCCTCTTCTAACATACTTCCTCTAGCATCAATAACTATAACTTTATCATTAGTTCTATTTTTTAATAAATACTCAGCATCAACTAATTTTTCAAAATCAAATTGTGTCATAAGTACCCCTCCTTAGAATTTAATTACCAGTTTATTATATCATAAATAATATAAAAAATATAATGTAGCTCCCTAATGAATATAAATAGAAAAGCATACTCTTAAACTAACTATATAAATAAAATAACCCTAAATATTTTTTCAGTTCTTTTAAATCGTAAATATTTCTATTTACAAACTTTATTAAACATGTTATAATAAATCGAAATTATTTCGAATTGAAATTAAGGAGAATATATATGAATAAGAAAAAGATGATTATTTCTAGTGCGTGCGGATCGTTAGTAATAGGTTTATCAGCATTCGCTGGATATGAATACGGAAAGCAACATGCCTATGAAACAGCACCGCTAATTAGTAATACAGCTCAAGCAAAAAAAATTAATTACTCTGATAAGGTGAGCTCAGTAGTTGTGAGTGAAATAACTGATGCTGGTTATGTTACTCTTCACGGGGACCATAGTCACTTTGAAAAAGGATTAGTACCTTATAACGCTAAAATTCTTGATTCATTAATTTATAAAAATAAAGATTATAAATTAAAAAATGAAGATATACAGTATGAACTTGCACAAGGGTATGTTATAAAAGTTAATGGTAAATACTACTATTATCCAAAAGAAGGGATAACTCAAGATAATGTTGTAGATGAAAAAACAGCAAAAGAAATTTCAGCTCATGCACATCATCACCATCATCACCATAATCATGGTGAATCAAGTGAAACTAAAGAAAGTGGCGATCACTACACATTTAATCCAAAAGATATTGTTAGTGAGACAGTAGATGGATATGTAGTTCGTCATGGAGATCACTTCCACTATATTAAAAAAAGCGAGTTATCAGCTTCTCAATTATCACAAGCAAAAGAAAATGGAGTAAATCCTGCATTAGGAACATCATCAGCAGGAGTAACAACACCAACAAGCGATGGGTATATATTTAAAGGTGAGAGTGATATCATAGGTAGAAATAATTTTGGTCTTATAGTTCAGCACGGTAATCACCAACACGTAATACCTTACTCACAATTAAGAGGAACACAGTGGGAATATTTAATAAATAACCAAGAAACTACATCTAATACTACGACAATAAATACTCCTACAAATAATCTAGCAAGCGGTGTACACCACGAACATCATGAGAATATGTCAAACGTTGAACACCATGAACATCATAACCATCATGGAGAAGATGCAGTATCTGACGATGGATATAAATTTAATCCAAAAGATATAGTAGCGGAAGACGAGAATGGTTACACAATACGTCATGGAGATCACTTCCACTATATTCCAAAGAATAAAGTTGAACACAAAGAAGAAAGTACTGCATCTACACCGACAGTTTCTACACCAACATTACCAGAAGTGGAAAGAACAACAGAAGTTATCAAACCAGTTCCAGTTGTTCCTACACCAACTTTACCTGAGGTAGAAAGACCTGTAGAAACTACTAGACCAGCTCCAGTTGTTCCTACTCCGACGCTACCAGAAGAAAATAAAGTTGAACAGCCTAAAGTTGACAACACAGTAATAAGACCTAGTGTCTTATCATTTGCTGGTGTACAATTTGAGACTAGTGATGGATTTATTTTAAAAGAAAATACAGTAGGTGTACCTACATCATTAGGTTTAGTTGTGGATCATAGCGGACATCAACACTTTGTATTTTACAAACAATTGGTTAATTCTAAGTTCGAATCTCTAATTCCTAAACAATACTTAGAAAAAGCTAAAAATGAATATAAAGCCTTAGAAGACAAGGTAAATGAGAAAATTAATTATCTAGTAAAAGAAAAAAATGTTAATAGAGATTCAATCAAATTTGTCTCAACAGATAAAGGAGAGGCCCTTTCATATAATGGTACTACAACACTATTAAATGATATAGTTAATGTTCCTAATAATTCAACTAATGATAAACCTACAGTTAATAATACTGAGATTAACAAACCTTCTAAAGGTACTGAACAACATTATTCTGAAGAAGTTACAAAAAAAATTAATCACCTAGCTAAAATACTAGGAATAGATGCTAAACTAATCAAATTAATAGACACTGAAAATGGACAAGCATTAACTTATCCGCATGTTGATCACAGTCATACTGTACTATTAAATGCAATTCATGTTGATGAAACTGAAGTTACTATTACTGATGAAATTCAAAAACAAATTAATTATATTGCTGAAGTTTATGGTGTGCCTAAAGAAGCTGTTAAAGTAACAAAAAACTTTTTTGTCTTTAATGAACCAGCACATGCATACGATCCAACACATATTCACCCTTACCTAGTTCCTCGTGAAAAATTCTATATTCCTGAAGTTACTGGTGATGATGAGGTGGATTTCGAAAATGAATTACTTGCTTTATCAAAACGTACAGGAATTCCTGCAGATAAAATTAAACGTGATGGAGATAAATTTGTGATACCTCATGGAGATCATGATCACTACGTTAAAATTCTTTCTAAGGGAGCTAACATCTATTACAAAAATAGAATTCCTAATATCACAGGAAACTATGTTGCCGGTGATTTTGATAAAGAAGCTGTATTTAAACGAATCGATGAACTTAAAGCAAATAATCTTTCTAAACACAACAATGATAAAAAACAAGCTAATCGTGTTAATCGTGCACTAGATCAATTGCGTGCTACAATAGAAGAATTACCTACTAACTCTACTAATGGATATTTAGAAATGTTAAATAATTTTGACAAAAAATATATCAAAGAAGAAACAAATGCTGACACAGCAAAAAATGATGAATTAGTTAAAAAATACAATACACTACTTAACCGAGTTAAAGATACTGATATTGAAAAATATGGTCTTTCTAAAACAGACTTAACTAACGAATTAAATAGAGCTAGTGAGAACAAAGATGCTAATACACTAAATAAAGTTAGCCATATGTTAGATGAACTTAAAAAATTCGAAGATCGTGAAGGTATAACAACAGTTAGTTACATAAAATACTTCTTAGAAAATATTGATAGTGACAAAATTGATAATAACTTACGTGAAGAACTTGCGTCTCTTGTAAAAGATTCTTATGAATCTCAAGCATCCATCACTAGAACACCAATGAGAACATTAGTTACAAGACTTATTAATGCGAAAAATGCTCTTCACTATGCCTTAGAACACAATGAAAGTTCAAAAGTAGAATTCGGTGAAAAATATAAGAAACTTAATGAAACTGATAGCGATGGTACAACACTTCGCTCTTCAGCTAATCAATTCGCTAAAGAGGCTAACGATCCAACATTTCCAATCGAATTCTCTAATGCCAAATATGACAAAGCAGATTTTGAAAAATATGCACATAAAACAACTGAATCAGCTGAAAATACTGTACCTAAAACAGAAGAAAACACTAAAAAAGAAAAAGATAACAATGATAGTATTACAGAAAGTCAACCTAACAATGAAGTAAGTACTCCTAAAGATGAAAATAATACGACAGATAATAAAAAAGTAGAACTTACTCCTGAAGAAACTGCTAAAGTTAACTTACTTGCAGGAATCTTTAAACTTTCTCCAGATTCATTAAATATTATTGAAACGCCATATGGAAAAGCAGTAAACTTCTCATTAGGTGGTAAAGTCGAGACAATATTAGTTAATGATATCGATAGATTACTAGCCGCCCTAATCGCAAATGCTAAACCTAAAGAAACTTCAACAAACAGTGAAAACAGTACGACTCTTAACTCAGAAAATAAAGCTTCAAATCAAGAAAACAACACAACAAACAACGAAAATAAAAACAATATAGAAAAAGAAAATACTTCTAATAACGTTGCAGCAAAAGAAGATACTTCAAACAATTCAACGGTAGAAAAATAAAATAAATACAAAAAAACACTTGACAACAAAGCTTAATATGGAGTAAAATTAATTTTAAATAAATATATATAATTTGATAATAGACATGTTTTAATCTAAAAACATTTCCAGAGAGAGTATATATGCTGAAAGTACTTATTGTTTATTTTAAAATTCTACTATAAAATAACATCAAATTAAATTTCAAGAATCTTTTTAGATTGAATTTGGGTGGAACCACGGTATAGAAATTAATCGTCCCTTACGTCAAAGACGTAAGGGATTTTTATTTTATAAACAAATTCAATTTAAAATATATACATAAAAGGAGAATAGAAATATGTTAGATATTAAATTATTTAGAGCAAACCCTGAGATGGTAAAAGAAAAATTAGCAGCTAGAAACTTAGAAACAGATGTAGTTGATTTACTTATAGATTTAGACAAAAAACGTCGTGAACTTCTTGTTCAAGTTGAAGATTTAAAAGCTCTTCGTAACAAAAAAAGTGAAGAAATTGCTATTTTAAAAAGAAAACGTGAAGATGCTTCAGATGTAATTGCTGATATGAAATACGTATCTGATGAAATCACTGCTCGCGATATCGAAGTAAAACAAATCGCTGAGGAAATCAACGAAAAAATTATTAGAATCCCTAACCTTATCTCAGATGAAACTCCTATCGGACAAGATGAAGATGAAAATATCGAAGTTCGTCGAATCGGACAAGTAAGAGAGTTTGACTTCGAACCAAAAGCTCACTGGGATCTAGTTGAACAATTAGATATTGCAGACTTTGAACGTGCAGCTAAAATCTCAGGAAGTAGATTTGTATTCTATAAAAAAGCCGGAGCTCTTCTTGAACGTGCTTTAATAAACTTTATGATTGATACTCATGTAGTTGAACACGGATATGAAGAATTTATGGTACCACAATTAGTTAATAGAACTGCATTATTTGGTACTGGACAATTCCCTAAATTCGTTGAGGATGTATATACTGTTGAGTCTGAAGGATTAACACTTATTCCTACTGCAGAAGTACCATTAACAAACTACTACAACGGAGAAATTTTAACTGAAGATATGTTACCAAAAGGTGTTACTGCATTCAGTATCTGCTTCAGATCAGAAGCTGGAAGTGCTGGACGCGATACTCGTGGATTAATTCGTCTTCACCAATTCAACAAAGTAGAAATGGTACGTTTCGCTAAACCTGAAAATTCATATGAACAATTAGAAATCATGACAGGTCATGCTGAAAACATTCTTAAAAAATTAAACTTACCTTATCGCGTAATCACATTATGCTCTGGAGATACTGGATTCTCAAGTGCTAAAACATACGATATCGAAGTTTGGTTACCAAGTTATAATGCATATAAAGAAATTAGCTCATGTTCAAATTGTACAGATTTCCAAGCTCGCCGTGCTAATATGCGTTTCAAACGTGAAGACACTGGAAAAGTTGAATTTATCCACACATTAAATGGATCTGGATTAGCAGTTGGGCGCTGTTTAGCTGCAATCATTGAAAACTATCAAAATGAAGATGGTTCTATTACAGTTCCAGAAGTTCTACGTCCATATATGCGTGGAATAACAAAAATCGAAAGAGATTAATTAAATTTTAAACTAGAATAAATAAAGGAACGATTGCACATACAATCGTTCCTTTATTCTCTTTTTAAATATTTTGTTTTCTTCTAATAAAATATGCCAATAAAATCATTCCAACTCCCAAGATTTCTAAAGACGTTGAAGTTACACCTGTCTTCGGCAATATTTTCTTCTCCGAATTTAATTTATAAGAGTTTGTTTTTGATAGTTCTTCATCGATAGCCTTGTTTTTATCCTTTTCTGGAATTTCTATTTTGGTTCTTTCTTCTAAGTCTTTAGGTCCAATATTTATTTTTTCCACAATAGTAAATTTACTGAAATGGTTTGTTTTAAATGTTATTATTCCCTCAGTATAAATACTATCTATTTTTTCGAGTTTCTTATCTTCGGATATATGATAAACCTCTAAATCATAATTTTCTTTTTTTACTACTGCAACTTTTACTTTTCGTTCAATATTACTATCAACTTTTATATTATTTTTTTCAAAATGAATTTCAAAAGTTTCAATTACATTATATTTTCCCCCCAATTTATTAGAAATAAATTGAATCAAACTACTATCAGTTAAAGGTTCTATATATAATTTTTCTGCAGAAATACTACCTTTTTCAAATGACACTTCAACTAGACGACCTGCTAAGTTAGCTTTTAATGTTTCTTGATTCTTTTCTTTATTATCTACAGAAGCTTGATTATCTCTACTTAGAAATTGTTTGTTAATTTCTTGGTTTCCTATTTTATTACTTGAATCTATTATTCTTTCTAATTCTCTCTCCACTATTTTCATTAAAGTCCTAATTTCTCTAAGAATAGTTGACTTGTCCATCGGTTTTTCTGGTTCCACTACAGGTTTTGTCCCAACTGCATTCCCTTGTGGTTTCTTCTCCTCTGGTTTTACATCAGCTTTGTTCCCCTCTGTTTTTCCCACTGGGTTTTCTTTTTCTGATCTCACTACAGGTTTTGTCGTAACCGCATTACCTTGAGACTTCTTCTCCTCTGACTTTACATCAGCCCTATTCCCCTCTGATTTTTCTTTTTCTGATCCCACTATAGGTTTTGTCGTGACCACATTTCCTTGAGACTTCCTCTCCTCTGGCTTTACATCAGCCCTATTCCCCTCTGATTTTTCTTTTTCTGATCCCACTACAGACTTGGTCGTATCTGCATTCCCTTGTGGTTTCTTCTCCTCTGATTTTGATGGAGGAGTTTTTTTATTTTTTTCTGTAGTTGAATTATTATTTGTTGTAGGATTAATTCCTATATCTGGAATTACTCCTGATTTATCAATAATAACTGCATTTCTAAACGACGTGTATGCATCTGCAGTTTTTATATTAAATATTGTTCCTAAAATCACACTTACAATACCAGTTGTAATTTTATATTTTGTTGTATTATTTTTCTTCACTCTTTTCTCCTTTATCTACACTCCATTAGATAACAATGATAATCATTCTTATAATATTATATTACACAATACGTTTTTCATCAAGTTAATCTTATAAAAAAGTTTGATTAGTAAAACGATACTAATCAAACCTAACATATCTTATCTTGATAAAAATGAGAAGAATCCACTAATTATTGCTACATTAAAGAAATCTATAAACAAGGCTCCAACTATAGGCATTACAAAAAATGCTATATGAGAATGCTTATACTTATCACATACACTTTGCATATTTGCTATACCATTCGGTGTAGCACCTAGTCCAAATCCAACATGCCCTGCAGATAAAACTGCTGCATCATAATTACTTCCCATAAATTTAAATGTTACAAAGTAAATAAAGAACCATGCTAACACTGCTTGAGAAACTAATAATATTGCAAGTTGTCCTGCTACATTACTTAATTCCCATAATTTCAAAGTTATCATTGCCATACCCAAAAATAGATTTAATGAAACATCTTCCAAAATATGAACTTCTTCGTAATGAAGGTCAAACTTAGTTGTATGATCTGATATATTTCTTAGAATAGCAGCCACAATCATAGGTCCTATGTAACTAGGAAATTTTAGAAATTGATTTAAAAATGTTGAAACAAAGCTACCAATAAACATCGCTAATAAAATCATGAAAAATGCTTTAGCAAATCTTTCTCCATCTAACTTTTTAACATCATTATTAAATAAAAATTCATCATTTTTTACTTGTTCATTATCAGCTTTTTCTGCAACAACTTCTAATTTTTTATTTTTAATTAATTTGTTAGCTAGTGGCCCTCCTAGGCTTGAACCAGCAATTAATCCAAAAGTAGCTGCTGCTATCGCCACGCTTTTCGCTCCTGAATGACCTAATTCTTCTACGATAGGTGCCATAGCTGCTGCTGTACCATGACCTCCTGTCATAGCTGTTGAACCAGTTAGTAGTGCTATCAATGGATCAACCCCTGTTGCATAACCAATACCAACCGCCAAAATATTTTGTAAAACTACTAATATTATCGAAGCTATTAAAAATAAAATTACTTTTCTTCCTCCTATTTTTAACAATCTCCAACTTGCATTAAATCCAATACTAGTAAAAAATAATGTCATAAAGAAACTCTGTAATGTATTATCAAACTCAAATATTACTAAATTGGATTGACGTAAAACTAAATTAATTATTGCAAATAGAAATCCTCCTATAACAGGTGAAGGTATGCAATATATCTCAAAAAATTTAACTCTCTTTCGTAAGAACCTACCTATTATTAAAATTACAACAGCTAAACCTACTGTTTGTATCATATCCATCTTAATATTTAACATAATAACACCCTTTCTTTTTGTTACATTTTCTCACATAATATACATATTAAAAAATTTTTAAATATATTGAATTTATATATTTACCACTTTATAAATATATTTTACACTTTTAAAAGATATCTTTCAATTATATGTTAGATTTTTTTACAATATACAAAATATAAAAAACGGGAGTAACTTGATAAAATCATGATTCCGGAGAAATAAATTTTATCAAGTCACTCCACAAAGTTTATTAAATATCTAACAACTATATAGATATCAATAAACCAATACATCTATAAATTTCCATATAACTTTCTAAAAAATTAAGAATCTTATAGAAATCCTTATTCAAATTTAAAAAATTGGTTTTAAAAACTCTGACCAAGTTTCATAATTTTCTTCTTTTTTAGCCTCAGCACTAGACATCCATCTAATAACTAAAGTATCATCTTCTTTTACTTCCACTTGTTTTTTATCAACTTTACATTCGTACACCACTCCAATATGAACCTGACCTACTTCTGTTTCGTCATCATTTATCAATCCAATAAACTGTAGATTCTCTAAAGCTTCTTCTTCTAAAACTCCTACTTCCTCATTTAATTCACGTGATGCATTAATTTTTAGCATTTCAAAAATTGATTTTCCTTCTACTTCGTTCATATGCCCACCGATACCAACAGATGCTTTCCCATGAAGTCTAGCTTCTCCACCTCCGACTAAGCGCTTATACACCAAAACTTCTCCAGTATTAACATCTTTTAATAGTACATACCCTATTAATTGTTTATAGCTAGGATCTTCTTCCATATCTCCACGTCGTTTTACTTCGTATGATTCAAATGTATCGATAATTTTTCCTGTTTTTTCATCTTCTTTTTTTATGAAACCATAAAAATGATTTTCTTCATTGTTAAATAATTCTTTTCTATTTACAACTAATATTTGTTCATCCCACTTACTCATTTAATTTTCCTCACTTTTTTATTTTGCCTGATATGTTCCTTCTTTTAATTCCTTAGCTATCTTAGCTATTTTTCTAAACCTATGGTTAAGACCTGATTTTGATAATTTACCATCTTCAATCATTTCTGCTATTTCTTTTAATGGATACTCAGGATATTTTAATCGTGCTTCAGCTACAACTCTTAACTTCTCATCTATATTATCAAGTCCAATTCTCTCTTCTATTATATTAATATCTTCTACTTGCTTTGCAGATGCATTTACCGTTTTATTCATATTAGCCATATCACAATTTTGCATTCTATTTACTGAATTATTTATATCACGCACTATTCTCTCATCTTCAAACTGGAATAATGCCTGAAATGCTCCAACAAGATTAATAAACTCTGCTATTTTTTCTGATTCTTTAATATAGACAATATACCCCTTTTTTCTTTCAAGACTTCTAGCATTTAACTTATAACTATTCAAAAGTTCATTTAATTCTTTATTATGTTCCTCATATGACGAAAATATTTCCATATGATAACTAGAAGTACGAGGGTTATTTATCGAGCCTCCAGCTAAAAACGCACCACGTAGATATGCTCTCTTCTTTTCGTCAGTATCTATAAGTTCATTAGCTATATCTATTCTCATAGTATAATTGTCATTTAATATATATAAATCTGTTAAAATTTCTTTTACACTTTGTTCTAAACGGCAAATATATACATTATTTTTCTTTAATTTCAATTTCTTCCTCACAGAAATATTAACATGAACATCATAAAAATACTTAATTAAAGAAAACATTCTTCTTGCAATTGAAGCATTTTCTGTTTGAAAACTTAAACTAAGTCTTCCATTAGAAATATTTAAAACACCATTCATTTTTATGAGAGCAGATAACTCCGATAAAAATTCTCTATTTTTAGTAATTTCTATTAATGTCAGCTCTTTTTTCATATCTGAAGCATATGACATAAGTTCCCTCCTAACTCTAATTATTCTATAACTTATTTATTTTATCATGTTAAAAACAAATTAACAAATTATTTGAGTCTGAATATTAGAAATAATGAGTTAATATACAATGTATATTAACTCATTATTTCTCAGATTGTTGACAAAACGACCAAAATATCAATGAAGATATTGATGTTTTGGT
>NZ_CAUPZX010000025.1:0-28229 GCF_963515875.1 uncultured Gemella sp. | reverse complement strand
CTTTTTTTTCAACTTCTCTTGACTTTTCTGTTTACACAAAATATTATACACTATCCAATGTTCTATTAATCATTAAATAATAGTTTATTATACTCCAAAACGCCTGTAGCCCTTTAAAACTAAGATACAACAGTAATCTATAATATTTTTTTATCCATTCATAACAAAAAAAGAAACTGACTTTTACATCAATTTCTTTTTTGTCATAATATTCTTATTTATGTAATTCTTTTTCGAAAGCTTCTCTAACTTGTCCTACAGAGAATCCGATGATTACTTGAATAGCTTTACCGTTACGAGCAACTCCAAGAGCTCCAGAACGTTTTAAGAATTCATCATCTTTAACTAAGCTTTCGTCTTTAACGTTAACACGTAGTCTTGTTACACAGTTAGTAACATCTACGATGTTATCTTTACCACCTAAACCTTCAAGAATGATAAGAGCTTGATCGTCGTGAGTAGCTGCATCATCTTTAACTTCTGGTTTAGCTGCTTCTTTACCTTTTTCACGGTACTCTTGTTTAGAGTAAAGTTTTGTTTCAGCATCATCTGCTTCACGTCCAGGTGTGTTTAATTGGAATTTAAGAATCATGAATCTGAATACAAAGAAGTAGATTACTGAGAATACTAATCCAATTGCGATTTGAACGAATACTTGAGATGAGTGATTTTTGAACATTGGTAACCAGTTAAGAGCTAAGAAGTCGATTAATCCACTTCCGAAGTTACCTACAACTCCAAATTGGTACATAGTTGCTGACATTAATGCACCTAATACTGCGTGAGTAGCGAATAACATTGGTGCTGCGAATAAGAATGTAAACTCGATTGGTTCAGTGATTCCTGTTAAGAAACCAGTAAGTGCCGCTGGGATTAATAACCCTGCTACAACTTTTTTCTTGCTGTCTTTAGCTGTTACATACATAGCTAAAGCTGCTGCTGGTAAACCAAATACTTTTGAGTTACCGTGTAATGAGAATCCACCTTGAGGGAATAACTCTTTTAATGGAGTTGAGCTTTGAGAGAACTCTTGAATGTGTTGTACCCAGTAAGCTGTAATTCCATTTTCTACTACTGCTGGTCCAAACATGAATGGCCCATAGATGAAGTGGTGTAATCCTGTAGGGATTAAAATTCTTTCTAGGAATGTGTAAGTGAATACCCCTGCAACTCCAGAAACTTTTAAGAATCCTTGTAATGCAGCAATTCCTAATTGAACTTTTGGCCATAATAAAGCTGTTAAGAATGCAGCTGGAATCATGATTAGGAATCCAACTAAGATAACGAATGTTGACCCTTGGAAAATTCCTAATAATTCAGGTAATTTTTTATCAAAGTATTTATTGTGAATCCATACTGAGATAGATGCAATAACGATAGAACCGATGATTGAAGTATCTAATGTGATTGCTCCAGCAATTCTTGTAATACCTGTAGGTAATTTAAGAGCTGGTGTTACATCTACTCCAAAGAATTTGAATTGAGTTAAGAATCCGTTGATGAAGTAGTTGAAAACCATGTAGATTAAGAACGCTTCTAATGCAGCACGACCATTTGCTTTTTTAGCAAGACCAATTGGAATACCAAGAGCGAATACTACCGGCATTTGATTGAAGATTGTCCACCCTCCTTGTTCAACTACGAACCAGAAGTTATACCAAAGTGTTCCTTCTGTCGCGATGCTCCCTACTAAGTTAGGGTTTTTAAAAATTGAAGTTAATCCAACTACTAATCCGAAGAATGCGAAAATAATAGATGGCATTAACATAGCGCCTCCAAAACGCTGAATTTTTTGTAACATAACATTTTCCTCCTTATAATTATTTTTCTGCTAATGTTACTTCTAAGCCATTATGATCAGAAATAATTGGATAATTATCGTCATTAAATATAACAAAACTTTCTTTTACATTCAACTTTCTATTTATAAATACATAATCCAATTTTTTCTGACACATAGAATCTTCCCAACCACTTATATTTTTATATACGGTAACTCCCCCATCTTTTTTCTCGGCTAATTCATAAGTATCGTATAATCCTTTATCAAGTATGTTTTTGTAGTCATCTACTTGATGGAAATAATCCGTATTGAAATCTCCCATGAAAACTTTAAGATTTTTGTTATCTGTATAATTAATTAGGTTGCTAAGATTTTGATCTATGTCTTCTCCTTTACAAGTCGGCAAATTCATATGACAACTGTAAAATTCTACGATCTCATCATTTACTTTAAGATCGACTTTTAAAATTTTTCTTGATTCGATAGAAGTTACGGTTTGTTGTACCGTACAGTAGAAATCCTCTACGGCAACAACTTCACCCTTAGCTAATATAGCTAATCCTTCTTCGAATTTATCAAATCCTATGTGAGAATATGTCCAGTAATAGCTGTATCCATCCTCTCCATATTCCTTAATTTTATCTAATAATAATTTTCCGAAGTTATCTGTTTTTATCCCTTGTTGAACATCTTCACTATTAATCAATTGATTTACTTCTTGCATGGCAACCACGTCATAATTTTTTTCTACAATTACCTTAGCTAAAATATTTAATTTTTCAAGTTGATTTTCTTCTAACCAACTATGTACATTAATCGTTAATAGTTTCATATTATGTTCCCCTTTTCTTTATTTATTCCAAATATCTTCATTGTATTGAGCAATTGTACGGTCAGATGAGAAGAACCCTGCTTTTGCAATATTTACGATAACTTTCTTCATCCATAATTCACGGTTTTCGTAGTCTGCTAACATTTCTTCTTTCTTAGCGTAATATTCCTCAAAATCAATAAGTGTCATGAACCAATCTTTATTAAGTAGTTCGTTGTATAATCTTTCTAATCTTTCTTTGTTTCCAAGTTTTACTAATTCTTTAGAAACGATGAAGTCTACAACTTCTTTAACACCATCTTTTTCATAGTATTCTTTAGAAACATATCCTGCAGTTTCGTAAAGTTTAATGATTTCATCACTTTCTTTACCAAAGATGTAGATATTTTCACGTCCAACTAGTTCATCGATTTCTACGTTAGCTCCATCTAATGTTCCTAGAGTTAAAGCTCCGTTTAACATAAATTTCATGTTACCAGTTCCACTTGCTTCTTTAGAAGCTAACGAAATTTGTTCAGAAATATCAGTTGCCGGAATTAATTTTTCTGCAACACTTACGTTATAGTTTTCAACTAGGAATACATTTAAGTATTTGTTTACTTCTGAATCATTGTTAATTAATTCTGATAGACATAGAATTAAGTGAATGATATCTTGAGCTATAATATAAGCTGGTGCTGCTTTCCCACCAAAGAATACAGTAATTTTTCTTTCTGGTAATTTACCATTTTTAATATCTAAGTATTTTTTAATTACATATAAAGCGTTCATTTGTTGACGTTTATATTCGTGAAATCTCTTGATTTGTGTATCAATAATACTGTTTTCATCTAATTCGATACCTTGAGTTTCTTTTAGGTATTCTTTAAGAACAAGTTTATTCTCATATTTAATTTCTTCTAATTTAGCTGCTACTTCTTTACTATCAACAAATGCTAATAGTTTTTCTAATTTAGTTGCATCTGTTAAATATTCATCTCCAATTAGATCTTTTAAGTATGCTGCTAACGATCTGTTAGAGAACTCTAACCAACGTCTGAATGTAATACCATTTGTTTTGTTATTAAATTTCTCTGGGTATAACTCATAGAAGTGTTTTAACTCAGAGTTTTTAAGAATTTCAGTGTGTAGGTATGCAACCCCATTTACACTGTTAGAGAAGTGAATATCCATGTTTGCCATGTGTACTCTGTCATCTTTATCGATGATTTGAATATCTTCACCTTCATATTTTTCTCTAATTACAGTATCTAATTGTTTGATGATTGTTACTAAGTGTGGTACCACTTCTTCTAAGTATGCTAATGGCCATTTTTCTAGAGCCTCAGCTAAGATAGTGTGGTTTGTGTAACCAGTCATTTTTTGAACGATTGTGTACGCTTCTTCAAATTTAATTCCATGTTTTTCAGTTAATAATCTAATTAATTCAGGAATTACCATACTTGGGTGAGTATCATTAATTTGAACATATGCATACTCGTATAAGTCGTGTACATTACTTCCTTTAGCAATAGCTTCATCTAAAATTAATTGAGCTGCATTTGATACCATGAAGTATTGTTGGTAAATACGAAGTAATTCACCATTTTTGTCACTATCATCTGGATATAAGAATAAAGTTAAGTTTTTCTTGATTTCAGTTTTATCGAAACTAATACCATTTTCAATAATACTACTATCCACTGATTCAATATCAAATAGGTTTAGATAGTTTTTAGTATCTTTTTTGTACCCTAGTACGTCAATTCTTTTTAATGTTGAAGTTAGGTTAAAGTTTTTAAATGGCACTGTGTATTTAACATCAGTATCTCTTAACCATGAAGAATCTTCAATCCAGAAGTTTGGTTCAGCGTGTTGTTCATTTTTAACAAATACTTGTCTGAATAATCCACAGTGGTAGTTTAAACCTACACCATCTCCATTGATTCCTAGTGATGAAATTGAATCGATGAAGCAAGATGCAAGACGCCCAAGACCTCCGTTACCAAGTGATGGTTCTAATTCTGCTTCCTCAACATCGCTAAGACGTTTGTTAGCTGCATTTAATTCTTTTTCGATTTCTTCGTAGATACCTAAGTTAATTAGGTTATTTGATAATAGTTTACCAATTAAAAATTCTGCTGAAATGTAGTAAACTTTTTTCTTATCATTATTTTGAGCTTTTTTATCAGCTTCTTCTTTTACATAATTTAATAGTTGTATATATATATCTTTGTTTTCTAAAGTACTTAGTTCTTTATTTGTATTATCTAATACATATTTACTAAATGACATTTTATACCCTCTCTCTTGAATATCTTACTGTAATATTTCTTAAAAATTCTTTTATTTCTTCTGTTAGATCTTCTGCAAGCATTCTCCACTCCCAGTTTCCTCCAACTGTTGATGGAACGTTCATTCTACTTGTTGCGTCTTTATCTAACAAATCTTGCATTGTTACGATTGCGTAATCACTTACTGAAGAGTAAATTTCTCTAATCATCGCTTCTGTAATTTTCTCATCATCACGACGATTTAGATAATCAGAAACTAATTTTCTTTCTGACTCGCTAAGTTTTTCATACCATCCATTAACTACATCATTATCATGTGTCCCTGTGTAAGCAACACTATTTTGTGTATAATGATGCGGGCGATCTAGATTATCTTCTCCTGGGAAAGCAAATTGAAGAATCTTCATACCTGGATATCCAGAATCATCTAATAATTTTTCTGCTTTTTCATCAATAAATCCTAGATTTTCTGCGATAATCGGTAAATCTCCTAATTGCTCTTTAATTTTTTGGAATAATTCAATTCCCGGTCCAGCTTCCCAAGTACCATTAACTGCATTTTCAGCATCTCTATCGATTTGCCAGAAATCAGAGAATCCTTTGAAGTGGTCTATACGAAGCACATCATAGATTTTGAAACTTTCTTGAACTCGATAAATCCACCATGAGAATTCTTGTTCTTTATGTTTTTGCCAATCGTATATTGGATTTCCCCAAAGTTGTCCTGTAGGACTGAAATCATCTGCCGGGCAACCAGCTACATAAAGTGGTTCATTGTTTTCATCAACTTTAAATAATTCAGGCATAGTCCACATTTCAACACTATCAGCACTTACATAAATTGGCATATCCCCAATAATTTTAACTCCTTTACTATTAGCATATTCTTTTAACGCTAACCACTGTTTAAAGAAGAAATATTGTGTTACTGTGTAGTATCTTATACTATCTTGAAGTTCAGTACGATATTTTACACGTGAAGTTTCATCACCTCTTTTGATTTCTTCATCCCAGTGAATAAAACTCTTATATCCAAAACTTTCTTTTATCGCCATATATTCAGCATAATCAGCTAACCAACTTGAATTCTCAGCTTCAAATTTTTCAATCTCAGCTAATACTTTTCTATTTTTAATTGTGTTAGCAACTGCTTTTTCTAAAATAGGTCTTCTTGCTTCAAATAATAGTGCATAATCAACTTTTTCAGAATTTTCTCCAAAGTTAACATCTACATAATCACTTTCTTCTAATAATCCATCTTCTTTTAATAATGAAAAATCAATTAGATTTAAGTTCCCTGCTACTGCTGAGAAACTTTGGTATGGTGAATCTCCATAACTTGTAGTTGTTAGTGGTAAAATTTGCCAATATGTTTGTTTTGTTTCTTCTAAAAAGTCTACAAAATCATATGCACTTTTACCAAATGTTCCAATTCCAAATTGTCCTGGTAATGATGTGATATGCATTAAAACACCACTTGAACGTTTTGTCATTCTATTTTCCTCCATTTTATTTTTAACTTGTCTGTACAAAATAAGTTCTTATTAATCAACAATAATTATTATAATAAAACACTTACATTTTGTCAACACATTTATGTAATTCTTTTTATTTCATTATGCGACCTATACGTAAATGTTTAAGACACTGTAAAACTTTTACATATTTCTTGATTTTTGACCTCAGTACATTTATAATAATATAGATAAACTTTGAGAGGTTAATAGTAAATGAGTAAATACAAACAAGTCTACAGAGACTTAAAAGAAAAAATTGACACTCGAGTATATAAACGTAATACTGAATTACCGAGTGAAAATGAGCTAGTTAAGGAATACGGCTATTCTAAAGATACAATAAGAAAAGCCCTGTCTCTATTAGAAATTAATGGTTACATTCAAAAAATCAAAGGTAAGAACTCTTTAATCCTAGGGCATGGTAGGATTAAAAATAACTATCTAGGAAATATTAAAACTTCTTCTGAATTAAATATTGATGGAAAATATAAAATTAAAACTACCCTTCAGTCTCTTTATATTATTCAAGGAGATAAAAAAATTATGAATATTTTTGGAGCTAATGAAAACAATGATTTTTATAGAGTTAGCCGTAGCCGAATTATAAATGGCGAACGCCTTGAATATGAAGTGTCATATTTTGATCGTAAGCTTGTACCATTTATCAATAAAGAAATAGCTGAATCTTCTATCTACAAATATTTAGAAAAAGAATTAGGATTAAATATTACCCACTCTAGACGAGAGATTTCATTTAGATATGCAACCGAAGAAGAAAAACAACATATGGACTTAGGTGAATATAATATGGTGGCTGTTGTTGAAAGTATCACATATTTATCAAATGGAAATATACTACAATACGGAATACTTAGTTATAGACCTGACAAATTTACATTTGTAACTATGGCAAAAAGATAAAAACGATTCATAAATTACGATTTTATACAGATCAAATTTATAGAGTCGTTCTTTTTTACTTCTCAATTTATTAATCTTACTATTCAAATATTTTAAGTACGGTGACGGACAGTTTCATCTAACTTTAATTGTCATTTAGACAATTAAAGTGGATATTACACCTTGAAATTAAGCTTCAAATCTTAATTTCATCGATAGAACTTTTTAAAGTTCCATTTTCATCATTACAAAATATTTGAACAAAATTACTGATAACTAAAGATATTTATTTCATGTATTGATTAGTTTTTTTATTTTTCTTACTGTTTTGTAGTAGCTGAAGTAAAACACGGTTGTGTTTTACTGCGAGAAAATGAGACTACAGGCTCATTTTCTAACCGGAATATCCTTTTGAGATAGCAAAATATATGGAGGTGTCGCAAGCTACACTTAAAACAGTAAAAAGAAAAATATAAAAATTTCTAAGATATGGCATCCCTTCATATATTAAAAAAGCTGATAAAGGAATTCATCCTTCTATCAGCTTTTTATATTATTATTTTAATCTTTCTTCTAATTCTGCTTTCAAGTCTTCAAATCCTGGTTTTCCAAGAAGAGCAAACATATTTTTCTTATATGCTTCTACTCCTGGTTGGTCGAATGGATTCAATCCTTGCATATATCCAGAAATACCTACAGCTTTTTCGAAGAAGTATACTAAGTATCCAAAAGTAAACTCGCTCATATCAGGAAGTTCTACTACAAAGTTAGGTACTCCACCATCTGTATGAGCAAGAAGAGTTCCTTCAAATGCTTTAGTATTTACAAAGTCCATAGTTTTTCCAGCTAAATAGTTCAGTCCATCTAAGTTATTTTCAGCTTCTTTAAGTTCAATATCTTTATTTGGAGATTTAACTTTTAAGATAGTTTCAATTAGGATACGACGTCCCTCTTGAACATATTGCCCCATTGAGTGAAGATCAGTTGAGAAGCACACACTTGATGGATATAATGCTTTTCCATCTTTACCTTCAGACTCACCGTAAAGCTGTTTCCACCATTCGTTGAAGTAAACCATCGATGGTTCGTAAGATACAAGAATTTCAATTAATTTACCTTTTTGTTGTAGTACGTTACGCATTACAGCATATTGGTAAGCAATGTTAGTACTTAAATCTGGTGAAGAAAGTTCATCTTGAGCTAATTTAGCTCCAGCCATCATTTTATCAATATCAATTCCACTTACAGCTATTGGAAGTAATCCTACTGCAGTAAGAACTGTGAAACGTCCACCGATATCATCAGGTACTACAAATGTTTCATATCCTTCATCATCAGCTAATGATTTTAATGCTCCACGAGCTTTATCAGTAGTAGCAAAGATTCTTTCTTTTGCTTCTTCTTTTCCATATTTTTCTTCAAGTAATTCTTTGAAGATACGGAATGCAATCGCAGGTTCAGTAGTTGTACCAGATTTAGAAATTACGTTTACAGAGAAATCTTTTCCTGTAGTTTTTAAGTAATTAACTAATTCTTGAGTGTAACTTGAAGAAATAGTATGACCTACGAAGAAGATTTGAGGAGTTTTTCTATCTTTTTCATAGAAGTTATAGAAACTATCGTTAAGCATTTCAATTGCAGCACGAGCTCCTAAGTAAGAACCACCTATTCCGATAACAACAAGTACATCAGAATTATCTTGAATTTTTTTACTGGCTTCTTTAATTCTAGCAAATTCTTCTTTATCATAGTTCGTTGGTAAATCAACCCATCCTAAGAAATCACTACCAATTCCAGTTTTATTGTGTAATTGATCGTGAGCAACTTTTACATAACCTTCCATATTTTTCACTTCTTGTTCGTTAAAGAAGTTTAGTGCTTTCGAATAATCAAATTTTAAGTGCATTTTTGTTCTCCTTATTTATTTTTTCATCTTTTATTATAAATCATTGTTGGCTTATCGTCTATAATATAATCGTAAATTAATTCAGAAACTTTATCCGCATTATGCCTAATTGTATTATTATCAACGATTCCTACATCATTATTTTTTATTAATTTTATTCCCAGCTCTTGTATTTTTTCTTGATCGATTTTGACCGGTTCTTGTTTTTCTTTGTGATATTTCGATAAAATACTATCATCAAACTCACGAGAATTTGCAATTACCAAATCAAAAATATTCTCTTCTACATGTTTGTTTATTGCAACGACATGATCAGAAACTGAATAATTATCCGTCTCTCCATGCTGAGTCATAACATTACAAACATATATCTTCTTAGCATTACTTTCTCTTATTTTTTCTGAAACTTTAGATATAACTAAATTAGGTATTATAGAAGTATATAAGCTACCCGGCCCCATTATAATATAATCTGCCTGTTCAATAGCCCTTAATACATCTTCATTTGGTTTAACTCTAGAAGGAGTGATATACACGTGATCTATTACTCCTCCCGCTTCAGTAATCGAAGATTCTCCCCTTATTATTTCACCTGTTGAAAGCACTGCGTTTAACGTTGCTATATCATTAGTTGTCGGTAAGACAGTACCACGCACATTTAAAATTCTACTCATAACTTTAACTGCTGTAGAAAAGTCACCGTGTATATCCGTCATAGCCGCTATCATTAAATTACCTACCGGATGTCCCTTAACCTCACCACTATCAAAACGATATTGGAACATTTTCTCTAAATACGGCTCTACATCTGATAGTGCTGCTATAACATTTCGAATATCTCCTGGTGAAGGAATATTCATATCACTTCTTATCTTTCCAGAGCTTCCTCCATCATCTGCTACCGTTACTATAGCTGTTATATCAAGAGGATATTTTTTTAATCCTCTTAAAAGAACCGATAAGCCAGTTCCTCCACCAATAGTAACTACTTTTACTTTAGTACTCATTTTCCTACCTACCCTTATTAATATCTCTATGTTCTAAGTATACTCTATAGCCTAATTTTGAAATATCATCATGTAGTCGTCTCGCAACACTTACAGAACGGTGTTTCCCACCTGTACAACCCACAGCTATTGCAACCTTATCTCTTCCTTCATATTGATATTTATCTATCATATACGTCATAAGATCTAAATACTTATCATAAAATTCTTGAGTAACTTCATCATCAAAAACAAAATTGTATACTTCACTATCCTGCCCAGTTTTTTCTCTAAGCTCATTTATATAAAATGGATTCTTTAGAAAACGAACATCAACAATGTTATCAGCATCTATCGGCACTCCATATTTATATCCAAAACTAGAAATTGTAATATGATAACTATCTTTTTTCTCGATTCCAAAATCTTCTAGTATTCTCTTCTTCAAATCTTTTACAGTTGTATTAGTAGTATCATAGATATAGTTAGCAATACCTTTTACCTCATCCATGTCTTTTCTTTCCTGAGAAATACCCTCAAGTAAACTAAACTCAGTCGACAACGGATGATTTTTCCTAGTTTCTTTATATCTATTAACTAACACTTGATCATCACTATCCAAGAATATTATTCTAACATCAAAATATTCACTGTGTTGTATTTTTTTTAATAATTCTTTTAAATTTACAAAGAGATGCTTACTTCTAATATCTATACTTATCGCTGTTTTATCAATCTCTTTTTCTTCAATTATTCTTAAAAAATCTTCCACTACTAAACCAGGTAAATTGTCCGTACAAAAATATCCTTGATTTTCAAAAACTTCCAATGCTGTATTTTTCCCTGCTCCACTTATTCCTGTAATAATAACTAACTTTTTCTTCATAGTTTCACATCCATTATATAATATTCTAAAAGTTTATGGAATAATAAATTCAGTTTAACAAAGAAATAATAAACTGCTCCATTTCTCTATTGTACAACATTTCTATATATTTGTGTAGTATTTTAAAATATTAAAAAATAAAACTACCGCAAGAAAATATCTTACAGTAGTTTTATATTAATTACGAGTTGTTTCTACTTCTATTAGCAGTGGTTGTACCATTTGTCCTACTAGTTGTTGCTCCGGTTGTGTTACTTCTTGTTGTAGCGTTATTATTCGAAGAACCATTTTGATTCCTAATAATTGTAGTATTACTATCATTTGAATCATTGTCATTTCTACTACTATTATTATCATTGTTGTTATCGTTATTATTTCTTCTTTCTTGTTCTTCTTGATTACGTTTATTCTCTTCTTCAATCTGACGACGTTCGCTTTCAGAAATAACTTTAACTCCTCCATTTATAGAACCGACATTACCAGGAACTGAGAATCCTTTTGGTGGATGGATACGAACTATATTTTGCATATTAATTCGATATAATGCTTGTGTTTTTTGCGTATCATCTTGAGTCATAAACTTAGTTGGACCATCTATAGCGTCAAACCCTTGCCATACAGCCAGTGTATAATTACTAGTATATCCAATTGTCCAAGAATCTTTTGAATAGTTATTAATATCGAAACCATACTTTTGAGCTTCTCCTTCACCAAAAGTTGTAGTTCCAGTTTTAACTGCCATATCAGCTCCACTAATTCGAGCAAACCCTGCAGTTCCATTTACAACATTTCTAAGCATTGATGTCATAATATAAGCTGTAGATTCTTTAATAACTCGTTTTCTATCATCTGTACTGAAACTCTTAATTTCAGTTCCCTCACTATCATAAACCTTTTTAATAGCTTTAGGCGTAGCGTAATATCCTCCGTTACTAAATGGAACATATGCTCCTGCCATTTGTAATGGTGAGAATCCATCACTACTTCCTCCAATAGGAGTTGTAATAGAATCATCTGTAATATTCATTCCTACATTTGCCGCATATTGTTTTACTTTATTAAATCCAACTTCCTGATATGTTTTAACAGCAGGAATATTGTATGACCAAACTAAAGCATTATTTATCGTGATATTTCCATGATATTGTCTGTCCCAGTTTTGAATTTGCGAACCTTGGATTTTACTATCATTTACAGTGTGATCAGAACCCCAATTTAAGTATTCAATCGCTGGTCCATATGCAAGTATTGGTTTGATAGACGAACCAGGTTGCAGTTTTGCTTGTGTTGCAATATTAAACCCATGGAATGTTTGTTTTTTACCACCGTATAATGCAGCAATACCACTATTCTCATTATTTAATACAGCCATCGCAACATTGCTAGACTGTTTAATTCCAGCATAATTTGAATTTACACTTTCAGTTAATGTGTCTTGAATTTTCGAATCAAAGTTTGTATATATTTTCAATCCAAGATTCAATACATCTCCTTCATAGTCTTTATACTCTTTACTATTTTTCAATTCGGCAACTATTTGGTTCATATATGATGTATATTTAGAATTAAATTCACTTGATAATAATACGCGTTCACTTTCATCACGTTGAATTATACCTGATAATACATCTGTTTTTTGAGCAGCTGTAGCATCCGCTTCAGTAATTTTCCCATGATATTGCATTAGGTATAATACTGTATCACGACGCGATTTAGCAGCCTCCGGATTATCATATGGATTATATGTATTTGGATGCTGTGGCATACCTGCTAAAAGAGCCATTTGTGGAAGAGTTAATTGATTCAAGTCTTTTCCATAATAATATTTGGCTGCTGTTTTTAAACCATATACTCCATCAGAATAATATATTCTATTTACATACATTGTAAATATTGATTCTTTATCGTAATTTTGTTCAAGTTTATACGCTAAGTATGCTTCTTGAACTTTACGTTTTACACTCTTATTATCATCTAAGAACGTTCTTTTAATTAACTGCTGAGAAATTGTAGATGCCCCTTGCGAACCAAATCCACTCGTAAGGTTGGATACTACTGCACCTATTAGACGTCTAAAGTCAACAGCTCCGTGTTCAAAGAATCTATTATCCTCTGTAGCCAAAATTGCATCCTGCATTTTTTCTGGAATATCTGCCGTTTCTAAGTTTTCACCGATTTGATTTCCTAATTTTGCTACTTCATTATTATTTGCATCATAAACTATTGTTCTAGAATTGTTGTCTAGGATTTTTGAATCAAACGCTGGTGCTTGATAAATCCAAAACACACATAATAAGAATAAAGATATAATAGCAACACTCGCCGCGTACAATCCATATCTTAATATTTTCATCCATAATACCTTATTATTCTTTTTAGAATTAGGATTACTTATTCTATTTGGACCTATTGGTCGTCTAGGTCCTCCAGGCCCATTACCCCCTGATACCTGTTGAGAATTTCTCTGTTGAGATGGAGGCAACGTTTGTCTTTGACTTGTACCTTGAGGTCTTTTAGGTGGTACAGGACGACTTGAGCTTGGTCCTCCTCTTCTCATAATTTCTTCATTTGTTAATGGTCGTCTAGGTTGACCACTATTTATTGGATTATTATTTCCTCTAGATATATATCCACCTGGCATGACACTCTTTCTTTCTTGAGAGTGCCTATCTTTTCTCGATAACCGATTATTATTATTTTCTGCCATAGCATATCCTCTCTTTTTTATATATTTAAACTTTCACTTTATTTATATTTATTTTTCATAATAAAATGGTATAATATACTACATTAATTTTAATGTATATTTGAAAAAAAATCAATTTTCTTTGTATATATTAACTATTATTTAACAATATTGTAATATAAGAAAAGGTCTTTCAATTATATAATTATTAATTAATATTAAACTTAAATCATTTATTATTTTACTTTAAACTAAAATATAATCTATAAACAAAAAGAAGCTATCATTAAACCAAGTCAAGAAAATCAGAATAGGAAATCTAACTTTCTGAGATCAGCTTACATACAACAATAGCTTCTTCTTAAATTTTTTATTTAGTTTGTACAACTTCAATATTATCAATAGCCGCTTTAGCTGCTGCTATTCTCGCAATTATCACCCTATAAGGCGAACAAGATACATAGCCTAGTCCTATTTTAGAGCATAATAAAATTGATTTTTCATCTCCTCCATGCTCTCCACAGATCCCTAGCTTAATACCAGATTTAACAGTTTTAGCCTTTTCGACTGCAATTTTCATGAGTTCTAACACTCCACTTTCATCTAAATGAATAAATGGATCAGACTCTAATATATTCTTTCTCTTATAAATATCAATAAATTTCTCAGCATCATCTCTAGAATAACCAAATGTTAACTGAGTTAAATCATTAGTTCCAAAACTAAAGAAATCCGCATGTTTAGCAATCTTATCAGCTATTATGCATGCACGTGGTATTTCAATCATAGTTCCTACTCTATAATTGAAATCTTCATTATACAATTGAATCTCTTTTTCTACCAATTCTACTATTTCTTCACGCAATACTGCAAGTTCCTTTTCTAAACCTACTAAAGGAATCATAATTTCAACATTTACTTCTATACCTTCTTTACGGGCTCTAATCGCTGCCGAACTAATGGCTTTTGCTTGCATTAAGTAAATTTCTGGATACGTAATACCAAGTCGACAACCACGATGTCCCATCATAGGATTAAATTCGGCAATACTAGCAATTTTCGCTTCTAACTGATTAACACCAACCCCTATTTCCTCGGCAATAATTTTAACAGTTTGCTCATCTTTGGGTAAGAATTCATGAAGCGGTGGATCTAATAATCTTATATTAACAGATTTTCCTTTTGCCACTTTAAAAATTCTATAAAAATCTTCACTTTGAATTGGCTGTAATCTATCTAAGAATCTAATTCTCTCATGAGTATCACTCGCTAAAATCATTTTTCTAACTAAACTTATTCTATCTTCTTCAAAGAACATATGTTCAGTTCTACATAATCCGATTCCTTCAGCTCCAAATTCAAAGGCAACTTTAGCGTCAATTTCATTATCTGCATTTGCTAGTACTTTAAGATTCCTAATCTCATCAGCCCATCTTAAAAGCTTATTAAATCTATCGCTGAATCTGGCATCAATTTTATCAACTTCTCCTAGATAAATTCTACCACTACTTCCATCAACAGAAATAGTATCTCCTTCTTTTAATGTAATCCCTGAAATTTTCAATGTTTTTTCACTGTAATTAATAATCATATTCTGACAACCACAAACACAACATTTCCCCATTCCTCTTGCTACTACAGCTGCATGTGATGTCATACCTCCACGTAAAGTTACAATAGCTTCTGAACTAATCATACCTTCAATATCTTCCGGGGAAGTTTCTTCTCTTACTAAAATAACAGGTTTGGTT
Source organism: uncultured Gemella sp. (assembly GCF_963515875.1). Lineage (GTDB taxonomy): Bacteria > Bacillota > Bacilli > Staphylococcales > Gemellaceae > Gemella. Next base: position 12,709 of record NZ_CAUPZX010000025.1, on the reverse strand, counting down.
TTCGCCGCTTCTACCGCTTCTTGTGCTGTGAAATAAATATCACCGACTGCCGCTCCAGGTGATGCTGCTAATCCTTGAGTTAATTGTTTAGCTTCTTTTAATGATTTTTCTTCAAATGTGGCATGAAGAAGTTTATTAACCTCTTCAGTTCCTATTCTTAAAATTGCTTCTTCCTTAGTAATAACTCCTTCTTCTACCAATGAAACAGCAACTTCTACACCAGCATTTGGAGTCCTTTTCGCATTCCTTGTTTGAAGGATATATAGTTTTCCATCTTCAATAGTAAACTCAATGTCTTGCATATCTTTATAGTGTTTCTCTAGTTTTTTAGAAATCCCTACGAATTCTTTATATAAATGTGGCATATCATCTTTCAAAATACTAATATTCTTCGGTGTTCTAATACCAGCCACTACATCTTCACCTTGTGCATTAATCAAATATTCACCAAACAACTTATCTTCACCAGTGACTGGATTTCTACTAAACGAAACGCCAGTACCGCAATTATCTCCCATATTTCCAAATACCATAGCTTGAATATTAACAGCAGTACCTAGTTTATCACTTATATTATGAAGTCTTCTGTACACTTTAGCACGGTTATTGTTCCATGATTTAAAAACAGCCTCTATAGCTAACATAAGCTGTTCCTTAACACTCATCGGAAACTCACGACCTACTTCTTTTTTATAAATTTCCTTAAACTCTTCAACGATATTGAATAAGTCCTTTTCATTCATATCACTATCTTGTTCATAGCCATTCTTATTTTTAACTCTTGTTAAAACTTCTTCAAATTTATACTTTTCAACATTCATTACTACATCAGAAAACATTTGAATAAATCTTCTATAACTATCATAAGCAAATCTATAATTATTATTTTTCTTAGCTAATGCTATAGTAGTCTCATCATTTAAACCAAGATTCAAAATTGTATCCATCATACCAGGCATAGAGTACACCGCACCACTGCGAACAGATACCAATAATGGATTATCAATACTTCCTAATTTTTTACCAATATCTTTTTCTAAAATCTCAAGTTGCTCATTTATTTGTTTTAAAATTTCAGGTTTAATCCTCTCCCCATTTTCATAATAACTATTACAACTTTCAGTAGTAATAGTAAAGCCGGGTGGAACATTTATACCTAAACTTTTCATCTCTGCAAGGTTAGCACCTTTCCCACCTAATAAAGATCTCATATCTTTATTTCCTTCACTGAAATTATAAACATATTTTTTTGACATCTTAATATCCCCCTATGGAAATTTCATCACTTTATGAAATTTCTCTATTTAATCCTTAGCTAAATCACTAATCCTCGTTCTCTCATAATTCCAATAATCAATTCTGCTGTTTCTTCAATAGCCTTATTCTCAACATCAATTATCGGGCATCCAAGTTTTTCCATTACTTCTATTGCATATTCTAATTCTTCAAAAATTTGAATTTCATCTGTATAATCTGTATTTTCATCAACTCCGAGAGTTTTAAGCCTTTCTTCTCTCAACTTATTAAGTTGTTCAACAGAATTTGTTAAACCAATAATTTTTCTTTTTACTTCATATAATTGTTCTGGTAACACCAATCCTTGAACTATCGGTACATTCATAACCTTTATGTTTCTATTTGCAAGGTATAAGCTTAAAGGAGTTTTTGAGGTTCTCGATACTCCTAAGATAACTATATCCGCTTCCCTTAGGCCATTAATATCCTTTCCATCATCATATTTAACAGCAAATTCTAAAGCATCAACTCTCTTAAAATACTCCACTCCCATCTTCCTATTTAGCCCTGGATTTCCTTTAGCTTTTAATTCAAGCTTATCTTCAAAAGTACTAAGCATTTCACTTAAAAGATCTATAACCTTTATATTTTTTTCTAGACTTTTTTTCTTAATATACTCAGATAAAGTACTATCCACTAAAGTTTGAACTATTACATCGTCCTCTTTCGCATTAGATATAATACAATCTACTTTTTCTACAGTACAAACATTAGAATTTTTTAATACCTTATATTGCACATCTCCATAGGAAAACTGAACTAATGCTGCATCAACAACATCTTTAGCCGTATTACCTATTGAATCTGAAATTATATGTACAGTTAACATATTACCCCTCCAGTATCTCTAACAATAACTTTATTAAAGTAGTTTTTGATATTTTTCCAACGACTACCTTCCCGTCACCTTCATCTCTTACAACAGGTAAGCAATCTATCTCATGTGAAATTAACTTTCTTAAAGCATCGCTCACTAGCTCATCTTCATAGATATATATAACATTCGGCACTCTAGTCATAGCCAGTGCTATAGGAAGATTTTGTCCATCAGGATTCCTAGCTAATTTCAACATATCCTTTCTCGATGTAACACCTGCAAGATGATTTTTCTCATCAACAATAAAAATTGTCCCTACATCATAAACAAACAACTTTGATAATACATCTGAATAATTCGCTGTAGTTTTGGCAGTTATTGCTATCCCCATTACATCTTTTACCAATTTACTTTTTACTTCTTCACGTTGCTCTCCTAGTGAAAAGTTATAATTGTAATAATATCCAACATTTGGTTTGGCTTCTAAAATTTCTAACATCCCTAATACAGCCAAATCATTTCTTAAAGTAGACTTTCCAAGCGCCAATTTTTCAGCTATCTCATCACTTGTTATTGGTTGAAAATCCTTTACTATTTCAATTATAGCTTTGTGTCTTTCCGTAAGTTTCATTCTGCCTCCTTGTTGTATTATAATTTGTATTATACAATATATTACACATTAATTCAAGGGTATAACTTAAATAATGTGTAATAATTTAAAAATGTGACATATTTATAGAAGTAACAGGACCAACCCAAAAGTCCTAAATTTTAACAAAATGTATATGATAATTTATAGACGCAGTGGTTTATTGATATCTAAATTTGCTTTATAAAAGCTTTTTAGATATCTAATAAACTTTGCGGGGGTGACTCGACAAAATCGATTTCTCCGAAATCACGATTTTTGAGTCACTCCCTAAACACATTATTTATAAATATATAAAAAAAGAGTTACTCGATATCTATTTTATTTAATTTTAAGTGTGTATGTGTTATAATAATCTTAATAATAAATTGAGGGGAAATATCGCATGTCAAAATTATCAAAACTATTTGCAATCGGTACAGGAATAGCCGTTGCTAATTACTATTCAAAAAATCCAAACAAGGTTGAAGAACACGCTGAGTATGTTAAGAGAAAATCTAAAGATTATTACGGATACACACGTTGCATGATTCGTTACACTAAAAAGAACGGTGTAGAAGAAGCGGCAATCTATCTTTATAATGACCTAGTAAAAAATCTTAAAAAAGCAAAAGACGCTTTAGAAAACAAATACAACGATGCTGTTGATTACGGAAAAGAACTATCTAACAATATCACAGATATTAAAGAACATGTTTCTAACGTTAAAGAATACACTTCAGAAGTTAAAGAAAATCTAGGAGAAGCTAAAAAAATTGTTGAAGACTTCAAACCATCAGTAGAATTATACAAAGAAAAAGCAATGGCTTCTTTAGAAAAAATTAAAGATCAAGTATCTAATATCAAAAAAGACGTTAACGAATCAAATGTTCAAGAAAAAGTTGAAGATTTCGCTAATAAATCAACTGAAACTCTAGATACTGTAAAAGAACGTGTTGAAACTGAAGTATTAAACAATACTACTGAACAAGAAGAAAAATAATAAATATACGAATTAAATATGGGAGTGACTCGAAAATATCAATGATTTTCGAATCACTCCCACTCTTTTTTTTATATTACACTATTTTAAATTATCTAATGCAGCTATTCTCTCTTTAACACTATCATATTGTTCTTGATATGTTGCTTGTTTTTCTTTTTCTTTAGCTACAACCGCCTCTGGAGCAGAACCGACAAATTTTTCATTAGAAAGTTTTTTGTTTACTCTATCTAATTCTTGTTGTAATTTTTCTAATTCTTTTCCTAGACGTTCTTTTTCTTTATCCACATCGATTAAATCACTTAATGAAACATAGATTTCAGCACCTGGTAAAATACGGCTAATATCAGTTTCACTTGCTTCTACTTCGCGTTCGATAATAAGTTCGCTAGGACGAGCAAATTTCTCTAAGTACGCACTACCATTTAATAATACTTCTTTTACGCTATCTTGTGAGTATTTAATCTTAATAGGAATCTCACGAGACATAGGAGCATTCACTTCACTACGGATGTTACGTACTGCAGTAATTACATCTTGGATGAATTGCATATCTTCAGTTTCTTTTTCAAATACTAGACCTTCTTCAACTTTAGCAAATTCACTAGTTACAATACTATCTCCTGTGTGAGGGATATGTTGCCAGATTTCTTCAGTTACGAATGGCATAAACGGATGTAACATTTTTAGAGAAGCATCAAGAACATATACTAAGATAGATTTAGTAGTTTTCTTCGCAGCTTCATCTTCACCATTTAATGAAATCTTAGCAATTTCAATATACCATGAACAGAATTCTTCCCACACGAAGTTGTATAGAATACGGCTTGCTTCACCAAACTCATATTTTTCGAATAATCTTTCGAAGTCCTCAATAGTTTTAGCTAGTTTTGTTAAGATATATTTATCAGCTAATGTTTTTTCTCCAGTTAAATCAATATCACTGTATTCAAAACCTTCAAGGTTCATAATTACGAAACGAGAAGCATTCCAAATTTTATTGATATAGTTCCAACTTGCTTCAATTTTCTCAGTTGAATAACGTAAGTCTTGACCTGGTGTTGAGTTAGTAGCTAAGAAGTAACGTAAGCTATCAGCTCCGTATTGTTCGATTACTTCCATTGGGTCTACACCATTACCAAGTGATTTACTCATCTTACGACCTTGTTCGTCACGTACTAAACCGTGGATTAAACAATCTTCAAATGGGCGAGTTCCTGTAAATTCTAAACCTTGGAATACCATACGAGCAACCCAGAAGAAGATAATGTCATATCCAGTTACTAAACAGCTATTTGGATAGTAACGTTTGAAATCTTCATTTTCTAAATCTGGCCATCCTAATGTAGAGAATGGGAATAATGCTGAAGAATACCAAGTATCAAGAACGTCTTCATCTTGAACATAGTTTTCAATATCTTTTGGTGGGTTTACATCAACATAAACTTCACCAGTTTCTTTGTGATACCATGCTGGAATACGGTGTCCCCACCATAATTGACGTGAAATACACCAGTCTTGGATATTTTCCATCCAAGTATTTAGCGTATTTTCAAAACGAGGTGGATAGAAGTTAACCTTTTTATCTACATCTTTTTGATTTTCTAATACTTTATCAGCAAGAGGTTTCATGTCTACAAACCATTGTTTAGAAAGATATGGTTCAACAACAGCACCACTACGCTCAGAGTGTCCTACTGAGTGAAGGTGTTTTTCGATTTTGAAGCATACTCCACTTTCTTGTAAGTCAGCGATAAGAGCTTTACGACATTCGAAACGATCCATACCATTATACTTATCAGCGTGTTCATTCATAACAGCACCTTCATCCATAACGATGATACGTTCTAAGTTATGACGTTCTCCTACTTCAAAGTCGTTTGGATCATGAGCAGGAGTTATTTTAACTACTCCACTTCCGAAATCTTTTTCTACATATTCATCTGCAATAACAGGAATTTCTTTATTTGTTACTGGTAAAAGAACTGTTTTACCAATATATTTTTGATATCTTTCATCTTCAGGATGAACAGCAACCGCAGTATCTCCGAATAGAGTTTCAGGACGAGTAGTTGCTACTTCTAGATAATCCCCACTTCCATCAGCTAAGAAATATTTAAGGTGATAGAATGCACCTTCTACATCTTTATGAATTACTTCGATGTTAGATAATGCAGTTCTTTGAACTGGATCCCAGTTGATAATTTTCTCACCGCGATAGATTGTACCATTGTTGTAGTGATCTACGAAAATTTTCGTAACAGCTTTGTTTAATCCTTCATCTAATGTAAATCTTTCTCTTGAATAGTCTAAACCTAATCCAAGTTTAGCCCATTGTGCACGAATATATCCAGCATACTCCTCTTTCCATTCCCATGCACGCTCTAAAAATTTTTCACGACCTAAGTCATAACGACTTAATCCTTCTTCACGCATTTTAGCTTCTACTTTAGCTTGAGTAGATATACCAGCGTGGTCCATCCCTGGAAGATAAAGTACATCAAATCCTTTAAGACGTTTATAACGTGTTAACATATCTTGTAACGTTGTATCCCAAGCATGCCCAATATGTAATTTACCAGTTACGTTTGGTGGTGGAATTACGATTGTATATGGATTCTTTTTACTTTTATTATCAGCTTTAAAAACTTCTTTTTCCAACCACCAGTTGTAGCGATTATTTTCTACTTCGGTCGGATTATATTTTGTAGACATTTCAGTCATGACTGTTCCTCCTAAATTTTTATTTTATTATTAATTATTTTTACTTTTACTAGTTTTATTGGTGAAATTTTTTCTAGGTAAAAAAAATAACCTCCATCCCTACATAAGGACGAAAGTTTCCGTGGTACCACCTTTATTCTAATTATATAAATTAGCACTTAATAAGATTAACGCTCTAACCACGTTTAAAGCTACTTACTTTCACTCTAAATGCTCACCGGCTACTTCAAAGTCCTGCCTAGGAGAAATCTCTCAACCACTGATTTCTTTTCTGTATCCTACGGTACGCAAGAACTTCTACTTATCGGCTCATCGCATATATTTTATAATTAAAATATGTTTAATATAATAACACACTTTTTTTTATAATGCAAGTGAAATAAAAACTTTGTAATTATAGTATGTAAGAATTTGTTAATTTCTATAAAGTCCTCTACCTTTTATATTTTTGACATCCTAAAGAAATAATAGTATAATATCTTTAGATTAGAGGAGGTGTTAATATGCCAAACATTAAATCAAGTACAGATTTACGTAATAATTACAATGAAATCTCTTCGTTTTGTCATGAAACAGGTGAACCAATTTTCATTACAAAAAATGGTCGTGGAGATCTTGCTGTTATGAGCATTGATTTATTCAATAAATTCATGGGAAGATACGAACTATATCAACTTCTTGAACAAAGTGAATCTGATTTTACAAATGGTCGTACCCTTACTTTTGATGATTCCATGAAAAGTTTGAGAGAGGAACTGAAAAATGGAATATTATAAAATACTTGTTTCTGAAACCTATCACAAAGACCTAAAAGATATAATCCATTATATTTATCATAATTTAGATGCACCAATTACTGCATCTACCTTACTTGACGAGATAGAATCTACTGTTTCTACTCTTTCTATCATGCCTCTTCGCTATGGATTAGTTGATGATGCCTATCTACGCCGTAAAGAATTTAGAAAATGTCTTGTTAAGAATTACATCATTTTCTATAAAGTAAACGAAGAAAATAAAACTGTCATGATTCACCGAATTCTTCATGCAAGACAAAAATGGATTGATATCCTATAAAAAATATTCCAGAATAGACATAAGAAAGTACTTCAATGACTAGAAATCTAATTCTATCATTGAAGTACTCTTTTAAATATTAATCTTCTTTTTTATTTTTCCATGCTGTGGCGTTATCTATTTTAATTGGTAAATTATCTAAATAGAACTCCGGATCTTTTCCTTCTTTATGTTGTTTTACATAGTCTTTTAATACTACATAAACTACACCAGAAAGACCGATAATCGCGATTAAGTTTAGTAAACTCATAATACCCATTGTTACATCAGCAAGTCCCCAAACTAAATCTAAGTTCATTACACTTCCTACGTATACAAAGATACATACAATAACACGATAAACATTTACAGCCCATTTTTTAGGAAGTAAGTATTGAATGTTTGTTTCACCGTAGTAGTAGTTACCAATTACAGAACTATATCCAAATAAGAAGATTGCAACGATTAAGAAAATTGTTCCAATGCTCCCTACTTGTGAAGTTAGAGCTGCTTGTGTAAGTTGGATACCTTGTAACTTACCAGCCCCATATTCCACACCAGGATACAGTAGGATTAAGAATGCTGTTGCTGTACATACTAAACATGTGTCGAAGTAAACTCCTAAAGTTTGGATAAATCCTTGTTTAGCTGGGTGAGTACTGTCAGCTGTTGCTGCTGCGTTAGGAGTTGATCCTAAACCAGCTTCGTTAGTGAACATACCACGTTTAATTCCTAAAAGTATTGATGTTCCCATACCGATTACTCCACCACCTACTTGTTCAAGACCAAATGCTGATCTAACGATTTGAACAAGAACACCAGGTAATTTGTCAATATTAATAACCATAATAACTAATACGATAAATAAGTACGCCACTGCCATTACTGGTACTAACCATTGAGTAATTTTAACAACTTTTGTTACACCACCAAAGATTACGAAAATTGTAAGAATTAACAGTGCAATCCCTGCGATATGTGTATCCACATTGTATACTTGTAAAGCTTGAGCAATAGTGTTAGTTTGAACCGAGTTAAATGCTACACCATAAGTTACTGAAATAACAATCGCAAATAACACACCCATCCATTTTTGTCCAAGACCTTTTTCCATATAGTAAGCAGGTCCACCGCGATAAACTCCTTTTTTATCACGAACTTTATACACTTGGGCTAATGTTGATTCTGCAAATGATGAAGCTCCACCAAATAATGCCATTACCCACATCCAAAATACTGAACCAGGTCCTCCCATTGCAATCGCAATCGCAACCCCAGCAATTGTTCCAGTACCTACTCTTGACGCGGCTGAAATAGTGAATGCTTGGAATGCTGAAACCCCTTTTTGTTCTCCATCCTTGCCTACTTTTGGCTTTTCAGTAATAAGTCTGAACATTTCTTTAATATAAGTAAATTGAATAAACTTTATACTAAATGTAAAATAAATACCAGTTATCATTACTAACCCTATTAGGAAATAAGTCCACATAAAGTCATTAACGGTGTTTAATAATTCTAAAAATCTATCCATTAAGAGTCAACTCCTCGTTAAATTTATTTTATTACGTCTACTATTATACTTTAAAAACATCATACTTAGGAATATACGTTAGAAAATCTTACATAAATCTAATTGTATAATACAAAATTGTTAATAATAGCTGAGTAATAGCTCATGTAAATTACAAATCTCACATGAAAAATCCAGGTAATTTAAAACATCATTTCTAAATCACCTAGATTTTCTAGTCTATACATATTCAATTCTATTTACTTCTTCATTATTATTCATTGGATAATCACTGAAGCCATTATTCATGTTAGGAACGACCAATCTTCTACCTCTTGCTTTTAAAATAGAGTTTATTTCATAACCGCTTAGCATGTTATAATCTAATTTTTCCTGAAGTACATATTCTCCACTTCTAATTCTAGCTCTAATGTCTGTCGCAGCAACAAAGTAAACAACCATAAAGACAATAGAGAATATTAGTTGTGATAGTGAAACAATACTACTTAATGTACTATTACTAGCTCCTTGGAAAATAAAGCCACTAAATGAAGATAAAATTGTTAGTGTAGCTTGAATATACAATGCTACCCTTCTACCTTTTGTATCAAAGATTGGTAAATACATAATAAATAACATAATAAAGTTAAATATATAAACTACTAATCCCGCGACCGCTAATAATACAACTCCAGTAATTAGTAAACCAGCATACTGTTCCTTAAAAGCATCAGTAGTAAATCGTAAATCTACCAGAAATAACAATAAGGCTCCAATTATAGCAGATGGAATCGCAAAAGTTAGTATATATGCTATTCCCCAATTGTTTTTCCATACACGTCCTTTGTACTCTTTATAAATTCTATAAGTGTTATAGAAAGGTATAAATGCGAGTACTGACCTAACCCCAAGTATATCAAACATAATTTTTGAAAAAACAACTGTAATAATATACCCGACAATAAAAAATATAAGTAATACCATTATAACAATAGCTAACACTTGATGTAATATGTACTCATCAAAATTAAACATAAATAATCCCTCCTTATTCTACATCATAAAATTCATCTAACACATAAGTTGTTACAGGTTTAACATATAATTCATATTTAGCTACTAAATCAGCAATGATATCACCATCAATCAGAGTAATAGCTCTAGTTCCCAAACGAGATGCTTCTATAGCTGATTTCGAAAATTTTGATGTTGTAATAAATATTCCAAACTCAGCATTATACTTATCCATCGCCCCTCTAAACTTATCTATTTCAGGAGAAGGCACATTCCCTTCCCATCTTTTAGCCTGAATAGCAACTCTAGCAGTTCGAAAATCATCACTTGTTATATATCCAAACCCATCTAATCCACCATCATTAGAAACTTGAATCCCTATCTTTTCATCCATTTCAACATTCATCTTAGAGACAAGTTTTCTTGCGAACATCTCAAATTTTGCTGGACTGAATTTTTTTAATTTTCTAATTAGCTCATCTCTCCACTGATCTTCTACAATTTCTTTTTCATCAACCGTAATTACCTCTTCAATATCAACGATTTCTTTTTTCTGTTTAATTTCTTTATTAATCTTTTTGTAAATAGCAGAAAAATCTAAAACTTCAAGGTTAGCCTCACGTCCTTTATCCGTAAGAGTATATATTTTATTTTCTTTTTTTAAAAATTCCGCTCTTTCTAAATAATTCAAACTAAAATTAATAAAAAACTCAAAAGGTGAATATTCTTTATTACTCTTCTCAGAAATACGACGAAAATCAATATATTCTTCAGTTATAACTTCTGAATTTTTTCTAAAATACTCTACTATCGCTCTTTTTGTATCACTTCCCCCTTTTTTTCTAAGTGCAATAATTATTTCTTTAGAAATAACATTATCTTTCTGACTAGTTGTCATTTTAAATATATTCACAAATTCTCCCTCCTTTATTTCCTTCACCTTTATTATACTAAAAATCTTTATAATTTAATAGCAAAAAAAGAATGAAATTGTCTGAAAATACAACCTCATCCTTTACAATTATTTATGATAGCTTGCTCCTGTAATTATACGGTAAGCTCTATATACTTGTTCAAGTAAAACAACACGCATCATTTGGTGTGGAAACGTCATTCTACTAAACGATAATGCAAAATCACTGCGTTTTTTCACACTGTCAGAAAGACCATAACTACCACCAATTACCAATGCCACATCACTCTTACCTGTAAGCATTAAATTATCAATTTTTGATGCAAATTCTTCACTCGATAAATTTTCACCTAAAATTTCTAAAGTAATAACATACTGATTATCTTTAATTTTCGATAATATGTTGTTACCTTCTTTTTCCATCGCAAGAGCTATTTCTGAATCATTCTCTACCTTTACTTTTTCATCTGAAATTTCAATAGTATTTAACTTAATATATGCTCCAAGACGTTTTTCATATTCTTTTATAGCATCTCTATAAAATTTTTCCTTAACTTTACCTACACAAATCAAAGTTACTTTCATCAGAACCTCTTTCTATCTACACATCTTTACCAAGAACAAATTTTTCAATAGCATAAGCGAAACCATCTTCATCATTTGACTTAGAAATAAAATTCGCCGCTTCTTTTAAAGTAGGATTAGCATTATCAACCGCAACTCCCATACCAGCGAACTCAATCATGCTTAAATCATTAAGTCCATCACCTAATGCCATTACATTCTCATTTGTTAAACCAAGTTTTTTACATAATGAATCTAAAGATACACCTTTAGAAATACCCTTATCATTAATCTCGATAAAGAACGGTTTAGACATAGCTACCTCATACTCATCACCTAATTCAAGCGCAAGTTTATCTTTCACTGCAACAGCTTCATCAGGATGTTTAAGTATTATTACCTTAGCCGCACCTTCTTTAATATCATCTTTCATATTTTCACTAATTACTAATTCTGCACTTACTAAAACAGACTCAATTCGTGCATATTCATTATCACGATTCGTAAGAACTTTCCCACCTTGATAAGTAAGAATATCACAATCATTCGCCAAAGCAACATCTATTAAGAACTTAATTCTCTCAGGAGATAAAAACTTCTCATAGATCACTTCATTCGTTTTAAGATTAGCAATTCTAGCCCCATTAAATGAAAGCAAGTAGTTATCATAACTATCCAGTTGTAAATCTTCTACTATACTCATCATTCCAAAATCAGGTCTACCCGATGCTAAAATAACCTTAATATCTTGTTTCTTACACTCTTCAATTACTTCTCTATTTTTCTTAGAAATCTCACGATCACTATTTAATAGCGTATCATCAATATCTGTAACAACTAATTTTATCATACAAAAGCTCCTTTTTTTATCACTTTGGGGGTGCATTGCGTTGTACATTTGTGTTTTAAGAAGCGAAGCGATCATAAAACACTTAGGTACAACGTATGCAAAAGCAACTTTAATCTTAACGAACAAAGTGAGGAAAAGATTATTAGTTGCCACTGCCAAACGACTTGTTCTATCCTTGATTTAATCATATTCTACAAATCTGTTTAAACCTCGTTTACTCAATATATTATATCAGATAACCTTAATCTCTCATAGCGAAAAGGGAGTATCGTGATTTCGAAGAAATGATATGTACCCCTTTTACTGGACAAAACAGTGAAAGGGGTGTTTTTTA
>NZ_CAUPZX010000024.1:0-28344 GCF_963515875.1 uncultured Gemella sp. | reverse complement strand
ATTAAAAATAGGCTGTTGATTCATGCATTTTTTGCATTTGTCAACAGCCTGAAAAAAACGTGTTTGGGGAACACGTTTTTTTATGAACTAAATTAAGTTCTAAGCAATTTATTGCTTGTTTATATCTAATCTTATATACAAATAACAAAAGAGTTTTGCAACTCTTTAAAAGGGAGAATGGCTTGCCTAGGGAGCGACAAGCCACATTATGAAAAAAATTAAAAAGTTTTATTATCTGTTAATTACATAAAGAATTAACCGAAATATTGGTTTAAACAAAAATAATTTCAAACTTAAAAGGGAGAAACGACAAGTGTCGTTAAGAATGAAATATCATTACTTTTGTTTAGATAATTATTATATACCTCTTACTTAAAATATACTTAAAATTTTCTAAGTTTTTTTAAAAAAATGAAATTTGTTCATTGGTTTTCATATTTAATTCAAAATTTATAGTTTCCCTACCATTTTCAGCTAAATAGCTGTTAATTTGAGAGAAGGCCTTACTCCCAAAAAAGCCACGGTATGCGGATAGCGGACTTGGATGAGCTGACTCTATAATTTTATGTTTTGAAGAATCTATTAGTTTGTTTTTGCTTCTGGCATAGCTTCCCCATAAAACAAAAACTACATTTTCATTTTTTTCAGAAATATTTTCAATTATGTAATCTGTGAAATTTTCCCATCCCATTTTACTATGGCTTGCTGGTGAATTTTTTTCTACTGTTAGAACAGCGTTAAGTAAAAAAACGCCTTGTTTAAACCAACTTTCAAGGTTTCCTGTTTTTGCTGGTTTAATACCTAAGTCATCATGTAGTTCTTTATAGATGTTTATTAAGCTTTTAGGTAGAGGGACATCATCATTTACCGAAAAACTTAGACCACATGCTTGATCAGGATTATGGTAAGGGTCTTGTCCTAAAATCACAACCTTAATGTCTTCTAACGCTAAATCAAAAACTCTAAAAACCTGTTCTTTTGGTGGATAGATAGTTTTAGTAAGACGTTGTTCGTCAATTTCTTTTATCATGTTATTTAGTTCATTTATTTTTGGATAATTATCAAATATTTCTTCCCAACTTTTGTGCATATAAATCTCCTTTTAAAATTAGATTATTATGATTCTTGTTAAAGTATAACATAGTTAAATATATATTAAAATAGTTGAGATAGAAATCACATGGTTGTAACATAAGTGTTAGTAGTGTGGTATAATGATATTGATAAATACTTAGGAGGAATATGTATGAAATTAGGTTTTATTGGTGTAGGAAATATGGGAAAAGCTATCTTAGAAGGATTACTTCGTAGTGGTAAAGTTAGTAGTACTGATATTTTTGTAAGGAACTCTTCTGATAAAAGTACTAAGAATATTGCAGAAGAAATAGGTGCAGTATTTTGTGGAGATTTAGAAGAGGTAGCGAAAAAAAGTGATATAGTATTTTTAGGAGTAAAACCATATTTAGTGGCGACAGTTCTCGAGAAAGTGGCGGATAGTTTAAAAAATAAGATTGTTATTTCGATGGCTGCAGCGGTAGAAATAAAAGATTTAGAAAAGGTACTTCCAGAGACTAAAATAGTTAGAATTATGCCGAATACGCCCGTGAAAGTAGGAGATGGTGTAATAGGAGTTACGTTTAATTCGTTAGTAGATGACTCTGAGAAATTATTAGTACTAGATTTGCTAAATAATCTAGGTATTGCCGAGGAAATACTGGAAAAAGATATGGCTGTTTTAACAGCTTTGAGTGGTTCAGGTCCTGCTTATGTGTATTTATTTATAGAGGCTTTAGCTGATGGTGCTGTTCTAAATGGTTTAAAACGTGATGTCGCCTATAGACTTGCTGCAAATACTGTTTTAGGTGCTGCAAAGATGGTGTTAGAGACTAAAGAACATCCAGGTAAGTTAAAAGATGATGTATGTTCACCGAGCGGAAGCACTATTGAAGCTGTAAGAGTTTTAGAAGAAAAGAATTTCCGTAGTGCAGTTATTGAATGTGAGAAAGCTTGTTTCGATAAACTAGATAGAATGAGATAGAATATAAGAGTAATATTAAAGGTTGCTCCAAAAGTCCTGAAATTTAACAAAGTTCATATGAGAACTCATAGACGCAGTGGTTTATTGATATCTAAATTCGCTTTATAGAAGCTATTTAGATATCTAATAAACTGTGCGAGGGTGACTCGACAAAATCGATTTCTAAGAAATAACGATTTTTGAGTCACTCCTTTTTATTTATTTAATTCATCTGTTAAGTTGTAAAGTTCATCTACTAGATGACCGACATAAGCAATAGCTTCTTTAAGCGGTTCATCAGTGCTTACATCACAACCTGCAAGTTTTGAAAGATCTAAAGCTGACATGCTGCTTCCTTTAGAAAGAACATTTAACCAAGTATCAGCATACGAGTCGTCGTTATCGATTTTATTAGCGATGGCTGTACCGATTGTTAATCCTGCAGAGTAAGTGTATGGATATAATCCCATGTAGTAGTGAGGTTGTCTCATCCAAGTAAGCTCTGCACCTTCATTAACTACTAAACTATCTCCGAAGAATTCTTCCATAACATCACGTTTCACTTTAGAAAGAACATCGGCAGTCAGCATTTCATTATTATCTACCATTTTGTAGATTCTATCTTGATATACTGCTTCTAGGTAATGTGTCACCATATTGTGGAAGTATGTTCTACTAATCATATTACTGATAACCCAACGTTTGAAACGAGTATCAGTGTTAGTTTTTAATAGGTAGTTAGATACGATAACTTCGTTACATGTTGATGGCGCCTCAACGAAGTAAAGTGGGCAATCGTTATTTAACATTGTTTGGTGTTTTCCTGTGCTCATAAAGTGATATGCATGTCCAAGTTCGTGAGCAAGAACGAAAACTTCATTCATTTTTCCAGTCCAAGAAAGCAGGATAAATCCAGCTACATTAGGAACGGTTGCACAGAATCCACCAGTGCTTTTTCCTATATTTTGCGGGAAGTCAGTCCAACGTTTGTCATAACTTTCATCAATCATTTTAACGTAGTCTTCACCAAGAACACCAAGTGCTTTTTTAAGGTAAGAACGAGATTCGTCGATAGTCATATCAACTTCGAAATCTGGATCAAGGTTAATTTTACAGTCTGCAAACTGCATATCTTCAATTTTGTGTTCGCGAGCTAGTAGTTTAATGTAACGTTGAATATGTGGTGCTAAATCTGTCATAAGAGTACGGATTTGACGATCATATAGTTCGCGGTTACCATCTTGAGTAGCTAATAGGTAGTCGATAACACTGTCGTAACCACGCATCGTAGCTAACATTTTTTCTTTTTTAATTTGAGAAATATATTCATTAGCTGAAGTGTTTTTATAAGCGTTTAGAGTTTTATAAAAACTTTTCGCAGCTTTGCGGCGTACTTCAGTATCATTATCCATTTCATGTAAGTTTTCGTATAAAACAAAACTATTTTCAAAAGTTTTTCCGTTTGCTTCAAAGCTATCGAATTCCATGTCTTCATGTTTTGTTACTTCATATAAGTTGAAGTATCCAGGTAGGCTCTCGTAATTCGCAATTACCTGTTCAGCTTCTTTTGATAAAGTGTGTTTTTTCTCTTGAACGATTTTTTCGAAGTAATATTCTAAATCAGGACGATAGTTTTTTACAAAGTCTTTAATGAATTGTTCATCTAGTTCTACAAGTTCAGTATCAAAGAAGCTTAGATTTCCAGCCCATATAGTAGAAACATCTTCAAAAAGTGTCATATTTTGCACTACGTTGTCGTTGAATCTATCTACTGCCATTGGTAATTCTGCATAGTGAGATAGTTTGTAATATTCTTCATAAAGTTCTTCGTATTTTTTAACAGCAGTATCTAGAGTAGCATGATCCGTTAATTTCCCTTCGTAAGTAGCCTTGAAATCTAAGATTTCTTTTTTAATATTCTCAAGACTAGCTTTGTAATCTTCATCAGTTTTATATAAAAGAGTCATATCCCAAGTATACTTCTCTTCAACTTCATTTCTTGGTATTAATTTCATTTCAGTCATAGTTTACCTCCTGTAAATTATAGTTTTAAAGTCATTTGACTTAAATTATATTATAATATGTTATGCTATATAAGTCTATAAAATAATTCCGAAAGAAAAAAATTTCGTATTACGTATAAAATTAGACTGAGTGAAATTTTGAGTTTAGTTTATTTATGAGAAAGTTAGGTTTCAGAGATATTTTTAAAGTTAAAGTTTACTCTGAAATTTTTTTGAGTTATAATTTTAATTAGTAGATCTAATAAATAAAAGTGAGGTATTTTATGAAAATAGCAGTAGTAGGTGGGGGAATAGTAGGGGCTACATGTGCTTATTATTTGTCAAAAGAACAGAAAAATGAAATAGTAGTTTTTGACTATGGCTTGGGTCAAGCTACTAAAGCCTCAGCAGGGATTATAAGCCCTTGGTTTTCTAAAAGGCGTAATAAACCGTGGTATAAGATGGCAAGACTTGGTGCTGATTTTTATTTGAAGCTAGTTACAGATCTAGAAAGAGATGGTTATAATACTGACTTTTATTCACAATGTGGTGTATATCTATTGAAAAAAAATGCGGACAAGTTACCTGAGTTAAAAGAACTCGCAGAAAGTCGTAAAGAACTATCGCCGATGATAGGAAATTTAGAGATAATTTCAAAAGAAGAGGTTCAAAAGATTATCCCTAGTTTTGATAATAATGGAGATGTATTGTTTGCGAGTGGTGGTGGACGTGTAGAAGGAGAGAGATTCGTTGATACTTTACTTAGCGCCTCGAAAGCTAATCTTGTTAGGGAAAAAGTTAGTCTAAAAGCTGTAGGAGATAAGTATGAGGTTAGTGGAGAACTCTTTGATGCTGTTGTTCTTGCGACTGGTGCATGGTTAAAAGATATATTATTACCACTTGGTTTTGATGTTGATGTTCGTCCACAAAAAGGCCAACTAAGAGATTATAAAGTTGCCGATGAAAATACAAGAGTTTATCCGGTTATTATGCCTGAGGGTGAATTGGATATTATTCCATTTGAAAATGGTGTTGTTAGTGTTGGAGCAACACATGAAAATGACATGGGCTTTGATTTAACTGTTGATAAAATGAAACTTGACGCATTTGGTGAAGAAGCAGAGAGCTTTTTAGGTGAATTGAAAAATTCAGAAATAATAAATGAGCGTGTCGGAATTAGAGCCTATACTAGTGATTATTCTCCGTTTTTTGGAGAAGTTCCAACACTAAAAAATGTTTATGCGATAAGTGGACTTGGTTCGTCTGGTTTAACTACAGGTCCGATAATTGGATATAGTATTGCTAATATGATTTTAGGTAATGATATAGAGCTAGATCCCCAAGATTATAATATTCAAAATTATATAAATCTTAGAGAAAGTATTTAAGGTTTTTGTTATAATTTGACGAAAAATACTACTGGTTAATAAAAGAGAAGGACTTATTTAAGAATTATTGATAAACTCTATAGAGATTTATTTGTTGTCCTTTAGTTTATACGAAGTAATTTTGAAAGATATTTTACTGATATTAATAGTAAAATATCTTTTTTTCTTTTATAAAAAATAGGACAGCTCCTTTATTTTATGATATAATTAAAAGTGGAGTGTTATACTCATAAAAAGTTGATTATTGTGTATTACAACGACATTATTAATTTAAGGAAGGAGATTTTTTATGATAGCTGAATACTTATCAGGAGTAAGTACACTGACGCTTATTATTCATTTATTGGATATATTATTAGTGTGGTTATTAGTTTATAAACTATTAAGTCTACTGCAAGGTACTCGTGGTATGCAACTTATTAAAGGTATTTTAATCGTTATAGGTTTAAAAATATTCTTTAATTTTATCGGATTTAAAACTATGACGTACATCTTTGAACAAGTAGTGACTTGGGGAGTGTTAGGGATAATGATTATATTCCAACCAGAATTAAGACGAGCTCTTGAGTATATAGGAAGGGTGCAGCTGTCTAATATCTTCAATATTAATTATAAGGATGTTGAAAAAGATTCTACAGAACAAATTATTAAATCTGTCGTTGATTCATCAAGACATATGGCTCGTCGAAGAATAGGGGCTCTTATTGTTTTAGAAAATAACACTGGACTTGATGAGTATGTAGAAAGTGGTATCACTGTTAATGCTGAGGTAACGAATGAACTTATAATTAATATATTTATTCCTAATACACCACTGCATGATGGAGCAATGATAATAGATAAAAATAAAATTCGTGCCGCTAGTTGTGTGCTTCCTTTATCAGATAATAGATCAATTGCGAGTAGTTATGGAACACGACACCGTGCAGCCTTAGGGTTATCGGAGTTGACAGATGCCATTGTTATTGCTGTTTCAGAAGAAACTGGGAAAATTAGTGTCTGCCAAAATGGTGTGTTAACTTCTGATTATTCAACAGAGGCTTTAACTAAATATCTGACTAAAAATTGGCAACAACAAGAAAGAATTATTAAATAAGAGGTGATATTATGAAACTAAAAGAAAATAATAAGTTAAAGTTAATATCATTTTTAATTGCGATATTATTATTTATATCTGTTAATGAAAATTTCAAAAACTTCTCGGTTTTAGGTGGAAACAATAGTGATAATGCCACTGCATGGGTGAGTGATGTACCATTAGAAGTTGAATATGATAGAGATAAGCTTTATGTTGTAGGTATTCCTAATACTATTTCTGTGAAATTATCAGGAACGCAGACAAAAGTTCAAAAAGAAAGTATCGCAAAGAATTTCAAAGCTAGACTAAATTTAAAAAATGCTCAAATTGGTGATGATCAAAAAGTTAGAATAGAGATTGAAGGTTTAGAAAGAGGTGTTGATGGCACAGCAGAACCTTCTACAATAACTATTTCAATAAGAGAAAAAGCGACAAAAGAATTTAGAGTGACCCCTGTAGTTAAGAAAGAAAGACTATTAATAGGATACGAAGTCGAGAAACTTAGTGTAACTAATGAAACTGTTAAGATTTCTGGAGCGATTGAGAGCCTTAATAGAATTAATGAAGTTCGTGCTGAAAGTGATACACGTACAAAAATTAATAGAAATACTAGAGAAGAAGCTAAATTGGTTGCTTATGACAGTGATTATAACAAGATAGAAGATATTCAAATAGAACCGAATTCAACGGTCATGAGTATCGAATTAAAGAATATTGAAAAAGAAGTTCCGTTAGAAGTAAACACTATAGGTAGTTTACCTCCAGGATTTGAGCTTGTCAGTGCTACTGCTGATGTTACAAAAGTAACGATTAGAGCGGAGGATGCTGATAATCTTGCAAAAATAAGTGAAATGTTCGTTGATGTTGATTTGAGTGATATTAAAGAGGAAACAGAAGAGCGTAGTAATCTGAAGATTTATCCAAAAGAAAACATTCGAATAGCGACGGATACGCCGATTGTTAAAGTAACAATTAAGATAAGGAAAAAATAATTATGACAGATAAAAAATTGATATTTTTGGCTATTAATATGCTTATAACGGTTTTAAGTTTGGCTATAATAATAGGAACTATATTTATAGAAAATCAGAGAGTAAAAATAACTGCAATTTTTGTAGCGATAACGATACTAATAGTTCAAAAGATAGTGGAGATAAAAGTAATCAAAGAAACAAGGAAAGTTAGTATTGTAATATTACTTATTATAATAGCAGTTACGGGATATTTTGGTTATAGATTATTTTAAAATATCTGGGTGAATAATAAGGGAGACTTTAAAGTTTGATTTTATATAATTTTATTTTTAAAGTTTCCCTATAGGATTTATTAGATAATTTTACGATTCCAAAAGACGTTTTTATTGCTTATGGATTGTTACATGAAGTATTGTTATTTAAATTTTATATGGGATTAACCTGTTAGGTCAGCCCCGTAGTTTTTAATAAATTTTCAGGAGATGTTATGAATAGATTATTTTCATCAAAAATTTATATAAATCACAGATTTAAACTTATAATGTTATTGGATTTATTTATAGTAGTATTAGGGATAATAGCATCGATATTTTTAGGGAAGGCATCAGATCCATTTGCTATGCTTAATGGACACTATATAGAAATATTTGAATTTCTAGTGATTTCACTTGTCGTATATATAGTCAGTTTTTATTTATTCGGTACTAATAAATCTCTATGGTCATATCTAGGAGTAACAGAGATAGTTAATATCTGTATTTCTGTAGTTTTAGGGGATTTGATTACTAGTATTTTATACCAGTATATGTTGCCAGATACATTTTCAAATATTAGGTTTGCAATTTTTTCACCTTTATTAATAATAGCGGGTATGATGTTTACAAGGATGTTGTATCGTGCCTTACGTGAAAGAGAAGCTGGTAAGTATGGAGTTAGTACTTATAAAAATACATTCATAATCGGTGCAGGAGATGCGGGATATATATTATTAAAAGAACTATCAAAAAATAATATTTTCCGAGCTAATGTAGTTGGTCTTATAGATGATAATCGAAAAAATTCTGTAATCAGCGGGGTTACGGTAGTTGGAACAACTTATGAAATACTAAAACTTATTCCAAAATATGAAGTAGAACAAGTTTTTTTAGCTATTCCTTCGATTAGTGCTTATAATAAAAATAGAATATTAAATGTTTTGAAGGAAGCAAATGTTACTGTTAAGGTAATGAGTTCTGGTGTTGCTGTAGAAGATGGAGAGAGTATTTCTAAACACTTGAAAGATGTATCGATTGAGGATTTATTAGGACGTGGAGAGGTGAAACTTTCTCAAGGAGAGATTCGTTCTTATATTAAAGGAAAGAGTATCCTTGTTACAGGTGCTGGTGGTTCGATTGGAAGCCAGATTGTAAGAGAAATATTCAAATTCAAACCTAGTCAACTTGTTTTAGTTGATGTTAATGAAAATGCCTTGTACATGTTAGAACGTGATTTAGATTTTGAAAAATCACATAGTAAGGAATACGAGGATATAAATTATATTTCTGAAATAGTAAGTATTCGTGAAAAAGAGGCTCTAGCTGAGGTGTTTGATAAATATAAACCGAGCGTAGTGTTCCATGCAGCAGCACATAAACATGTACCGCTAATGGAACGTCGTCCACAAGAAGCGATAAAAAATAATGTCTTTGGGACAAAAAATGTTATGGATGTAGCGATTGAAAAAGAAGTAGAAAGATTTATTATGATTTCTACTGACAAGGCGGTAAATCCTACGAATGCTATGGGTGCTTCAAAACGTTTAACAGAGATTATTTTACAATCAAAAGGTAATAAGTACAAAACGAAATTTGCTGCGGTTAGATTCGGTAATGTATTAGGTTCAAATGGTTCTGTTATTCCTATCTTTAAAGAACAGATTAAAAAAGGTGGACCTATCACAATCACGCATAGAAATATTATTCGTTACTTCATGACGATTCCAGAAGCGGCACAATTAGTACTACAAGCTGGGTATTACGCAAGTGAAGGGGAGATTTTCCTATTAGACATGGGAGAACCCGTAAAAATAATAGATCTTGCGACAAACTTAATCAAACTATCAGGATTAGAACCGTATAAAGATATTGATATCGAAGAAATTGGTCTAAGACCTGGTGAGAAAATGTATGAAGAGTTATCACTTGATTACGAAAGCAGTGAGAAAACTGATAATCAAATGATCTATAAAAATACAACTTTAGACATTGATGTAGATGAATTAGATAAAAAATTAAATGAATTAAAATCAATGCTAGGACATTCAACAAATGAAGAAATACGTAGCAAGTTATTTGAAATAATAAATTGTTATAATGGATAAAAAAAGAAGGGCGATTCAAAAGTAATTTTGAGTCGCCTTTTTAGCTATAGGAATAATGCGAAAATCTTGATTTTTAAAAAACAAGATTTTATTGAATCATTCGCTAGCAAGTTTTAGAGAGTGTTATTTTTTATTTTTCTACGTTTTTAGTTTTTTTATCTATATAGTTATTTATAACCAACGCTAACACTATAGGTAAATTCATATAAACAAGTTTAATCACAAATAGTATGGTTTTGTATTTATGTGTAAAATCTGGACTAACTACTTCATCAAACAAGAAATAGATTATAGTACCAAATAAAAAATAGAATACTAAAGATATGTAAAATCTTTTTTTGAGTTTTTCTGCGTTTAACATAGTAACCTCCCTGAAATCGCGTATTGCGTATTTACTATGAATATGGAGTGGCTCAAAAAGTATGATCTTTTAAGAAAGAAGGTTTTGTTGAGTCAGCTCCTTTAGTATCTTTAACATAACACAAAAAATTTAAAAATAAAAGACTGATAAAATCATTGTTTTTATGGTATAATAAAAGTTAGTGATGTTGTTTTTAGAGATAGTTAACATAACATTACTCAAAAGAATATATAATGATTAAGTGCTGATTTCAAAAGAGTAAGTTTTTTTGAGGTTGGTATTTTTAGTTGCAAAGCAATAAAGTATAGCGAGTTATGCAATTACTCTAGATTATCTTTGATATTTTAATAGATGAATAGAGTGTGGTATAATATTTAAGTGAAACAAATAGGAATGATTTAAGAGGTTTGAACTATTGAGATTGATATAGTTTATATCTAAATTGATAGCGAGGTGATTGAATGAGTAAAGTTTCAGGTAAGGTAACAAAGGTTGAAAGTAAGGGTCTGTACATAAAATTAGAAAATGGCAAGGATGCATTCTTACCAAAGGAAAATATGTTTATAGGTAAAAAGAAGAAGCTAGAAGAGATTTTTTCTGTTGGTTTTGTTATTAAAGCTGAGGAGAAGGGTACAAAGGATTCTTTAGTGATTTTAACACAAAAAGAGTTAAGGCAAGCTGAAGGTGATAAGAAAAAAGTAGAGAAAAACCCTAAAGAAAAACAGAATAAAAAGAAAATTAAACCGAAAGTACCTGAAAAAAAAGATGCTAAAGAACAACCAGAAGCTCAGAAAAAACAAGAAGTGAAGGAAGAAATGCAGGAACCTAAGCAAGAGACAAAAACTCTAAAAGACTTGAAAAAACTTCAATTTATAGGGAATATGAAGATTTCTGTAGGAAAAGGTAAGAAGAGTAATATTACTGAGCTGTCTGAGGAGAAAGAAGAGAAAAAAGAAATTCCTCCAGCACCAGAAGGGTTACTAGAAGATATTATTGCGACGACAAAGCAAGCTAAAGGTAAGTTTGAAAAAATTAAGAAAGAACTTCAAGAAAGAGGTTATCTAGATGGACATTAATGTTTTATGGCAAAAAACTGATAAAATAGCACTAGGCCTGTCAGGAGGAGTAGATTCTATAGTTTTATTTCATCTGCTTGTTACAAAGTACAAAGATAGTTATAAAGAACTAGTAGCGTTTCATATAAACCATGGTCTAAGAGAACAGTCTTATGAAGAAGCCGAGTTCGTAGAGAATTTTGTAAAAAACTACAATGTTAAATTCTACAAAAAAGAGCTAAATATGAAAGGATTAGTAAGAGATAGTCATACTTCAGAGGAAATGCTCGCTAGAAAACTTCGATATGAAGCTTTTGAGGAGATGTCTTCGTTAGAAAGAGGTGTGAAGTTAATAACGGCTCACCATAAAAATGATCAGGTAGAAAATATCCTTATGAGACTACTTAGTGGACGTAGTATGGATTATAACTTGATGATAGAAGAGAAGACGACTATAGGAAACTTAGAAGTTTATCGTCCATTATTAAATGTATTAAAAGCAGACCTTGAGCAATATGCTGATAAAAGTGACTTAAAATACTATGTAGATTCAACAAACTTCGACACTGATTATACAAGAAATAATATAAGGCACAATATTATACCATTGTTGAACGACGTAAATGCAGCGAGTTTTGATAATTTAATTAATTTTTCTAGTTATTATCAAAACATTAATACTGAACTAAAAAATAAAGTATTAGAAGCTAAAAATGACTATGTGGTTTCCCTAGAAGAAGATAAAGTTGAATTAGATAAGAAAAAATTATTGAAAAATACCAAAGAAGAAATTTATTTCTTACTAAGAGATATATTAACAAATAATTTTGGTATTTTTGATGTGAAACAAAGAGCGCTTTTTACAATAATAGAAGACTTGAAAAATAGAAATAACAATAAAAGTTATGATTTGAAAAATAATTTAAAAATTATTAGCGAATATAATAGTATTTATGTTCATAAAATCGAAAAAAAATGTTATAATGATAGGATAGAATTAATTATAGATGAAGTGGATATTAATAAAGTTTATACATTTCATCAGAGTAATTTTCTAATAATGACAACTAACAACTCATCTGAAGTTGGATTTAATAAAGAGGATTTGCCTTTGATAGTTACGACTAAGAGGGGTGGCGATAGAATTCAAAGAGGTAAGGTTAGCAAAAAACTTTCACGTCTTTTTATCGATGAAAAGATTCCTAAAGAACTTAGAGACAAACTTCCAGTAATTCGCAACAAAGATGGGATTCTAGGAGTTTTAGGAATAAATACTAAAGTTAACAAAAATAAAAAATATGATTATTACATAAATATGAAAGGATAAAACAGTGGAAAATTTATTAAAAGATATTGAGAAAGTTCTATTTACACATGAGGACATCGTAGTCGCTAGTAAGAGAATTGCTAAGCAAATTGAAGCGGATTATAAAGATAAATGTCCTGTTCTAATTTGTACATTAAAAGGGGCAGTACCTTTTATGGGGGAGCTTTTAAAACATATTGATATTCATGTGGTTACTGACTTTATGGATGTATCTAGTTATCACGGAGGAACTGAATCTTCTGGTGTAATCAAAATCAAAAAAGATTGTGGAATGGATATTGAAGGTCGTCATGTAATTATCGTTGAAGATATCGTAGATACAGGAAGAACTCTGAAAGCACTTATCGAAAACTTAAAAGAAAGAAAAGTTGCTTCAGTAGCGTGTGCTTCACTAGTAGATAAACCAGAAACTCGTGTAGTTGATGTTGAGGCAGATTACATCGGTATAGTTTCACCAAATGAATTCTTAGTAGGATTTGGTTTAGACTATGATGAAAGATATAGAAACTTACCTTATATCGGTGTTCTAAAAGAAGAGATTTACTCATAATAATATTTTAATCAAAAAAGGTCAAAATATTAGTCAAACTTTAGTTAAATATGATAAAATAAATTATGTTTAGAAAAATGATAGGAGGAAGATTGTCTATATGAATAATAAAAAAAGACAAAACCCTATCCTTGGTATGCTTGCGTTAATCGTAATCGCAATTGGATTATTTGCATATTGGCAGCAAGATTTACCTGGGACAACTGAAAAAATAGACTATGCTAAACTTGTTCAAACTATTAAAGACGACAAGGTTAAAGAAATAAGTCTACAAAGAAAAGATGAGAACTACAATGTTAAAGGTACTTACACAGATGGTAATAAGAATTTCGAGAGTGTAGTTGCAGCATCTGATTCTGAAGTACAAAAACAAATTAATGAAAAGGCTAAAGATGGAAAATTAAGTGTAGTAGAATATAAGCCAGCTGAAAAAACTGGAGCAATTCTATCATTCTTAGGTCAGATTATTCCACTTATCTTGTTTATGGGTGTTTTAGTTTTCTTTATGACACAAATGCAAGGTGGCGGTGGAGGCAAAGTAATGAGCTTCCAAAAATCTAAAGCTAAAAAAATTGATGGTGGAGAAGCGAAAGTTACATTTGATGATGTAGCTGGAGCTGATGAAGAAAAACAAGAACTTGCTGAAATGGTTGAGTTCTTAAAAGATCACCGTAAATTCACTAAGATGGGTGCTAGAATCCCTAAAGGGGTCCTACTGGAGGGGCCTCCGGGGACTGGTAAAACTTTACTAGCTCGTGCTGTAGCTGGTGAGGCGAAAGTACCATTCTTCTCAATCTCAGGATCTGACTTCGTTGAGATGTTCGTAGGGGTTGGGGCAAGTCGTGTTCGTGACCTATTCAAAGAAGCTGAAAAGAATGCGCCATGTATCATTTTCATCGATGAGATTGATGCTGTAGGACGTAAACGTGGAAGCGGAGTAGGTGGAGGAAATGACGAACGTGAACAAACTCTTAACCAACTTCTTGTTGAAATGGATGGATTCGATGGTGAAAAAGGTATTATCGTAATTGCAGCTACTAACCGTGCTGACGTATTAGATAACGCCCTTAGAAGACCGGGTCGTTTCGATAGACAAATTAAAGTTTCTACACCTGATGTAAAAGGACGTGAAGCTATTCTTAAAGTACATGCTAAAAATAAACCACTTGCTAAAGGTGTTGACCTTCGTTCATTAGCAGAAAAAACTCCAGGATTCTCTGGTGCGGATCTTGCTAACATCCTTAACGAAGCAGCATTATTAGCAGCTCGTGAAAATAAATCTAAAATCGAAAAAGAGGACTTAGATGAAGCAATGGACAGAGTAATCGGTGGTCCAGCTAAGCGTAGTAGAGTATACACTCCAAAAGAAAAACGTTTAGTAGCTTACCACGAAGCAGGTCACGCAATCGTAGGTATGGTACTTGATAGTGCTGATAAGGTACAAAAAGTTACTATTATCCCACGTGGTGATGCTGGTGGATATAACCTTATGATTCCGGAAGAAGAAAAATACTTCCAAACTCGTACAGATTTAATCGACAAAATCTGTGGATTACTTGGTGGACGCGCTGCAGAGCAAATCTTCTTTAATGAAGTATCTACAGGAGCTCACAATGACTTCGAACGAGTAACAGCTATTGCTCGTGCGATGGTTACAGAATACGGTATGAGTGATGCTGTAGGACCAATGCAAGCACCATTCCACGATCCATATGGTGGACGTCAACTTTCAAGTATCGGTAACTACTCAGAAGAAATGCTGAAAGAAATCGATAACGAAGTTCGTAAAATTATTAACGAATGTTACGCTAAGGTTCTTCATATTATTGAAACTCACAGAGAACAATTAGAACTAATTGCACAAACACTTATCGAAGTTGAAACAATCGATAGAAAAGAAATCGTTGCTCTTTACCAATTTGGAAAAATGCCAAAAGACTTAGATGAAAGAGAAGCAGATCAACTAGATAAAGTAGTTAATAAGAAATACTACGAAGAAGAAGCTCGTAAAGCCAAAGAAGAAGCTGAGAAAAAAGCTCAAGACGAGGCTCAAAACGAAGAAGATAAAGTTGAAAAGGTTGAAGAAGAAGACCTAGAAGACGAAAAATCAAAAGAAAAACCTTCTGACGAAGAATAAAAAATAAACCCTAGATTTGGAATTAACCAAGTCTAGGGTTTTGTTATACTCTTTTGAAAAGTTATTATATCGGTGTTTAGATAATATTCATAATCTAAAGTGAGCGATAAATGAGCGATAAATGAGCGATAAATGAGCAATAAATGAGTGATAAATTTTTATTCTTTATCTTGCTTTTCTTCTCGTAAAGAAGTGGACTGTTGATATTACTAGCCCGAGAATAATTATATAAATCACTTGAGAAAATACCAATGGTGTAAAGTGATTTTTTAGGATAAATATATTAACTCCCACACCTATAATTGCAGCAATACTTAATATAGAAAGTAGTGCAACTTTATATTTGTTAAGAGGTAGGCTGACTTTGGCAACCATGCATAATCCATTTATTAACGCAAGAAGAAAACAGATGAATTTCGCTTGTGAATTGTCTGTGATGGCGAAGTTTGTCAGTAGTACTGTAGCTACTAAAATACCACCACCGATTGCTGCATTCGTAAGTATGTCTTTCATGAAGTTATTACTTACTTTGTCCTTATTCGCTTCAAAAGTTAGGAAGAATGATGGAATACCGATTGTTATCGCTGAAATTATCGTAAATTGAATCGGTATAAATGCAAACTCCAGGGCGAAGATCACACTAAGTATTGAGAAGACAATCGAGAAGAATGTCTTTGTTAGGAATAGTGAAGCTACTTTTTGAATGTTATTAATAACACGACGACCTTCCATAAGTATATCGTAGAATACTCCGAAGTCATCTGTTAAGAATACGATGTTCGATACGCTTTTTGCAGCACTAGTAGCACCATTCATCGCAAAACTAATATCAGCTTTTTTAAGGGCAAGTACATCATTAACCCCATCTCCACTCATAGCGACGGTTTTTCCAGCTTTTTGTAATACGGCTACCATTTTCTGTTTTTGTTCAGGAGTAACACGTCCGAAAATATCATTTTCAAGAACAGTTTTTTCAAACTCATCTTCAGTTATTTTAGTCATATCAATAGCCTTAGCATCTTCTTTGAAACCAGCTTTTTTAGCGACACCGTACACGGCTATATGGTTATCTCCACTGATTATTTTTACTTCGACACCTTGTGATTCAAAGTATTTGAATGTTTCTTTTGTGTTTTCTTTAATTTCATCTGATAGAACTACATGTCCTACAAGTTTCATATTAGTAGGAACATTTGTACTGTCTTCAGTATAGGCTAATGATAAAATTCGGTAACCTTCTTTTTTCAGATTTTCATAATATTCATCCATTTCAGAAGAAAAGCTTAAAAATTCATATGCCCCAAAGAAATATGTTCCACCATTTTTTAGTTTTATAAATGAATATTTATTTTTACTAGAAAAAGCTCCTAATTCTTCCACATCCCATTGTTTTTTACACGTTAGATGATTTTTTAAAGCTCTAGACGTTGCATTTTCATCATCGAAGTATGCAAGATAACTTGATAATTTTTCTGCAACCTCATCATCAATTTCTACAACATTCATATTACCTGTAGTGATAGTTCCTGTTTTATCGAAACAAAGGACATCGACTCTGGCAAGAGTTTCCACGCAGTATAATTCTTGAACTAAAACTTTCTTTTTAGCAAGTTTCATCGCAGCAACTGCAAGAGAGACACTGACAAGAAGGATTAAACCTTCTGGAATCATACCTACTAAAGCTCCAGCACTACTCAAGACTATTTCTACATAACCACGTCCAAGACTAGCACCACGCATGTACAGCATAATTGCGACAGGAACTAATAGAATAGATATAACTTTTAATATTTTATCCATATAGTCACGAAGTTTAGATGGATATTTCTTAAATTCTTTAGTACTTTTAGCAAGCTTATTAATATAGCTATCCTCTCCAACAGCAACAGCTCGTACTAAACAACTACCACTAACTACGTTACTACCACTCATTACTTTATCACCAGTAGTCTTAAAGATATTGTCACTTTCACCAGTTAATAGTGATTCATCGACCTCGATACTATCTTCGATGATTTGGGCATCAACAGGAATCTGATCCCCGAGATTTAAGTGTAGATATTCTCCAAGGACGATTTCTTCGGAATCTATATTTATTATTTCATTATCACGATTTACACGGTATTTACTTCTACCTAGCAAACTTAACTTCTCAAGAGCATTTTTTGAACGAACCTCTTGAAAAATACCAATTGCAGTATTTATAGTAATTACACCTAAAAACAACATATTTTCAAATCTAAGTGTTGTAGCTATAAATGCTGCTAAAACTAAGTTCATAGCATTGAAAAAAGTAAAAATATTAGAAAAGATAATCTCTTTAGTAGTTTTATAAGGTTTTATATGGCTAATATTTTTTTTCGCTTTAGTTACTTCTTCACTAGTTAAATATTTCATTCTACCTCCGCCATAACTATATTTTTAATTAGTTTCTATTTTATCACACTTTAGTATAGTTTGGGAAATTAAAGGATAGAGGATAGAATTTCGAAACTTTTAATTGCTAGTTTATTTATAAAGTAGTATTATATTATTGACTAAATTATATAATAAGCGAGAACAACATGGAAAAACTAGATTATTTAATAAAAACACTAAATTCAGAAATAGTAATATCAGAAACGGAACAAGAAAAGAAAGATTTATTTAGAACATTGATGAATACATGGAAAGTGTCAGAACTGCCAGGTGAATTTTATGAAGTTCAAGATGAATATTTACAAGAAGTTCTAAAAGCTAAAGGAATAACAAAATTAGAAGATTTAACTGAAATTGATGAGAATATTTACCTATGGCAAGGCGATATTACTACATTGGAAGTAGATGCTATAGTTAATGCGGCGAACAAGGCTTTATTAGGATGTTTTATTCCACATCATAGATGTATCGATAATGCCATTCACACACAAGCAGGGCTTCAACTTAGAAGAGAATGTGATGAAATAATGAAAGAACAAGGGACTTTTGAAAAAACAGGACAAGCTAAGATAACAGCAGGATACAATTTGCCTGCTAAACATGTTATTCATACAGTTGGACCAATAATATATCGTGTTGTTGAAGATGATGATAAGGAACTTCTTGCATCATGTTATAGAAATTCTTTAAAAATTGCTTTAGAGAATAATCTTAAGAGTATTGCTTTTTGTTGTATAAGTACGGGAGAATTTAGATTTCCAAATGATCTTGCTGCTGAAATAGCGGTAGCTGAGGTTAAGAAATTCTTTAGAGAAAACCCTAATGCTGATTTAAAAGTAGTATTCAATGTGTTTAAAGATTTAGATAAGAGGTTATATAAGGAATTATTAGGCTAAGAGAATCAAGAGCTAGTAAGTTTTTATCTAACAAGGTATCGAATTTGTGATATCTAGAAAACTAAACAATAAGTAATTAAAAACAGAGTTTCGATTATATGATTTAAATTGCCATATTAACTTGTAAAATGATAATAGCCCCCAAAATTTGGACAAATTTTGAGGGCTATTTATTATTCCTCTGTAAAAATCTGTGTCGCTTTTACTGCACGTTTCCAACCTTTGTAAAGTTTTTCGCGTTCTGCTTTTTCCATTGTAGGAACAAATAGTTTGCCTGCAGTATTTAGGTTCTTAAGTTCATTTAAACTTTCCCAATATCCAGTGGCTAATCCCGCTAGGAATGCAACACCTAGAGCTGTAGTTTCTAGATTTTCAGCTCGAGCGACTTTAACGCCTAGGATATTTGCTTGAAATTCTAGTAGATAATCATTGTTTGCAGCACCTCCATCGACTTTAAGAAGAGGAATTTCTACATTTGCATCAATTTTCATAGTATCGATAATGTCGCGTACTTGATAAGCGATAGATTGTAACGTAGCTTTAACCAGATCTTCTTTAGTAGTAGCACGAGTTAAGCCGAAGATAGTTCCACGAGCATCAGGATTCCAATATGGAGCACCTAATCCTGTGAAAGCTGGCACTAGATATACTTCGTTGTTATTTTTAGAATTGTATGCTAATGATTCTGTTTCAGATGATTTTTTAATTAAACGTAAACCATCTCGTAGCCATTGAATAGCGCTTCCTGCGATGAAAATAGATCCTTCTAAAGCGTAATAAACTTTTCCATTTATACCATAACCAATAGTAGTTAGTAGGTTGTTTTTAGAAAGTTTCATATTTTCTCCAGTATTCATGATAATGAATGAACCTGTACCGTATGTATTTTTTATCATCCCTTTATCAAAGGCAAGTTGTCCGAAAAGAGCAGCTTGTTGGTCTCCAGCAAGTCCACTAATCGTAACTTCCCCACCGTAGAAATGATAGTCTATAGTTTTTCCATATACTTCTGAATTTGATTTAACTTCAGGTAGTAGAGATTCTGGTATATTTAGAATTTCTAAAATTTCTTTATCCCAAGTTAAATCTTTGATGTTAAATAGCATCGTTCTAGCCGCATTTGTGTAGTCGGTAACGTGAGTTTTTCCACCTGTAAGCTTCCATACTAACCATGTATCGATAGTTCCAAACAGTAGTTCTCCATTTTCAGCTCGTTGTTGAGCTCCAGGAACATTATCTAAAATCCAACGTATCTTAGTAGCTGAGAAATATGCATCAACTACTAACCCAGTCTTTTGATGTATCATATCTTTATAACCATCGTTAACAAGTTTATTAGCTATATCGGCACTTTGTCTACTTTGCCAGACTATTGCATTATAAATAGGTAGACCAGTGTTTTTATCCCAAATTACAGTAGTTTCGCGTTGATTTGTAATACCGATACTGTCTATTTGATTCGGTTTTATACCACTTTCGATAAACGCTTCTGCGATTACTGATTGTATAGAATTCCAAATTGCGTTAGCATCATGTTCAACCCACCCGGACTGAGGAAAAATTTGTGGAAATTCCTTTTGACTGCTCGCTATTATCTCTGCTTTCTTATTAAAAATTATCGCTCTAGAACTAGTAGTACCTTGATCTATTGCCATTATGTATTTTTTCATACTCCACCTCGAAATATTTATGTCACTAATATTATATCATTTTCTAATAGTGTTTAAAAGATGAAGACAATGGAGAATTGTATATTGAAAGTAGGGGGCTTAGTGCAAAGAGAATAGATTATTACATAGCGTATTATTAGCGTTTTTCGTATTTTTCTTATAAAATAGATAATGATAGTTTTTTAGAAAATTTATTATAAAATAAAGGAGAAATATAATGAGCAGTTTACACAAATCATTAACAGCATTACTAGAAAAATTAGAGGAAAATGGTGTTTTACAAAAAGAAAAGGTTAATACAGTAGCACTTAAAACAGAGGAACTTGCTAAACATATTCGCAATCGTTTCGCAAAAGAATACGCAGATTTAGAAATTCGTAGACTTTTAGAAAAAGTTCATTATGCGAATACTTATGAGGATAAAGTGCTGAAAGAAAC
Source organism: uncultured Gemella sp. (assembly GCF_963515875.1). GTDB lineage: Bacteria > Bacillota > Bacilli > Staphylococcales > Gemellaceae > Gemella. Next base: position 7,673 of record NZ_CAUPZX010000024.1, on the reverse strand, counting down.
AGCGTTTTTAGTCGATGAAATTAGTGAATATATGTTTAGACTTGAAGTTGCTAATCGTGATTTTGTAGTTGGATACTTTAATACTTTAATTATTAATCCAGCTATTGAAGCAACAGAGTATAACTTCGTATTAATGGAAGTAGATAGTTTAATTGAAAATAGCTTCTTAGAATTACCTGAAGAAGAGGAATAATGATGAAAATCTTAATACCGACAGCCAAAGAACTAAATAAAAAAGCAATGCCTCAAGAAGGATTGAAACTTAGTGAAAAAAGTCTGGAAATAGTTGCTGAATTTGCTAAATTTAGCACCCTAGATTTGGCTAAAGTTTATAAAATCAAAGAAGATAAGGCGATGGAAGAATTTTCTCGTTGGCAAGATATAAATAACAATACAGCAAAAAGTTATAAAGCATTAGAATTGTTCAATGGTCTAATGTATAGAAATATAAATCGCGATAATTTTGATGAGGCTGATAAGAAATATGTAGAGGAAAATGTATTTATAACAACATCTTTATATGGTGTAATAGGTGCTTATGATTTAATCCAAGAACATAGACTAGATTTTTTACAAAATGTAAAAATTTCTGGGCGGTCATTAAAAAATTTCTGGAGAGCTAATTATGATGAAAGCATAGAAGATGAAAATCTTGTTGTTTCATTGCTTTCTAGTGAATTTGAAGAAGTATTTTCAAAAAAACAAAGAGAGAAATTTATTAAAATCAGCTTTATGGAAGAAAAAGATGGAGTGTTAAAAGTTCATTCTACAATATCAAAAAAAGCAAGAGGTAAATTTTTAACTGAGCTTGTAAAAAATAGAGTTTCATCAGTAGAAGAAATGAAGAAAATACAGTTTGATGATTTTAAATTTAGCGCAGAAAATTCAGATGGAAGAACATTAGCTTTTATAGCAAAAAGATAAAGAATAGATATTAAGTGAGGAAAATGACGTGAAAATAGATATAACTACCAGAAAACTTTATTTTGGATTTCCTGTGATATTAATAGGATATAAAGACAAGAAATGGGGATATAATGTAACCGCAGGTAGTTCTTCGTATTCTTTAGGAAAAACAATAACAATAGGCTTGGTTGCTGAAAATAACGCTGCTAAAAATATAAAGGAGTATAAGGAATTTACGATAAATATTCCGTATAGAGATATATTAGAAAAAGTAGAAGTTGCAGGTTTTAAATCAGGAGAAGATAAGTTAGAAATAGCAGATATAAGTTACAGTATGGCTAAGCATATAGATGCCCCAATCTTAGATGAATGTGTTTTATCGTTGGAGTGTAGAGTAGCTAGTATTATTGAATATGAGGGATATGCTAATATTATAGGCAGTATAGAAAGAAGAGTAATATCTAAAGAATTAGTTGACGCTAATGGTAATTTAAAATATGATGAGTTTAATCCAGTGTATTTTTTAGGTGATGATGAAAAGAGAAAATATCGTTTTTTTAGCGATGAAAGCAAAGAACTAGGAGATTATATAAAAGGAAAGTAGTGTAAAGGATAGAAGAAGATGAAATTAGAAACTAAAACCAGTAAATTATATTACGGATTTCCAGTAATATTAATAGGTTATAAGGACAAAAAATGGAGATACAATGTGACGGCTTGTAGTTCATCATATTCTTTAGGTGATATGATTACAGTTGGACTTGCAACAGAGAGTAATGCTGTAGATAATATTAAAGAATATGGAGAATTTACAGTAAATATTCCGTGTCAGCAAATTCTGAGTAAGGTTGAAATCGCAGGATTTCATTCAGGTCAAAACAAAATTGGAATGGCTGATATGACATATGATCCAGCAAAATATATTGATGCACCAATAATGGATGAGTGTATAATGTCTCTTGAATGTAAAGTGGAAAGTATTATTGAATATGGAAAATTTACGAATTTTGTAGCATCGATAAAACGAAGAGTTGTCTGTGAACATCTTTTAGATGAAGAAGGAAACCTTAAATATACACAGTTTAATCCGATTTACTTTATGGGTGATGATAATAAGAGAGTTTATCGATATTTTAATGAAGAGAGTAAAAATCACGGAGAAAACATGGGATGTTCTTCAGAAGATGATTATAACCCACTTTGTGGATAATATAAATTCGTATAGATAAAAATAATTAAGAAAGGAGGATATTAGTATGTATTACAATTTACAAGTGCACAGTGCCTACGATTTATTAAATAGTACGATAAAGTATGAGAGTCTGTTTTCAAAGTTAGCAAAAGATAATCAAAAGTCAGTTGTTATAGTTGATTCAAATATGTACGGAGCAATAAAAGCACATAAAGAAGCCAAGAAATCAGGTGTTAATTTGATTCAAGGTTTAGAAGTGAGTTTGGGATATGGTATAGGACTGCTTAAATTTAACATATTGTGTAAATCAGAAAAGATGTTCTATAAATTGTTAGAGATCTCTACTAAGTTTATGAATGAAGAAGAGTGGACTGTAGAAAATTTCGCCAATGAAATGATAGACTATAAGGATGATTTTGTCTTAATAGTTGTTGATGAACTTAGAGATAGTATGGAATTTTCATATTTAAATAATTTGCTTGGTAAGTATAATTTTTATTTTGGATTTAATGAAAGTTTTCAAGTAAGTACTTATAGTTTTTATGAAAATATAGTTTATACAAAACCAAGTTATTATTTAAATAAAGAACACTATCAGCAAGTCATTGTTAGCCGAGCTATTCGCGATAATAAAAAGCTTAATATACAGGAACTTACGACTATTTCAGGAGATGAATTTGTCAGAGAACAAAAAGACTTTGAAGAGATTTTTACATTTGATGATGAACAACTACACTCAGTTTTTGAAAAATCATTTAAGAATCAAAAAGAAATAATTGATAATTGCCAATATGATCTGAATTTTTCTGGATATCATTTGCCAAAGTATATTTACGGAGAAAAAGAAGAGATATTCTCTAACTTATCTTCTAAGGAATATTTGCTTTATTTGGTTCAAAAAGGTGTGAAAGAAAAACTAGTGGGTAGAGATTTATATCATTATAAAAAACGTTATAGTTATGAGCTTAAAATTATCGATGAAATGGGCTTTAACGACTACTTTTTAATAGTTTATGATTTTGTGAAATATGCAAAAGATAATGATATATTAGTTGGAGCAGGACGTGGTAGTGCTGCTGGAAGTTTAGTTTGTTACTTACTCGATATAACAGAAGCGGATACATTGGAATAACATATGCTGAAAGAAAGATTTTTAAATAAAGAACGTATCTCTATGCCTGATATCGATATAGACTTCCAAGATACTAGACGTGATGAAGTAATAAAATATGTAGAAGAAAAGTATGGTTCTGATAAAGTAGCTCAGATTATTACCTTTACAACATTTCAATCGAAAAGTGCAGCAAGAGAATCAGCGAGAATATTCCAGTTTGATGAAAAAACTTTGAAATTCATTAGTAGTAATATTAGTTCTACAAGAACTTTGAAAGAATGTTATGAAATATCAGAAGAACTGAGGACATTTATTAATCAAAGCAATATTAATAAACGTTGGTTTAGTATAGCTCTTAGTTTAGAGAATTTACCGAAGAATCCTTCTGTACATGCAGCTGGGATAGTAATAAGTGATGATAAGTCGCTTGTTAACTATGCTCCACTCGCCAAATCAAATATGACGAAGTATTTAACGCAGTGGACGATGGATGATGTAGAGAGTGTCGGCTTATTAAAAATAGATTTTCTAGGTATTAGATACCTTACAATGGTGTCAAGTATTGTAGAGGAGATAAAAAAAGAAAATCCAACGTTCGATATAACAAAGATAAATTATCAAGATCCTAAGGTTTATGAACTGTTTGCTAGAGGTAAGACAGAGGGTATCTTCCAGTTCGAATCAAGTGGTATGAAGGAAAAGTTAAATCTCTTAAAGCCTACGGAATTTAATGATATCGTTGCGATGAACGCTCTTTATAGACCTGGTCCTATGGCTCAAATAGAAGTCTATGTTCGTAGGAAAAACAAAGAAGAGCAAGTAGTATATCCACATCCTCATTTAGAAAAAATATTAAAAGATACTTATGGGGTAATTGTTTACCAAGAGCAGATTATGCTGATTGCGGTGAATTTTGCTCATATGAGTCTTAATGAAGCGGATAATATGAGAAGAGCTGTAAGTAAGAAGAAAAAAGAAGATTTGGAATACTATGGTCGCATATTCGTAGAGAAGAGTGTTGCAGCTGGGTATGATATAAAAGTTGCTGAGAAACTTTTTGAGCTTATCGTTACCTTTGCAAATTATGGTTTTAATAAGAGTCATGCGGTTGTGTATAGTATGCTAGCTTATCGCTTAGCGTATTTGAAAGTCTATTATACTAAGTACTTTATGACAGCTTTATTAAATAACGTAATAAGTAGTGAAAAGAAAATAAATGAGTATAAACAGGAACTTAATAATCTAGGAATAAATCTTGTTAAACCTGATGTTAATAGGAGTTTATCTAATTTTAGAGTTTTTAAAAATGATATCGTATTTGCCTTAACCGCAATAAAGAATGTTGGTTATAGGAGTAGTTATGAAATAGTTCAAGATAGAATTAATTTCGGATTATATCTAGATATAGATGATTTCTTAAAACGAATGAATAAGAAGGTTGACTATCAAGCAGCAGTTTCACTGGTTAAAGCTGGTGCGCTAGATACTTTTGGATATAATAGAGCTACTTTGATGAAAAAAGTAAATGACTACTATTCAGATAATAGACAGTACATTAATAATGTACGTGTTGCTTTATCTGCGGAGAGTGGGCTTACGTTGAAAGTTGAAGAAGTGGAAGATTATCCAATTACAGAAAAAATTCAAATGGAAAAAGAAGTAACGGGGACATATTTTTTAAAACATCCGGTACAGGTAGAAAAAGAGAAATACTCTTATTTACCACTTCAATATGTTGGTGGTGAAATAAGTGATAGTTATGTAGAAATAATAACGAAAAAAGAAATCAAAACTAAAAACGGTGACTATATGGCGTTTTTAACGGTTAATGATGGGAAAAACGACTATGATGTTACAGTATTTCCAAGTGTTTATAAGTATGCAAATGTCTTTATAAAAGTAGGTAGTTTTGCGGTTATGTCATTGAAAAAACAATTACGCAACGGCAGAGAACAGTTTATATTAGAAAAGATAGCAAGTTTGAAAAATTATAATGACTATTGTATGAGTAATATGAAAATTATCTATACAATTATTGATGATGCTATATTGGACTTACTAAGTGAATATAAAGTTGAAAGTAGCAAAGTTAAGGTGATTGCGTTATTAAATAATGATTCAACAAAAGGAAGAACATTTTTCATAGAAAATGAACATATTTTTGTTCAAAAATTTTTGGAAAAGTTCCCTGGAAAACGTATTAAAATCGCATACATGTAAATAATCAAAAAAAATCGAACAAAAATAAAACAAAATTCTGTTTTTAGTAGAAAAAAGTTCGAAAATATGTTATTGTTTATAGGTAAATTTAAAAATAATTAATAACAAAGTATGAGGAAGGTAATAGTACATGAAAAAAATAGCAGTTTTAACAAGTGGTGGAGATGCACCAGGAATGAACGCAGCAGTGCGTGCAGTTGTAAGAACAGCAATCTATAATGGATTAGAAGTCTATGGAATATATCAAGGATATAAAGGATTAATAGAAAACAACATCAAAAAACTTGAAGTAGGAGATGTTGGAAATATTATTAATCGTGGTGGAACAATGCTTTATTCAGCACGTCTACCAGAATTTGCTAACCCAGAAGTTAGAAAAATAGCTATTAAGAACTTAGAAGCTTTAGGAATCGACGGATTAGTAGTAATCGGTGGAGATGGTTCATATCGTGGAGCTATGGCTTTAAGTAATGAAATGAATATTAAAACAGTCGGTGTTCCTGGAACAATTGATAATGATATCTGTTGTACTGATTTCACAATTGGATTTGATACGGCACTTAACACAATCGTTGATGCAATTGACAAGGTTCGCGATACAGCATCAAGTCATGAGCGTGCATTTATTATCGAAGTAATGGGACGTAATGCAGGTGATTTAGCGCTATTTGCTGGTATTGCTGGGGGAAGTGAAAGTCTTCTAATTCCAGAGAAAAAAGAAGATATCGATGAAGTTGTTGCACGTATTAAAGCTGGAGAAGATCGTGGTAAAAAACACTCAATCATCGTATTGGCAGAAGGTGTAATGGGAGGTCAAGAATTAGCAGATAAACTTACAGAACTTACAGGTGAGAAAGTAAGAGCTACAATTCTAGGTCACATCCAACGTGGAGGAACTCCAACTGCTCAAGATAGAGTATTAGCTTCTCGTTTAGGAAACTATGCTGTACAATTATTATTAGCTGGTGAATCAGGTCGTGCAGTAGGTATTCAAAATAACAAACTTGTTAGTACAAAATTCCAAGATGTATTCAGTGATGCGCACAATGTTGATTTAACAATTTATGATGTATCTAAACAACTTTCAATCTAACAATAAAAAACGTTTTCTTAACATAAAAATGTTTGTTTTTTAGAAAAACGTTTGAAAACAAGTTGAAAATAGGTTAAAATAGTAATAGTAAAGATAAAAACTTAAGAGGTATGTAATATTATGATACAGAAAAAAACTAAAATAATTTGTACAATTGGACCTAAGTCTGAAGCAAAAGAAAGACTTACTGAAATGGTTGAACTAGGGATGAACGTTTGTCGTCTTAACTTCTCTCACGGTGATTATGCAGAGCACGGTGCAAGAATCCAAACAATTAAAGAAGTTAGAGAAGCTACAGGAACAAACTTAGCAATCCTTCTAGATACAAAAGGACCAGAAATTAGAACTAACAACATGGAAAATGATGCAATCATGTTAGAAACTGGAAATGATGTTATCGTTTCTATGACTGAAGTTTTAGGAACACCAGAAAAATTCTCTATTACATATGCAGAATTAGTACATGATGTTAAAGCTGGAGACACTATTTTATTAGATGATGGACTAATCGGATTAACTGTAAATAGTGTTGATGTTGAAGGTGGATTAATCTATACTACTATCCAAAATGGTGGAGTACTTAAAAACAAAAAAGGAGTTAACGTTCCTGGTGTATCTACAAAATTACCAGGTATTACTCCAAAAGATGAAGAAGATATTCGTTTCGGATGTAAAAATGATATCGACTTCGTTGCTGCTTCATTTGTTCGTACAAAAGAAAACGTACTAGAAGTAAGACGTATTCTTAAAGAAGAAGGATGTGAACACGTTCAAATCATCCCTAAAATCGAATGTCAAGAAGCTATCGACAATATCGATGAAATTATCGAAGTATCTGATGGTATCATGATCGCTCGTGGAGACCTTGGGGTTGAAGTACCAGCAGAAGAAGTACCAATTATGCAAAAAGATATTATTGCTAAATGTAATGCAGCTGGTAAATTCGTAATCACAGCTACTCAAATGTTAGACTCAATGCAAAAAAATCCACGTCCAACACGTGCTGAAGTATCTGACGTAGCGAACGCAATTTACGATGGAACTGATGCAATTATGTTATCAGGAGAATCTGCAGCGGGTGCATACCCAATTGAATCAGTTCGTACAATGGCTACAATTGCTAAACGTACTGAAGAAATGCAAGATTA
>NZ_CAUPZX010000023.1:0-28356 GCF_963515875.1 uncultured Gemella sp. | reverse complement strand
AACGGACGTTACTATGTAGGAAGTAATGGGCTATGGGTACAAGGAGCTAAGAAACAAGAAGAGAAGAAACAAGGTTGGGTGAAATCAGGAAGCGACTGGTATTACTTTGATCAAAATGGAACATTAGTGCGAAATAAATGGGCAGGAAACTACTGGCTAGGAACAGATGGACGTATGGCAACAAGCTCATGGGTAGACAACGGACGTTACTACGTAGGAAGTACTGGACTATGGGATAAAAACGCTAAGAAACAAGAAGAGAAGAAACAAGGTTGGGTGAAATCAGGAAATGACTGGTATTACTATGAAAATGGAACATTAGCACGAAATAAATGGGCAGGCAACTACTGGTTAGGTGCAGATGGAAAAATGGCAACTAACGCATGGGTAGATAACGGACGTTACTACGTAGGAAGTACTGGACTATGGGATAAAGATGCTAAGAAACAAGAAGCACCAAAACCAGGAGAGAAGAAACATGGTTGGGTGAAATCAGATAATACATGGTATTATTATGAACAAAATGGTACATTAGCTCGTAATAAATGGATCGGGGACACTTACTGGGTAGACAAAGACGGTAAGATGGTAACTGAAAACTGGGTAGATAACGATCGTTTCTATGTTGATAAAAATGGTAAAAAAGATCCATCAATTAAGAAGAAAGCTATTCTTAACGATGAGTTAGGATGGCAAAAACGTAATGGTGGAGAATGGTATTATTACGAAAAAGATGGTTCATTAGCTCGTAACAAATGGGTAGGAAACTACTGGTTAGGTGCCGATGGAAGAATGGCTAAAAGTGCATGGGTAGATAACGGACGTTATTATGTAGATTCAAGTGGTAAATGGGTGCCGAACTATGCTAAGGAAGATAAGAATACACCAGCTCTAAATATGCCACAATATTACCAAGGTGATTACCGTTGGGGTAGCAGAAAATATGGTATTGGAACTATGGCGCAAAGTGGATGTGTACCTACATCACTAGCTATGGTATTCAATGGTTTAGGACAGAAAGTTCTTCCTACAGCTGTTGCTGATACTATTTATAACAACACAAATGAGATGAACGTAGGTGGCTTAGGAACATCTGGTAAAGGTGCTGTTTATGCGATTAATGCATATGGATATAAACACACTGTTATTACTACTAAAGAACAACTTATCGCTGCTTTACAAAGTGGGAAACCTGTATTTGCAACTGTAGGTAATGGTATTTTCGCTAAAGGTAGAATAACGCACGCTATCATTTTAAGTGGATATAGCAGTGGTAAGACTAAGGCGATGGATCCAGATAATGTCAACACTACTGGAAGATGGTATGATATCAATACTATTTGGAACCAAAGAAGTCTAGATCCGTATGATACTAATATCGGTGGATCATTTGTAGCTATTGGATAATTAGATATTAAAGAAAACGCTTCAGGAATTGCGATTTATAAAAATCGAGATTCTTGAGGCGTTTTTTGTATTTTTATAAGTGCTGATATAAAAAAATAGATAAAAATGAGCTGGGTATTGAAAAAATAGTGTTGTTAGAAAGTTGATGTTTTATAAGTCTATTTTGATAGGAAATTATTGTGAGATATGAAATAAGGGGGGATATTGTATTATTTTTGTATTAAGTTATTACAGTTGTTGATAAAAATCGTTAAAATTGGTATACTATAACTTAGAGAACTTGAAAGCGAAGGAGTGTGCTTAAATTATGGTATATAACCACAGAGTTATAGAGAAAAAATGGCAAAAATATTGGGATGAAAATAAGACATTTAAAACATTAGATGATCATACAAAAGAAAAATTTTATGCATTAGATATGTTCCCTTATCCATCAGGAGCTGGACTGCACGTTGGTCACCCAGAAGGGTATACAGCTACTGATATCTTAAGTAGATACAAAAGAGCGAATGGATACAATGTACTTCACCCTATGGGATGGGATGCATTCGGTTTACCTGCTGAGCAATATGCATTAGATACTGGTAATGACCCAAGAGATTTTACAAAAACTAATATCGACACTTTCCGTCGCCAAATTAAAGAATTAGGATTTTCTTATGATTGGGATCGTGAAGTAAACACTACAGATCCTAATTATTATAAATGGACTCAATGGATTTTCAAAAAACTTTATGAAAAAGGACTTGCTTATGTTGATGAAGTACCTGTAAACTGGTGTCCAGCATTAGGAACAGTACTTTCTAATGAAGAGGTTATCGATGGTAAATCTGAGCGTGGAGGACACCCTGTAGAGCGTCGTCCAATGCGTCAATGGGTACTTAAAATTACTGATTATGCTGAAAAACTTCTTGCTGATTTAGATATTCTTGATTGGCCAGAAAGTCTTAAAGCTATGCAACGTAACTGGATTGGAAAATCTGTTGGTGCTGAGATTGATTTCAAAATTGAAGGAACTGATAAAGTATTCACAGTATTTACTACACGTGCTGACACTGTGTTTGGAGTATCTTACTGTGTACTTGCGCCTGAACACAAACTTGTAGAAGAAATCGTTACACAAGGACAAAGAGCTGCTGTTGAGGAGTATCTTGATATCGTTAAACGTAAGTCTGATCTTGAAAGAACGGATCTTAACAAAGATAAAACAGGAGTATTTACAGGAGCTTACGCGATTAACCCTGTAAATGGTGAAAAAGTAGAACTTTGGATTGCAGATTACGTTCTAGCAAGCTACGGAACTGGAGCTGTTATGGCTGTTCCAGCGCACGATGAACGTGATTACGAATTTGCAACTAAGTTTAATTTACCAATCAAAGCTGTTATTGAAGAAAATGGTGAGGTTGTTGTACCATTCTTTGGTGATGGTAAACACATTAATTCTGATTTCATCAATGGATTAAATAACGAAGAAGCTATCTCAAAAGTTATTGAATTCTTAGAAGAGAATAAAGTTGGGCGTAGTAAGGTTACATATAAACTACGTGACTGGTTATTCTCAAGACAACGTTATTGGGGAGAACCAATTCCGATTATCCACTGGGAAGATGGTACTATGACTACTGTACCTGATAGTGAATTGCCGCTATTACTTCCAGAAACTGATAATATTAAACCATCAGGAACAGGTGAATCTCCGCTTGCTAATATTGAAGAGTGGTTAAATGTAGTAGATCCTGAGACTGGTAAAAAAGGTAAACGTGAAACTAACACAATGCCACAATGGGCTGGTTCTTGTTGGTACTACCTACGTTACATCGATCCACACAATGATGAAATGTTTGCAGATCCAGAAAAATTAAAATACTGGTTACCTGTAGATGTATATATCGGTGGAGCTGAACACGCGGTTCTTCACTTACTATATGCTCGTTTCTGGCACAAAGTTCTTTACGATTTAGGTTTAGTACCGAGTCGTGAGCCATTCCAAAAACTATTCAACCAAGGTATGATTCTTGCTGAAGGTAAAGATGGTCGCCCTGAGAAAATGTCTAAATCTAAAGGTAATGTAGTTAACCCTGATGATATTATCGTATCTCATGGTGCTGATACATTACGTGTTTATGAAATGTTTATGGGACCATTAGACGCTTCAATCGCATGGAGTGAAAATGGACTTGATGGATCTCGTCGTTTCTTAGATAGAGTATATCGTCTATTCGTTGATGAAGAAACTGGGAAAGTAAATGACAAGGTTCAAGATAAAGATAATGAAGAATTAGAAGTAAGCTATAACTACACTATTAAGAAAGTATCAGAAGATATTGAAATTCTTGGATTTAACACAGCTATTTCACAACTTATGGTATTTGTAAATGATTGTTACAAAGCTGAATATATCCCTCGTAAATATGCGTTAGGATTTATCCAACTTCTTGCACCATTTTCACCTCACCTTGCAGAAGAAATGTGGGAAATCTATGGTAACACTGAGTCAATCTCATACGTACCATGGCCAGTATTTGATGAAAGTAAGCTTGTAAGTGATACTGTGGAAATCGTAGTTCAACTTATGGGTAAAGTTAAAACTAAATTAGACGTTAAGAAAGATTTAACGTCGGCTGAGTTGGAACAAATCGTTCTAGCTAATGAAGAAGTAAAAGAATTAATTGAAGGAAAACAAGTTATGAAAGTAATTGTTGTTCCTGGAAGATTAGTTAATATCGTAGCTAAATAAGGAGAGAGACATGGAAGAATTAATTTATAGTATTGTTAGTGAAATTGTTGAGCATAAAGATGAGATTAAAATCGAAAAATTTGTAAAAAATGCACGTGAGCACTACATTTTAACAGTGCACCCAGAAGATTGTGGGCGCATTATAGGGAAAAAAGGTACAGTAATTAACGCAATCCGTACTGTATTAAATTCAACAACATTTAGTAAAAAAGTTTACTTAGATTTAGTAGAAGAATAAGATAAGTGTTTAATAGGAGTCTGAAAGATGTATGTTTCGGATTCCTATTTAGTTTGATAGAGTGGAAGTTTAGTTAGTGTGGTATGGACTGCTATTTATTTAAATTTTAAAATGGATATAGTATAATTAGTTGAGAGAAGAATTGATTTTAAAAACGGATGATAGGTGAGTATAATTATATTGTAAGCTTTATCTGGTAAGAAAAATATTAAATATTAGAAAGGTATAATTAAATATAAAGGAAGGTCTATAAAATGGTGAAAATTAAAGCTAATGGTAATGAAATAGCATTACTAACTTCAGATACTGATTATATCAGTTTAACTGACATTGCAAAATATAAAAGCTCGGAAAATCCTGCTGATATTATAAAAAATTGGCTAAGAAATAGAAACACTCTAGAGTTTTTAGGTGCTTGGGAAAAAATGAATAATCTAAATTTTAAACTGGTTGAATTCGATCAGTTTAAAAGTGAAGCAGGTCTTAACAGTTTCTTAATGTCTCCTAAAAAATGGATAGAAACAACAATTTACAAATATTAAATGCCGATATGTTAAAATCAGGGATATCGTCTGAAATTAGATTACAAAAATTAAATAAAATTGCAATAGAGCAACAAAATATCTTAATAAAAAATAGTCAAAAAGCATTACAGGAATTGAAAAAATTAAAATAAATCTATTCTGATTTTGAAATGATGTATGTATAAAGAGTATTTAAAAAGTATTTAAAAAGGAGGTCACATGATAGAAATAGTTGATGGATATTTAGTTAATGATGATAATGTAAAAATAGCATTTACTAATAGGAATGTTGATGCGAAGAGTAGTGAAGATATGAAAAGATTCTCTGATAAATATGGATTTAATTATAGCAATATAGTGTTCAATACACAAGTTCACGGTGCTGATGTTCGTATTGTCGAATCGGAAGCTGATATTACTGACAATGGGAAGGAGGCTGACGGTCTAATTACTAATTTAAAGGAGATACCTCTATTGATTTTTACGGCTGATTGTGTGCCGGTGGTATTTTATGATAAGAAGCAAGGTGTTGTTGCCTTAGCTCATGCTGGTTGGCGTGGAACGTACGGGAATATTGCCGGAGAAATGATAAGTATCATGCGTAATAAGTACGGCTGTAAAGTGGAAGATGTTAAGACTATTATAGGCCCATCGGTTAGTGTTGATAACTATGAAGTTTCTTATGATCTTATCGAAAAATTCGCAGCTTTAGAAGTACAAGATTATTATAAAGAAAATGATGGTAAATATTATTTAGATTTATGGCAATTGAATAAAGAATTATTGAAAAAATGTGGTATACTAGAAGATAATATTAAAATTATAGATTTCTGTACGGTAAGAGATAATGATAAATTCTTTTCATATAGATTGGATGATGCTACTCCAAAGCGTATAGGAACGATAATTCAATTAGATTAAATTGATAGAGAATAGAGGATCAAGTATTGGAAAAAGATATTAAATTAGTTGAGCAAGTAGCTACATTTAAGAGGTTGCCTAAGAGTGATAGTAGATGGCGTATAGCATTTTATTATATAGCGAAGGAGTTTTGGGATTTAGATGAGGTTTTTGTAATAATTGATAAAAATCTTTTTGAAGAGCAAGGACTTAAAATACCTGTTTTTCGAGAGTATCAAGAAGCGGAAGGATTCCAAATATTTTCTAGTTTTATAAAAGCGAAGGAATTTGTAGAAAAGCAAGGGGATTTATTCGTTACTGCTAGTGGCGAGAAGCTTATTGGAAGAATTCGTCAAGGTGCTTTTAGAGAGGTATTTGTTCCGTTTTTTGCTGAACAGAATTTTAATTATCTGCTTAATGAAGATGAAGCGCTATTTGCTGATACTTTTAAGAGGCTTCTTGCGGTTATGGAAGCTAGCGATAACTATATTGTAGATGAAGAACAAGAAGCTATGTTAAAAGCAGGGGATGTTCAAAGTTTCTTTGCAGATATTTGTAGCAAATATATAGTATTAATGTAAATAGGAGCGGAACTAAAAGACTTAAATTCTAAAAAAGTGTATATGAAACTCATAGATGCAGTGGTTTATTGATACCTAAATTCGCTTTTTATAAGCTTTTTGGACATCTAACAAACTGTGTAGGGAGTGACTTGAAAATCTTATTTTTTCGAAATACGATTTTTAAGTCACTTCCTTTTACTATTTTTCTCTGAAATATTTTATTGTATATACTATAGCTATAAAGATTATTATTATATAAAGGGTATAGCTCGTGTATTGAGTATTACCTTGGATATTAACTAAATAACTTTGTACTGAGAATGGAATGAAAATTGCTGAAATTAGAGGTGCAAGCTGTTCTTTCCAAAATGCTAGAATAAGCAAGATAAATATTATTATTGTTAAAATAAAATAAGTTGTTCTAGGTATAGTAACGAAGTAACTTTCAGGGTTCGGAAATGGATTGTAGTAGAAAAATATAATCGCTAGTAGCACCAGAATCAATGTTATACCGTTATGTTCTTTTTCTGTTATTGTGAAAATATCTTTAATTAGTAATATGTACCCTGACAGTATCCATAATATCAAGACGATAAAGGTTATAGCAAGGTTTGCTAGGTTTAGTTGTTTGTTGAGATCGAAATTTATATTAAAAGTGTACAGAAATGTAAAAATTAATATTAGTATACTGAATAGTGTAAAGTATTTTTTTGTTTTCATATTAACCTCATGCTAAGCAACAAATGTTGCATCCTTCTTATTTTTTTCATATAATCTATATATAGGATTATAACATTAAGATTAATTATAAACAAGGTTATAAATAATTAATGATATAAAGTTTAGAAAATTATTTTTTAAAATATTATTAATAACTAAAATATCTGAGTTGTGTTTCTTTTAGAAAGCTGGATGGATATAAAATTAATCTATTATTAAAGAGTTTTTTATCAATTGTTTTATTTAATAAGATTTTTACGCTTTTTTGGAATTAATAGTAAATTAAATTAATGGATTTGTAAATAATGTTAATTGTATTTATGTATTTCTTTAAACTTCGTTTAAGTTGATGTTGATATTATAAGAATATGACTAGACAGAGTCAATAGACTTTTAAATATTTGGTAAAGAATTAAAAGGAGGATTCTTACTTATGTATAATAGAAAAAACAATCAAGAAAATATAGAACTTCAAAATTTTGATAGTAAACACAACTATAATGAATATAATAACTATCAAAATTATGATAATATAGATAATGCACAGTTTAATAACTTTGAGAATTACCAGGGAGAGACTACGGGTAGAGTCGTTACTTCGGATCCAAATTATGGAAAATTATTTCTAACAGTATTTGCAGCATTTGCTCTTGGTGCTACTAGTGTTTTTGGTGTGCAGTCTGTAATGGGGACTGGAAAGGCGTTAAATTCGACAGTGACTGTTACAAAAGAGGATAAAGATAATCAACAGACTACTGTAAATGCCATATCAAAAGCTAAGGATGCCGTTGTTTCGATTGTGAACTACCAAAGTAATTCAAGCAACAACTTGGAATCAATTTTAGGTGGAAATTCTAGAAAATCTGAATCAAGTAATTCTGGTGATTTAAAAGCTGCTTCTAGTGGAAGTGGTGTTATTTATAAAAAATCAGGGAATGCGGCGTATATTGTAACTAATAATCACGTTATTAATGGAGCTAAGAAGTTGGCTGTTATTTTAAGTGATGGAACTAGTGTTAATGCAGAGCTTGTTGGTACTGATGTTTGGACTGACCTTGCGGTATTGAAGATAAGTGCTGAAAATGTAACTACAACGATGGATTTTGCTGATAGTGATAAGATCGCTGTGGGTGAAACTGCATTTGCTATCGGTTCGCCTTTAGATGTTAACTTATCTAATACTGTTACAAAAGGTATTGTTTCTGCTGTAAATAGACAAATTCCTATGGATATTGATAAAGATGGAAGAAATGACTGGAATCAAACTGTTATTCAAACGGACGCGGCTATAAACCCGGGTAATAGTGGTGGAGCGTTGATAAATAATGAAGGTAAGCTTATTGGTATTAATGAGTCAAAAATTGCTCAAGCGACTGCTAATGTAAGTGCTGAGGGTATTGGATTTGGTATTCCTTCAAATGAGGTTAAGTTAATTACAGAACAACTTGAACAATCTGGTAAAGTACTGCGACCTGCACTAGGGGTACAATTAGTTTCTGTAAATACTGTAGATAATGATGCTTTGAAATCACAATTGAATTTTAATGGAAAACAAGGTGTTGTGGTAAAAACTGTTGAGAACGGTACGCCAGCTGCTCAAGCAGGTTTAGAAAAATATGATATTATTACTAAATTGAATGGGGAGGATGTTAAGGACGTTGCCGCGGTTAGAAAGTATCTATTTGAAAAATCTAAAATTGGTGATACTGTGAAAGTAACATATTATAGAAATGGTAAAGAGCAAACAACAAATGTAGTTGTTCAAGCGATAAATACTAGATAAGAATACGAGACTCAGGGTAAAAATATATCCTGGGTCTTAATTCAAGTAGTGTTTGATATTTGTGCGAAAATCATAGATGTATGAATGTTAAAAAATTATAAAAAACATAAAATCCATCTTTTTAATGGAGATATTGTAGATTTCTGCTATAAAAAATGTTATATATATAGTTTGAATTAACAAGGGAAATTTGCCAAATAATGAAAAATATGTTATTATAAGGTTGTTAAATTCAAGAAAAGAAATAATAGGTGATTATATGAAAAAAGTAAGAAAAGCTATTATTCCAGCAGCAGGGTATGGAACAAGATTCTTACCTGCGACAAAGGCGTTACCAAAAGAAATGCTTCCGATTATCGATACTCCTACTATTCAATACATAGTAGAAGAAGCGGTTAAGGCTGGAATTGAAGATATTATTATTGTAACTGGTAAACAAAAAAGAGCTATTGAGGATCACTTCGATAGAAATGTAGAATTAGAGGTTGAATTAGAGACTAAAGGTAAGTTAGAATTATTAAGGAAGGTGAAATATCCTACTCAACTTGCTAATATTCACTATGTTCGTCAAAAAGAGATGGCAGGGTTAGGAGATGCGATTTTAACTGCGCGTAGTTTTATCGGTGATGAGCCATTTGCTGTATTATTAGGGGATGATGTTGTAATTAATGATGAGTATCCAGCGATAAAACAGCTTATTGATAAAGCTGAGGAAACAGGGTGTTCGGTAATTGGAGTGCAAACTGTTCCAGAAGATCAAACTCACAGATACGGTGTTATCGCCCCTAAAGGACAAGATGGTCACTTATATGAAGTAGAGAAATTTGTGGAGAAACCAGCGCCAGGAACTGCGCCGTCTAACCAAGCAATTATGGGAAGATACGTTCTTAATCCAGGAATTTTCAAGCACCTAGCTAAGAAACAAGTGGGTGTTGGTGGAGAAGTCCAATTAACAGATGCTATTCAAATGTTAAATGAAGAAGAAAATGTTTATGCATATGATTTCCAAGGGAAACGTTATGATGTAGGTGAGACAATTGGTTTCGTTAAGACAACGATTGATTTTGCCCTTAAGAGTGATCTTAAAGATGAGTTAGTACCTTATTTAGAACAAAAATTAGCAGAATTAGAATAATAAAATTAAACGGAGTTGACTCGACGAAATCGATTTTTCTGAAATCGCGATTTTGTCGACTAACTCCCTTTTTTTAAGGGTTATAGGTAGGTGTTAGTATGATTGTTAATCACATTGGAGTTTATGGGATTTACATTAAAGATAATAAACTTTTATGTATAAGAAAAGAAAGAGGTCCTTACAAAAATAGATTTGATTTGCCAGGAGGTAGTCAAAAAGAATATGAGAGTCTTACAGAAACATTAGTTCGAGAATTTCAAGAAGAAACGGGTTATCAGATAGATGATTATAGCAACTGCAGGGCTTTTGATGTCTTTGTAGAGGAAACTAATCGTACAGTACATCATATTATGGTATTTTATGATGTTGATGTTAATCTTAATGAGCAAGATGCAGTATTAGAAAAATTAGAAGATGAATTAAATGATTCTAGTGGACTGTATTGGATTGATTTGAAAGAATTGGACATAAGTAATGTATCTCCGCTCATTTTAAAATTGAAACAAGAACTCGGTAATGATGAAACTGTATATGAAAAAGTAGTATATAAAAATTGGGAAATATTATAACAATAGCTTATCTGTAGAAATATGGGTAAGTTTTTTATTTTTTCTGTAATAATAATTTTTGAAATTTGTATATTCATCTTTTATAATACAAATGACAATTAAACCAGTAATATGAGAAGATTGGAATCTGTATTTAATATAAAATCAACATATATATTCACATTTGATTACATATGTAATTTTAGTTGTTTTCTATAAATTAATCTGTGATATTTTGTAAAATGGAATTTATAAATAAATGAATAGAAAAAAATATTCTAAATAAATATCTTGTAAAAAACTATGTAAATGTATACAATGCTTTTAAATATATAATATTAATCTAATCGATAATGCATTTCAATTGGAGATAATTTGATTAAATAAAAATTTTAAAAAAGTTAGATATAGAATATGTTAATATAAACAATTACTAAAAAAAATGGTGAATTAATATAAAAAAATTTATTAAATTGTGAAATACTTAATAATATTCTTCTTTACAAAATTCAACACACTGTTATATAATAATTGTAGTAGAAGTTTAGAACTACTGCTTGTAAATAAATTTTAAAGAAAGGAGGAAAAAGGTATGTTAGAGTTTAATGTTGAAAAAATCAATATTCCACTTAAGCAACACGTCGGTGGACCTTGTCAACCTATTGTAAATGTAGGTGATCGTGTTAAACGTGGTCAACTTGTTGCAACCCCCAATGGGTTAGGAGCAAATATTCACGCTAGTTTATCAGGTGTAGTAGAAGAAGTTAACGATATGGAAATAGTCGTTAAATTGGATAAAGAACAAACTGATGATTATGTAAAATTAGAGAAAACTGATGATAAACTCCAAAAGATTAAAGATGCTGGTATCGTTGGAGTGGGTGGAGCTGGATTCCCTACAGGAATCAAGTTATCGGCACAGATTCCTGGAGGATACGTTATTGCTAATGCAGCAGAATGTGAACCAATCTTAGGTCACAACGTAAAATTCATGGAAGAACATCCAGAAGTTTTAGTTAGAGGTTTGAAATACATAGTTGAATTAACTGGTGCGAAAGAGGGATACATTGCTATTAAAACGAAATATCGAAAAGCAATGCTAGCATTAGGTAAAGCGTGTAAGGATGAACCTAATATTAGCATTAAAATTTTGCCTAATATGTATCCTGCTGGTGATGAAAGAGTTATCGTAAGAGAAACACTTGGAGTAATCTTAAAACCAGGTCAATTGCCACTAGAAGCAAATGCAATTATTTCAAACGTGGAAACTATCAAACGCATAGTAGAAGCGATTGAAGAAGATAAACCACTGATTGATAAAGATATTACTGTTGGTGGACGTGTACAAAATCCGGATATCTTCTTAGATGTTCCAATTGGATTGCCAATAAGTGTCTTTATAGAAAAAGCTGGTGGTTATATCCACCCACATGGAGAAATCGTGCGAGGAGGACCGTTTACAGGTCGACCTGCATTAGAAACAGAACCTATTAATAAAACTACGGGTGGGTTACTTGTAGCTATGCCATATCCACAAGAAAAAGAAAAAGTAGGAATACTTATTTGTGAATGTGGAGCACAAGAAGAACGCTTGAGAGAAATAGCTGATGGAATGGGTGCAGAAGTAGTATCTGTTCAAATGTGTAAACGTATGAAACCTGATAAAAATGGAAGATTACGTTGTGAATTACCGGGTATTTGTCCAGGACAAGCGGAAAAAGTATTGAAAATGAAAAAAGATGGTGCGAAAGCAGTTATCACTGGTACTTGTCAAGATTGAACTAACACCGTGACAGGTGTAGCTCCTAGGTTAGGAGTAAAAGTTTATCATAGTACCGATCATGTGCTTCGTGCCACTGACCATCATTTATACAGAAGCTATAAAAGCTTAGAATTACATAACAATAAATAATTAGTTGGAGGTTAGAAGTAATGTCAATTACAGTAGAAACTGCAAAAGAGCACTTAAATGATAAAGCGGTATTTTGTTGCAGAGCTGAGGAAGGTATCGTAATTAGTCCAGAAAACTTAGAAGATCCAGGATTATTTGATGATCTAGTAGATTCAGGATTATTATCATTCCCAGACGATGCATTAACAATCGGACAAGTATTAGGAGCTAAATTATTAAAAACAACAGATGCTCTAATACCAATTACACCAGGTATCATTGATGCCGTACAAGGTGGAGAAGAAAAAGTAGAAGAAAAACAAGAAGTAGTAGAAGAAGTGGTAGCTGAAGTAAGCGCACCAGTCGCGCCTGTTACTCCGGTTACGCCGGTAGTACAAACACAAACTCCAGCAGGAGTATTCAGACTACAAATCGGAAAAGGTGAGAATATTAACCTTGAAATTCCATTATCAGCTATTGCTGGACAAACGGTAGCACCAGCAGCTCAAGCTCCAGTTCAAGCAGTGGAAGCTAAAACTGTTGAAGCAGCTAAAGTTGAGCCAGTAGCAGAAGCTAAAGTGGAAGAAAAACATGCAGGAGAACCTAAGTTTATCCGTTCTCTACACACTAAACACTACAAAATTGATAAAGTAGAATTTGGTGAAAAAACAGAAATTAAAGGAACTACTTTAGTTTTAAGAACAGCAGAAGATTTATGTAAAGAAGCTGCTGAATCAGAAGCTTTAGTAGAAAGTGTTAAATTAGAAATTATCACTCCTGATAAATACGATACTTACAGTGAAACAATCATGGACGTTCAACCAATCGCTGTTAAAGAAGAAGGAGAAATCGGACATGGTATTACTCGTGAACTTAAAGGTGTAGTAATGGTTCTTACAGGAACTGATGCTAACGGAGTTCAAATCGGGGAATTCGGTTCTTCTGAAGGTGAATTAGAACGTAACATTATGTGGGGTCGTCCAGGAGCTCCAGATAAAGGTGAAATCTTCATTAAAGGTCAAGTTACAATCAAAGCAGGAGCTAATATGGAACGTCCAGGACCATTAGCAGCTCACAAAGCATTCGACCACATTACAGAAGAAATTCGTAAAGCTCTTAAAGAATTAGATGATGAAAGCCTAGTAGTTGGAAACATCAATATTGAGCAATATCGTCACCCAGGAAACAAAAAAGTATTAATCGTTAAAGAAATCATGGGGCAAGGTGCAATGCACGATAACTTAATCTTACCAGTAGAACCAGTTGGTACACTTGGTGCTAAACCAAACGTTGACCTTGGTAATCTACCAGTAATGCTTGCACCAACAGAAATCTTAGACGGTGGTATCCACGCATTAACATGTATTGGACCAGCTTCTAAAGAAACTTCTCGTCACTACTACCGTGAACCATTAGTACTTGAAGCAATGGCTGATGAAGAAATCGACTTGGTAGGGGTATTATTAGTTGGATCACCTCAAGCTAACTCAGAAAAATTCTATGTATCTAAACGTGTAGGTATGACTATCGAAGCAATGGACATCGATGGTGCTATCGTAACAACTGAAGGATTTGGTAACAACCACATCGACTTCGCTTCTCACATTGAAGAAATCGGTAAACGTGGAGTATCAGTAGTTGGTATGACTTACTCAGCAGTACAAGGAGCTCTTGTAGTAGGTAACGAATACATGACAGCTATGGTTGATAACAACAAATCTAAACAAGGTATTGAAAACGAAATTCTTTCAAACAATACATTATGTAAAGAAGATGCTATCCGTGCTTTAGCAATGCTTAAAACACAAATGGGTGGCGGAACAATTAAAAAAGCTGAAAGAAAATGGAATCCTAACGTTAAATTAAATAACGTAGAAGTTATTGAAAAAACTACAGGACAAAAAGTAGAATTACTTGATAACGAACAAGTATTACCAAAATCTAAAAAACGTCAAGAAATCTACGAAAAAGAAGATTAATTTTTAAAGAGGATAGGAAGTAAGTTATGATTGAAAAATTAAAATATGCATCTACAGAAAGAGTGTTCGAAGGGATTATAGTTGATCATAACGATGCTAGCGTTACGATAGATATTAAAGGACGCTTGGGGCAATTTAAAATTCCTATGAGAATGTTAATTTCTGATTATCCAGTAAAAATCGGCCAAGAGGTAGCGTTTTTACTAAGTTATCCAGAAGTTATTAACGAAGAACCTGACGAACATTATGTAAATGCAATATTAAATACAAAAAAATTACAAGAAGAAGTAAAAAACAGACTAAATGAAGAATAGTAGGAAGGAGAATTTAGAATGTCATTAACGATATTTGAAGGTCTACAATCAGAAATTTTTGTACCTATTACACCAAAACCAGTTTGGGCTCCAGTAACTAAAGAGTTAAAAGATATGAAAGTAGCATTAGCTACAGCAGCAGGAGTTCACTTAAAAACAGATAAAAGATTTAACTTAGCAGGGGATACTACATTCCGTGAAATCCCAGATACTGCTCACAGTACAGATCTTATGGTATCACACGGTGGATATGACAACGCGGATGCTAACAAAGACATCAACTGTATGTTCCCAATCGATAGATTACATGAGCTTGCTAAAGCTGGATTTATCGGAAGTGTAGCAGAATTCCACTATGGTTTCATGGGTGGTGGTGGAGATCAAGAAGCTTTCACTAACACAACAGGACCAGCGATTGCTAAAAAATTAAAAGAAGAAAATGTTGATGCAGTTATTTTAACTGCTGGTTGAGGTACTTGCCATAGAACTGCCGTGATCGTGCAGAGAGCAATTGAGGAAGCAGGTATTCCAACAATCTTAATAGCAGCACTACCCCCAGTAGTGCGTCAAAACGGTACTCCAAGAGCCGTTGCACCACTTGTACCAATGGGTGCTAATGCTGGAGAACCAAACAACATTGAGCAACAAACACAAATTTTAGAAGCAACATTAGAGCAACTAATTAAAATACCAAGTTCAGGTAAAATAGTTCCTCTTCCATTTGAGTATATTGCTCACGTGTAGGAGAATATTCGAAGAGGGACGGTGCGTCCCTCTTCTTTTTTAACAAAATATCTGTACTAGTAAAACAACTTACAACTGTATTATTGCAGATAATAAATAGTAAGGGATTGATGGCTATGTCAAAAGAGAGATTGCAAATTAAAGCATTCCATATGAAAAATGTTGCTTTAGGAAGAAAAGTGAAGATTGAAAATAATGAGCTTATTATTCCGACTGAAATTGAATATGATAAAAATATTTTTGAAAGTGTGGAGGTTAAAATAATAAAGCCTCGTGAACATAATTTTTATGTAAATACTATAATGGATATAGTACCAATATCTACGAAAGTATTAGGAAGACTTGGTGAGGGTATAACGCATACTTTAACCGGAGTATATATGCTTTTAACAGGAGCGAATACTAAAGGAGAACAAATGCATGAATTTGGTTCATCTGAAGGTATTTTACAAGAGCAACTTGTATTGAATAAAGCGGGTTCTCCGGCAGATAGTGATTATTTAATACATATAGATGTTATTATTAAACCAGATGTGGATTTTGATAGGGCTTTAGCATTTTCTATTTTTGAGTTATCGGATGTGTATTTACAAAATATACGTGAAGTAATGAAGGTTCTTAGTGGACGTGATGCAGATGAAGTTCATGAATTTTATAATCCGAAAAATCCTGGTAAACCTAAAGTGGCTCTAGTGAAAGAAGTTGCTGGGCAAGGTATGATGTATGACAATCAACTATTTCCAGTAGAACCAAGTGGAATAGATAAGGGTATTTCAATTATAGATATGAATAATATGCCAGTGCTACTTACAGCTAATGAATATCGCGATGGTGCGATAAGAGCTATGGTATAGGAAGAGGTGTTATTATGGGGATTGGACCATCTACAAAAGAAACAAGTTTACACCACTTTAGAGATCCTTTACTAGATACATTAGCAGAAGATCCTGATATTGATTTCCAAGGGGTAATTATAGTGGGAACACCACAGGATAATCGTTTGAAACATCTAGTAGGATGGCGAACAGCAACATGGTTAGAAGCGATGAGAACTGATGGAGCTATAATCTCAGCAGACGGTTGGGGAAATAGTGATGTTGATTACGCGAATACTATGTTTGAAATAGGAGAACGTGGAATCTCTATTGTAGGTTTAAAATTTATGGGAAAACATAAATTTGTAGTAGAAAATCAATACACGAAGTTCGTTTTAGACTTTAATAAGTCTGAAGAAGGTGTAGAGACAGAAATAGTTTGTCAAAATAATATTGACTATACTGATGCTAGAAAAGCACTAGCATTATTAAAATTAAAAATGAGACAAGATACAAATAACAACAAATAAAATTGAGGAGTGAGTTATTATGAAACTAAATAAAATGATTTCAGTTATTGATACACATACAGCAGGAGAAGCTGCTCGTTTAGTTACTGCAGGAATTCCAAAAATTCCTGGTAAAGATATGGTTGAGAAAAAACAATATTTTATCGATCACTTAGATGATGTTAGAAAATCAGTAATGTTTGAGCCTCGTGGTCACCAAGATATGTTTGGAGC
Source organism: uncultured Gemella sp. (assembly GCF_963515875.1). GTDB lineage: Bacteria > Bacillota > Bacilli > Staphylococcales > Gemellaceae > Gemella. Next base: position 11,315 of record NZ_CAUPZX010000023.1, on the reverse strand, counting down.
ATTCTTATTGCCACCAACAAAAGAAGAAGCTGATTTTGGATTAGTATTTATGGATACTGGTGGTTACTTAAATATGTGTGGACATAATACTATCGCAGCGGTAACAGCGGCAGTTGAAACTGGTATGGTAGATGTTGAAGAAGGTGCAACTGAAAAAGAAGTAGTAGTAGAAACTCCAGCTGGATTAATTTATGCGACTGCAAAATTAAAAGATAATGCTGGAAAAGTTAAAGAAGTTTCATTTAGAAATGTTGAATCATTCTTATATAAACGTGATGTTGAACTTGATGTAGAAGGAGTAGGACACATTAAATTTGATATTTCATTTGGTGGAAGTTTCTTCTGTATTATTTCAGCAGATCAACTTGGTTTAGAAGTTAAACCTGAAAATGCGTCTAAATTAAAAGAAGCTGGATTGAAAATTCGTGATGCAATTAATGCGAATATTGAAATTCAACATCCAACTTTAGAACACATTAAAACTGTAGACTTAGTTGAGATTTATGATAAACCATCTCATCCAGAAGCAACTTATAAAAATGTTGTAGTATTTGGAGATGGAAATATTGACCGTTCACCATGTGGAACAGGTACTTCTGCTAAATTAGCTACACTTTATGCAAAAGGTGAGTTAAAACCAGGTGAACCATTTGTATACGAAAGTATCTTAGGTACTTTATTCAAAGGTAGAATCGTAGAAGAACGTAAATTAGCAGGATTCGATGCTATTATTCCAGAAATCACTGGTTCTGGTTACATCTTAGGATTCAGTAACTATGTTTACGACCCAGATGATTCATTAACATACGGATTCTTATTAGGATAGGAGTGGAAATATATGGATTTATTAACAGTATTATTAATTATTATAGGAGCTGGAGGGGTATTCTTCCTTGCATCCTTCGTTATAGATGTTGTAAAGCACAAGGATGATTTAGGTAAAGAAAGTCCAGTTGTAGGATTTCTTATCGGATTAGTGACTGACTTCTTCGATACTTTAGGTATCGGAAGTTTCGCACCAACAACATTATTATTCAAAGTTACTAAGTATTTAGACACTGATAAAAAAATTCCAGGTACATTAAACGTAGCTCACACAATCCCAGTTATTATGGAAGCAGTATTATTCTTAACAGGGGTTAAAGTTGAAGGGATCACTTTATTCTCAATGATTGCTGCAGCTATTGCAGGTGCTTTAGTAGGAGCGAGAATTGTAAATAAACTTCCTGAGAAAAAAATTCAACTTGTTATGGGTGTGTGTTTAATAGTGACTGCATTCTTAATGGCTTCAGGTCAACTAGGTTGGTTAAAAGCTCTTGGAGCTGGTAATGAAGCTGTTGGTTTAACAGGTATTAAACTTATTATTGGTGTTGCTGGTAACTTTATTCTTGGGGCACTTATGATGGCTGGTGTTGGATTATATGCACCATGTATGGCTATGGTTTATATGTTAGGACTTAGCCCATTAGTAGCATTCCCGATTATGATGGGATCTTGTGCGGGGCTTATGGCTATCGGTTCACCAGAATTCATTAAAGCTGGTAACTATTCAAGAATTGGTTCTATTGTTATTACTATTGGTGGTGTGATTGGGGTAACTATTGCTTATACATTAGTTAAGAGCATGCCGCTTGCAGTATTAACGTGGGTAATCATAGGTGTTGTCATTATAACAGGTATCTCTATGATTAGACAAGGTACAAGAAAAGTAGCTTAATTAAAAGTAAAAAAACGAAGTTTGAACAATAGAACTTCGTTTTTTTCTTTTCTATAGTCTGGATATTAAGTAAGTTAATGTTATTTTTTAAGACTTTCGCTAACCAAACTCTGTTTTTTCATAGAGATAATGGCTGAATAGCAAAATACTGCTACAGCAACCCAAATGATAGAGAATGATATTAGTTTTTGAATACTTAATACTTCTCCATAGACAAAAATTCCTATGAAAAATTGCATTGTAGGAGGTAGATATTGAAGTATTCCAAGAATATATAAGGGAATGTCAGTAGCTCCTTTAGCGAATAACATAAGCGGTACAGCGGTAACTACCCCAGATAATAATAAGTATATTAAGGTAGTCGTTCCGAACTTATGAAATGTTATGGAATCATTAGAAGCTAAGTAACCCATATACATAAAGGCGATAGGAGAAACTATCGCAGTTTCGATAAATAGACTCGCTTTTGGGCTAAGTAAAATTTTCTTCTTACATAGACTATATAGTCCAAATGTTAATGCTAACATGATAGAAATCCAAGGTAAAGATCCTAGTGAAATAAATAAATAAAGTAGTGAGCCCCCAACACATAAACATGCAATAGTTTGTGTGCGGGTTAATTTTTCTTTTAAGAATACAACTGCTAGAATAATCGTAACGATTGGATTTAAATAATACCCAAAACTAGCCTCCAATACATGGTTAGTATTAACTGCGATAATGTAAGTAAGCCAGTTTCCTGTTATTAAGAAAGATGCAAGAACAAGCAATAGGAATCCTTTTTTATTTTTCCAAAGATTGGTGACTTCGTTAAAAATATTTTTTCTATTTTGTGCAATTGCTACTACTAATATCATAAAGATGAAGGAACATAAGACTCGCATTGCTAAGACTTCATATGCTCCGATTTCTTTTAATAATTTAAAGTATATTGGAAAAAGACCCCAGGAAAAGTAGCATATTAGGATTGCGATTAAACTTTTTTTAGTATTGTTCATGATATGCCTCCTTGTAAATATTAATTTTCATTTGTAGTAAATTAAGTATAACGAAAATAAGTGTATTTTTCAATGGAAATTTTTCATATTTTACAAAAATATTTAAATAATTTTCAAGTTTTATCCATAGTATTTACATTTACATAATTTACTTATATTTTATTTTCAATGATAATGCGGATAAGATTTATAAAATTAATTCATCAAAAAAACAAATATATTTTTTATATATTAAAAAATAAAAGGCTGTAATTTAAATGTATTTTAAAAGCAATTTATAATTTTATAATGTAATAAATATCAATATATTTTAAGAAACCCTTAATGTCGCTTAAGAAAACGTTTTTATTTATTTGAGAAATAGTATAAAATAAAAATATAAGGAAATATACTGTAAGAGTAGTGTGGGAGAGGACGTAAGGCACCGAAGGTACAAGTCGATATTTAGCAAATATTGATGAAATTCTCAGGTAAAAAGACCACACTAGGACAGAACTCTGAAGTAAATCAACAGAGAGAAAGCTAGCTTTCTTTCTGTTTTTATTTTTTAAGGAGAGGTGTTATGAAACTAATAACTAATAATCCGAGATTTATTAATAACAATTTTAGAGGAATAGAGATAGAGTATTTTGATATAAGTTATGTAGATATTTTGAAGAAAGCTAGAGATTACGTTCATGAAAATTATGAGATTTTAACACATCCTTTATATGGTAGTGTTAAACCTAATGAGACGATATATAGAAGTATTATTGTAAAAAAAAGTGAAGGATTAGATATTGCCTCAATTAATTTAATTTCTGAAGCTGTAGCAACATTTGAAAAGTTTAGAAATAATAAGAAAGTTCCTCAGTGGACAGATGTTGTAAAAGATGATTTTAGTGTCATTGATTATGACTTAATATTAAATGCGATAAATAGAATATTATAAAAAATTAATAAAGGAGAATAATTATGAGTAGACATTATGATGTAATTATTATAGGTTCAGGACCAGCTGGTTTATCAGCGGCATTGTATGCTTCACGAGCTAAGTTAAATACTTTAGTTCTTGAAAAATCAAAAAATGGGGGACAAGCTGCGATTACGCACTTAATTGAAAACTATCCTGGAGCGGTAGAAGATCCGACAGGACCACGTGTGACTGCAAGGATGGTTGAACAGGCTAAAAGTTTTGGGGCTGAAATCAAACAAGATGAGGTTCTAAATATTGAGCTTGAAGGAGAAGAAAAAGTGGTTACTTGTGTAAGTGGTGATTATACTGCTAAGACAGTAATTATTGCGACAGGAGCTTCACCAAGAAAATTAGATGCTCCAGGAATTAGAGAGTTAGAAAGTAAAGGTATTTCTTACTGTGCTACTTGTGATGGCGACTTTTTCGAAGGACTTGATGTTTATGTAGTTGGAGGAGCTAATAGTGCCGTAGAAGAAGCTTTGTTCTTAACTAAATTTGCTCGTAAAGTGACAATTGTATATCGTAAAGAAAATGTTCGATGCGAAAAAGTTACTGCAGAAAAAGCTAAAAACAATCCAAAAATTGAAATTTTAGGAAATACTGTAGTTACTGAAGCAATTGGGGATGGAATTTTAGAAGCAATTAGATTAAAAAATGTAATAACTGGAGAAGAATATGTAATTGAAGCTGACGAAGAAGATGGAACAATGGGATTATTCTTCTTTATCGGATATATTCCTCAAACTAAGCTGTTCGAAGGAAAAGTTGAGATGACAGAAGATGGATACATTAAAGCTGGTGAAGATACTAGAACAAATGTAGAGGGTGTATTTGTAGCGGGTGATTGCCGTGAAAAAGATATTCGTCAAGTGGTCACTGCAGTATCAGATGGAGCTGTTGCAGCGATTCGAGCGGAAAAATATATTGCTGAGAAATTTGAATAAAATTTAAAAAATAAAAATAACATAAGGAGAAAAAGAAAATGTTAGAACTAAACAAAGAGAACTTTGATCAAGAGGTATTGGAAGCAGAAGGATATGTATTTGTAGACTTCTGGAGTCAAGGATGTGAGCCATGTAAAGCCCTTATGCCAGATGTTCATAAGCTGGCAGAAGTATATGGGGATAAAGTTAAATTTACATCTCTAGATACAACAAAAGCAAGAAGACTTGCGATTAAACAAAAAGTTTTAGGTTTACCAACATTAGCCATATATAAAGATGGTAGCAAAGTCGACGAAGTAACTAAAGATGATGCGACTATTCCTAATATTGAAGCTATGATTAAAAAATATTATTAAAATTAACTCAAAGGGAGGTAGTAGGTATGCGTCTTGAATTAGGAAAGATTCATATTAAAGATATACAGTTTGCTACAGAATCAAAAATTGAAGCAAATGTATTGTATGTAAATAAAGAAGAGCTTATAAAAGCTGTTTTTGAGGATGATGCAATCGAATCTGTTGATTTAGATATAGCTCGTCCTGGTGAAAGTGTTCGTATTACGCCAGTTAAGGATGTAATTGAACCTCGTGTAAAAGTTGAGGGACGTGGTGGTATATTCCCTGGTATCTTATCAAAGGTGGATACTGTAGGGGAAGGACGAACAATCGCTCTTAAAGGTATGGCTGTTGTGACTACTGGTAAAATAGTAGGATTCCAAGAAGGTATTATCGATATGACAGGTGTTGGAGCAGAATATACTCCATTTTCAAAAACAAATAATTTAATCGTTATTGCTGAGCCAAAAGCAGGAATTAAACAACACGAACATGAAAAAGCAGTTCGTTATATTGGATTTAAAGCTGCGCGCTATATCGCAGAATTAGCTCGTTCATTAGAGCCAGAAGAAGTAGAAGTGTATGAAACAAAACCTTTATTAGAACAAATTGCTGAGTATCCTGATCTTCCAAAAGTAGGATATGTATACATGCTTCAAACACAAGGTTTATTACATGATACTTATGTATACGGTGTTGATGCAAAACAAATAGTACCAACAATTTTATATCCAACTGAAATTATGGACGGTGCTATCGTAAGTGGTAACTGTGTATCAGCTTGTGATAAAAACCCAACATATGTACACTTAAACAATGGAGTTATTGAAGATTTATACAAAAAACATGGTAAAGAAATTAACTTCTTAGGTGTAATAATTACTAACGAAAATGTTTACTTAATGGATAAAGAACGTTCATCTAACTGGACTGCAAAACTTTGTCGTTACTTGAATTTAGATGCGGTAATTGTATCTCAAGAAGGATTTGGTAATCCAGATACGGACTTAATCATGAACTGTAAAAAAATCGAAGCGGAACAAGTTAAAACAGTTATCGTAACAGATGAATATGCAGGTCGCGATGGAGCTAGCCAAAGTTTAGCTGATGCTGATGTAGCTGCCAATGCTGTAGTTACAGGTGGTAATGCTAACCAAGTGATTGTTTTACCAAAATTAGATAGAATTATCGGACACATTGATGTAGTAAATGTAATTGCTGGTGGTAATCAAGATTCATTAAGAGAAGATGGGACTATCGAAGTAGAAATCCAAGCTATTACAGGAGCTACTAACGAAACAGGATTTGGATATTTAAGTGCCAAAACTTTCTAAGAAATAAAATATAAAAATGTTATAGATTTAAACAAGGAGGAATAAGATAATGGTAAGTCTTATTAATAAAAAAGTAGTTATCATCGGTGACCGTGACGGTATTCCGGGCTTAGCTATTGAAGAATGTGTTAAACCAATTGAGGGATTAGAAGTAGTATTTTCATCTACTGAGTGTTTTGTCTGAACGGCTGCAGGGGCTATGGACTTAGAAAACCAAAAACGTATTAAAGAAGCTGCCGAAAAATTCGGTAATGAAAACGTTGTTGTTTTACTAGGTGCTGCAGAAGCCGAAGCTGCTGGTCTAGCAGCTGAAACTGTAACAGTGGGAGATCCAACATTCGCAGGACCACTTGCTGGAGTAGAACTTAATCTAGCTGTATATCATATTGTTGAAGAAGAGATTAAATCACAAATAGATGAAGCAATCTATGAAGATCAAGTAGGAATGATGGAAATGGTATTAGATGTTGATGAAATCACAAACGAAATGAAAGATATTCGTGGAGAGTAATTAATATTCTTAAATGAGTATAGGGGGAAATAAAAATGTCTAAAATAAGAGTAGTACATTATATAAACCAATTCTTTGCCGGTGTAGGTGGAGAAGAAAAAGCCCACATTGCACCAGAATTAAGAACTGAATTACCACCAATTAGTGTTCAGTTACAAGGCAAGTTGGGAGAAGAATTCGAAGTAGTAGCTACAGTAGTTTGTGGAGATAGCTATTTCAATGAAAATTTAGAAAAAGTTCAAGTAGAACTTATTGATATGATTAAAGGATGCGATCCTCAATTATTTATCGCAGGACCAGCTTTTAATGCAGGGCGTTACGGGGTTGCAGCAGGGACTATTACTAAAGCTGTGCAAGAGGAGTTAGGAATTCCAGCGGTAACAGCTATGTATGTAGAAAATCCTGGAACTGATATGTTTAGAAAAGAAATTTATATTCTTGAAACATCTGACAGTGCAGCTGGTATGAGAAAAGCTCTACCAAAATTAGCAAAATTTGCAGCGAAATTAGCTAAAGGAGAAGAAATCTTATCTTCGAAAGAAGAAGGATATCATGAAAGAGGAGTTCGTGTAAACTTCTTTAGTGAAAAACGTGGTTCTGAACGTGCTGTTGAAATGCTTGTTAAGAAAATTAAGGGTGAAGAGTTTGAAACAGAATATCCAATGCCTAACTTTGATAGAGTAGAACCAAATCCAGCGGTTAAAGATTTAAGTAAAGCTAAAATTGCTTTAGTGACGTCTGGAGGAATTGTACCGAAAGGAAACCCAGACCATATCGAGTCTTCTTCTGCTTCTAAGTATGGAGAATATTCACTAGAAGGATTTAACGATTTAACTGACGCTACACATGAAACAGCTCACGGTGGATACGACCCAGTATATGCTAATGAGGATGCTGATAGAGTTTTGCCAGTTGATGTAATGAGAGATTTTGTTAAAGAAGGTAAAGTTGGAAGTTTACATGAGAAATTCTACACAACTGTAGGTAATGGGACGGCTGTTGCTAGTGCTGTAGGATTTGCTAAAGAATATGCTCGAAAATTAGTAGCTGATGGAGTAGATGCTGTAATTTTAACTTCTACTTGAGGTACTTGTACTCGTTGCGGTGCAACGATGGTAAAAGAAATAGAGAGAGCGGGTATACCTGTGGTTCACATGTGTACAGTAGTGCCGATTTCTCTAACAGTAGGAGCAAATAGAATTGTACCTACTATAGCAATCCCTCATCCATTAGGAAATCCAAAACTAGACGCGGATGAAGAGAAAAAATTAAGACGTGTACTTGTAGAAAAAGCGTTACATGCTTTAACTGTTGAAGTTGATAGTCAAACAGTATTCGAATAAAAAATAAAGAAAGGGGAGCTGAGGGTATATATTTTACCCTCAGCACACAATAGCTATGAATTATCCAGTATTTAAGGGGGCAGGATACATTCTTGTTCACACACCAGATATGATAGTAAGAAATGGATCTACTTGTTCTATAGAGAGAGTAACTAATCCAGATTCTGAGTTTTTAAAAGAAGTAGAAAATCATATTCGTTCGTATGATGAAGTAGTTAACTATTTATCTAACCAAGTTTATATTGGTAATAAGACTCCTGATGAGCTAAAAGAATATCCAATGCCTTGGTATGAAATTAAAGATGAACAAGGTAAACGTCATGGTAAATTTGGGCAAATTGTACCTCAAGATGAATTTTTAGCCCTAATGAAACTATGTGATGCTTTTGATTTAGTAAAACTGTCGGAAGAGTTTGTAGCCAGTGTTCGTCCTAAAATAGAGGAAAACTTCAAAGAGCTAGCTCCTTTATTCGAAAAATTAGAAGGATCTGATATAAGCGATAAAGAAGATGATTTTGAAGCGTTGGTTCATGAAGGGAAAGTAGTGGGATATGTAAAAAAAGCTCACGATGTAGATGTGAATTTAAATGCTCATGTTATATTTGAAAATCTAGTTGTTAAAGCTTCGGGTGTTATTTCTGCTTTAGAATTACTTCGTAATTATAATATTAATCCAGAAGAAATTGATTATGTTGTAGAATGCTCAGAAGAAGCCTGTGGAGATATTAACCAACGTGGTGGTGGTAACTTTGCGAAATCTATAGCGGAAGTAGCTGGCCTAGTTAATGCTACTGGTTCAGATTTAAGAGGTTTTTGTGCAGCCCCAACTCATGCGTTAATAAATGCTTCAGCTTTAGTAAAATCTGGTGTTTATAAAAATGTTTTAGTAGTAGCGGGTGGAGCTAGTGCTAAACTAGGAATGAATGGTAAAGATCACGTTAAAAAAGGTTTACCTGTATTAGAAGACGTTATTGGAGGATTTGCGGTATTAATTAGTGAAAACGATGGAGTAAATCCTATTATTAGAACTGATATGGTAGGTAAACATAATGTAGGAACAGGATCTTCACCACAAGCAGTAATGGGTGCTTTAGTGGCGAATCCATTAGAGAAAGCTAATTTAAAAATTACAGATGTTGATGTATTCTCAGTGGAAATGCAAAACCCTGATATTACAAAATCTGCAGGGGCAGGAAATGTACCTGAAGCTAACTATAAAATGATAGCAGCTTTAGCAGCAATGCGTGGTGATATTGAGAAAAAAGAATTGAAATCATTCATTGAAGCTAAAGGATTACCTGGATGGGCACCAACACAAGGGCATATTCCTTCGGGAGTACCATATGTAGGATTTTTAATTGATGATCTTACAAAAGGCGATAAAAATCGTGCTATGATAGTAGGTAAAGGAAGTTTATTCTTAGGAAGAATGACTAATCTATTTGATGGGGTATCTATAGTAATTGAGAGAAATAATGGCACTGTAGAAGGAGAAGTGTCAGGAATTTCTAAAGATGAAATAAGAAAAATTATAGCAGAATCTATGAGAAAAATTTCCCAAGAAATGTTAGAAGAATAGGGGTGATACTATGAGTAAAAAAATTATATCAGAAGTATTGCTAGAAGTAGCTAATGCCATAGAAACAGGCAACTTTGGTAAAAAATTAAAAGTTGGTTTAACAACTTTAGGTAGTGAACATGGATTTGAAAATTTAATTCAGGGAGCACTGTTAGCGAAAAATCCTATATTCGATATAGTTTTAATAGGTAAAGGGCATAAGGATTTCGAATCATATGAAGCGAAAGATGAAGAAGAAGCTCATAAAATTATGGAAGACTTATTAGACAAAGAGGAAATAGCATCTTGCGTTACAATGCATTACAACTTTCCGATTGGAGTATCTACAGTAGGTAGGGTTATTACACCGGCTAGAGGACGTGAAATGCTTCTTGCGACAACGACAGGCACATCTGCTACTAACAGAGTAGAAGCTATGGTTAGAAATACTCTATATGGTATTGCAACGGCAAAATCACTGGGGATAGAGAATCCTACAGTAGGAATAGCAAACGTAGAAGGTGCTAGACAAGCTGAAAAAATATTATTGGAACTTAAAGGTAATGGCTATAACTTTGAGTTTGCAACATCACAAAGAGCAGATGGTGGTTCAGTAATGCGAGGAAATGATTTGTTGATGGCTACACCAGATGTTATGGTTGTTGATTCATTGACTGGGAACTTGTTTATGAAGGTATTTTCAGCATTTAATACTGGAGGAGATTATGAGGCTAGTGGCTATGGATATGGTCCTGGTATTGGTGAAGGATATGACAGAAGAATATTAATTTTATCAAGAGCTTCAGGTGCCCCAGTTGTAGCGAATGCGCTGAAATATGCTTATGAAATAGCAAAAGGAAAAGTAAATGAAATAACTAAACTAGAGTACGAAAAAGCTAATTCTGCAAAATTAGGAGAACTACTTTCTAAATTAAAAGTTAAAAAAGAAGGAACAAATATAGAAGAAGTAAAAGTTCCTGATAAAGAAGCGGTTACTTCTCAAATCTCAGGAGTGGATATCTTGGATCTTGAAGATGCTACCAAAGTATTATGGAAACATGGTATCTATGCGGAAAGTGGAATGGGATGTACAGGACCAATAGTTCTAGTGAATTCTTCTAAGAAACCCCAAGCAAAAGAAATTCTTAAAGAAGCGGGGTATATTTCTTAACAAGAAAGATAGAATATGTTACTTTAAGTAGTTGCATAGGAAGATAATAAATAGAGGAGAGGGTGATTCAACAAAATCGATTTTGTTGAATCACTCCCGCAAAGCTAAATGGAGTAGTTATTTTGTAATTAACATAAATTTTTATACCGTAGGCTGAAAAGGTCTGTATAATGATTTTAGAACTAGGAAGATTTTTGAGATAATGGTGTCTTCGTTTAGATAGTTATAGATATATTGAAGTAGGAATGACAGTAAATTATGATTTTTGTATAATCATGTATAGAATGTTATTCCTATATTTTTATGAATAGATGATAGTTGTATTAATATCGATTGATAGAAAAATTGATAGTGTATAATATTTTGTGTAAACAGAAAAGTTAAGAGAAGTTGAAAAAAAAAGACATAGAAAAAAGAGACTCCTAGGTGTAAAATAAAGTTAACGACAA
>NZ_CAUPZX010000022.1:0-29258 GCF_963515875.1 uncultured Gemella sp. | reverse complement strand
TATTTGTACATTTTTATTTTGTCAAAACTGTACATTCTTATTTTATCATTCTCATCTAATTCGTTGAAACTCCTTAATAGCAAGCCTTTTATATCGTTCAATTGTATCCTACTTTACGTTGTTATTTCTGTAACAACTAATTTTATCATACAAAAGCTCCTTTAGTAGATTTCATTAAATCTATAATCTTATCAATTTATATATTTCACTTCTTTACATTATATCAGATATCACTACTCTCTTATAGTGAAAAAGGAAAAATCATATCACATTTCACATCTATTATAAAATCTAAAAAATAAACCAGTTTATAACAATCAGCCATAAACTGGTTTAAATTTTTCAATTCATATATTTTTATTTCGTAGAATTTTTCTTCTCATCACGACAGTCTATAATATATAAAATAATCTCAACTACTAAAAAAATTATAGCAATTTTGATCACCTTTGGAAAGAAAATACAAAATATAACTGTCGGTATCAATTCCACCAGTAATTGTCGTTTATTCTTTTTGAAAATAGATTGAGAATTTCTTCTAAACATAAAATATAGAAAAGCAATAGTTATAGTTGCAACTATAGATCCTAATGTACTGTCCATTATCAATACCTCCTATTATGTATGTAGAAAATTTTATATTCTGTATAATTTTATTTTTATAGTGTTATTAAACTTTACACCATTATTTTAATATGAAAATACAATGTTATCAATACGAAAATCTCGATAATGCATTTTACATAAAAACAAATGTACACTTAGTCGACTCTATCACAACTAAGTGTACATTGTTTTATCTCTCATCACCTAATAATTCTGATCTTATTATCACGCTTATTGCTAAAACAAACATTATTAGACTTAAGAATATTGTAACATAAGTATTTATATCAAGATCCATATCAAAAATTATAGTTCTCATACTCGTTAATTGGTAAGTTAATGGATTAAGTTTTGATATATAGTATAGCACCTTAGAATTGTCTAAACTATAAAAAGTCGGTGCAGCAAAAATTATCGGTAGTAATAATGTTCCTAAGATAAGATCTCTAGTTCTATATGATACAGTTCCTAATGAGATAATAACCCCAAGAGAAAACCAAAATACTAGACTAATAATTACAATAATTAATACTTTTAAGAAAGGAATTATTTGTATTTTTATCCCTAAGAAGAACGATAAAAAGTAGATTAGTAATACTTGTACTATTGTGATTCCTAATGGAAATACTAATTTCCCTAAAAAATAAGAAATAGCTGATGTTCCTTTTATTCTTTTATACGCTAGAAGTCCCCATTTTTTGTCTAAATTCACCCTATAAACCGACTGATTCATCTGAGAATTTAGTATTACTCCAATTATTCCAACGAAAATATATTCAATATAGCTAACATTTTCTCCTTTAAAAGCTAAACTTGAAAAAGAGTTCCCTATCCCAAATCCAAAAAATACAAAGTACAAAATTGGAACCATAAGCTGAGTATATATAATCTGCTTATTATTTTCAATCGCCTTATATTCTATATACGATGTTGCCCAAAAATTCTTAATTACATTTTTCATATAATTACTCCTCCAATTCCAATATTCTCTTCAAGGTAATTTCTTCTTTCTGTAGACTTCCTATTGTAATATTTTCTGCCAATAATAATTTTAATACATTCGAAATTTCCTCTTCTTTTTCCAAGAAAATTTTTAAATTTTTATCATCAACGATTGTAATAGTATCTTTATATTTCTCTACTATATCTTTACTTAATTCACCATTGTAAGAAATATTGTATACTATTTCTTTATTATATTCTCTTAAGAATGTGCTCATTTCCCCAAAGTATAAACATTCCCCGTCGTTTATATAAATTATCTTATTACAATACTTTTCTATAAGATCTAAATCATGAGAAGATATAAATACAGCATGTTCTTTATTATTATTTTTTATGTATTCTAATATATTTTTTGATAATACTACATCTAATCCTGTAGTAGGTTCATCTAAAAATAATATTTTTGAATTAGATACTAGACTTCTTGCTATTTGTACTCTCTGCAATTGTCCACCAGATAATTCAGTTAGGTCAGATTTCTCCTTACCTTTTAAACCTAGAACAGCGATAATATCATCTACACTTTTCTTACTAATAGTATTTTGAGAGTATAATAGCCCCATATAAATATTGTCGTATACATTTAAGTACCAATCTACTGATTGATTTTGCATACAGTAGTCCACATCTTGAACAGACACTCCTTCACCGAAAGATACCTCACCTTCGATATTAGAAAACAATCCTAATGTAGAATTAATTATCGTAGTTTTCCCTGAACCACTTTTACCTATAAGTGCAATCATATCGCCTTTTTCCGCAGAAAAAGAAATATTTTTAATCGCGTAATCACTAGAATTTTTATATTTATATGCTAAATCTTTTACTGTTAATAGTTTTACCATTTAACTCCCTCCCTTATGCTTTTGTATACTTTTACAGTATTATTGTAATATAAACATTGTATAAAAGCAATAAAATAAAAAACGCTTTCCAAAAATTATTCTTTATTTTTATAGTAAATCCCCCACGTCTATGAGTTATTATATACACTTTTATAAAACAATGTACACCTAGCTATTTCTAAAAAAAACTAAGTATACATTGTTTTATTAATTTTTCATTTTTAAAATTTTTTCTAAAAACTTTTCCTTAATCTAATAAAGTATGCTCTCTATTTCTTAAATTCACATACAACACATGAATAGCCGAAATTGCATTTATTAATAAAATATAATAAGCAATGTTTTCTACATATAATCCTACAAAACTTAAAATAATAGTAAATACAGGTGCACTTATTCGAAAAATTTGAACTATACTTTTTCTATAGTCTTTATCATTAATTTTTATGAAATTAGTTCTTAATTTTATACTGATTGATACCCCAAGTGCCACTATTAAAGATAATAATATTACTTGTAATGATAAAAACACCTCACATATAACCAATATAAAGAATACTATATCCAAAATTATGTAAGACATAAGTATTTTATTTAAATTTATATCATATTTCTTAGTAAGTATTAAAAATAAAACTACTGTTAGACCTGGTATAAAAAATATAATACTAGAATACTGTATTAAATTCCTAGCCGCTAATTGTTTTATAAACAACGGTATAAAAAACACTGCTGCTCCTGATAATAACGCTGTATTGATAATAATATATTTTCTTTTCAGCTTATTAAAAACTAATTTCTCAGAATTTTTCTCAGTTTCATTTTTAAAATTATTTATTTTAAAACTTGAAAATAATACAAACATAATTATAAATACTATTAAATATTCATCAATATTCACCTTATAAATATAACTACCTAAAGAAAAACCAAGCAATTTAGACAAGTTGCTATATAATGATATATCTGTCACTCCAGCTTTGATAGATTTACTTTCCTCTATTACAAATAAATTGTAATTAAGTAGCACTATCGATATTAATAAGTAATAAACAAAATAAAATGTTAAGACATAGTATAAATTTATGTTATTTTTAAGAATAAACACTACTACTGAAAAAGCTATTAATATATAATAAAAATACTTTATTTTTATACTAGTTAATAATCTGAAATAACTAGTGTCTAAGAAAATAAATATTTCTATCAAAGTCGTTATTAACAAAATAAAATATATAGGAAAATTATATACTGATATAAATTTCACCGTTATGTATGAATATAAAACACTCAAAATTAAATTCAAACATAAATACAAACTTCTCACTAATTTAACATTAAATTCTATAAAGAACACCTCCTATGTGATTCACTTTATTCTTATTTCTTATAACTCTCTAACCTTCTTAACTATTATGATCCTGTACTTTGATATTTTTTTAATCCGAAATTCCATATTGTTTTATAGATTAATATAAGTAGAAGCGGTCCAAATAATATTAAAAACCATGTTTCTATATTAAAACTATCATGCGAATTTATTAAATTTACCACTGGGAAATATCCCACAAACGCGAATGGAATAATTATTAGTACTACTTTAATAAAACACGGATAAATATTAACTGGATAATTTGCTAATTGATATAATTGCCATAAAACTGATTTTATACCATCATTTGTTATCGAAAAGAAACTAATCGATACTAATGCTAAATATATAGCCTCTCTTACCAAAACCGCAGATATTGTAAACAAAATGAATTTTATTATAAATAAATAATTTACATCAATATCTAAGTTATACAATGAAAAAATCACAATTACTATACCTGTAATTAGCTCAAATAAAGCTTCCTCATCTAATTGAAAAATAATAAATTGATAAAGAATATTTAGTGGTCTTAATAAAAACAAATCAAGTTCCCCAGTTTGAATTAAATATGGGACTTCTAAAGTTGTAACGAAGAAAAATTCCCATAACGCCGATGTTAATGTTAGAAAACCATATAAAAACAACAATTGATATAAAGAAAAGCCACCGATTAATTCTGTATAATTAAGCGTAATAAGTAATACAAACAATGTTGTAAGAGTATCTAGTAAATAACCAAAATTTCCTATAATAAAATCTAGTTTATAACTCAATATCCTTTTTACATCCATTTTAAAAAACTCTACATATAAATATAAATGTTTCTTCATATTAACCTCCCATTATATCAAACTTATTAAATACATATCTTGATAGTCTTTTTGAAATTATCAATAATATGATTAACCAAAACATCTGTATACCAAGAATAAATAAGACTTTTCCTAAATCATTATCATGTACAATAATAGAAATAGGTGCATACATTACAGCGTAAAATGGAGTTACCTCTGATATTCTTAATAATAGTTTCGGATATAAATCTAAAGGTAGCAACCCTCCACCGAAAATAATAAGAAGAGCATTGACTAATTCAGATACACCGTTTATTCTTATAAATACTGTTGATAATAATGCAATAATATAACCTAATAAAAAAGCAATAATATAACTCAAAATATACACGAATATAAAAAGTACAAATCTCTTAAGAGATATAGTTCTAAATATTAAATTATAAAACAGTAAAATATAAATAACTAAAATCGGCAGTACTTGAAATTTTAATTTATAGAGAAAATTTCCTAAAGTAGTGAAAAACGTTATAACTATTAATCTATTAGGCTTATTCAAATAATTAATAATAGTACCTTTTAAAATCTTCTCAGATACAAAATTAGTAGTTATTTTTATAGGTAAAACTATTTGTAAAATAATCGCAAACAGAACATAAGTTATTATTTCATCAATATTTTTAGAATTGTATTTTTCAACATATATCCAGATACTATACTGTATTAATACCATAGAAAGTGATGCAATTATCTGCATTACTGTATTAAATTTGTATTGTAATAAACTTTTATATTGATATAAAGTATAAGCAAAAAATCTATTCATATTTATCACCCGTCTTATCTTTCACAAGCAATACTTCTTGTAGATTTAAGTCCAATACTTCAGTTTGTGTAATAATACTTTCATTCGGTAGTAGTTTTATTATATCTAACACATTAAATTTAGTTTCATCAAAAACAAGTTCTTTAGAATCAATATTTGTACGTAAAGGCAATATTCCTTCTTTAGCTAAATCTACTATATTCTTTCCGTACATTTTTAATTTTTTATATTTATTAAAAATTTGCTTGAAGCTCTTCACTTCACCATCATAATTAATTTCTCCATCACTTATCAAAATCATTCTCTTACATACTTTTTCAATATCAGAAATCTCATGGGTTGTTAGTATGATAGTAGTATTATACTTCTCATTTATTTTTAGTATTAATTCCATAATTTTCTTCTTTGTTTCTATATCTAAACCGATTGTCGGTTCATCTAAGAACACCAGTTGAGGTTTATGAATAATACTAGCTATAAACTCCCCACGCATTCTTTGACCTAAAGATAGTTGCCTTACTGGTTGATATAAGTACTCTTTTACATTTAATTCTGTTATCAAATAGTCTAACCATTCTTTATTATCTACTTCATAGATTTTTGATAAATACTCAAAAGAATCAATTAGTGGTAAATCCCACCATAAATGTGATTTTTGTCCGAATAGTGCACCTATGTTTTTAGCATTTTTTTGCCTGTTTACAAACGGATCTTTACCGAACACTTTTATTGAACCTTTTGTAGTAGTTAGTATTCCTAACAGTAATTTTATTGTTGTAGATTTCCCAGCTCCATTATTTCCTATGTATCCTACAATTTCTCCTTCTTTAATACTAAAATTTATATCCTTCAACGCTTGTTTAACTGTCTTTTCTGTATTAAAAAAGCTAACTCTATTTTTTATTCTGTAATCTTTACTAAGACTCTCAACACTAATTATCTCTTTCATAATATTTCCTCTTATTTTACTAATTTATTATCCAATTTACGATGATTTTCTTCATCAAATTCTACTATTTTTCTAGAACCTACTCTCCTATTTTTAACTATATTAACGTGTTTTTCTCTTAAAGTCAATATTTTCTGAATATTAAGTTTATTTTTCTTTTAATTTGTGATAAGGAAATTATTTTCGCTATCGGATTCGGTGAATCTTAAAATAATAAAAAACAACCCCATCTCACTAAATCATGAGATGCAGTCGGAATTACGTAATTTATTTCTATTGTTTTTTAACTCTTTTTCATAATATTTCCTCTTATTTTCCTAATTTATTATACCAATCAAAATTTAACCCCATCTCTTTTCTTATAAATTCATAAGACCTTTCTGGTAATGATGAACGTAGTTTCTCCAACTCCACTTTAATTTTGTCCTTAAATAATGTCAATTCATCGGCTTCTTGAAATATAGATATAGAAAACATTAATGAATATATACTCTTCCTTACACTAGATAGTTTTTTCCCTCTTGTTTTATTAATATGATGGTTTGTTCCAGCTAGTCTCTTAACATCTTCTGAATATGGCAATTTATCTATGAATTTCATAAAATTATCATCTATTGGAATCGAGGTACTAGTGCAATAAAATCTCTCATTATGGGCTGTAATATTCCTATAAATACCCAGAATTTCTAGTATTCTAGAAAAATTAACACTGTTTATAAGCAATCCTCCATCCCCTGCTATATTAAATTTTTCTAATATTTTTTCTTTAACTTCATTTATTTGTATATTAAAATATTTACCAACACTTCCAAATGTCATAATATTCATTAAAACCCACATTGGGAGATATGTGTGTTCATCTATATATTTTTTTATATATGCTTTCTTTTTCCTTTGCCTTCCTATATTTGAATATATCATTGTCATAATCTCATCATAGACAGTGTCATTTGTATATCTCTTTTTCTTAGGCTTCATGTACTTAAGGGTAGCTAAGTCATACTCTATTCCATCTGTTACTGTATATCTATGACCACTTTTTTCTTCTATTTCTTCAACACTAAAAGTTTCCCTATTATAATAAACTCTTCGTAAATACTCATTCTCCTTATGCAAAGTTTCAGAAACTGTTTTGTTCTGGCCGTAATTAGTATGAACATCATAAAAAGATTGAATTATAGCGTGTTTTAATTTCTCCTCGATAATTAATATTTCTTCTAAAAAAATTAATCTTAATTTCCTATCAAATTGATATAACGCCTCAAAATATTCTGGTATAGTTCCTAAAATATAGTAGTCCTCATTTATATTAGCTCCTGCTGGATAATTACCTTTATTCTCCAAAAATGGATTTTTATAAGCATTTATTAGATTATAATGACTATACTTTTCAAGTATTTTTTTACTAGATTCCTCTATAGTCATACCTCTTTTCACTAATAAATCTATTCTCTCTGTTTGAGTTTTATATATTTTCTCCATAAGTGACCATTCCCCTCTTATTAGAAAAGCCCCCACTGTAATATACAGCAGGGGCTTCTATTCGATCTGTATGTTCAGTATATCATACATTAACTAAAACTACAATAAAAATCCATCATTTTCTAAAATATGTGAATGAAAAGTGATAATGTTCTAAGTAGAAAAAAGAGAAAATATCCTAACACAATAAAAATAGGATAACACGCAAGTCCTAAATTTTAAAAAAGTGTATATGAGAATTCGTAGAAGCAGTGGTTTATAGATATCTAAATTCTCTTTATAAAAGTTTTTTAGATATCTAATAAACTTTGTGGGGAGATTCGATAAAATCTTGTTTCTTCAAAATCTCGATTTTTGAGTCACTCCCTTGGAGGAATAAAATACACCAAATGTCTAATTTAATTATACAACCTCCCTTTCTTTTGTCTTTTAACTCTTTTCTTCACTTTTTCTCTTCTTATTTTTATTGAAAAGAAACACGAGAATCATTATAAAATACCCTACATACATAATATTGTTTAAAATATATAATATGTAATTATTTATCATATATCTATTTATAATATCTACTACTATAATAATCGGAAATATATAAATTAGTAATTTTTCAAAAAAATCTTTCTTTGATTTCATAATTTCTAACTACCTTCTTCATAATTAACAACATATGTACTAATTTTAAATCATTGAATATATTCTTCCTCACTTTATTCTCCCATTAATTTCAAAAAACAGACTCTTGATTTAGTAATAACTTAATCTGATACTATAATTTATTTATCTTTTAACAAAAAACAACAATTAATATAACTTTCTACTATTTCTCCAATTTTATTATCATCTGTCAAATTTGGAATTTTTTCTTTAGTTTTTTCTATTAATAAATTTCTATCTAATAAATGTATATCCTCGGTTGCTATTTCATCAGTAATGTCCGAATAGAATATAAGCAAATCTTCAGTTTGCTCTGTATTTAACCCATTTTTTAAACAAGCAAATGTAAATGACGGTTCTTCACCGTACTTAACCCTTAAATAATCTACTAGTTCAACAATAATTTTAAAATTTAGTAAATTATCATTAAACATTTTTTCAATCATAGGATCCATAATTATTTTCCCCTTTCTGTTGTACTTATTTTAATACATAATTAAATTTAATATGAAAGTACTTTAGCTTATTGGTAACATTATTACCAAATTATCTTATTTTCTTTCTCCAACATAGTATTAATAGCATTATTATCTTCTATTACTTTATTTAAAATTGCTATTTTTACTTCCTCTTCTGAACTATTAATATCTCTATACGCGTAGTTTATTGCTCTTGAGGATGTTAATATTGCCCCTAAACCTTTTTCATCAAAAGCATATTTTATATCCTCTATACTTCCACCTTGATAACCTAATCCTGGAACTAAGAATAAAGATTTTTTCAAGATAGCTCTAAATTTTTTTAGTTCTTCTGGATACGTTGCACCAATTACTGCTGCGATATCTGAATAACCATATTTTCCAACTTGTTTGATATTATTATTAATATAGTCGCATACTAATTCAGAAACTGTTCGATTCTTACCTTCAATAACATTATCTTGTATTTCTCCTGATGATAAATTACTCGTTTTAACTAAAATAATAGTTCCCTTATTTTTCACAGCACCAAGTTTAATAAAAGGATTTAATCCATCACTTCCTAAATATGGATTTACCGTTACAGCATCAATCGATAGTTTTGATTCCCAACTCTCCTTATCTAGAGTTTTAAAAAATGTTTCAGCATATGCATTTGACGTATCACCAATGTCTCCTCTTTTTGCATCAGCTATAACTATCATTCCCTTACTTTGAGCATATTCTACTGTTTTCCAAAAAGCATCCACTCCAAAAGAATCATATTTTTCATAATATGCTAATTGAGGTTTTATAGCTGGCACTTTATCGTATATTAAATCAATTATTTCCTTATTAAATCTTAAAATCGCACTAGCTGCGCCTTCAGGAGTTCTACCATATTCTTCCTCCGCCTGCTTTAAAATATAAGTTGGATACTTCTTCAAATCAGGATCCAATCCAACACATAAATGAGACTTTGTTTTAATCACTCTTTCTATATATCTATCTGCGAACATTTTGCTCCTCCTTCATATTTTCTATATGATTTATTATTATTTTATGAATTTCCTCTATACTTTTAGATGAGTCTATTATCAGTGCATCTTTGGGTAAAACTTCTAAAAAGTTATTTCTTACTTGTATAAAAGTATTATCATTTTTTTCTTCAAATCTAATGTTTTTACCATCTCGAACTCTCACTCTTTCCAAAGCCTTATCTGGATCTATATCAAAAAAGATAACAATATCAGGTTCTTCAATATCTTTATTTATATTTTTAATTTCTTGATATTCTATTCCTCTAGCTTTAAAAAATGCAAGTGAGCTATACAGGTATCTATCTGATATTATATTTATCCCTTTACTAAGCGTAGGTTTAATCTCTAGTTCGTTTTGATAAGTTCTATCAGCAGCAGCTAAAAGTGCGATAGAATACATATTAGGAACAATTCCATCCTCTAGATAATCTTTAACTCTTTTATCATTCCTATAAAAATCTGTGGGCTGCCTTGTACTATGTACTAACTTCTTATTTTTCTTAAACCACTCTTCTAGTAAATTTATTTGTGTTGTCTTTCCTGAACCGTCAAGCCCTTCAAACACAATCAATAAACCTTTTTTCACAATAACTCCTCCCAATACTATCTATTTTCTATTACAACTTAGTATTTAAATTGCCTTCTATCAATATTATATCAAATTACACTCTACTCTCATAACAAAAATAAATATTAACTACTCTCTTTAATTCACTACGAAAAAATATATTTTAATTTATATCCAATAAATCTAAGATATTTTTTTAAGACTCATTAGTGATATTACTATAATGATAATTAAAAAATATAAATTTATATATGAAAAATATTCTTTTCCTAATTTTTCTATCAGAAACGCTATTATTATACCTCCTAGAGAATACAAGACACTTCCTAAAACTAGAATTAATGATAATACTTGCCCCATTATTTTTCTAGAAATTTTTCTTTGGAAGAATGTTGCTTTATAAATTAGTACTGGTGCTGAAGCGATTCCTGCTATAATAAGTATGATTACTGAAAGAATAATATTCGTACTAAAATAAAACAGTATCAATAATAAACAATGCACTATAATACCTAAGCAAATTAATTTTTCTATTTTAATTTTTGATATAAATTGCAAACCTATTATAAGTGAAGCCAGTATAATACCAACAGATTGTAAAGAATTTAATATTCCATACGCTACACTATCATTATTTAAATTTTGTTCTACATATATTGGTAATAAAACGATGAAACTTCCCCAAGTGAACATATTCCACAATGTCGTATTAATTGTCATAAGAAATATCTCACTATTTTTTACAATATACTTCATAGAACTAAATATTGTATATTTTTCCTGTCTGTTTTCACTGTTACTAAATATCTCGTCACTTTTTATTGTACTTATTATTATCGCTGAAATGAAAAATAATACAGCACCTATTATAAAAGCTATTCTATTATTACCTAGCACTCCCATTATCGCAACAGAAATCGAACCAAAGATATAAGAGATGTCGAAAAATATTATCATCAATGCATTAGCTGTTACTAATTGTTCATCATCACACACCTCTTTTATTATTATATCTCCTCCCGCTGATAAAGGAATTCCTATAACGCTATTCAAACCTATCAATAATCCTATAATACTTAAAGATATCTTATCATTAAACGGTAATAAGAATATAATCAGAAAAATACAAGCTCTTAGTAGTAAAAACAAGAACATTGCTTTTCCAATATTAAACCTGTCTAACACTTTTGATATTAATGGTCCAAAAACTATAGCTGGTAATTGAGTCAACACACCAAAAATAGCTATCAATAATGGATTTTTAGTTTCTTCATAGATCAGCCAGATAATACTGATGCTGACAAATGATTGCGCTAATGTTATAAAGTTAATCGAAAAAAAATACTTTATAAAATCAATATTTTTTAAAACACTCACATATTTATTCATAAATCAATTCCTTTTTATTCCATAGTCTCTCATGTCTTATTCTAAAATTTTAATAATATGGGAGTGACTCAAAAATCGTGATTTCGTAGAAATCGATTTTGTCGAGTCACCCCCGCACAGTTTATTAGATATCTAAAAAGCTTTCATAAAGCGAATTTAGATATCAATAAACCACTGCGTCTATGAGTTGTCATATACACTTTGTTAAAATTTAGGTCTTTTGGATCAGTCCCTTCCCAAAAATTTCTCCCTTATTTTCCATAACATATAAAGAATTACTATATTTATTATAATATGAAAATGAAATGGTAACAATTTGAAAATTTTAATATAAAATCATGCTCCATCTACTTCACTTCTTCCTTTTTCCTATAGTATTCTTTCGCAAAATCTACGCAACTTTTTAAATCTATACAAAGAACTGATGTTTTCTGAATCTCTTTTATTTGATAACTTTCCTTACAATTTTCCATGAATTCTTTCTGAACTGTTAAAAAATCATCATATATATCTAATTCGATATTAGAAAATTCTAACCACTCTCCATCTACATTGGCACTTTCTTTTATTATTTTTCTATTTAACGAATACTCTGCAAGATGCAATGCTGTATTAGATTCAAAATCAGTTCCTAATAACAAAACTTTGGCATTTTGATCATACAATCTCCCTAATGGTGAATTGTATCCTAAGCCATCATCTAATGGGTGCTCTTTTATTATTTCCAGTGCTTTTTCTCCTACTGCTGAAAAAGAATATAGTGGATGAGAACTTCTAACAGAATGTTTTAGATTCATAACAAACTCACTAAATTTCCCCATACCTCGAGTACTAGATAGATCAACATCATAAGATAAACTTTCCTGTTTTATTTTTTCTATCCACTCCTTAGGAACTTTAGGATATTCCCAATACTCTGGAGACATATTTTCTAAAGATTGCGTTGGGACAACAAGCGTTCCGCTTTCTCCTAATCTTTCCATAAGTGCTTCATAAATACATCTTGCACCACCGATTATATAACCGAATTTACTAAGCGAAACATGTGCAATCAAGATATCACCTTCTCCTATTTCTAAATCTTTAAATAAATTTAAAAAATCACTTTTACCAATAGGTATTAAATTATTATCTAAAGCATCACTCATAAACTTATAACTCATGCTTATTCTCCTTATTAAATGGGAGTGACTCAAAATCTTATTCTCAGAGAAATTGATTTTTGAGTCGCTCTCCTATTTTCATTCTTCTATTCAATCTATATCATTTTTTACTAACTTTCATTTGTATCACAATTTTATAATATTATCAAATTTTCCTCTTAGTTCATCACTTATATCATGGCTAATCATTATTATAGTTAATTCTTTATTTCCTAACAGCATTTCTACTAAACTTTTCGCTGATTCTTTGTCTAAAGCTGATGTTCCTTCATCAATTAAAAGTAATTTTTTACCATTAAATAACGCTCTAGCTATAGCCAATCTTTGGCGTTGCCCTCCTGAAAGATTCTTTCCATGAACCTCTACTTCTGAATATAAGAAGTCTTTCTGTGTTAAGCCAACTTTTTCTAAATATTTAGCTACTTCACTGTCCTCTACTACTTCTCCCATAGTTATATTATCTTTGACAGTGCCTGAAAATACAAAATTTTCTTGCTGAATTATAGTCAGTTTTTCTAGTATTTGCTTAGTAGATAATTTTTTCAAATCAACACTACAATACTCTACACTACCTTCATAATTTCTTAATTGCCCTGTAATTATTTTAAATAATGTTGATTTACCAACGCCACTATCTCCACTTATTAAATATTTATTCCCCTCTTTTATATCAAGATTCACATTATTTAAGATTTCTTTATCACCATAACTGAAATGTAAGTTTTTAATTTTAAATAATGTTTCTCTTAAAGAATATTCAACAGGTGAGTGAGTATCCTTATTATTTAACATGAATTCATCATGCTTAGTGAAAATAGGTTTTGTCCCTTTAATAAATGCTATTCTATAACCAACTTGGCTCATACCATCAAATACAAGATTAGCAAACATCCCTACAGCCGCAACTGCACCGATTTCCAAATTATCTTTAACAACTAAATACCCTGTAACGAAAACTAATAACACTTGGAAAAAGACATTTAAGCCAAAGTTAAGCATATAATAATTACTTTCCAACTTACTTTGTTTAACAAATACATTTTTCAAAATTCTACTTATATAAGCTATTCTTTTAGGAATTATTTGTAATTTATTAAGAGAGTAATACGTATCATAGCCTAGAATCGTCTCCTCTAATGAAGCAACATAATTCTCATTTTCTTTAGTAACTTCTATTCCCATATTATGAAGTTTTTTATTAAAAATTTTTGGAAGATAAATTAATATTCCCGTTCCTATAATAGTAATTAAAGAAATAATCCAGTGATATTTCAATAGAGCGTAAAGAGAAAATACCACACCAGAAAGACTGTATATTATAGCAAATATATTTCTCAAACCTTTTTCTTGAATCATTTGAATATCATTGTTGAACCAAGAGTGATAAACACCAGACGAGTTATCTTTATACTTTTCAATATCTAATTCTATAAGGCTACTAGCCAGATTATCCTTAACATCTATTCCAATATCTTGAATAAAAATCTCCTCTCTTACCTTTACCACCCTATCAATTACTATAATAACAATCCACGTAACCGATAAGAATAAGATAATTTCAAAGAAACTATATAGATTTCTATTAGTAAGCACAGTTATAGCATCTGCATTTAAAAAGTTGCTTTTCATAAGAAATAACTGTCTTAACAAAATAAGAAAACAAATTAATAAGAATCTATATTTAAATTTCAAAATATATTTTTTCATAAATACCACCTACTTTTAATTCCACTTAATTTAATAACACGCTATTAAGGGAAATTTTGAGAAATATATAAACACCAACTTATATTTATATATTTATTATAGTATGAAAAAAAGATGATAACAATATAAACTTATAATTTTCAGAAAACTTATTATAATTATCTTGACGCACACAAAAAAAGTCAGTATAATTAAAGTTACATAAATACTATAGGGGATTCAAAAATAACTAAATCTTAAAAAAGTTTATATGAGAACTCGTATTCGTAGTCTAAACTCATCTTATAAAATCTTTTGGGAGATCTAAGAAACTTCGTGGAGAAATTGACAAATCGGTATCTCGGAAGTCGCTATTTTTGAGTGACTTCTATAGAAATATAATCTATACAAAGGAGAGCAATATGATTAAAAATATTTTAGAAGTTATAACATTGAACAAATTAAAGTTATGCATTATGTTTATTTTAACACTAATAGTATCAATAGGGACTGTTTATGTTGTATACGCTCGTGTTGATATTGTTGATTCTGTAATATACAAAACAGGATCTCTTTGGACAAAAGTTGGCGTTATTATTTGTATTTTAATAATAGTAGAATTGCTTAGAGCGTGGTTAAAAATTATAATTGCACAATTAGTTAAACAATGGAAAATTTATCTAGGTGATAGAATTAGTAAAAATATCGAAACTATGTCTCAATCAGAATTTAATAAGGTTGATTCTGGTGAGCATATGACTAAATACACTTATCAACTTGAATTATTATCTACGTATTTATTCTCACCATTAACTGGCTTACTTAGTGCAATTGTATTATTTATCTCATCAGTAGTATTTTTATGGCTTATTAATTGGAAATTTGTTGTATTCGCCCTATTATCATCAGTCGCTATGTTTTTAATAAGCGGTAAGTTCGGTAATAAAATTAGTGTAGGATATACAAATTTATCAGTTTTATCAGGAAAATTTTCTGGAGTTTTAAAGGAATATTTAACAGGTTATGAAGATTTAAAAAATATCGGTAAGATAAATTTATTCTCAAAAAATGTTAAAGCTAGTCAAATTCAAAAAGAAGATCAACAGTATAGTATTTCTAAATTAATGGCATTTGCTGAGTTAACTTTACAAAGTATCGAGAAGTTACTTGAATTATTAATTTTTATATTTGCGATTTACTTAGTTTTAAAAAATGAATTAACTATAGGAACGATAGCTTCGGTATCTACTATACTAGGCATATACCTTACTTCTATCAATCAATTGGTTGATCTGTATATTAAGGTAATCGGTACAAAAGAAATATTAAATAGCGTTATAACTAAATCAACTGCTAAAGAAACACTTTATCCGCGCGTTGAAGAAAATATTGAATTTAAAAACTTTAATTATAGTTTCGGAGATAATCATGTCATTAAAAACTTCAACTTTAACATAAATAAAGGTGGAAAATACGCAGTAATCGGTAAAAGTGGTTCTGGGAAATCTACTATAATCAAGTTACTACTAGGGAAATTACAATCCAACCAAGATAAAGTATTAATCGATGGAAATCCCCTTGAGATACAAGATGATATTAACTTCTCAAAAGAGATTGGATATGTGAGTCAACAAACATCTATTTTCAGCGGTTCAATTCGATATAACATCACTTTAGATGACAGTTATTCAGATGAAGAAATATGGAGCACATTGGAAAAAGTTTGTTTAGCTGATAGAGTTAAAACTTTACCTGACGGCTTAGATCATAACCTATCTAATATGGGAGAAATTCTATCAGGAGGGGAAAAGCAAAGATTAGTTCTTGCAAGAGTTTTAATTAAAAATTATCCAATTTTAATTCTTGATGAAGCAACCTCAGCATTAGATGAAAGAACAGCAGTACAAATAGAAAACAATATCTTAGCTGACGATAAGTTAACCTTAATAATGATTTCTCACCATATACAA
This sequence comes from uncultured Gemella sp., assembly GCF_963515875.1. Taxonomy (GTDB): domain Bacteria; phylum Bacillota; class Bacilli; order Staphylococcales; family Gemellaceae; genus Gemella. The sequence goes on along the minus strand of NZ_CAUPZX010000022.1, from coordinate 12,448 downwards.
GAAGAAATCAAAAAACAACTAACAGAATGTGTAGAATTAAAAGTACAGTAATATGATTTATTAAATGGTCTAAACAAAATGGGAGTGACTCAAAAATCATGATTTTTGAGTCACTCCCATTTTTTTATTTTCCCCTACATAATCTAGCAACAGCAGTATAACAATTATATTGAATACCTACATTCCAAATTAAAATTTTAAACTAAAAATTTCTACACTTTGAACAGTGTTTACCTCCAGACTTTGTTCAAAAGTATAAACTTATGCAAATTTCTTATAAAAGTATAAATATCTCATTATAAATAGAAATGAAACTAACACAAATAGAAATGCAAACTTAACTAGATTATCTATAAATTGTAAATAGATAAATACTAGTAAAACTCCTGCTACCTCTACCAAGTATTCTATTACACTCGCTTTTTTCCAGTTGATTTTGTCATATAAGTCAACCACATAATATTGAGCAATACCTAATATCATAAACGCCAACGCAGCTAAACTATATGCCTTAATATCTGTTTTATCTTGAGTGAAAGCTTCAGGTAAAAAGCTTGTAGTGTTAGTTAAATATTTATTCATCGCTATAAATAAGAAACCTACTACTTCAACTTGCAATACCAACAAACCTAAATCTTTAAGCTTATTCATTTTTCTCCTCCTCCCTTTTAAAATTATTTTATTAACTAATACAATACAATTACTTATACTTATTCGATTATATTATACCACTTTATAAAACGTATTCAAAATATTTGTGATGAAATGTTACGTGTATTTTTTATAAGAGTGACTAAAAAGTCCCTATCCCCTCTTTTCTCTTACATTAAAAATATTCACTTTCTCACCTATATACATTTACAAAATTATTTTCTCACCAAAACCACTTTTCTGTTATAATAACTTCAGTAAAACTATAGTAAATTAATTCTTTAAACATTCACTGCAACACTATATTTATCCTTTAAATTTAGTATATTACGTATATTTATAAATTATTGATTATCACTGTTTAATTTGATATAATCAAAACTAGAGAGAAAAGTTAGGGGACATTAGTTTCCGATAAAGATGGTGGCTACTTCAATATGAAAGGGGATGGTGCTATGCTCGCATACACTAAAATCTTGAAGAAAGGAGTAGCAAGTTGTCAGCTTACGAAATTGTACAGACGATTATTGGAATAAATCTATTGATTGTTTCAGTAGTTAGTGCATGTATTGTAGCATTAAAAAAAGACAATAAAAAATAACCATCTTTATGCTTTGGCAGGCTAGATGGTTATAAAATACCTAAACTAGAGCCACCGTCTTTAAAACGGCTCTCTCTTTTATGATTATATTTTAACATAGATGAAGTAGAAAAGCAAAGATTTTGAAATATTGATCTTTCTATAATTTTTCAAATTGTTTACATCCCAAATACTCTTATTCTAGAATTTTTCACCCATTAAAAATATTCCATACAAAAAAGCTAGGAAAAATTCCTAGCTTAATAACATTCACATTTAGAATATAGGTAGTGAATCACCTTCCTTTATACTGCTATATTTCTACTGAATAATCAATTTTTTATATTTCATTTTAGACATTTTACTTTTTAATACTCCCCTACAACCTTATATTTTCTAAGTATATATTTTAACTGTTCACCTGTAACATCTTCGTATTTATAATCTATATTTTCTATTGCTAGATAATTCAATACTTTTCTAATGCTGACATATCCTTTTTTAGCTACTACGATATGATCTAACATTTCAATACCAACTATTTCACCAACTTCCATTAGATTAATAGTAGTTTTAATATCTTCTATGGAAGGTGTTGCATCTCCACTCGGATGATTATGCACACAAACGATGCTTGAAGCACTATTTTTTATCGCTACTTTAAATACTTCTCTTGGATGAACTACTGACATAGATAAGCTACCTTTGAATACTTCTCTTTTTTCGATTATTTTGCCTTTTGTATCAATGTCTAATACTACGAAGACTTCTTGTGTTAAATTCTCTAAAGATGATTTTAGATAATTGGCTATTGACTGCGGGCTATCACACTTTACATCTAGAACATTGGTCGCATATATTCTTCTTGCAAATTCTATATTCGCCAGAATATGTATCGCCTTTTCTTGACCTATCCCTTTATGTTTCATAAGTTCTGTTAAAGTTACATCTCTTAACTTTGTAATACCTCCCATATCTTTTAGAATCGTGTCAGAAAGCTCAATCACATTTTGATTTTTTGTACCTGTTCTTAATAATATTGCTAGAATTTCTTTATCACTAAGCGCTAATGCACCTAATTTCTTAAACTTCTCCCTAGGACGATCTTCCTCACTAAATTCTTTAATAGTATAACCTACTACCATAATAATCCCTCCCTTATTAATATAATCGTTAAATAACTAAGTGCTATAAATGGCACTAGTGGTAGTTTCGTTTTCCTTTTTACTTTTTTCAAGATAATTAACCAAATAGCGAAAAATCCTGCATATAAAAATGTAAAAATCAACAAATACACTCCCTCAAATAAGTTAAGATTTAAAGCTAATACACAAAAAACTTTTATATCACCATAGCCTAAACCACCTCTTGTGAAAATATATAAAATATGAAAAATAACAATAAGACAAATAAAATCTAAAAAACTAAATAAATAATAGTGCATATATATAGAAAAAAAATTTAAAATAATTAGAAGATAAAATAGCTCATCATTAACTTCAAATAATTTTACATCTTCTATTCCTAAAAAAATTAGAATAATAAATATACTGACTTCAATATAACTAATAAAAATAAACTGTTTTTGGAAAATAATAAATAATACTATAGTAATAAAAGTAAAAATCTCGTATAAAAATACATCTAATGGGATTTTTTGATTACAGTAGCTACATCTCCCTCTTTTAAATAAATAGCTAAAAATTGGAATTAAGTCGTCTGCTTTTAATTCTTGATGACAACTAGCACAATAACTTCGTCTAAATAGAAACTCTCTCTTATTTTCACTATCGACCAAACATTTTATCGCACTAGCAAAAATAAGACTTAAAATAACAATAAATATGTACCTTTCCATAAATATCTCCCCCTATTTTCTTACTCCTCGATTATATTTTATCACAAATAAATTTATTGAGCCAATAAAATTTTGAGCTTGTTATAGCTATCCCGATAATATTTTTATATTTTTAAATACCTTATAAATATAAATTTAGTGTACCTAAAGAATTTATATTTTTCTTTATATATTAATCAATGTGTTATCATATTCGCACAAAAAAGACAGCTCCTTCGAACTGCCTTTTTGTATATTAATGAAATTATTTAACAGGTAATACTGCTCCATTCCATTTTTCTTTAATGAATTTTTGAGTTTCTTCAGATTTTAAAGCTGCAACAAGTTTCTTAACAACAAGTTTATCTTTATCTCCTTCACGAACAACAACGATGTTTGCGTATGGGTTGTCATCTGTAGCTTTTTCTACTAAAACTGGCTCAGTAGCTGCATTTAATCCTGCATCAACTGCGAAGTTAGCATTGATTGAAACTAGGTCTCCTTCACCGTTTTGGTAGAATTTAACCATTAATGCTGGATCATTTTCATAGCTGAATTGTAATTTTTTAGGGTTTTCAGCGATATCATCGAAAGTAGCTGTTACTGGGTCTACACCATCTTTAACTTTTACTAATCCTTCAGAAGCTAGTAATTTAATTACACGTCCCCATTCAGATTTGTTGTTACTTACTAATACTTTAGCACCTTCTTTAAGGTCTTTAACATTTTTAACTTTTTTAGAGTATAATCCGATTGGCTCTAAGTGGATTGCACCAGCATCTTCAATTTTGTATCCATTTTCTTTAATAGCATTTTTTAAGAATGGTACGTGTTGGAAGTAGTTAATGTCGATTTCTTTATCGTTTAACGTTTTATTTGGTACATAGTAGTCTTGGTATGTAACGATATCTAATTTAATTCCTTCTTTTTCAAGTTGTGGAGCAACGTGCTCTAATAATACTGCGTGAGGTACGTTAGTAGCCCCAACTTTTACAGTTACAGGTTTGCTAGGATCTAGTTTATCAACATCGATTCCTTTTTTCTCAGTTTTTGATGCACTTGAGCATCCGATTAAAATGATTCCAAGTATGAAACTTGATACTAATAATAATAGTTTTTTCATTTATAATTTTCTCCTTTTGTTTTATATTTCATTATATTTTTTAGTGACTTTTACGTAAAAAAACACCCTTACTCTCCTAAGAGAATAAGGGCGAAACTAATTTCACGGTACCACCTTACTTTTTCGTAAACTACGAACTTTCCCACTGCATCGTCTATGTATCTAGAATATATCCGATAGAGTGTGCGTTTGTAACGTAACGCCTACGAAAAAAGCTTGTGTTTAAAACTCACTTTTTTTACCATTCAAACCATTTTCCTCTATCATCTGCATTGTGTGCTTTCACCTACTCACACTCTCTGTAAAAGTTCCTATAAAGTACTTATTTGAATATCGGTAATTTTTAACTTGACTCTATATTATCATCAGTAAATAAAAATGTCAACACTTTTTTAAAATTTTTCAAAAAAGTTTTTTGAAAATTTATGAATATTTACTTTTTCATTTATATAAAATACTATTTCTTCTTACAATTGCTACCTCAGTTTATTATTCTGTAACCATTCTTCTATCACTTCTATCGTGTTTCTTCGATATTTAGGAGCTTCGTACATATGATCTGATCCTTCTATGATATTTAGAGTGGCATTTTCATATCTTTTTGCTGTTGCCCTTGCGATATTTGGATGTACCATTTTATCTTCACTTCCAGTTATTACCAGTACTGGTTCTTTTACTTTTCCAAAATCAATATATGCACCTTTTTGCTTATCTAAAAATGGTAATGCCATTTGGAAATAAGTGAAACCTGATTCCGGAACTAATTTAGAAAATTCTCTTTCTTTGTCCGCTTCATCCTGATTATTCATACAATAATCATAGAATGCATGTTTATACGGTGGCATAGATTTTTTCCAAAATCCCCATCGAAGAAAGTGTTTATAAAAACAAATTACCATACTAGGATAAAAGGCAAAAATTCCAGCAGCAGGAGCGGTCCCCATTAATACCAAACCTTTAACCTTTGTCCTCATAGCAACTTTCTGAGCAAGAAGCCCACCTAATGAATGTCCTAGTACTATTGGGGCTTCATCTAGAGTTTCTATTAACTCAACAATATCATCTGTAAATTCATCTAAACTAACTCTAGCCACCTTTTCTTTTACTTCCTCATAAGGTAATTCATGACATCTTAAAGTTGGAGTATATACTTTTAAACCTAATTTTTCTAATTCATCTACAAACTCTCCCCATACAGTTCCATCACACCATGTCCCATGTATTAACACTATATTAGTCATAAATTTTCCTCCTGCACTATATTTAGCATTCTTTTTTTCACACTAATTATATACTTAATAGCTTCAATAATCAAATAATTGTATAAGATTAGATATAAAATTATCTACTACACAAATAAAAAAGAGTAGAGCAAAAATATGGTAAGATTTTTATTCTACTCTCTTTATCACTTCTCAACTTTCGTTAAAAGGCGATTTCCTTTGGAGGCTAATTTTAGAATTGTTCGATCATTTCACGAACTGTTTTTTCAATATTATCTGAATATGAGATTGCTGAGATTATTGAAATACCCTCAACACTTGTCTTCATAATATCTTTAATATGTTGTGTCTGTATACCACCAATGGCGACTAATGGCATAGTTGGCAATAACTTTCTCATTAGTTCAAGTCCCTCATAACCTATAGCACCACCTGCATCATCTTTTGACTGTGTGACGAATACAGGACCTACTCCAACATAATCTACATATTCGACTTTAGATTGTTTTAATTCTTCTTCGTTTCCTATAGAAAGACCGATTATTTTATCCGGCATCAATTTTCTAATCTCATCAACGTCAAGATCATCTTGCCCTACATGAACCCCATCAGCAGCTATTTCTAATGCTAATTCTATATCATCATTTACTATAAATGGGACATTATATTTTTTACAAAGATTTTGTAGTTTTATTGCAAATTCTACTTTTTCTTTACCTTCTAAAGCACCTTTACCTTTTTCTCTAAATTGAAATAAAGTGATTCCACCTTTTAAAGCTTCTTCAACTACTGAATATAAGTCTTTTCCTTGGCAAGTAGTAGTTCCACAAATAAAATATAGTTTTAATAGCTCTTTATTAAACATAATTACTTCACCTTTTTGAATGTAGCTATATCTTCATCAGTGATTTCATATAATGCATTCATAAATTCAACTTTAAATGTTCCTGGCAAATGACCATTCGGACGTTTTTCCGCCATTTCCCCGGCAATATTATATGCTAGCATAGCTGTTTCTAGTGATTTTAATTCTTCACCTTTCTCTAATCCAATAAAGCTTGCTAATACAGCCCCTAATAAGCATCCTGTTCCAATAACTTTAGGCATCATTGCACTTCCGTTATGAATCGTTACTACTTCTCCATCAACTGCAATAGCATCAACTTCACCTGTTACTATTACCGGTATATTAAACTTAGCGTTCGCCGCTAAGGCAATTTCATCTATATTATCTACTCCTGCGCTATCTACTCCTTTTGAGGCTACATTTATACCAACTAAAGATGCAATCTCACCAGCATTTCCTCTAATAGCTGCCAGTTTGTAATTATTTATTAAATCATCTGCTACTTTTTTTCTATATGCTCCTGCTCCACATGCTACTGGGTCTAATACTGCGGGTACATTATATTTTTCTGCAATTTTCAGTGCATCTTGATACAACTTCCATGTTTCATCAGTTAAAGTACCAATATTTATTAATAATCCTCCAGCATATTTTAGTAAATCTTCCAAGTCTTCTGGATATTCACTCATTGCTGGTGATGCTCCAAGTGCTACTAAACCATTTGCTGTAAAGTTTTTTACCACATTATTAGTTATACATATTACCAATGGTGCTTTTTCTTTTAATAATTTTAAACTTGTCATACTTATAATTCTCCTTTATATGCTATATGATTTACAGGACCATTTCCATGACCTATCTCTGGTGTATGTTTTATCGCAGCAGTTATAAATTTTTTTCCAATTTCTACTGCTTCTACAATACTTTTTCCTTTTGCTAATTCAGCTGTAATAACTGCTGAAAATGTACAACCTGTTCCGTGTGTATGGTTAGTCTTAAATCTTTCGCTAGTCCATACTTTTTTTGTACCATCATTTAAGAATAAATAATCCTTTGCTTCACCAGTTAAGTGCCCACCTTTAATTACTACAGACTTACACCCAACTTCATTAATAATAAATTTACCTGCACGATTCACATCATCTTCTGTAACTATTTTAAAATTTACTATTTCTTCAGCTTCTGGAACATTAGGAGTAATAATTGTCGCAAGTGGTAAGATTTCTTCTTTTAGATGTTTTCTAGCGACATCATCAATTAATTTATCTCCACTTGTTGCAACCATGACTGGATCTACCACATATGGTATATCTTTTTGTAAATATTTCTTAATCAATTTCATCATGTCAGCATTTGCTATCATTCCTGTTTTTATACTATCAGGCGTTATATCATTAAAAACACTTTTTAGCTGTTCTTCTAATATATCTAAATCTAAGTTTCTTATCATTTGAACACCTAAAGTGTTTTGAGCTACTACACTAGTAACTACAGCCATTCCATACACTTCACGAGCTTGAAAACTTTTTAAATCAGCCATTATACCAGCTCCACCCGTTGGGTCAGTCCCAGCGATAGTTAAAGCAATATTTAGTTTTGTCATAACCTACACCTCTAAATCCCAACGTTCTTGTGTGTAAGCCATATTAAAGAAACGACGTTCATGTTCACAACTTTCTAAGAAGTTTTTAATTAATCTTTGTTTTCCTTCTTCACTAAGATATTCAGCTTCACGATTTATTATTTTATAGTACTCAGTAAGTACTTCATCAACTAATCCATCAGCATAAAACTCAACCCAAAATTTTAATGGATGATCTTCTGCCAAATTATGATTAGCAAGAATTTTTCTAGCTACCATTTTGTAAATCCATGGACATGGTGCCATAGCACTTAACGCTTCTGCCATACCAAAAGCAAATACATTATAATACATATGTTTTATATAATGATCTGCAGATGGATACCATTCTCCACCTTTTATTATTTCATGATAGTCCCTTCCTATATAGTCGGCAAGATTTTTATGAGCTGCAATTTCTTCGTTCAACACAAAATTAATTTGACCTAAAAAGAAATTTTTCTCATTCTTATCATTACTCTTCGCCAATAGAATTGCATAAATATCACTAAAATTTTCTAAATATAACGCATCAGCTTTCAAATAATGTTCGACAGCTTTCTCTGATAAATCAGCACGTATCAAACCTTGTATAAATCCATCATTATATATCTTGTCAACTATGGGTAGTGCTTTTTCCTCCATAATTTCGGTAATAAGTTTCATAGGTATTCCCCCTTTAGTGTAATTAAGTTTTAGCAAAAAATATTATCACTATTAGCAAACAAAAAAAGCCCCCCACTACCGTAGGAGAACCATGAAAATCATATTATTAATAGAGTATTATCGCTAAAGATAATTCTAAATTATACATATCCACATTTCCTACGCTAGCATTATCTAGTTCAGGTCAAAGGGTCTAACTATGTTATCTCAGCCTAATGGCTCCCCCAGTGATTTTATTCTATTTACTTTTTAAATCGTAGCACAGAAAAAAATAAATGTCAACAAATTAATTTAAGGGTTTACAAAAATAATATAAATTATGTTGTATTAAAACAAAAAATTTTAATAATAATATTTTTATATTTTATAAATTAAATAAATATATAAAAATATGGCGAAGTTGTGAACTAAATCTATAATTTTATGTTTATGGTAATTTTTATTTATTTTTGAATTTAAATAAAACTCATTATCACTTTTATCTTTATTGATTCAATCTTCTATGATATAATAATGACGTGCAAATTAGATGTTGAAGTTTTTTTAAAAAATCAATCTTACAGAATTACAATAGATTAGCAACATTAATTACCTTACTTTTTATTTCATTAAAACACTAATGAATAATGCTATATAACGTATTAATCTTGTTAATTAAATACACAATTTATCTGTTTTCATTAATAAATAAACATCATTCTGGGAATAATTCAACGTTACTTACTAAAGTAAAGTAGCGCCATGGATTTTTCCCAGTCTTACAAAACTAATCGTGTCTAAATTGTGAATAAAGTTTGTACATTTTTAGACAAGAAAGAAGGGAAATAAAAAATGAAAAACAATACATTATTAAAAGTTCTATCCGCAACAGCTATATTCTCAGCAATTGCGGCAATCGAAGCATGTGATCAAGATAACTTTGCTTTTGCAGCAGAAACACCTGTTGTTGCTCCAACTACGTCACCAACAGCAACTACTCCTGCAGCTACAGCGCCGGCAACTTCAGTTACTGCGCCAGCTGCTGCTACAAGCACTACTCCAGCTCATAACGCTGAAGAACCTGCTACTGCACCACAAGACGTTAAAGCTTTAAAAGATGGAGAATATAAAATTACTGCTGAAGCTATTAACTTCGGTAACGGGGAAAATCCTTCTATGGATGCCGCTGCAATCGACAATGATAAAACAAAATTAATTGTAAAAAATGGTCAATATTCTGTAAATGTTTCATTTAAACCTATCACATTTGGTGGACTTACAGGTTACTTAGGAGACTTAAAATACTATGATGGTGATAAAACTCATGAAAATCGTAAAGATATTCAGAAAAATGAATTTAAAGACTCAACTATAGTTGAGAATTATAGTGCTAATGAAACTGATAAATTTGTAGATGCATACAAAAAACAATTCCCAAATCGTACTGTTTATCCAAAAACTGTTGCCTACAATGTGGATAAAAATAAAATCGATTCAAACAATAAACTAGAGACATATACACAAGTTTTCGTTCCTGTTATGGCTTCAATTAACGAAACTCTTGGAACTCAAAATATGATTTTAAAATTTGATTTTAGTACTCTAACAGCTAAAAATTCAAAACAAGAAGAATCAACAAATCCTACTTATGTAAAACTCCATATAAAAGATAACACTATAGCAACGCCTAAAGTTAGAAAAAATGTTGATACTATCGCAAAAATAGTAAAAGAAAGTAATCAAGAATATTTAATTTTCAATTATTATAGTAAAGTTGGAAAAGGTAAAAATAACGACGGTTTGCAGAACATTAAATATAGCTACAAAGAAATACAAAAAGCAAAAGATTCTGAATTGCTGTTACCAGTATCAAATAGAGTAATTGAAACAATTAATACTACTGATTCAGTTTATGAAATATCAGAAGCAAAAATACCAATTACAAACAAAAAAGAAGTTGTAATTTACGGAGATTTCCAATATCCTGCTGCTATTGTAAAACAATATGGGACTATTACTTGGGATGATAAAAATGTCGTTATAAAAAATAAATCTAGTGTAGAGCCTCCTGAATTGTTTTCAATTAAAGCAGCTTTAAACGGAACAACTGTTAAAAAGACTTCCGATCCAAATCAAGAATTTGATTTTTCTAAAGATGGAATTAACTATTCACCTTACAACGGACTAAGTGGAAAAAAATTTAAATTAGCTAAGCATTATTATCATTCAATTGATGTATCCTTTAAACGAGATAATTTAATAAATACACTAACAAGATACATAAAATACACAATTGATGGAAGTGAACCAACTTTCCAATCTGCAGATGCAGATATTAAATTTGCTAATGCAAATCCTCATAAACCAGAATTTTATTACGGAATTAATATTAATCCTTTTGAAAATGGAACTGGTATAACTTCTAATGGTGGTAATCTAACACTTAAAGTTAAAGCGTTTAATATCGATGGTTCTAAAAGCAGCGAAACTAAAACTTATATACTTCCTTTCGAAAAAGAGACTCTTGATAAAGCAGAAACAACATTAAACATAAATAATAAAGAATATACTGCAACTCTTTCATCAAAAAACAAATTCTTATTAGATGAGGATGTAGTTATTAAAACTACTCCTGTTTCCGAAAGAATCATGAATCACACTCTAGATAGCAAAGTACAAGAATTAGGACTAACAAAAGTTAATTCTTTTAAATTTGATTTAACGAAAAAAGATGGTTCTAAATTCACTCCTCTTGACAAAGATGGTTGGAACATTAATGAAAATCCAATATTTACACTTAATATAGCTGGATATGAAGCTACCGCAAATACACAAGTATACATCTACGAAAATGGAATTCTTCGTCTAATCCCTTCGACACCTTCTAAAAAAGGAGTAGAATTTAATGTAAATAGTGATGAAGCTTATTTTGTTATTGCTGAAAAAGATTCTCAAATATTGAAAAAAGAAAAAATTATGGAGTTGAATAATAAAGTAAGCGAAACAGAAAAAATACTCTCTGATACAAGTACAATTTCAACTGCAAAAGCAAATCTTGAAGCTGAACTTGAAAAAATCAAAATAACTCTAGCTAGACCAAAAGCAAGTTTATCAAACATTGTATTACATTTAGAAAATCTCGATATTAATCTTAAAAAATTAAAATCAGAAAAAAACACAGATCTTAAATATTTACAGAATAATTTTGAAAATTTAACAAATATAGTAAACTCTGATATATTGTCTCAATTATTAACTAAAGAAAAATTAGAAGAACTGAAAGCATTAGTTTCAAAAACAAATAACTCTTTAAATGACGCTTTATCACTTCAAAATAATATAAAAGAATTGTATGAATCTTTAAACAATTTATCATATAAATATCCAACTCAAGATATAGACTACTCTATTAAGAAATTCTATAGACCTGATGAAACTTCAATGGCGAATAATGTTTTTACAAACAAAGGAAAACTAATTTATACTCCTACAAAAACATATTTAGAAATAGATTTAAAAACAATGCTATTCGGTAATATACATTCACATCTATTAGAAATTGATGTTTTCAAAAATAAACTTGATGAGGAAAAATTCAATTATTCTGTAGTGAATAAATACGATGATTTAAATTCTTTAACAGGAGAAATCGGAAACTTTAATAAAAAATTAATAATAGAACTAGAAAAAGAAGTAAAAAATAGTTATGACATCAGAGTGCCAAACGATGGAATGGGTAATTCTAGACCTGAAGCTAAATTAGTAATAACTACTAATATTAATAGACCTGAAGTACTATCTGACGCAGAAAAACTTGCTAAAGAAAAAGAGGAAGCCGCTCGTCTTGAAAAAGAAAGATTAGAAAAAGAAAAACTTGCTAAAGAAAAAGAGGAAGCCGCTCGTCTTGAAAAAGAAAGATTA
>NZ_CAUPZX010000021.1:0-29869 GCF_963515875.1 uncultured Gemella sp. | reverse complement strand
TAATTGTACATTTTTATTTTGTCACTTTTGTACATTTTTATATTGACATTTACAGTTTATATGGTATTTATATAAAAGGGTTAAAACAACGCAACAAAATAGAAAAGGTTTATGATATAAAAAGACTGAAATATATCAGTCTACAGAAGGTTAGACAGAAAACTAACACGATGTAGCTTGATGGAAACAGTCTTTTTTTATAAGAAAAAGAGTGTATTTTTTTAAATAATTATGATAAAAATATAGTTGAATCGTAGGAAAATAGTAGAATTTTAAAATAGGTTAATTATATTATTAAAATAAATAGTGACACAGTAGTCACTTTTAGTGAAATATTCAGAGGATTTCATTGTAAAGTGACAATTTTTACACTAGGTAATAATTTATGTAAAATGAATGCTATAATAATGAATGTCTATAAGAGTCCGTACTTATAATTATTCACTAGAAATAGATATTCAATTAGCACTTTTGGTTGTTTTTTCGTTAATTTGAATATTCTAGGGAGAATGAAATCTAGTTAGTAATATCCAATTAGAGAAGAAAGTTTAAGTTTATAAAATAAATGTATTATTTTGTTAGCTAAGGGTATAATTATTAATTGAAAAAGTTGTCAAGTATAGTTATACTTTAACAAAATTGGAGAAAAACCGTATTATGTACCTAAATATAATTAAGAAAAAAATATAATGATGATGAGAAAAAAAGTATTAATTTTGAAGTTTATAAACTAAATAGCTAATCGGAGTATGATATAGGCGTAAAAAGAGTAACTGTGTTGTGTTGTGTTGTCAGTTACTCTTTTTTAATTTGATTTATATAAATTAATAATGTAATAAATAAGTAATTAATGTAATAAATTTAAGATGATTTTTAACATTGATTACTTATTTTATGTTATAATATATTTGACACTAATAAAGGAGATGGAAACTTTATGGACAACAAATCTTTTCATGGGAAAATCTTCAAGAGTATTAGGGAGGAACGTGGGATTAAATTAAAAGATGCGGCTGGTACTGCAATATCTGCAAGAACTCTTATTAGATTTGAGGCGGATGAAACAAGTGTATCTTTAGAAGTTTTTGAACAGTTATTAAAAAATATAGGTATATGCTATCAAGATTATTTTGCTGAGTATTTACCATTAGTGGAAGTTGATCAATCTGGATTTTTAAAAGAAGCGAATACTATGGAAAAAGAGGGGAATTATTCTGCTATAAAAACTTTGGCTATTAAAACGTTGGAGAACGGAAATGTTTCTATGACAACTCGCTTATATATTGAGCAATACCTAGGAATATTTCAAGAAAAAATGGTTCCAAAAATTATATTAGAAAATCGAGAGATTGTTTTCAATTATCTTCAAAGTCTAAATAAGCTTTCTAAGAATGAAATGTTGACGCTAACTTTGATGCTTAGAGTTTTGGATGAGAGTCAGCTTTCTGTAGAGTTTATCCGAAGAATTATCGATGAAAATCTAAAACCAGTTGGTATTGGTGATATGTTTTCAGTTGATAAAGGAGAAAGAGCTATACTAGCATTACACAGTGCTATAGCCCTGCTTTCTAGAAGAGGTCATGTAGAAGAGGCTGAGGAAAAATGTCTTAAAGCAATTGAATTGTTGAAAAATAATTATTCTAAATTAACGCATTTCAATTTCCATATTAATGCATTTTCATTTATTTTAGCTCAAATACAATTGAAATTGAATAAATCTGAGGGCGTTGAATTGGCTAATAAATGTATCCGTATTATTGATGCACAAATTGATTTATATAATATGCAATCAGACAAACATATTAGAGATACTTTGGCTCGAAGTTTTTATGAACGAAATAATACAGGAATTGATTTTGAGTTTTAGATAATTTAGTTTCAGTGGTAATTGAACTGAGGATAAAAAATATAATACATGGAAATAATTCAAAACAAGAAAGAGTGATTCTTTGGTTGTTTTGAATTATTATTTTATAAAAAACTGATAAAACGCTTTAAATCGTATTAATTACATTTTAAGTAAAAGTATTATTATATGAGTAAGATAATAGAAAAGTTATTAATATAATTTTATTATTAATGATAAATAAATATAGAAGAGGTGTAATAAATGTCTATAATAAAAAAAGCATGGTTATATATAATCAGAAAAAGTTTTAAATCATTAGTTATTTTTTTAATATTAGCTACTATGTCATCATTAATTTTAAGTACTATTTCAATTAAAAAATCAACAGATGCTTTATCAAAAGAAACTTTTCAAAATATAACGAGTAGTTTTTCTATGGAAATAAATAGAAAGATCAATCAAGGGACTGCTAGGGGGGCAGGTAATTTAATAGGTGAGGACATTGAGAAGATTAAGAATATTCCGGGAGTAAAGAAATATGTTAAAAGAATGAATGTAAGTGCGGATCTAATTGATTTAGAGCCTTTAAAACTTGCGAATCATCAACAAGAAGAGAAAAACAACAAACAAAGACAACTTTTCTCTAAGACGGTTATTGTAACTGGAACTAATGATTCTTCATTAGATGATAGATTCTCAGCAGAGACGTTAAAATTACAAGAGGGACGCCATCTAACTGATAATGATAAAAATTCTGTTTTGATTCATGAAGGTTTCGCTAAGAAAAATAAAGTTAAAGTTGGGGATAAGATTAAATTAAAAGGTAATCCAAATGATGCAGATAATGAGAAAAAATCTGATAAAGAGGTTGAGGTTACTGTAGTTGGTATTTTTGGAGGTCAGAACAAAGGTGCTACTTCTAATCATATGGAACTATATGATAATATTTTTATAGCTGATACTCAAACAACAAAAACTTTATATAACTATGAAGATGGTAAAGAAATATATCAAGATGCAACTTTCCTAGTTGATGGAAAAGATAAAGTTGATAGTATTATAAATGATGCTAAAAAACTTCCTATTAATTGGAAACAGTATATGTTAGTTAAGAGTAATCAAAACTTTCCAGCGTTACAACAATCATTAGATACAATTTATAGTCTAACTAATGGTGTATTTATAAGCACTATAGTATTTAGTATTGTGATTCTTTCTTTAATACTATTCTTGTGGATAAATGGTAGAAGAAAAGAAATTGGTGTTAGCCTAGCGATTGGTATGACTAAAGCGAGTATAATAGGACAATTTATTCTTGAGGTTCTATTAATTAGTATCCCAAGCTTTATCGCTTCATATTTCGTAGGAAGTGCAATTAGTCAAAATATCGGAAATCAGATACTGCAACAATCTGTTAAATCTGTAAGTAAAACTATCTCAAGTCAAGCTAATGGAGTTAATCTAGGAGCTAATGCTGAAGTAGAGGGTGCAAATAAAATTATTACTGCCTTAGATGTAAGTGTTAGTATGGATAATATGCTGACAGTGGTACTTGTTGGTGTTGCAATAATTGTCATTGCTGTAGGAATTTCATCTAGTCGATTAGCATATAGAAAACCTAAAGATTTATTATCTGATATTAATTAATGTAAGGAGAAACCGATGAGTATTTTTAATAGGGCATATCTTTATATTATTAGAAAAAAAGTTAGAAGTAGTATTTTGTTTTTAATAGTGACACTGATATTATTTTTTTTATTAAGTGGCAGTGTTTTGAATACAACTGTAAATAATATTTCTAAAAATTTGTATAAAGATGTTAATTTTGGATTTAATATTGAAAGTGCAGATAAATCTAATAAAGAAATAGAAAAGGATACTTTGAAAAAAATTGAAGAATTAAAAGGAATAACTACGAGAAATCATATTTTTTCTAAATCAGTTACTGTTAAAGGGAAAAAAGTAGTCCAAGAAAATCAAAATATTACTTTAAACGACGAAATAAAAAATAAAAGTAATTTAGTGATGATGAATGGAATTACCGCTTCTAAAAGTAATATTGATTTTAAGAGTGAAGTTTTAAAATTGGAAAAGGGAAGACATATTGAAGAAAATGATAAGAATAAAATCATGATTCACGAAAAATTTGCTGAATTAAATAATATTAACTTAGGTGAAAAAATTAAATTATCACAAGAAGATGAAACATTAGAGTTAGAAATTGTTGGAATCTACTCTGGCGAAAAGACTAATACCTTTAGTGGCTTAAGCTCAGATTTTATTGAAAATACAGTTTATATCGATTATAAATCAAGTCAAGAATTATCAAATTTAATAGCTAATAATAAAGTAACTTCAGTAGAATACGGAGTTGAAGATCCGACTAAGTTAGACGATGTAATTAAAGCTGTTGAGGATTTAGGAATAAATAACTTAATGGTCTCTAAATCAAATAAAAATTATGAGCTAGTTATATCATCAGTAGAGAGTATAACGAAAATAACTAATATGATAAGAATAGGTAGTGTTGTAGTTGGAGTAGTTATACTATCATTAATATTAATGTTTTGGGTTCGTGAAAGAACCTACGAAATTGGGATTTTACTGTCGTTAGGAATTAGTAAAGTAAACCTGGTGTTACAATTTATAGTTGAGGTAATATTGGTAACAATATTTGGTCTAATGATTGCACTCGGTATAGAGATAGCGACTATCAAGTATTTAGCGAGCAATGTGGGAAGTATATTTTCTGAGGAACTACCAAAATCAATAGCGGATGAATTAATGAAGATGTCTGTTAATGGAATAGATATTGTTAATCTAGTTATAGTAATGATAGCTATAGTGTTTATTTCGGTAGTTGTAGCATTATTGCCAATCTTGAAGATGAAACCGAAGAAAATTTTAACGAATATTAATTAGTGAGGAATAATAAATGTCGATTTTTAAATTGAAAAATGTAAGTTACTTATATGATAATAGTAAGTCAAAAGTTTTAAGTGGAATTACTTATAATTTTGAAGTAGGGAAGTTTTATGCGATAATAGGTAAATCAGGATCTGGGAAATCAACTTTACTATCGTTATTAGCTGGATTAGATAGCCCTTCAAGTGGAGAGATATTATTCAATAATACAAATATTGAAAAAATAGGTTATAGTGAACATAGACGTAAAGATATTTCTTTAGTGTTTCAAAATTATAATTTAATTGATTATCTTACTCCATTAGAAAATCTAAAACTTGTTTCAAAAAATGTAAGTAAGGATATTCTATTAAAACTTGGATTAGAAGAAGAACATGTTAATCGAAATGTTATGAAGCTTTCTGGAGGGCAGCAACAACGTGTAGCTATTGCAAGAGCGTTAGTATCTGAAGCACCAATAATTTTAGCTGATGAACCAACAGGAAACTTAGATGAAAGTACTGCAGAAGAGATAATCGAAATATTGAAAAAGGTAGCTGTAGAGAATGATAAATGTGTTATCGTAGTTACTCACAGTAATCAATTAGCGAGTGCTGCTGATGTGGTACTAGAATTAAAAGATAAAAAATTAAAAGTTAAATAAGTAAAAAGCGAGATTAGCTAAAGAAATTGATTATTTCAAATCAAAATTCTTAAGTTGATCTCGCTTATTTTATTAATTATAAGTGATTTTTCAAACAAAATAGTTTATCAAGTTCGTTTAGTGCTTCTTCAAAGCTATAAACAAGTGTTCCGTGTTTTAATATTCCACCTAGTACGTAGTGGTTCATCGCATAGCTAGGTATTTCGTATTTATTTGCTGATTTTAATCTAATATCAGAATTTATGGCAATAATTTTTTTATTCAGTGCAATGGCAATTCCTAATTCTACCATGACACCACTATCTTCGTTAGTAACATCTGCTAAAAATATATCGCAGTTTTCTACAGCATATGTATCTCCATTAAAAATATCTTGTGGGGTTGGTAGTGTTTGTTTATCTTCATTGAAAGGTTGTTCAATTGGATTAAAGACAGATAATCTATCTCCGAATCTTTCACTTAATAGTTTTCCTTCTTTTAAACGTTGTGCTATCTCAGCTTCGTTAAACAAAGCTCCTGCTAAATAAAGTTTCATAGAATAGTCCTCCTTAGTTGTTATTTAAATTATAATATAATCACACATGAATTTACAACAAAAGTTTTAACTAAGTGATAGTGATTATTTGTTTTACTAGTTATTTTAAAAATAATCTATTATAATATTTATAGTAGTAAAGAATATATATGTGAGGAATTTATTGATGAAAAGTGTTGTACTTTGTGAAAAGCCGTCAGTTGCTCGTGATATTGCGAGAAATCTAGGGGCAAAAAGTAATAAAAATGGTTGTCTAGAGGGTGATAAATATGTCGTTACTTGGGCATTGGGTCACTTAATCACACTTCAAACACCTGATAAATACAAAGAGTTTAGCAATGTGAATTTAGAGAATCTACCTATGATTCCGAAATTTATGAAAACAGAAATAATAAAGAAAACTTTTAAACAGTATAAAGTAGTAGAAAATGCTTTAAATAGGAAAGATGTTAATGAAGTTATAATTGCGACTGATGCTGGGCGTGAGGGCGAACTTGTTGCTCGTTATATTATCGAGAAGGCTAACTGTAACAAAAGTATAAAAAGACTTTGGATTTCTTCTGTTACTGATAAGGCGATTAAAGATGGATTTAGAAATTTAAGAGATGGTAAAGAATATCTAGGTTTATATCATTCTGGGATTGCTCGTGCTAATGCTGACTGGTTGGTAGGTATTAATGCGTCGAGAGCATTGACTTTAAAGTATAATGCTTCACTTAACTGTGGGCGTGTTCAAACTCCAACGTTACAGATGGTTTTTGAAAGAGAAGAGAAGATTAAACAATTCAAATCAAAAGATTATTATACATTTGAAGCTCAAATAGAGGGTGTTAAGTTTAGTTGCGGTAATAGTGAATTTAATTTAGAAAAAGCTGAGCAGTTTGTTAAGAAGAATATTAATAATGACGTTAAGTTTAATGATGTTCAAAAGAAAACTAAATCTTCGTCACCTAAGCCATTGTATAATTTAACTGATATTCAGCAAACGGCAAGCGCACTTTTTGGTATGTCACCGAAACAAACTCTAAATATTGTGCAGAGTTTATACGAAAGGCATAAGGTGTTGACATATCCTAGAACAGATAGCAGATACTTAACTAGTGATATGAAAAATACATTAAGAGATAGAATTCAAGCTATTGGCGGAGACTTTAAAGAAACTACTGTGAAATTGTTAAAAGTTAAAGATTTAAATGCTAAGAAAATTATAAATAATGCTAAAGTAAGTGATCACCATGCGATTATTCCAACGGAACAAAGACCAAATTATATATCAATGTCTGAGATGGAAACTAAGATTTATAATTTAGTAGCTAAGAGATTTTTAGAGAATTTATTACCTGAGTATAAATATGAGGAAACAACGTATTCGTTTATGATAGAAAATAAGGTGTTTTCTGCTAAAGGTATAAAAGTAATTCAAGAAGGTTATAAAGAATTAAGTAGAGAAGAATTGCAAGATAAAATTATTAATCTTCAAAATAGTAGTTATAAATTAGAATCATTAGTTTATAATAAAAAACAAACAACACCGCCAAGTTATTATACTGAGGGTAGTCTAATATATGCGATGGAAAATCCTTTCGAGTTTGTTGATGATGAGAATGAAAGAAAAATTCTTAAAGAAACGAATGGAATAGGAACTGTAGCAACACGTGCGGATATATTAGAAAAGCTATTTACAAATGATTATTTAATTTTGGATAATGGACGAATCAAAACTACTAATAAAGCGAAGCAACTTCTAAACTTAGTCCCTAAAAATCTTAAGAGTCCGTCTTTAACAGCGGTTTGGGAGAAGCAACTAGATAATATTGCAAGAAATAAATTATCTAAAGATAAGTTCTTGAATGATGTAAAACAATATACAAAATCATGTATTAATGAAATTAAAGATAGTGAAGATAGATTTAAGCATGATAATATCAGTGGTAAGAAATGCGAAGAATGTGATAGCTTTATGCTTGAGGTTGATAAAAAAGGAACTAAAATGCTAAAATGTTCTAACCCAAGTTGTCGTAATCGTAAAGTAATAAGTAGATTAACAAATCTTCGTTGTGATACTTGTCATAAGAAGATGACTTTATTTGGAAACGGTGAGAATGCAACTTATCGTTGTCAATGCGGTAATTCGTTAAAACAAAAGGAAGTTGATAAACGAATTAAATCTAGCAAAAAGGACAAAGCAAGTCGCGTAGATATGAAGAAATATATGAAACAGGAAAAATTAGAAAATAATGCATTATCAGCTTTAGCTGGATTAAAGTTGAAATAGTATAATTTTAGAGATTTTTTGTTAGAGTTTGATTTTGTTACTGAAATGATTTTTCTCGATTTAAATCTAGTGTTTAAATTGAGACTATGCTATAATAAATAATGAAAAAATTTGTCTGAGAGGTAAATAATGAAATATGTTTCAGTGGCTGTTGATGGGCCAGCAGGATCAGGAAAAAGTACAATAACAAAAATGGTTGCTAAATCGCTTGGATTTAATTATGTTGATACTGGAGCTATGTATAGAGCTTTAACTTTTAATTTTTTATCAAATAATCTAAGTGAGTTGGATGAAGAGAGAATAAAAGAATTGTTGAGTACGGTTCAATTTAGGGTTGAATATATTGATGGGGTTCAATATGTCTATGTTAATAACGAAGAAGTGAGTGATAAGATACGTACGGCTGAGGTGTCACAATACACTTCTCTTTTTGCAAAATCTCCAGCAGTCAGAGAATTCTTAATTGATACTCAAAGGAATTTGGCAGGTAGTAACAATATTATAATGGATGGTCGTGATATTGCTTCTGTTGTTTTACCAAATGCTGATGTGAAAATATTTCTAACGGCATCAGTGGAAGAAAGGGCAAGAAGAAGAGTTTTAGATTTTGAACGTCAAGGTATAGAGAAAGTTGATTTTGAGAAAGTCAAAGAAGACATTAAAGCGCGTGATTGGCAAGATGAGAACAGAGATATTGCTCCATTGGTACAAGTAGAATCAGCAACATTAATAGATACAACTAGCTTGACAATTGATGAAGTTGTTGCTAAAATGACTGAATTAGTAAAAAGTGTGAAATAAATAATGGTAGGTGAAATCTATGTATAATTTTATTAGAATGTTATTAGCACTCTTTTATAAAGTTTTTTATAAAGTCACTATTGTTAATAAAGAAAAAATTGAAAATGCAAAAGGTGTTGTGATTTCAGGAAATCATTTAAGTAATCATGATCCCTTATTATTCCCAGCGTTTTTTGATAAGAAGATTCGTTTTATTGCTAAAGAAGAGTTGTTTAAAATGGTGTTTGTAAAACAAGCATTAGAAGCTACAGGAGCTATTCCAATTAAAAGGGGTACTTTTGATAGAACAGCCATAAATAATAGTATAAAACTGTTAAGGGAAGGTGAAGTTGTAGGGATTTTCCCTGAAGGAACTCGTTCTCATTCTAAAGAGTTGGATTTAGGTGAGTCTCACAATGGTGCATCGTTTATTGCAACTAGAGCAAAGACAAAAATTATTCCTTTTGCAATAATTCCTAGTAAAAATTTTAGAATTTTTTCTAGTATAAAGATAGTCATTGGTGATGAGATTAATGCCGCTTCTTTAAAAGAAGAAGGAAAAACTCATGATGAGATAACTGCTATATTAATGGATAGAATCTCTGAGTTAATCGCAAAGGAGAAGTAACGTGTACGAAAAAACAATAAAATTTAAATTAGAAAAAAAATTCTTTAATCAATCAGGTTATTTAGATAATAAGTATGTCTATGATTGGATGAATTTGGCTAAAAAGTATTATTTAAGTGGATTAGGTATTGATATTGATTCGCTAATTAATTATAATCTATATTATGCTGATATTGATGTTAAATACTCTATTAGAACTAATATTAGATTTAATAACCAAGATATTTTTATTAAAACATGGATTGAAAAACATAGTGGAATTAAAACTATCTTCTCATACGAGTTTTATGTTGATGGTGAGGTAGTAATTATCGGAACGAGTTCACATAATATTCTTGGTACTGACAGCGATCGTGCGATACGTATAGATCGTAATTTACCAAAATGGGATCAAATCTTAAAAGATGTTGTAGGAAACGAATATAAAGAATAATATTTAATCGGGAGTATCTCGAAGTATGGTTTATATCATATTGTTGAGGTACTCTTATTTATTTTTAACATATCGTAATAGCCATTGAAGTGACCACTTCTATTGATAAAATCTTCGTTTTGTTATATACTTTAAAGTGGTTTAAATTGTGTTTATTTTAAATACAGAAGTTTGATTAATAATAAATAGAAAGGTAGATAGTATGATATATTTAGATAATTGTGCTACGACTAAACCATATAAAGAAGTTTTAAATGCATTTGTAGAAGTAAATAATTTATATTTTGGTAATCCCGCAAGTATCAATAAATTTGGGAAAACTACTAATAAACTCCTTTCTGCAGCAAGAGCACAGGTGGCATCTATTTTAGGCGTAGACGAAGGTTCAGTATTTTTTACTTCATGTGCTACAGAGAGTAATAATATCGCCTTATTAGGAAGTGTAGAACATAAGAAAGATTTCGGAAATAGAATTATAGTTTCTAAAATTGAACATCCGTCTGTTCTTGAATCATTTAGAGAACTAGAAAGACGTGGTTTTATATTAGATTATGTAAATGTAGATGAATATGGATTAATTGATTTAGAACATTTGAAGACTTTATTAACAAAAGAGACTATTTTATTAAGTGTGATGCAAGTTAACAATATTTTTGGAGCGATTCAACCGATTGACAAGATTTCTGAGATTCTTAAGGACTACCCAAAAGTGCATTTTCATGTTGATGGTGTACAAGGAATATTAAAGGATGATATAAATCTTTCAAAAGTTGATAGTTATTCTATTTCTGCGCATAAGTTTCATGGCTTAAAAGGTATAGGTGTTTTATATCTAAAATCAAGAAGAACTGTCCATAATGTTATTTTTGGTGGTGGGCAAGAAGATGGTCTTCGTTCTGGAACGGTTAATGTTGCAGCTGCTGTAAGTTTAGCAAAAGCTTTAAGATTGTCTCAAGAAAAGATTAATAATGCTAAAAAAAATCATCATGAATATAAAAAATTAATAGTTGATGAATTTTCTAAGTATAAGCATATTGTTATAAATTCTCCATTAAGAGATGATTTTGTTGACTCGATTATTAATATCAGCTTACCTAAGATAAAAGGAGAAGCGATAGTTAATGCTTTGAATGAGAGAGAGGTTATGGTTTCAACGACTAGTGCATGTTCTTCAAAAACTTTTCATTTAAATGAGGCATTATTTGCTAGAGGGTTATCAAAAGAGAATATTGAAGGTAGCATACGTGTTAGTTTTTCATACGAGACTACTAAAAAAGATGTTGAAACATTTGTAGAAGTATTTATAGATGAATACAATAAGAAATTTAAAGAGGTAATTGAAAGTGGAATTTAGTCATATTATAGTAAGGTACGGAGAACTTACGTTAAAATCTGGTAATAGAAATGAGTTTTTAAAAAAACTTACAAAAAATATTCGTTATAATTTACAAGGATTAACGGGGTTTCATGTTCAAACTAAACGAGATAGAATGTATATTCATTTAGATCATAACGAAGATGTGTATAAAATTATGGATAGATTAAAGAAAGTTCCAGGTATTCATAATTTTTCTCCAGTATTAAGAGCTGGATTAGATGTAGAAGAAGCTAAAAGAGTTATTGATAAATTATTAGAGAGTAAGTTAGATAAGGAATATAAATTTAAAATTCAAACAAAGCGTCCTAATAAAAACTTCCCACATAATACTAATGAGTTGAATAATGTCTTCGGAAGTCACGTGTTAGTTAATTATAAAAACTTAAAGGTGAATGTTAAACAACCTGATTTTATTATAAATGTGGAAGTAAGAAGTGAAGGTATTTTTATATTTACTGATTTTATTAAAGGAGTAGGTGGATTCCCAGTTAATACTTCTTCTAAGGCACTATTATTATTATCTGGTGGAATTGATTCTCCTGTAGCTGCTCATACTCTGCAAGTTAAAGGTGTAGAAGTAGAAATGATTCATTTTCAATCGCCACCGTTTACTTCAGCAGAAGCTTTACAAAAGATTTTTGATTTAACTATTAAGCTAAGTGAAGTAGTAGGAAAGATTAAATTACATGTTGTTAACTTTACAAAGTTACAAACTGAAATAGTAAAACGAGTGCCATCAAATTATACAATGACATCAACAAGAAGATTTATGCTACGTATCGCAGAAGAAGTAGCGAAAAAAGAAGGATGTTTGGCAATAGCTACTGGTGAATCTCTTGGGCAAGTAGCTTCTCAGACACTTGAGTCTATGAACTGTATTAATGAAGTGACGAATTTACCTGTGTTACGTCCATTATTAACAATGGATAAGGTAGATATTATAAAAATTGCTCAAGAAATTGATACATTAGAGATTTCGAATTTACCATTTGAGGATTGTTGTACAATTTTTACACCTAAAGCACCGAAGACAAAACCTAGACTGGATAAAATTAAAGCATATGAAGCAAGAGATGATTACTCTGAACTTATTGCTGAAACTTTAGATAGTGTGCAAACATATTTATTTGATAAAAATGGGCGTGTAGTTACTCAAGACATGAGAGAAAAAGAAGTTAAAAAAGATGAAACTGAAGATTTTTCAGGATTATTGTAAAATAGAAAGTGAGATATTTAATGGAAAAAAAAGTAATAGTAATTGGAGCGGGATTAGCAGGTAGTGAGGCTGCATGGCAACTAGCAAAACGTGGAGTTGAAGTAGATTTATACGAAATGAGACCGAAAAAAATGACACCAGCTCATAAAACTCAAAATTTTGGGGAATTAGTGTGTTCTAACTCATTAAGAGCTAATAATATAACTAACGCTGTAGGTCTTTTGAAAGAAGAAATGAGAATGCTAGATTCTATTATTATTAAATGTGCAGATGCTACACAAGTACCAGCTGGTGGTGCGTTAGCGGTTGATAGAGATAAATTCTCTGAAATGATTACAGAAACTATAAAAAATCATCCTAATATAAATGTAATAGGGGAAGAATTACCAACTATCCCTAAAGGTGAAGTGCCTGTAATTGTAGCAACAGGACCGCTTACATCTGATGCTTTAAGTCTAGATATTAGAAACTACACTAAACAAGATGGTTTATATTTCTACGATGCAGCAGCACCTATTATTGAAAAAGATTCAATTGATATGGAGAAAGTTTATCTTAAATCAAGATATGACAAAGGAGAAGCGGCATATTTAAACTGTCCAATGACAAAAGAGGAATTTACTAATTTCTATAATGAATTGATAAATGCAGAAGCAGCACCTTTAAAAGAATTTGAAAAAGAAATTTACTTTGAAGGATGTATGCCTTTTGAGGAAATGGCAAAACGTGGAGAGAAGACATTATTATTTGGTCCTATGAAACCAGTAGGCTTAGAAGATCCAAAGACAGATAAACGACCATATGCTGTAGTACAATTACGCCAAGATAATAGTGAAGGTACATTATACAATATTGTTGGATTTCAAACACACCTTAAATGGGGAGAACAAAAAAGAATTATTAATATGATTCCTGGTTTAGAAAATGCAAATATTGTAAGATATGGTGTTATGCATAGAAATACTTATTTAAATTCACCGCAATTACTAGAAAAAACTTATAGATTAAAGGAAGAAAATAATATTTATTTCGCTGGTCAAATGACTGGAGTAGAAGGTTATGTAGAAAGTGCAGCTTCTGGTATTGTAGCAGCTTTAAATGCACTATATAATACTGAAGATAGAGAAATCATCTTCCCAACTGAAACTATGATAGGTGCGATGGCCAACTATATCGTTGACAATACGAGCAAAAATTTCCAACCTATGAATGCAAATTTTGGTATTATTAAACCACTTCCTGAAAGAATCAAAGATAAAAAGGAAAAATACGAAAGATATGCTAAAAGATCATTAGAAATGTTAGAAAATTTCAAAATTGATTAAATTAATTTTGAAAAAGTCTTACAATTTATTAAAATTAATGATATAATAAACTAGGAAGTATTTTGTAAGGAGAAAATTAATGGCAAGTTTATTACAAAAAACAAGAAAAATTAGCACAATTTTACAAGAAGGACGCCATGAAAATGTGGACTTCGAAGCTATGGCAATGCGTTTAAGTCCAATTTTAGATTCAGTAGTTTATATTCTTGATACTGAAGGTAATATACTTGGATATGATTCAATCGTTGATTATTCAAATGAACGTATGGAAAAAATTATTCAAGATAGAAAAGTCCCAAAAGCTTATTTAGATGCAACATTAAAAGTTTATGCGACAAAAGTAAATATTCCTTTCCAGGAACCATTGTCAATTTTCCCAGAGGAAGAACATGAGCGTTTTGAAGGAAAGAGTTATACTGTTATTCTACCTATTAGAGGTGGGGGAGAACGTTTAGGTACATTAGTTATCGGTAGAATGGATAATGACTTTAAAGATGATGATTTAGTATTAGCTGAGTATGCATCTACAGTAGTAGGAATAGAAATATTACATGAAAAACAAGATAAAGAGAAAAACTTAGCACGTGATAAAGATATGGTCAATATGGCATTGAACTCATTATCATTCTCTGAAAAAGAGGCAATTGAACACATCTTTAGAGAGCTTGATGGTACAGAAGGATTACTTATAGCAAGTAAAATTGCTGATAGAGTAGGGATTACTAGATCGGTTATTGTTAATGCCTTAAGAAAATTAGAAAGTGCTGGAATTATTGAATCTAAATCATTGGGGATGAAAGGTACTTATATCAAAGTACTTAAAGAATATTTCTTAGAACTTATGTTTTCTAATGAATTTTAATTAAGAAAAATTGTGCAAAAAATAAAGGCTGTAAATTTTACGGCCTTTATTTTTTTATATGAGATTAAGTTTTGGTTTTAAGTGTTATGCATTAGTTAATTTACTAATAAATTTTTGATTGTTTATTATAACTCTAGTGTGTTCAGCATCGCCTATTTTTTTATCATTCTCAAAAGCTTCTAGTGAAAAAATAATAATTCTATCTTTAATAACTTGCGTAATTTTTCCTTTTATTGTTATTTTTTTACCAATAAGAGTTGGAGCAACATGATTTATGTTTATATTACTTCCAACACTACTATAATCAGCGGTTAAAAATGTATTTAAGTGATTTTTAGCTGCGTTTTCCATAAAAGCCACAAGACTTGGTGTTGCAAGAACTTCTAAATCACCGCTTCCCATATTTTTAGCACTATGATTTTCTTTTACAATATATTCTTCTTTAAATTCTTTATTAATTTCAAAAGTCATAATTTTATTCTCCTTATTATTCATAAAATGTTACTTCATAGTCGATAAATTTATTATTTTTATAATTGAATTTGGCAGAGAAAAATGGTTTTTCTTGAACTAACCAGTCCAAGAAAATATAGTCTCCTTCCCAGGTTTTAATATTTTGAATCTCAGATTTTTTCACCCAGATTAAATCGCCCTCATTACAGTCGTCTGTAATAGTACCTCTATAGTTTGGTGCTGTATAGACATATGTATACCAGTCTTTTTCCCCGTCAAAATTAGGGAATGTGATAATTCCTCGAAGTTTTGGTTTAATTATATCTAAATTTGTCTCTTCTTTAACCTCTCTGATAACACAATCTTCCGGGCTTTCACCAGCTTCGAATTTTCCTCCAACACTAATAGTTAATCCCTCATGTATGTCATTTTCTTTTTTTGTTCTTTTAAGCATTAAAAAGCTTTCGCCATTATCCACATAGCACATCGTTGCTAGTATATTATTCATATATTTTTCTCCTGTATTTAAAGAAAAAGTAGGAAAGAGGGTATACCTCATTACCTACTTTCAGTAAATCTTTTTTATTAATTAAATATTAGTCTTCTTTTCTTTTTTTATCTAAACCTACTGCGTCTAATAATGCAACAAACCCAGTAAATAAAATAGATAATATTGCGCAATCACGAAGTGTATTAACTTCACCGTTAGTACCTAAAATTGAAGATACGATAAATACTACAACAAAAGCAAATATAAATGACCAGATTAGTGAAATAATATATTTCATTGTTATCACTCCTTAATTTTTACTTACAATAACTATTATACATCTAATAGTTAAAACTAGCAAGAATTTTATAGGATGTAATTTAAAAATTGTAAATTTATAGAAACAATTTTTTGTCGAATCAATCTAGCAAATTTTATTTGATATCTAAATAATTTTTATAAAGCGAATTAAGATATCAATAAAGTACTGTGTTTATGAGTTGTGATATACACTTTTTTAAATCTAGGATTTTTGGGTCACCTCCTTTTAAATGATTCAGAAAAGGTGTAGAATAATATTATAATTATATTGTAAATAGTTCTTTCTTTAATAAGGGGTAATGACATATAAATTTCTTATAATTCTAGAAATAACTTCTTTGTGTGGTATAATATAAAGACGTGGAGGTAGCGTATGTATAAAAATGTATATATTGATATAAATATGAAAAATAAAATTTCAGAGAAACTTTTTGATGTTTTTACTGAAGAAGGAATTAAGTATGAATTTATAAGTGATTGTAATATTTTAGAAAATAATAGCCTATATTTGACAGATGACAAAACTAGACTTAGCGATACTTTGATAAATGTTTATATGCTAGATAAAGAATATGATTTTTTGGATGTAAAAAATACTATTTTTATAAAACGTGTTGAAGATATAATTAGAGTATATAGAAATGAAGTTTGGATGAAATGGGCACAAGAATTACAATTTTTAGCTCAATGTAGTCTTGCATATAGTAAAGATAAATTCGATAGAGAACGCTCTGAAAGAATTAGAGAGATAGCTTGTGAGATGTTAGCATATAAATACGATATACCAGTTGAAAAGATTAGAATTGATTTCGCTGGTGAATTAGGTTACCAGACACCTAAAGTAGAGACAAGAGCGGCGATAATTAAAGATAATAAGATATTATTAGTTAAGGAACAATTAGATGGTAAATGGGCGCTTCCTGGAGGTTATCAAGATGTTAACGTGAGTATTAGAGAAAATGTAATAAAAGAAGCTAGTGAGGAAGCAGGTGCAATTGTAGAACCTATAAAAATAATTGCAGTTTTAGATTACAATAGACATCATCACGTTAATTTTCCTTTTGGTATGGTGAAGATTTTTGTTTTATGTGAGTATATTGATCATAGTTTTGTTGATAACACTGAAACTCTAGGAGCAGATTTTTATTCTTTAGATAGTCTACCAGAATTATCAACTACTAGAACAACATTCGAACAATTAAGAATGTGTTTTGATTGTTATGAAAATCCTGAAAACTGGAATACAATCTTTGATTAAATTTTTAAAGGAGATGATTATAAGAGATATGAATTTGAAAGAGACATTATTTAATAAGAATTTACCAGTTCACGAACAGTTAATATTTTGTTTATTGCTTACAGCGGTTGGTGGTTTTTTTGATGCATATACATTTGTAAATTGTGATGGTATTTTTGCAAACGCACAGACCGGAAATTTAATTTTTGTTGGTATTGATTTGATTGAAGGTAATATACCAGAGGTTATACACTATTCAGTTCCTATATTGTCATTTGTTGTAGGAGTATTAGTTAGTAAGGTAATTGAAACGAGGTACAAAGAACTGTCTATATTTAAACATATTTATATGTTATTAATCGTTCAAATTTTAGCGTTATTATTAATAATATTTAAACATAATTTCTTTGGTGTAGATGTAAGACCGATAGTAATTTCATTTATTTGTGCTATACAATTTGATGGTTTTAGAAAAATTAATAACTTAGTTTTTGCTAGTGTTTTTTGTACAGGAAATTTACGTTCAATGAGTGAACACTTGTATAAATATGTTGTTTTGAAAAAGAAAGAGAGTGCAGTACCATTATTTATCTATTCGATAGTTATTGTCGTGTTTTTATCAGGGGTTCTTTTGGGTGCTGCAATGTCTAAATTTTACTTGCATAAAGCTATATTAATACCATTATTCATTATTTGTGTTAATTTACTTTTTGTTATAGCAATTCACAATAAGTTTTCTAGGAAAAGAATATAAAATAATAAAATTTCAAGGCGATTTTAGAATTCATTAACTTATGAATTGAATCTGTTTTGGAATTTTTTTATATTTAAATAAAAATTGTTATAAATGCATTTACATAAAGTTTTATAGATGTTATAATCAATATAGAAATAAAATTTAGAGTAGCTTTAATACTAAGGGGGTATTTTTATGAGTGAAACAGTATTAAACAATTTCAATGAATATTTATTAAATAAAAAAGAATTTTCTTCAAACACAATTAATTCTTACGATCGAGATTTAAAGAAAATATTTTTATATTTGGCGGAAAGAGGATATTCAATAGGCGATTATTCTTGGCTTAATGAAGAGTTTATATCTAGATATATTGATTATCTAAGAGAAAAAGATTATTCTTCAGCTACATTATCTAGAACTATTTCGACAGTTCATATTTTTGTAGAGTATTTGTGGATTGAAAAGATAATTCCAAATAGAATAAATATTGATGTTCATATTGACAAAGAAGAGCATCAGGAACTTGTTATTTTTTCGCGTCAAGAAATCGCTAAGATTTTAGATGTGAAAACTAAGAATTTGATGGGATATCGTGATAAAGCTATATTTGAATTGTCGTATTCTATAGGGATAAAACCTACTGAATGTATTAACTTAGAACTAAAAGATGTTAATACTACGATTGGATATTTAAAATATAGAAAAAAAGATGGCTATAGAACTATTGCTTTGAATAGAGAATCAGTTGAAGCTATAGAAAATTATATAGTTGAGTTAAAAAAAGAGTATCCTAATATTAAAGATGATAGTAAATTATTCTTAAATCATGATGGTGAGGGAATTAGTCGCCAAGGTTTTTGGAAAATATTCAAAAAACGTCAACAAGATTTGGGATTTTCTAAAGAATTAAATACTATGAATTTTAGAAACTCACTTGCGATTCATTTGCTTGAAGATAAGGTTCCGGCAGAAGAAGTGCAAGATCTTTTAGGTTTAAAAAATATTCATAGTCTAAAACTGTATTTTTCAAGTATAGAGAAAAATAAATCGAAAAGAATGATGACGAATCATCCAAGAAAAACGATTAATTAAAGGAATGAATAAATGTATAATGTTAACTTAGAGGTTTTTCAAGGTCCTCTTGATTTACTATTGCATTTAATAGAGAAAATGGAGATTGATATATACAATATCCCAATCGCAAAACTTACAGAAAGTTATTTGGAGTATATTAATAACAATGATGAATTTTCTTTAGAAAATGCGGAAGAGTATATTGTTATGGCAGCAACGTTGCTTCATATAAAAAGTAAAAATTTACTTCCTAAGTTTGAGAATGAGACGATAGAAGATGAGGAAGATTTAGTTCAACAGCTTCTTGATTATAAAAATTATAAAGAACTTAGTGAAAAGCTTGATAATCTTCAAAAAATAAGAGCACAATTTCTTGATAAAGAAAGTGTTAATATTGATGTAGAGGGTAGTGTTGAAATGATGAGAATGCCCTCTTCGAAATTATTAAGGGCTATGGAGAATATTCTTAGATCTTTTGATGACGCTGAAAATGAAGTATCATTAGTAAGTTATCGAAGAGAGGTGTCATTTGAACAAGTTAAAGAAGAACTAGTTAATAAGTTAAAGCATAAGAATAATATATCGTTTATAGATCTTATTAAATCTTATTCACATAAAAATGAGATTGTATTAGTATTTATGGGGATACTGGCAATGATTAAAGATCAAGAATTGCTATGTGTTGACAAAGATAGTGAAATCATTTTAGAATATAAAGCGAAGGAAAATTAATATGTTATTAGATGAAATAAAAAAAATAATTGAGGCCTTACTTTTTATGAAAGGTGAAGAAGGTCTTAATGTTGAATATTTTTCTACTTTTATGGAAGTTGAGAATCATGAAGCTGAAAACATGTTAAATGTATTTTGTGATGAATATAATAAGGTTAATAATTCATTAGTTATAAAAAAATTTGGATCAACATATAAAATGTTATTAAGAGATGAAATGGCAGAAGTAATAAAAAAAGCTGTTATTTCGAAGAATCTTGTCAAATTGTCTAAAGCCTCTTTAGAAACTTTGGCAATTATCGCTTATAATCAACCGATAACAAAAGTTCAAATCGATAAAATAAGGGGTGTAAGTAGTGATTCTATATTACACTCTCTTGTTAGTAAGGAGCTTATTGTGTCTAATAGGACTTTAGATACTATTGGAAAACCAAAATTATATGAAACAACAGATATATTTTTAGATGTTTTTGGCTTAGAAAGTTTAGAACAATTACCAAAATCAGAGATTGTTAGTAATGAAGATATTAATAAATTTTTACAAAATTAGGAGGACGATATGGCAGAAAGACTGCAAAAATTAATAGCTGCATCAGGTTATACATCAAGAAGAAAGGCTGAACAGTTAATTCTAGATGGTAAAGTAAGTGTAAATGGTGAAGTTGTTAAGGAATTAGGAGTAAAAGCTGAACCAAGTGATATTATTATTGTCGAAGGTGTTCGTTTATTAAAGGAAAATAAGAGATATTATCTGTTTTATAAACCAGAAAAAGTAATCACATCTATGTCTGACGAAAAAGATAGAACATGTGTAAAAGACTTTTTTGAAAGTGTTAATGAAAGAGTAGTACCGGTTGGTAGATTAGACTATGATACGTCTGGAGCTCTTATTATGTCTAATGACGGAGAATTCATTAATTTAATAACGCACCCTAAACATAAAATTAAAAAGACTTATGTTGCTAAAATTAATGGTAAGCTTGAAGATAATCATTTAAGAATACTTCGTTCTGGAGTTAGAATTGATAATTATAAAACTGCCAAAGCAGAAGTTAATATTGTAAAAAATAAAAATAAGAGTGGTAATACTTTAGTTAGATTAACAATTCATGAAGGGAAAAATCGACAAGTAAGAAGAATGTTTGAAGCATTAGGTTACGAAGTTATGAGACTAAAACGTGAATCTATCGAAGATTTAACTTTAGAAGGATTAAAAAAAGGTGAATATAGAACTCTTACTATTCATGAAGTGAAAAAACTTATTAATAAAGCTAAGAATGGTGAGAAGTAGTAAATAATTAGGAAGTGATGAATAGTGGCAGAAAGAGTATTAATAATAGATGATGAAGAAAGAATAAGAAAATTATTAATTATGTATCTTGAAAAAGAAGGATATATTGTCGATGAAGCCAGTAATGGTCATGATGGATTAGAAAGATTGAAGTATATGGACTATTCTTGTGTGCTTTTAGATGTTCAATTACCTATGTTGAATGGTAAGTCGATATTATCAGAACTTAGAAAAACTAAAGCTACACCTGTAATAATTATGTCTGCACAAGCAGATGAGCAAAGTAGGGTAGAGGGATTTGAATTGGGAGCAGATGATTATGTTATAAAACCCTTTAGTCCAAGAGAACTTATGCTTAGAATCAATGCTATTCTTCAACGTACTAAGCGTAGTGTCTTTTATACTCCAGAACTTTATGCGAAAGATGTTCTTGTATTTCCTGGATTAATTATCGATGTAAATTCGCATAAGGTAATCGTTGATGATAGTGAGGTATTATTAACACCGAAAGAATTTGATTTATTATTATTTTTAGCTAAATCACCAGATAAAGCTTTTAAAAGAAATGAGATTTTAAGAGCTGTTTGGGATTATGATTTTTATTCTGATTTAAGAACAGTTGATACACATATTAAACGTGTTAGAAAAAAATTCGATAAAATTTCTCCAAAGGTTGCACAGATGATAGTGACGGTTTGGGGAATTGGATATAAATTTGACACGACACAAAATAGTCTATAAAAGGAGATTGTATGCTAGCATTTTATAGAAATATAGCAAGATTAACTAGAACTGCAAGTAGATTAGCAGGGAAAAAGGGGACAGATTTACCAGGTAAGGTACTAAGGAAAGTAAATGATAACGTACTAACTAAATTGGCTAGTAATTTTGATGAAATTGTTTTTGTTACAGGTACTAATGGAAAAACAACAACATCAAATCTTATTGGACATACATTAAAATGTGCAGGGGTAGATTTTATAAATAATTTTGAAGGTGCAAATATGTTGGATGGTATTATTTCAACTTTTGCTATCCAAGGTAAAAATAATACAAAATTAGCTGTTATCGAAATTGATGAAGGTTCTATTAAGAGAGTTATGAAATATATTACGCCAACAAAGTTTGTTATTAATAACTTTTTTAGAGACCAAATAGATCGTTTTGGTGAAATAGATACGTTAATTGCTACAATTGGAGAGCAACTTGAAGGTAAAAATATCCAATTAATCTTAAATAGTGATGATCCTTTCGTGACACGACTTTCAAAATATGGTGAAGATAATATATATTTTGGTATAGCTAAGGAAGCTTATAAGTTTGCTGATTTTGGAATATCTGAATCTAAATTTTGTCCGAATTGTGGTATGGAATTGATTTATGATCATGTTCATTATAGCCAACTAGGATTTTATCGTTGTTCTAAATGTGATTTTAAACATCAAGATACAAAATATGAAGTGTCAAAAGCTTCTGTTGAACCATTTATAAATATGACTATTAACAATGGACTGAAATTAGAAACTAAGTTGGCTGGTGATTATAATATTTATAATTTACTTGCAGCATATTCTTTATTAAAGGAATTAGGACTATCGGAAGATAAAATAAAAGCTGGGTTAGAAAGTTATAGTCCGATAAATGGGCGTATGCAAAGTATTAGTCTGCCTAGTGGTGGAAGGGTACTTTTAAACCTTGCTAAAAATCCAGCCGGATTAAATGCATCTTTAGCTATAGCTAATTCAATTAAGGATGAAATTAATTACTTATTAGTTTTAAATGATAATGGTGCTGATGGATTTGATATCTCTTGGATATGGGATACAGATTTTAATATATTAGCAGATCAAAATATTAAGAATATAGTTTGTTCTGGAAAAAGAGCTAAAGAATTAGCACTAAGGTTAAAATATAGTGAAGTAAATGCTAATGTTGTAGTTTTTGAAAATATATCAGAGGCTGTAGTTAAACTTAAAAGTTATAGTGAAAAATATGCAATAGCTATTCCTAACTACACAGCATTAGTAGAAACACAAAGTGAATTGGAGAAGTAGTTCTATGAACTTGAAATTATATCATTTTATGCCTGATAAATTAAATTTATACGGTGATATAGGAAATGTTATCGCATTAAAAAAACGCTGTGAATGGCGTGGAATTAATCTTGAGATTGAAAATATAACATCGACAGATGGCGTTAAATTATCTGAGTGCGATATGTTTTTTATTGGAGGCGGTTCTGATAGAGAACAGTGTATAGCAACGGAACAATTTAGTAAAATAAAGAATGAATTCAAATCAGCAATTGAGGATGGAATTCCCGCACTTACTATTTGTGGAGGTTATCAGTTTTTAGGTGAATATTATAAAACTGTTGATGGAGACAAATTGCCTGGTTTAAACATATTAGATTTTTATACTGAGTCTAAAAAAGATGCACCGCGTTTAATTGGTAATATACTTGTTGAATCTGAAAAATTTGGGAATATTGTTGGCTTTGAAAATCATGGTGGAAGAACATATCATAACTATGAAACGCTAGGAAATGTAGTGGTTGGTTATGGTAATAACGATGATGATAAAAAGGAAGGTATTCTTTATAATAATTTAATTGGAACTTATCTTCATGGTCCAATTTTACCAAAAAATCCTAATGTTACAGATTATTTAATTAAGGCTGCATTAGATAATAAATATGGTTCATATGATTTTATTGATTTAAATGACGATATAGAATTAAATGCAAATAAACATATGGTTGAACTGTTAAAAAGAACTATAAAATAAATAAGAACGGGGCTGACTCGCCAAAATTGATTTCTTTGAAATCATTTTTTTGAGTTTTCCCGTTCTTTATTTTAAAATTTTTGAATACATTCTTTAAATTTACTAATAAGTTCTGGAATTAGTTCTTTATCTAAACATGAAAATGCAATTCTTATATGTTCGTCATCCATTGAATAGACTCCGTATTTATATTCATTTAAAAATTTCAGTCTGAATTCATGAGCATTAATCGTTGTTGGTATTTTTATTGTAAAGAAATAACCGGAGTTAAATGGAAGTATTGTAACTAATGTAGCTAAATTTTCTTTAGAAATAGCTGATTTTAGTTCGTTGTATCTATCTTGAATAATACTATCGTTTTCTTCTTTTTCTAAAAGTGCTTGTTTATTTTCTAACAATCTAAGAGCTATTTGCTGTGATAAATTAGAAGGAGAAGATGTCGTACTTCTTAAGAAACCTTGAGTTTTTTCTAATAATGTTTTTCTTAATGTGTCGTCTTTTGTATAGTATGTGATAAAACCGACACGCAATCCCCAACTATAAAATTCTTTTGTTATACCATCCAGTTTTACTATTAAACAGTTTGAATTTTCAGCAAGTTTATATGTTGCGCTTAAAGTAGGAGTTTTGTGGTTCTCTTCGAAGAATAGTCCGAAGTAAGCATCATCAGAAACAATAATAAGTTGTTTACTAGGATGTTCTTTAGCAAAAATATTTATTACTTCAACCAATTTAGTTAACTCATCATCTGATGGTGTATACCCTGTTGGATTATTTGGAAAGTTTAATATTAATGAAATTTTATCCTCTTTTATTGAATATAGGGCTGATTTAAAGTTTTCGATACTAAAATTATTGTTTTCATCAAATTGTTTATATTTATAGATGTTGTTACCTAATTTAATAGTGTATATTTGTGCATAGTTTTGCCAAAATAGATTAGGTAGTAGCAATGCATCTTCCTTTTCGCTAAATAAGTTAGCTGCTATATCTATACCTTGAGTTATACCAGTTGTTACCATAGGTAGAGAAAGATAATCTTTATTAATAGTTGGATTATCAGCTAATATCTTTTCTTTCCACAATTCTCTCATTTTAGGTAAACCTGGTGTAGGAGAATATGGTAGATATTCTGAATTACTAATTTCTGTTATTACTTTGTTTATTGATGGTAATGACATAGCTTTTTTGTTTGCTGTGGCAATACCAATAGTAGCATTTATTGCACCAACAACTGCTGATGTTTCTTTAGACTGTATTAAGACGTCTTGAGGTAAAATAATGTTTTCCCCTAATTTTGAAAAAAATGACATGTTATTCCTCCTATTGATTGTATAAAATAATTATACCACTAAAAAACAATAACTTAAAGGTAGAAAGTAGAATTTTAATAATCAAATTATTGTGAGAGAAATAATCATATAAATTGAATAAGATATAATATTTTAAGTTTTAATTTTGTTGAAAAATTAAAGCTTAAGTATGTATTTTAGATTATCATTTTATAGTATTATAAATCTTTCTATAGTAAATATTTTATAATGGTCTTTGCTAGAAAATAGAGTGGAAATATGGTATAATAATTTGTATCTTTTTGAGCTTTGTATCGATTTGATAATAAAAAGATAATAAGATATAGGAAAAGTTCAATAATGTGAGGTGTAATTATGGTTAAAAATAAAGATGAAGTAAGATGTTCATTTTGTGGGAAAAATACTAATGAAGTTTTTAAAATGATTGCAGGAAATGATGTATTTATATGTGATGAATGCGTTGATTTATGCTCTGATATTATAGATGAAGAAATTGAATATAGAAATGCTAAAAACAAACCGGTATTTAAGTTATTAGAGCCTCAAAAAATTATGAAACATTTGAATGAGTATGTAATTAGCCAAGACAAAGCTAAAAAATCTGTAGCAGTAGCTGTTTATAATCATTATAAAAGAATTATAGCAAAAGAAAATCATGATATAGAATTGCAAAAAAGTAATATAGCGTTAATAGGGAGTACTGGATCTGGGAAAACATTAATAGCGCAAACTTTGGCAAAAATGCTAGATGTTCCATTTGCTATTTCTGATGCAACTACATTAACTGAAGCAGGTTATGTGGGAGAAGATGTTGAAAATATTTTACTTAGACTTATTCAAAGTGCTAATTATGATATAGAAAGAGCAGAACAAGGAATAATTTATATCGATGAAATTGATAAAATCGCTAAAAAAGGTGAGAATGTATCAATTACTCGTGATGTCTCAGGTGAAGGAGTTCAGCAAGCACTTCTGAAAATTTTAGAGGGGACTGTAGCTAGTGTACCACCACAAGGAGGTAGAAAACATCCTGGTGAAGAAATGATAAAAATTAATACAAAGAATATACTATTTATCATTGGTGGAGCATTTTCTGGAATTGAGGAAATTATTAAACGTCGCCTTGGAGAAAAAGTTATTGGTTTTTCTAAGAGTGAAGAGCTGAATGATAATGAGGATATTATCTCTAAAGTTAAACATGAAGATTTAGTTAAATTTGGTATGATTCCAGAATTCATAGGTCGTATTCCAGTTGTTTGTTATCTAGAAGAATTAGATGAGAAGGATCTAGTTAGGGTACTAACTGAGCCGAAAAATTCTGTAGTTAAACAATATGAGTACTTATTTAAATTAGATGGGGTTAAATTAGTATTTGAACAAGAAGCTTTAGAAGAAATAGCTAAAGAATCGATTAAAAGAAAAACAGGTGCACGTGGATTACGTTCTATTATTGAAGAATTATTATTGGATGTAATGTTTGAAATTCCTAGTAATAAAAATATTAAGACATGTACAGTAACACGTGACAATGTAATTAATAAAACAAAACCAACATTAAAATAATTAGGTTAGAGAGGAGTTCGTTTTGACAAAATATTATTTATTAGAGAACAGAGATTTATTCTTTCCGTCTAATACTTATACAATAGATGTAACGGACAAAAAATTTTTAAAAACAATAAAAACTGTTAAAAAAGATAAGATTCCAGTTTTTGTGACTTATAAAAGAAAACCTATTGATAGTTATGATGACTCTTTTTCTGAAGAAGATGTATTCGATAGTAATGGCTTTAACGTTTTCTTTGGAACTTATGGACAGTTAACTATTGATAAAAAAAATAAAAAATATGAATATCAATGTTATGGTATCGCAGAAGTAAAAAGTGGAGTATACAATAATAATCATGTAGAGCACTTAGATATTAACATAAGAGAAATAGTTGATAATGGTTTTGATAAAACTGGATTATTAAATAGTATTAGAACTAATTTTCTTAATTATTTAAAAAGAGAAAACTTTGATATAGATTATTATAAAACCGATGATTTAGAGAAGTTTATAAATAAAAATATTAAATTTTTCCCAATCGATAAAATGCTAAAACAACGAGTATTGTTTTTATTAGATTTAGAGAAAAAAGCAATTTTCTTGAATAGAAGTTTAGAAGCATTTTTAGTTGGTAATAGTTATAAACGTGAAATAGATGAAAAAGTCCGTGCGAATATCGATAATCAACAAAAAGAGTATTTCTTAAGAGAACAAATGAAAGTAGTGCAAGATGAATTGAAACAAATTGCACCTGAAGATGATGACATTGAAAAAATTCGTCAGGCTATTAAAGCTATTGAGTTATCAGAAGAAGATAAAGCAGTATTATTAAAAGAAGTTGATCGCTTAGAAAAAACACCGGTGATGAGTCCAGAACATTCTATAATTAGAACTTACCTGGATACAGTAGTAGCTTTACCATGGAATACATTAACTGATGATGAAATTGACATACAGAATGCGGAAAAAATTCTTAATGAAGACCACTATGGTTTAGAAAAAATTAAAGAAAGAATTTTAGAATTTTTAGCTGTAAAAAAATTAAGAGATGATATGAAGTCTCCAATATTATGTTTATCAGGTCCTCCAGGGGTTGGTAAGAGCTCATTAGCGAAGTCAATTGCTTCATCAATGGGAAGAAGCTTTGTTCGTATTTCTTTAGGTGGAGTACATGATGAAGCAGAGATTCGAGGCCATAGAAGAACATATTTAGGAGC
Source organism: uncultured Gemella sp. (assembly GCF_963515875.1). Classification (GTDB taxonomy): domain Bacteria; phylum Bacillota; class Bacilli; order Staphylococcales; family Gemellaceae; genus Gemella. The sequence continues at coordinate 1,817 of NZ_CAUPZX010000021.1, read as the reverse complement.
TTTACCTGGAAAAATTATTCAATCTTTGAAAAAAATTAAAACTAAGAATCCTGTGATTCTTCTTGATGAGATTGATAAAATGGCTTCAGATATAAAAGGTGATCCGGCTGCGGCTATGCTTGAAGTTATAGATCCAGCTCAAAATAATGAGTTTGTGGATCATTACTTGGATATTCCATTTGATTTATCTAAAGTTTTATTTATTGCTACTGCGAATAATTTAAGTTTAATCCCTGCACCTCTTAGAGATAGAATGGAGGTTATTGAGCTTGAATCTTATACAATTAAAGAAAAAGAAAATATTGCGGCTAAATATTTAATTCCACGTCAAATTAAAGAAAATGGACTTAAGAAAAGTCAAATTACATTTAGTAAGCAAGCTATTAATAAAATAATTAATGGATACACTTATGAGGCAGGTGTTAGGAATTTAGAGCGTGTTTTTGGTTCGGTTTGTAGAAAAGCAGCTTTAAAAGTTCTTAAGGGTGAAGAAAAAATCAAGGTTGGAGTTAATAATCTTGAGGAATTTGCTGGTCCAGAAAAATATAGTGCTAAAGATAAGAATGTAAAACCTGAGATCGGATTAGTTAATGGTTTAGCTTATACTGTAGTAGGTGGAGATACACTAGAAATTGAAACGAGTATTTCAAAAGGTACAGGTAAAATTATCTTAACTGGTAAGTTAGGAGATGTAATGAAAGAATCAGCTCAAATGGCTATCTCGTTCTTACGTTCAAATGCTGAAAAGCTAAAAATTGAAGATATTAATTTTTCAGAAATTGATATTCATCTGCATGTTCCAGAAGGTGCAGTTCCTAAAGATGGTCCTTCTGCGGGTATAACAATTACTACTTCAGTATATTCAGCTCTTACTAAAAAAGCTGTTGATAATAATATTGCTATGACTGGTGAAATGACATTACATGGGAAAGTTTTACCAATTGGCGGAGTTAAAGAAAAAATCTTAAGTTCAGAGAAAATGAATATTAATACTATAATTATTCCAACTAAGAATAAGAAAGATTTAATTGATATTCCAGAAGAAGTTCTTGAAAAATTAACTATTCATACAGTGGATAATATTCAAGAAGTGTTTAAAATAGTATTTGGAGAATAGCAATGATAAAGTTAAATACACATAATGTTAATCTACTTATTAGTGCAGTATCAAGAAAACAATATCCCGAGCATGATAAACCCGAAGTTGCAATGTGTGGTCGATCTAATGTTGGTAAATCATCTTTTATTAATACAATATTAGAAAGAAAAAATTATGCACGTGTATCTTCAAAACCTGGTAAAACACGTACATTGAATTTCTTTGATGTAGATGATAAAGTTGTTTTAGTGGACGTTCCAGGTTATGGTTATGCTAAGTTATCTAAGCCAGAAAAAGAAAAACTGTATGATATGATTGTAGAATATTTCACTAATAGTGAAAATCTAGGTTTTGTTTTACACTTAATAGACAGTAGACACAAACCGTCTCAAGATGACATAGAAATGAATGAATTTCTTAATTATTATGAAATTCCATTTGTTATAGTCATGACAAAAATTGATAAAATATCTAAAAATGAACTTGCTAAAAATACAGGAATTATAAAACGCGAATTAGACTTAACAAATAATATGGCAATTATTCCATTTTCTTCTGTTACGAAGATAGGAAAAGAACAGGTTCTAAAAGAAATAGTTAAAGTATTAGAAGATTAGTATAAAAAAAGTTGTGGGGAATGACTTTAAAATCATAATTTTGGAAAAATGATATGTACCCCTTTTACTGGACAAAACAGTGAAAGGGGTGTTTTTTATGA
>NZ_CAUPZX010000020.1:0-34559 GCF_963515875.1 uncultured Gemella sp. | reverse complement strand
GCTGTTAAACTTTCTCCTGCTACTGGTGTTTTTGAAATTTCAGCTGGTTTTGTTGCGTCTTTCACCGCTAATGTGAATCCTTCTGCTTTCTTAGTTACTTCTACATCTATTGTTTTCGCCACACCATCACGTGTTACTGTTACTGGTACTACTTTCTTACCATCTTTTTCTTTAATAGGTCCATATGTTACTTTATCTGTATCCTTAAGTGCTTCATTGTTCGCTGTTACTTTTTCTTTTACTTTCGCTTGGTCTTCTGCTGTTAAACTTTCTCCTGCTACTGGTGTTTTTGAAATTTCAGCTGGTTTTGTTGTGTCTTTTACAGCTAATGTGAACTCTTTAACTTCTACATCTACAATATGGTACACCTTATCACGACCTACTGTTACTGGCACATAGAATTTACCATCTTTCGATGTAATATTTCCATAGAACACCTCATCTGTATCAAGAACATTACCTTCAGTTCCACTTTGAGTAACTCTTACTTTTGATTTCACTAAGTTTTTATCAGCATCACTTGTTAAAGTCGTCCCTTCTTGAGGTTTAACACTTATTTCAGCTACTCCAGTTGTTTTTAAAGTGAAGTCCGCTACTTTTCCATCTAGTGCATAACGAGCATTTTGTAAATCACGTACCGCTTGATTAATTTCATCTTGTGTAGCTTGTTCTCTATTTAGAACATCTTTTGCTTTTTCAAATGCTCTATCATATGCCGCGCGTTTTTCATCACTTGTAGCTAACTTATATGGATTTCCTTTTTTAATAGCATCATTATCATTTAAAGCTACCTCTGCTTTCAAAGCATCTTTGTTAGTTTTAAGAACCACAGGGTCTATTCCTAATTTTTTAATAGCATCTTCTAAATCTTTATATAATTTTTGAACAAGGTCTACTCCAGCATTATCTGTAGCATTTTCTTTATCAGCTATTTTTTCTGCTGCCTTTTTCGCTTCATCAAATACTTGTTTCTTAGCAGAATCTGACTTACTATATTTATCTGTTACTTCATTTCCTTTTGCATATTTCACAAGATCTTGAAGTCTTCCCATACGCGCATCTAAATTATGAGCCTTAGTTGATATGTCACTTATTGTTGGAATATCATCTGTTGCATTAATACTTTCTATAAAATCTGCCTTTTGTGCTTTATTTAAGTGCGGTAAGTTTTCAATTTCTTTTTTAACAGCTTCTCTTTTGGCTTTTGAGTCAGCATATTGTTTCGCAGCTTCTACAATTTTATCAATTTGCCCTTTTGTATTAGCTCCATCAATTAAATCCTTGAAGTGTTTTTTCTCTGCTTCTGTTAAACCTGGAATTGCGTCAATTTTTCTCTTGGCTTCATCTCTTACCTTATCAGCCTCAGTTTTATTTTTCTCTACTTGTTTTTTCGCCGCTTCATCTTCTGCTCTTCTTACTATAGCAGCAATCTCATCTTTTGTTTTTGCAGCAGTTATTTGATTTTTATAATCATCCGGATTTGCTAAATTGTCTTTAATTTGATCAATACGTTTTTTCGCTTTGTCTTTTTCTTTTTCTAAGTCTTTTGCTATAGCATTATTTTTAGCTGTAGTGACTGCATCAGTTGTTGTCGCGTTGTCAATTTCTCTCTTAGCTGCATCTTTTTCTTCATTAGTTAAGTTTGGTAACGTAGCTACAACTTTTTTAGCTTCTTTCTTAGCTTCTTTTAGCACCTTATTCTCAGCGTCTTTTTTAAGTGCATCATTGACGATTTCATTAATTTTATCTTCTGAGCTGTTAGCTGGAAGTTGATCTATTTTTTTCTTGTACTCATCTTTTTCTGCGTCAGTTAGATTTTGTAATCCGTTTATTAAATCTTTTCCTTTTTGTTTTGCATTGTTATCAGCTTTAGGGATTTGTGCGAATAGTACATCCTTAGGTATTAACTCATTGTAACCACTTCCCCTTCCGAAATATTCAGCGCCTCCTATACGTAACTTATCATTTTCCCATTTAGCAAAGTCTTGATTTTTTAATTTATAGTCAGTGTTATTCCTTACTGTAGACCTATTAAATAGTCCAATTGGATAATTATTTTTAGTATAATCCGGTGTAAATCCATTTAGTTCGCCTAATTTTGCATCTGCTCTTTTTCTATCCTCATAAGATATAGCTTCGTAGTTTTCTACTGCTACTTGTTCAACTTTATATGGGATTCCGTTGATAAGAATATCGGGGTTTAGTTTTAGCTTAAATTCCTTATACACTAAATCTTTCCCTGGGATTGTGTCTGTAGTATTATCTGTATAAGTGAATGTCGCCGTTCCATCATTATCTATAGATATACCATTTTCTAATCCACCTTTAAGTCTATTCTCTAATAATGGATTTTTCTCTTTAAGGGCTTCTTTAAGAGTTGTTTTTTCTTGAGGTGTCAAGCTAGTAACATCTTTCACACCTTGTCTTGCTGGTAATTTATTTGGTTCATATTTTTGATTTTCAGGAGTATCATCTACGTCTGGTAGAGCTATTGTCTCAATTTTAATATGATCGATACCTCCAGCATTTATGTGAACCCCAGCACCTAATTCAATGTACTGGGTATTAACCGGATCTTTCACCTCATATGTTACCTGAATCTCTGCTCCAGCTGCTCCTGTATTTTCCCAGTCTGAATAGATAGAACGCGTGTTATTTCTTAATCGCTCGTAGGCTTCTTTATCACTTCCTTCATCCCATCTATATCCAGCACGCGTATTTAAATACCAATTAAGGCTTCCATTATGCTCCCAAATTGGTCCTTCTTGTGTATGATCATTATAACGACTCCAGTTATCCGGACTACCATTATTCATAGCTTTCGCATCAGTTTCACTTTGATAACGTGAGGCTACACCACGCGAGTTACTATTTCTCCACGCTGCCCAGTTATTATATTGATTTATACCTCTTGCATTTGTTAATACTAGACTCGTAGGCTCACTAAATCCTTTAGGCACTGTAAACCAATAATCCGGGCGGTGCCCCAACCAACTTACCTCACCTCTACGAACAATATTATTATTTGTTCCCGTTGGAGTAATACTTCCATCAGCATTTTGCATGAAATTTTTATTAAAGTAATATGTTACAGTTACTATCGGTCTAGTTTTAGTATATCCAGAAGTATCAACTTTGATTACAATCTCATCATTAACACTTACTTTTGAATTAGTATTTGTTTTTAATGGATTATCATCCCAGTTAGCATAAATTACAGACGTACCACCATTATCTCCCACAACTGTGGTAGACATTGCTTGTACTTCTTTACTAGATAAACTAGTCATGGCTATAGTCGCCCCTATCAAACAAGACGCTGCTCCAAAACTAAATTTTCTTATAGAAAACTTTTCTTTTCTATCTCTTTTCATTGATAAACCTCTTTTCTTTATTTTTATATTTTAAACAACAACTTAATATAATATTTTTTTCCTATTTATTATAACACATTTTTATTCGCATCAAAAGCGATATTCTACTACACAAACGAAATGTAAGCGTTTTTTTTTTTTTTTCTAAAACCACGTGAATTTCCTATATGTTATATGAATATATTTTTTTATAACCTATAATTTCAAACAATATTTTATACATAATTTCGTATATTTTTTAAAACTATAACCACAATTCATTAAAAAATATCCTCTTTACTGAATAATTTCTTTATCCAGTAAAAAGGACATATACTATCATCAAATATAATTACACAACATCTGACATATCAACTTTTATTATATTGTTATTTTAAGGAGCATATTACTTTGCTTTTTTCTAATCCCAAGGATTATACCCAAAACCAACATTATTCCCCCTACCGACAAAGCATTCGTAGAATTTTCTCCTGTATTAGCTAGGCGACTTTCTTTCACAATAGTCTTCTCTTGTAGTTTCTCAACCGCTTTTTCTAATTTTTCAACAGTAGGTATATCTTGAAGCTGTCGTTGCGGTAGTACTACGAAATAATCTTTTATAGGGAATCGAGATTGTTGCTCATCTGTTAATACCGGCGGTAGAATTAAAGCCTCTTGCCCTTTATATTCAGGTATTATTAATATTGGTGGAGCTACCATCGTTGACCATTTATACTCCGGCACTTCATGTATAGGCGGTTCTACCGAAGAAACTCCTCCTTTATACTCTGATTCCTCTTTTATCGGAGAATCTTTCGGTACTTCCCACTGATCTTTCTTCTCAACCTCAAGTTCATATTGATAAACAATAGTAGTTAGTCCTTCTGCTACTTTTCCTGTTTCTGCTGTTACATTATGGAATTTTTCTGACGGTGCGTAGATACCTTGATAGTTATATTTCTTACCATCTTTAGTAATTATTTCAACTTTCTTCTCAGCAGCGTTGTACTGTACTTCATGATTTTCTACTTCATCACGAGTAGAAACAACTACATCACCCGACTTAGTAGTATATGTTTTTGTTGTTTTCACAACTGCATCTGTTACTACTTTCTCACCATCTTTAATTTCTTTTCCATCAGCATCTACATACTTAACAATTACTGAACCTTTTACTTCTTTCTTTACAGGTTTTGGATCTTCTTTAGTTACTAAGCGATATTCATAAAAAACTTGTGTATTACTATCTACAACTTTACCACTAAGTGGCGCTGAATATTTTTTCAACCCAATATATTCATAGGTTAAGCCTGTTTTTTCATCCTTTAATGTTTCGTATCTTTCTGAAGTTGCATCGTAAAATCTTTCATTAAATTTTTCATCTCTACGTTCATTAACTTTTATATCTCCCGAATACTGATTATAAACAATTAAATTATAAAGTTCTCCAAGATTTCTAATTACTTCTGGCTTTATTTCTCTATCTTCAGTTGTGAGATACTTAACTCTTAAGACTCCTAATTGCTTCATTCTATATGCTTCTGATTCTCGCGTAATATGCATTCTATAATAATGATTCACAACCGGTCCACCATCTTCCATTACTTTATATGCACGAACAGGTGTGATAAGTTCTTTTGTTACATAATCTGTTTCTAATTTTGTTAATTCCTCTCTTTTATTAAGATCTCTTTCTACTATTGATGAGTATGAATAAACAACATTAATTTTATTTAAGTCATCAGATATTGTTACATTACCCGAACTAGCAAAAGCCGGGGGTCCTTCCCAGACTGATTCAGGATTTACTTTTTCCCAATCGCTGTAGTGTTCTGGAACAGCATCTTTATGATAAGAAATGATTGTTCGACGAGAAAATCTAGGGTAATTATGACGATACCCATCCAGTTCTTTGTGATGAGCTTCGTAATATAATATTTCTTTAGTAATTTTCTTGACATCTTTTAGATTATCGTACTGTTCTACGTCTTCTTCACGAGTATTTAATGTAAACATGATTTCATCAAGTAAATTTTCTGCAGATACAATTTGTTTTTTTAAGGCTGTTAATTTTTCTCTATCCGGAGAATAAAAAACCAATCCCACTGCATCACTATCATTCGGTTTAGCAGCAGCCATATTAATATTTCCATTTTTAATCATTTGAATGGTATCAGCAATGTTTTGTTCTAATTTAGTTCTTCTTTCTTGAATCAATTGTCTTTCTGCATCCGTTTTTGCATAGTAATCAAAGTATTCCAATACCCCAAAGATTTCAGATTGCATATATCTCATTATTTCGCTTAAAGAAGATTTACTAAAATCTAACTCTGGAGTGTCTTTTACCTCTGGTAAGTTATTTTCTAGTTTTGGTCCATAACGATAGCGAAGATATTGTTCTCCGTTGAAAGTAACTTCTCCATCATCGCTTGTTCCAAAGTTATGATCTGGACCTGCTGTTACATAATTCCCACTTACAATTTCATTATCCAACGCATAGGTAGGATAGGCATTAACTTCTTTAATTTCTTCAGATGATACAACTCTATTATACTCCGGTGTTGCACGAACAATTTCTCTTCTATATTTATTCGTAATAACCGTTCTTTTCCCACTTCCGTGAGCATAAATATCTCTATCTAATACAAGGATAGTGTCTCCTTTTTGAAGGGTTACATTTTCTTTAGTGAAATCTTTAGCCGTCGCTTGTCCATTTTTCCAAGCTTCTACCGCTTCTGTATCACTGTTAATATTTGTTGCTTCTACGAATTTACCGTATTGTCCATTTGAAGTTTCTTCTACTAGATAGACTTTTCCTGTAATTTTCCCGTAATTAATTTCTCCAAGATTATTATGCATTCCTTCTGGAGAAACTGGAGCTTCAATATCATTGAAATGAGTCTTTTCATAGGTAGCTTTATCTGAATCAACTACTTCTGAACGAACCAATTCGTATTCTTTGTTATTAGCTTGTATTTTTTCTTCTTTTCCTGTGTTTTCATCAACAGCCCCTGTTTTTTCTACAGTTGATTCACGATAATCTTTTCCATCTGTATCATTAGCAATCCCTTTTCTATCATAAGGTGTATTTATTGTGCCGCTATTACCGTCTACAGTTTTAGAATCTTGTAATTTTGAGTTATCTTCTTCTAATAAATAATTTACCGAAGCTTTAGAAGTAAATCTTACTGAATCTGTTCCATCTATATTTTCTGTGTTTTCATTTGCTTTTGTTGGTAACGGATCTACATTTCCAAATACAGCATCTACTGTCACTTTTTTCGTAGGATTTTGGTCATCTGTAAAAGTTGTTTTAGCAGAAGATGAAAGTGAAACTCTTTCTAAGTCCATTACAATGGTTGTTCCACTTCTATTTCCTGAAGTTACATTCGCAGACGCAGTCCCACCTCCAACCAACATAGCGAATCCTAATATCGCCACAGCTCCAATCAACTTAGAGTCAGTTCGCCCATTTTTATATTTTCTTAGTGAAAACTTCTCTTTTTTATTGTCTTTAAACATTCTTCATTACCTCTATCACACTATCACTTTCAAACTATATTTACCCTATTATTAAATCTTTATTTTTTTCGTATAAAAGGTACTCTTAAAACTACTCATTTTTACATAGCTATAAATTATCCTTATCATTCTATCATATAATAATCTATCCTTCAAATAATCTATTATTTTTTCAGATTTTTTCGATAATTAATTTACATAAACTTATTTTTATTTATATCAAATTCAAGAATACCCTCAGAGATATTTTCCCGAGGATATTCTTGTTTTCATTTTTTAAGTAACTAAATTACACTATAAATCTACCACATATTCTTTATATATACTTAAAATTCCTCATGGTTTTTTATTAAATAAAACTGACTAAAAAATCATGATTTCAGAGATATCAATTTTACCGCGTCACTCCTTTTAAACTTAACTACAAATAAACTCCTTATTAATGATTTTCTTTTCACGATTTCCATAATTAATTTTATCCATACAAATAAACATCCTCAGATTGGTAATAGCCCTCCAAAATTTGTCCAAATTTTGGGGGCTATTACCATTTTTCTCTAAGAATATTTTTTACTATTTAATTCAAATTATTTTCTCTTTGACGCCTTTTTACAACTAATAATATTCCCGCTATTAAAGTTGCAGATCCTATATTTGTTGCATCTGTTGTTTTTCCACCTGTATCAGCTAGGCGTTTAATTTGTATCTGACTTACTTGCTCAATCGGTTCAACTACCCTTTTAGATTCTTTTGGTACTGGTTTTAGTTCGGATTCTATCTCTATCTTAGATTCTGGTTGCGAAATTGGCGTTGGTTCTTCTGAAATCCTCAACTCTGGGACTTCCACTACAGGTGGAGCTAATGGTACCGCTCCATCTTCGTATTCTGGAATTTCTACCGTTGGAGCTGCAGGTAAATTCAATCGATATTCATAAACAATTGTTGTTATTCCTTCTGTTATCAATCCTTTTTCAACTATCGAATTATTCCATTTGTCTGAAACTGGAACAATCTTTTCGAATTTGAACGTTAGACCACCTACTTCAATTGTTTGCGGTGGTGTAACAGTGTACTCCTCTCCCGATGCTTTATAAGTAATCTCCTCTTTTCCATCCGAAACTGTAGTTGTCGCTTTTTCTACTATCACATTATCCTTAACTACTTTATCATCAGCAATAGAATTTCCGTTTATATCTACGAATTTAACTATAACCGTTCCTTTTTTATCTTTCACCTCTGTTGCTTTTGGTTTTGTATCTTCTTTTTTATCTAACACATAACTGTAAACAACATGTTTTTCTCCTGCAGTTATATCTCCTTCTGCCGAAGCTGAATCTGATGTTACTCCTACATATTTGTAAACTAAACCTGTAGCTTCTTCTTTTAACGTTGGGTATTGTTTATCGGTAGTATTATATTTTTCAGCAACTATGCGCTTTTCTTTACGCTCTGATACTTTCACTTCTTTTGAGTAAGTCACATAAGTATCTTCATACTCTACTGGCACTTTGTCTTTGATAATTTCAGATTTTAATGTTTTTAATGTTCCATCTTCATTGATAACAACATGTTTCACATCAACAGAACCTGTTTTTGTCACTCTAGAACTAGATGGTATTTTTTCTTCTTCACTTACTAGACGGTATTCATAGACAACCTCTGTTGTTCCTTCTACGACTTTACCACTGGCTGCTGCAGAACCTTGTTTTAGACCTACATACTCGTATGTAAATCCAGTATCAGCATCTACTAATGTTGGATATTGCTTTGGTTTTTCAGTTGTGTCGTAGTTTTGCTCTACTTCTTTAACCTCATTACGCTCATCTACTTTTCCTAAAAATGTATATAGACTATAATAGTCTCCTTTGTCCTCATATGGAAATCTTTCTACTAAAGTTGTTGTTTCTAACGTAACTTTGTCTCTATCAACTTCTGATTTTAATTGTTTCCCATCGGTTGTCACATACTTAATAATAACACTGCCTTGTTTAGTAACTGTCGGATCCCATCTGCGTACTTCTTTAGTCAAATAGAAATAGTGATTTACCTGTGGTTTTATATTACTCATTACCCTATAAGCGCGAATTGGTGTGATGACTTCTTTTTTCGTGTATGTTGTTTCATCTACTGTTTCAACTCGAGTTCTAATTATTTTATTTCTAGTGTATTTACGTCTAAAAAATTCTGGAATTTCTCCTTTTTCTTCTGTATATTCCGGAGTATCTTTTACTTCTTCATGTTCCACTTTTATTTTGCCATCCGGCAAAGTCGTCACTGTTCCCTTTGTTAAAAATTTATCCAAGTCTTTTTCTTCAGTTTTTGTGTTTTTTTCATCTATTTTTACTTCAGTTATGTCATCATAATTCTTAAAAGTTCTAATCTCTTCCCTTCCTCTAGAGGTAATACTCACAAGTCCTTCTGTCTTACCATTATCATAAAAATCATAATAGAAATTTTCTATAACACTATCAAATTCTCTAAGTTCACTTTCGCTCATTGTTCCAGTTTTCTGTTTCTTATATATTTTTTCAATAAGTTTAAACTTAGCTTCTGTTTCTTCTATTTCACTCTTATTAATTACAGGGGTAAAAGTGTACCCTGTTGTGATATTCTTAAGTTCATTATACACTTTAGAATCTGGATTATAGCTTTCTGAATCATCTATTCCCGCATGAGGTCCTTTGCCTTCAATACTGAATTCGCCTACCGCCTGCGGTATTTTTAATAATCCTTTTAAAAATAGCGTAAATTTATATACACTTTCATAACGTTCTTTTCTATTATTAGTCAAATAATCATATTTAACCATATTAAAAACAAGTTTTCCGTTGCGGTTGTCCTTACTTTCTATTATCCCAACATCTATATTTTCTTTTATTATCTCTTCAGAAAATTTTTCTAAATAATCATCTAATCTTTTTCTTGCTGCAGCTACTTTAGCTTTATCTTCTACTGTTTTCTTCTTATCTTCCTCGGAATCTAGTACCTTAGCTTTTTCTTCAATACTATTTTCTAAAAAATCAAATGCATGATAAACTCTTCCGGCATACCCCTTCAGCGCTTCAAGCATATTTGTTGGCTTAGGACCAGGAACCTTATGCCGACCGAATACCCAATTAGATACATCAGAGCTACCAGCACTAATAAAATCAGAGCTACCAAGAGGAATAGGAGAATCAGGACTATCCTCTGGAAGAGCAAAAGCAGTTAAAACTGAAGTCCCATAATACACTTGAGAATCATATACTCCTGCATAACGAGAGCTCCTTACTCCAACAATTAAATAATCTCTATATGCATCGTTTCTTCCTTCCATATAGACAGAGTTATATACTATATCATCAGACGTCCAAAACTTCCCATCAGCTCCTGGTTTTCGATAACTCACAAAATTTTTCGCATCTTCCTCCCTATAATATTCATTACTTTCTACGTAAACCTTTCTTCGATACCATGGAGTATTCCTATCTTTGAGAGTATCATCCCAATAAAACGGAGTTATTGTTTCTATAAAATATGTGTCCTGACCTTTTTTAGTTGTCGTGGTATGCTTAGATGATTCAACCGTTGCATACGTATCCCTATCCATCACAAGAATCGTATCATACGGCTGAAGGGTAACATTTTCTTTTGTAAAGTCTTTAGCGTTTGCTTGCCCTTCTTTCCATTTCGTTACAGCGTCTTCATCACTAGTAACACCATTTTTAGCTAATACGAATTTTCCATACTTGCCATCAGCCGTTTCTTCAACTAAGTAAACTTTACCGTATATTTTTGTATAATCGATTTCTCCTAGATTATTATGCATTCCTTCTGGAGAAACGGGAACTTCAATATCATTGAATTTCGTCTTATCATAAATAGCAAGCTCTTCATTTAACACTTCTGAATAATCATACGCATAGATTTTTCCATCGACTTCTAATTTACCTGTTTCTATTCCTTTTTTTATATCTTCTTTACCTAAATCTTTTGGAACTGTTATATTATCTACTGTCGATTCACGATAATCTTTCCCATCTGTATCAGCTGCAAGACCTTTTTTATCGTAAGGTGTTATTACTTTCCCCGATCCTAAATCTACTGTTTTTGTTTTAAAAGTCTTCCTAAGATTAGTTAATTTATAATTAACATCAACTTCTTTTTTAAAATTAAGTACATCGCTGCCATCCGGCTTGCTTTCTGGAGCACCATTATAATTCGCTTTTGTTGGCTCAGCAACCCCCTTCCCTAATACAGCATCAACCGTAACATTTTTCGATGCATCTTTAGTGTCTGTAAAAGTAGTTGCCGAAGTTGAAGGAACTTTTGACGTATCCGTCACTACTGTAGCTGAATCAGCCCCATTTGAACTTACATCAGCCAACGCCGTCCCACCACTAGCTAACAGTCCTAAACCAACAATCATCACAGCACCGATTAATTTCGAATCAGTTCGTCCATCTTTATATTTTCTTAATGAAAACTTCTCTTTCCTATTATTTTTAAACATACTATCCGCTCTCTTTCCTATCCTTTTCTGCTATTTTTTAATGATAAAAATACCCAAAAATTTATTTTCCCACGTCTATTTATCGTTTCAGTGATACAAAAACTTCTCCATAAAATTTATCTAAATATCAAACTCTCAAATACCCTAATGCACACTTGAATTTTTGATTATTTTCTAGTATTAAACACACTACAAATCTTTTTGTAAATAAACCATTAAAAAACATTAAAAATTTATATCGCAATTCTATTCTATATCAAATATAGCTAACTTTTAAAGTTTAGCATATCCTATGGTTTTTATCAAGAAATCTTGTGTTTTTTAATATACATTTCTTATCCTTCATCTCTAATTAAGCTACAACAAAAAATATTATCTAAATGAATAATCGATATATTTTCTTATTAAAGAATATTCGTTAAATATACCCTCTGATGTTTCTATTTCAAAAAAACTCACAAAAAAACCTTATTATGCGTTTCTATAGAGAATTCACACTTATAATTAGACTTCTCCTACAAAAAAACTTCACAATAAGGAATTTTAATAACATGTATATTCATTTGTTTTATAGATATTTTTACTTTACTTTCAAAACTTCTATATAGGCATCTGCCGCCTTTTGCTTTGTATATTCATTTGCAAATGTCGAAGAAGAATATTCACCATCTTTTTGATATTCACTAAGTAGCTCCACTAATTCTTCAAACGAATTGAATGTTTTTGTATTATCGCATATACTCGCATAATAACTATGCGCTAAATCAACGTTTGAAAGAAGACATACTAACCCCTTTGATGATGCCTCTACCGCCGCATTAGCGAAACATTCACTAAGAGAGCAAGAAATATAACCTTCATGATTTTCATAAGGCACCTCGTTTACAAATCCCGCGAACTTAACATTTTTAGGTAAATCTTCTTTTTTGTATCCTTTTGGTAAATTACCATAAATAGTTAACATACTATCCGGAGTTTGCCTAAACACTTCTATCGCTAGTTCACATTTTTTTATTATCGTCATATTACCAACTATACACCAATCTTTTACACTTGCATATACTTTTTCTTTAACTTCTTCTACATATACAGGCGGTAGAAATCTAACCTTGTCACTTCCTAGATGATTTTCTAAAACAGGACTCGCTACAATATTACTGCACCATCCCTGTAATACAAACTTCATAAATGGAGCTAGTATATTATAATGCGTATATGCAAATAACTCTCTACCTGTATTTTGGAAAAATTTTCTAAGCTGTAACGGATATTCATTAACCATATCTATAATAAATCTATCGTTTATCGTTGAGTTTTCCGCTAAATATTCACTCACAAGCTGCCACTGCGATAATATGTCCCCAGTTTTTGTTACATGGTATTTATGATAATTTTCCGAAACATCACCCTCAAGCACTACTCCCTCTTTTCCATAAAGAATAAATTCATTTGTTTTTGGGATATACCTATATAATAGTTGTGAAGTATAACATTCTACATTTCCACTTCGATAACGAACAAGCCCAACAAAACCTTCTTTAGTATATTCAACTTTCAAGACATCTTCCAACGTATCAGTAAAACTTTTATCAACACTAGGTTTATCTCTTGCTATGTCCGATTTCTCAAAAATAACATGATAAAAATTCTCAAATCCCAAACCCTCAAGAGTTTCCACAAAGTTAGGGACAAAAATGGATAAATTAGTAATAATCATCTGTTGATCAACGCCTATTTGTTTAAAAATGTCTTGACGAGCCAGTTGACTTCTTTCAAATCCGTAAATATTAAACGGCACACCCTCTTTTATCGTAAATACTTTAGTCATCTCTTACCTCATCACATCTTCTAGTCTTAATCCACGACTCCTCGCGAGTCTACTTCTAAAAACCATCTCTTTTTTATAAAAATCTGACAACCTATAGTATGCAGTAACTGTGTTTAACATCAACGCATTATCTTTTGTCACCATACGAGCCCACAAATGCCAATCTTCAAATCCATCAAATTCCGAATCATACCTTCCCGCTTCTTCATAGGCTTTCTTTTTGAAAATAACAGTAGAGTGGTTGAAGATATTCCTATAAGCTAAAGTTAACCATAATTGTTCTCCTGAAAGAGTGTTAAAATAATTCCTTCTTATACCACCAGGAATCTTATTTTCATCCTCGATAACTTTCGAACCAACAATATCCAAATCCGGATTCGAGTCCAACTCATTAAGAAGAAAATCCAAATGCCACGGCATCCATTCATCATCAGAGTCTTGTCTTGCGATATAATCAGCTGTTGCTAGAGCAATCCCTGCATTTAGAGCTTTTGAAATCCCCCCGTGTTCAATTTTATGATATACCACTCTAGTATCTTCCAAATATTTTTTACATATAACTTCCGTCTCATCAGTCGAACCGTCATCTACAACGATCAACTTATAATTGGTATGCGTTTGATTTAATACTGATTTTATAGCATTCTCGACAGTTTCCTCGCTATTATAAACTGGCATAATAATGTCTACAACAGTATCCGATAAAGGTAAGTCGTCTATACATTCTATCCCTAGATTACTATATATCTGCGCTTCATTCGTTGTCAAAAATGTTCTAAAACTTTTCACACTGACACCAGGAATATCTTTTATTAAAACAAATGACGTTGAGTAGAAACCATAGACTTCGACAAATTCGTATTCTGTTAACAACCTATAAACTTCTTCTTCAAAACAAAAATTAGTAGTTACAGTAGTAGTATTTCCTATTTTCAGAGAAACTCGTGGATGAGGATAATACAAAACATCTCCTAAGCTATCCAATGCTTTTTTAGTTAATTTTTTTGTAATTGCTATATCCTTTTCATCAATACAAGATCCTAACGCTTGCCCTAAAAATACTCTCACCATTTTTCCATTATTTACACGAATAAAATCTTCTGGCTCCGTATTAAAATCTATTTTAATGAGTTTTGAATTTGGAAATATAGTATTACTATCGAATATCGTGTAATGTCCTTGAGATAACTCTATAACATTTTCTAAAGTCATACCATTGTGCGATATTACTCTACTTGGATTTACAGTATACATATTCGGAGTTATCAGCGAAGTACTACCGTCATCAAAGGTAAATAGTTGCATAGGAGCAACACTTAATATACCTAAAGCAATCGGATTATCTAAACTAGCAAGATAGAACTTTTCTAGTTTAACATCCTCCAATTTCCCCCTAAGTTCACTCTCCCAGCTTTCATCTTCTATAAATAGAGTATCTTCGCAAAATTCAGACATTCTCTCAGCGTATATTCTTTGTCTATCATCATAAGACATTCTTTGGTAGATTCCTATAAATTTTTCTCCAGTTGTTCGTGCTATCTCTCTCGCTATTAAAACTTGAAATGGTGAGGTACAAAAAATTATATTCATAAACCCACTCCTCTCTTTTCAAAAAACTGCCTTTATACTACATAATAATCATAAATAATTTTATCACGCAAAAATAAGGTAGTCAAACTAATATTAATTACGTTGATTGGCAACGCAAATATTCAAGTACATTTTCTCTTAATTTCTAACAATCCCCATCAAATAGTAACCTATGGAACTCTATAATTATTGTCAAAACGACCAGAATCCCAATATTAAATTGATGTTCTGGTCATTTCTATAATTAGTTTTTAGTTTTATACAAAAATTATTCTTCTCTTTGTCGTTTTCTCACAGCTAGTGCTGTTCCCGCAACTAACGCTGCAAATCCTACAGTATTGGCTACGTTACTTGTTTCGCTACCTGTGTTCGCTAAACGTTTCACCTGTATTAATGTTCCAAGTTGACCTGGAGTAATTTCTTTTTTAGGTGTTTTAGGTGCCGGCATTTGCTCTGGTTTTGGCTCTGGGTTCGATTCTGGTTTTAGTTCTGAGTTTAATTTTCTGAATACATGTATAACAATATCCTCTTCTTGATTTCTGATAGTTTCAACATATTCATACCCTTCAATTGTTCCATGTTCAAATGCTTTATTCGATTCTCCTAATTCAAATGGCGCTTTTACATCTGCCTGTTTTAATATGGTACCATTTTCATCCACCCATTTTGTTGTGATTAATGTTGGTTTTATGTAGATTGGTGGTTCAAGTAATTTAGCATCTTCCTTATTCCCAGGATATTTTTCTATTTCAAGTACTGGAGGTTCGATACTATTCGCACCACCTCTATACTCATCCTTCTCATTTACCGGTGGATCTACACTAGCAACTCCACCAGTAAATTCTGGTATTTCTTGAATAGGTGCATTATCAGGATTGTTGGATTTATTTACTACTAATTCATAATAGTGGTTTACAACCGGTCTACCATCTCCCATTACTTGATATGCACGAATAGGCGTGATAATTTCTTTTACCGTATATTGAGAGAGTTCTTCAGTTATTGTCTCTTGTTTTGTTATCTCTTCTTCTTGTGTAGTCGAATTAACTTTAGTAACTTTTATATTCTTTAAATCATCAGAAACAACGACTCCATCTTTACTAGTATGCGATAAATTTTCTGTTCCTTCATTAGAATTAACTCTTTCCCAATTTGTATATAACTCTGGGTAAAAAGTACTTGTAGAAATTTTTCTAATTCCACAATTATTAGCCTTACACTTTGCAATGCTATCTGAATTAACATATGTCATTTTTTCGTCATTAATCAATTTTCCCTTTTTTCCATTATGTTGAATCAGTGTTGTTGTAGTTCCCAATGAAACAGACATATTTTCTATAACTTTTACTCCAGATTCCAATTTTAATTTTAATTGCTCTAGAATCTCTCTATTATCATGATGAAAATTAACATAATAAGATTCATTACTATTTACAAGTATATTATTTTCCGTGATAAAGTTTGTTATATCCTGAATTAGTTTATCCATTTCTGCTTTCTTTTCTTTAAATTCAAGTTGACCCACTTCATTTTTTTCAGTTCTATTAAAATACTCTAATACTTGTAGCACTTGAGATTCAACAATTTCTATATAATCTTGAATAGTATCCCTTTTAAAATTCGGTATAACAGAAGGGACAAATCCATCATACCCCTTATAATAAGCTAATTGATATGCCGTTCCATTATTTTTCTCACCAACTTCCCGCTTATTACCTACAAAATCCCAATATTTGTAATTAAATATTGCAGAACCTTTATCAACTTCTTTTTCAAAATAATAAAACGCATAAGTAACATAACCTCCCAAATCCTCGGATACTTTTTCAGAAATCACCTCAGGATTGCCATCTACTTTATGTCTTGAAAATTGATTTTTACTTTCTATATTCTTTGTTGTTCCTGAAGCATAGGTATCTCTATCCATCACAAGAATAGTATCTCCTTTTTGAAGAGTCACATTTTCTTTAGTAAAATCTTTAGCATTTGCTTGTCTACTTTCCCATGCAGTTACAGCTTCTTCATCACTTGTAATGTTTGAAGTTTCTACAAATTTACCATAATGTCCATCTGAAGTTTCTTCGACTAAGTAAACTTTATCCGTTATCTTTCCATAATTAATTTCACCTAGGTTATTATGTAATCCTTTAGGGGAAACTGCTATCTCTACATCGTTGAATTTTGTTTTATCAAATAAAGTTTTTTCGATATTTTCAACTTCAGAACGAATATATTTATAAGTTTTACCATCCACTTCTACTGTATCTTTTTTACCAGTTTCAATTGTAATAGCAGATCCTGTTCTAGTTTCAATTGATTCACGGTAATCTTTACCATCAGTATCATAGGTAATTCCTTTTTTATCATACGGTGTTATTACTGTTCCTATTTCTCCTTCTACTGTTTCTGTTTTTAGTAATGATTTATCAGACTCAAGTTTGTAGTTGACCGTTGCTTCCGTTTTAAAGTTTAGTGTGTCATTACCGTCCACATCACCTGTGTTATGATTCGCTTTTGTAGGTTCAGCTACATCTTTTCCTAATACAGCATCGACTGTTACAGATTTTAAACTTATATCATCTGTAAATGTTGTAGCTGAGGTAGAGGCTACTTTTGAAGTATCACTTACTACTGTTACTATATCCGTACCATTTGAACTTACATTAGCTAAAGCTGTTCCGCCACTAGCTAATAATCCCATTCCTACTAATAATGTTGCTCCGATTAGCTTCGAATCAGTGCGCCCATCTTTATATTTCCTTAACGAAAACCTTTCTTTTTTCTCGTTTTTAAACATTAATTTCCCTCACTTTTTCCATATCTATTATTTATTTTTAATAAATTTCCTATTTCTCCTTGAAAAAATCTAGATTAAATAAAATTACTTTTATTTCAAAATCCTATATATAAACCATATTCTTTATTAAAATTCTACGATTATTTTTAAATTAATTATGTAAAAACTTACTGATATTTATTTTCTCTTATATTACATAACTTCAACGCATTCGAGTTAGCTATTTTCATCTAATTTCACAAATAAATTTAACATATTTTTAATATTACATTTTCCGCTTAAAATCAACTTAAAATAGGCTTCACAACCTTATTTTTCTGAAAATATAACATATAAAAACCACCTATTATTTTTCCTAAATATGAAAAAGTACACAGTAAAAATATATCTAAAATTAAAATATTATTATTTTCTTTTCTAAAAAATTAATTATAAATAACTTTGCATTTATTCACTATTATTTATCCCCAAATCTATTCTTATTTTAAACAATTGTAATAAAATAACTAATTTTATCTCTACTTAGTTAGTGTCAACATACTTAAACACTCATCCAAACCACCCAACACTTGTTATCTATTAACCACCTATAACCATTTCTATACTCACAATAATAACTTACTTCAAAATTAAAGTCACAATATATAATGGTATTCACCATTCTAACTCTTCTAAATCTATAGAAAAATAAGCCGCCAAGGTTCCAAGCTCTGAATCTTGAAACTTCAACGACTTTTTTATTTTAGGTATTTTCTTATAATTTTATGACTTACTAAAAGATTATTTTACTATCTTTTTACCAAAGCTTAATGATGCGATTAATAGTAATGCTCCTAATACTGCTCCGATTACTAATGCCAATAGATACATAAGTGGATTACTTACAGCTCCTGCTGCGATAGCGAAGATTCCTCCGTGCGGAGCTTTTGATACAGCTCCAAAAGTCATACTTAAAGCTCCTGCGATACCACTTGAGATGAATAACGGCGGAATAACACGTGCTGGGTTACTTGCTGCGAACGGGATAGCTCCTTCTGTGATGAATGATAATCCCATTACGTAGTTTACTAATGCTCCACTACGTTGAGCTTTTGGCCAGATATTTTTGTTGATTGTTGCTGAGATTGCAATTGCTAATGGAGGTACCATACCGCCGATCATAACTGCAGCCATTACATCACTTCCTACTGAACCTGCAGATGTTAATAAAGCTGTTCCTGTTACATATGAAGCTTTGTTTATTGGACCACCCATATCAATAGCCATCATCGCAGCTACTACGAATCCAAGGATGAATTTACCACTTCCGTTAAGACTTTCGATAAAGTGTTTTAATCCTTCCATAACACTTGCCATAGGCGCGTTGATTAAGAAAATCATTAATAATCCCATAATAAGTGACCCTAAGATAGGGAATAGGAAGATTGGTTTAATACCATCTAATGAACGAGGCATCCAGCTGAATGCAATTTTTAACACTTGTATAATTCCACCAGCTAAGAACCCGGCTACTAACGCTCCTAAGAATCCTGAAGGAGTATACGCTAATAAATCACTTTTCAGACCTAAAATACTTGGATCTGCTAAGATACCACCGATCATACCAACGATGAACCCAGGACGGTCAGCAATAGAACGACCGATGAATCCAGCTAGGATTGGTAACATCATACTAAATGAAATTTTACCGAAGTAGAATAACACTTCTGCAACTTTGTTATAAGATGGATCTTTAGGATCAAATGAGTTAATACCCCAGATAAATGATAACGCGATAAGAATACCTCCAGCTACTACGAATGGGAGCATGTTACTTACACCTTCCATTAGGTGTTTATAAGCACGACGACCGATACTTTCATTCGCTGAAGACTCTTCAGAAGCATCTGCTGCACCGTCATGTTTGTAGATAGGAGCTTTCCCATCTAAGATTGTTTGGATAAGTTCTTCTGGTTTATTAATTCCATCAGCTACTTTTGTCATAATTGTTGGACGTCCATCAAAACGTGCAACTTCTACTTTTTTATCAGCCGCAACGATAATTCCCGCTGCTCTTTCGATATCTTCTTTTGTAAGTTTGTTTTCTACACCGATTTGACCGTTTGTTTCCACTTTAACATCTAGTCCCATCGCTTTAGCTGTTTCTTTAATTTTTTCCGCAGCCATAAATGTGTGGGCAATACCTGTTGGGCAAGCTGTTACCGCGATAATATAAGGTTTTTCTCCACTTGGAGCTTCCGGTTTTTCTTCTTTTGGGACTTCTGTTTTCGCTACGAAGTCTGCGAATACTTTTTCTACGTCTTCTTTTGTTGCAGCTTTATCTAATCCTACTTTTACATCTGCATCCATAAGAGCTTGTGATAATGAAGCTAGAGCTTTAAGGTGCTCGTCTGCTCCGCCATCTGGTGCACAAATCATGAAGATGTGTTTAGCTGGTTGTCCATCAAAACTCTCCCACTCAACACCTTCGTCACTTTTCGCATAAACAATCATCGCTTTATCGAAGTCTGTACTTTTTGCGTGAGGGATAGCTACATTTTCTCCTACTCCCGTAGTTGATTGAGATTCGCGAGCTAGTAATGCATTTAAAAAGTTATCTTTACTAGCAATAATATTCTTTTCCACTAACATACTTGTTAGTTTATCCAGAGCTTCTTTTTTATCAGTAGCACTGAATCCGAATTGAACTAAGTCATAATTTAGAACATCTGTTAATTTCATTTCTTTCTCCTTTGTTTTATATTTCCTAGGAAATACTTTTTAACTCGTTTTATTTTTTCTGTAAATACTTGTCGAATTTTTATTTTAATTTTTCAACTTTGATTTGTGGAATTAATTCCGCAATAAGTTTCTTAGTTCCTACACCTACTGAGAATGATGTCGCACCTCCTGCAGCCGATGCAAAACGCAGAGCTTCTTTGTAGTCTTTTGTTTCGTTATATTTTGCAACAAACATCGCAAGCATACTATCTCCCGCTGCAACTGTCGATATTATCTCGCCTTTAGCTACATTAACCTCAAATACTTCTTTATCTTCAGTCAGTAGTAAAGCTCCATTTGCTCCACGTGAAACAAGAACATTTTTCGCACCACGCTCTTGTAATTTTTCAGCATACTGCAAGATTTCTTCTTTACTATTTAGAGTAACACCAAACATTTCCCCAAGCTCAAATTCATTCGGTTTAACTACGAATGGTTTGTACTGAAGTGTATCTAACACTAAGTCCTTGTTACTATCTACTACTAATGTTGCTCCTGAAGCAGATACTCTCTTCGCAATAGTTTTGAAGTCTTCTACACCCATTCCTGCTATAATATTACCCGATAAGAATACTACATCTTCTTCAGTCAATACTTCTAATTTTGTAAAGAAATCACTTACGTTATCTAGGTTTACACTACTACTTTGACCATTAATTTCAGTCTCTGTATCTGTAGTTAACTTCATATTAATTCTAGTTGCCCCGCGTGTTTCTACAAAATCATGTTTTACACCTAGTTTATCTAGCTCAGATTTTATAAAATACCCTGTGAATCCAGCAACAAATCCCCAAGCCTTACTCTCAACACCTATGTTGTTTAATAAAATTGAAATATTAATTCCTTTTCCACCTACTACATACTTCGCTTCTTGGGTTCTATTTAACTTACCCAGTGCAAAATTTTCCGCCGTTGTTAACATATCAACAGCAGGGTTTAAAGTGATTGTATAATACACTATTGTCCCTCCTTTATATTTTTTACCTCTATTATATTTTTATATTTTCTATATCCCTCTGGAACTTCATACGATACTATAATTACATCATCTAGTTCGGCAAATTTTTGAAATTTTCTATGACCAAACTTCGACTTATCTGCTAGAATATATTTCTTCTTACTGTTTTTCAGTCCAGTTGCTTTCATAAAAGACTCGTTCTCTTCGGCAGTTGTTATTCCAAAGTTTTCATCAATTCCATTACATCCTATAAAACACATATCAAAACTATACTTTTTAAGCTGTTCAATAGCTACAGAACCTATAACCGCTTGTGTAGAGTGTTTTATAGTTCCACCTAAGATGATTGTATGAATTTTGTTATTTATAAGTTTCGGTAAATGATACGTTGAATTCGTCACCACCGTTAATTTTCTATCTCGAAGATACTCTATCATCTCATATGTCGATGTTCCTGCATCAAGATAAATTGTCTGCCCAGATTGTAAAATATTCTCACAAATATATTTAGCAACTTCTCTTTTCTCTTGTAAAAAATCAGCACGTTTCATTTCGACACTATCTTCACTTCCACGAGCTGCAGAACGTTTTATCGCACCCCCATGAGTTCTAAACAATAAATTTTTTGCTTCTAGATTCGTAAGATCTCGTCTGACTGTAGCTTCTGATACATCACAATGTTCCATTAAGTCTTTAAGACTCAATGAACCCTCCTTATCTAACAAATCTAAAATCTTATTCCATCTTTCATTTACCATTTTTCTTCTCTCCTAACTCCCAAGATTATTATATCTAATATAATATAGCTATTCAATCAATTTCAAGCAAAAACACTCACAATTAATCAAAATTATTGATTAATTTGAGTGTTTTTATTTTTATTTTTGACTGTTTTTCTAAATGATGAGCGATTTATAGTTTTCAATATCGTTTTCACGATATTTTCATAACAGTATAGAAGAGTACACCTATAATCAAACTTTAAAATCAACTTTATTAATGAAAGTTTTTTACAATTGTACTTGAGCGATTCAATCATATATTTCACTCTCTTAACACATAACTTTCTATATTTTGCATATCAAATTTTACTACTTATAAGTATTATACTTTAAAGTAGTAAAATTACTCGTATAATTCATATAATTCATTTAACGTAACTACAGTTACACCTTCTTCTGTCAAAATATCATTATTTTTCACAAATAAATATTTATATATAATATATTTATCAAAAATTTCCGACCTTTGCGACAATAAATCTATAGTTTTCTGTAATTTGAAAGAATTACGCCACTTACATTCACCTACTATCATTTTCTTATCAAGAATAGAATCAACAATAACGTCTATTTCTTGAACACTACCTTTTTTATCTTTTCCCCACCAACGACCAAAAGTTTTTGCAACAAATGGCAATTGTTTATTTATATTCATTCTTCTCAAATACTGTCTTGATATTTCCTCAAAAATAGATCCAACAAAATTCGGTAAATCACTTAGCGCTACTTCCGCATAAACATCTCCATATCCTCGCTCTATTTCTGCTCTAACAGAAAATACATAACGATACCAAAAAGCTAAAAAATTCTCTGTAATAATATACCTGCTAGTTTTCCCTTTCAGCGAATTGGCACCAAAAGGAATTACTCTTTCGATATAATTCAAATCTTGTAAGACTAATAAATATTTCGAGACTATATTAGTTTCAAGTTTAGTATAACTAACAATTTCTCCCAAAGTATTCGATCCACTAGCTATTGCCTGTAAAACCGCATTATAGTTAGCTGCTTCTCTAAATTCTTGCTTCATGAGAAGCACACCTTCATTATTTAAATATCCATTAATATCAAAATAGAGTTCTTTTATATTATCTTCAAACGATAATTTTTCATCTATTAATGTTAAATAGTACGGCGTTCCACCTACACAGGCATAATATTTAACCTTATCTTCATTACTCGCATTTGGATAGAATTTTGCAGAATCATAGTAGTCTAATGGATTAACTTTTAGCTGTCCTGTTCGTCGCCCAAATAAAGGACTTTTTTCTCCTAAAACTTGGTTTTCCATAAAACTCATAGAAGAACCACAAAGAATTAAGAAGATATTAGTATCCTTCAACTCATGATCAATAACATGTTGCAATATAGAATTTAAAGATTTATTAGCTGTTGCTGCATATGGATACTCGTCAATAATAAGAACCAATTTCTCCTTTCCAAATTTTTCTTTTATCAAGTTAAAGAAATTATTCCAATTTTCCACACTTGGAAAATTTGTTATTCCCATCTTCTCACCTAAGATTCGAGAAAATTTTTGAAGATTCAACATATCGTTTACTTCTTCTGCAGGCAAATATAGTGAATTCTTATCTTTTACAAATTCAGTTAATAAAAACGTCTTCCCTATACGACGTCTACCATAGACAACAGCCATCTGAAATCCTTTTTTATTGTACATCTTCTCCAAAGAATTCAACTCTTTTTCTCTTCCTAAAAACATAAGTTCACCTTCTTATTATAAATTATTTTTATCATTACTCAACTTTTTACTACTTATAAGTATTATACTTTAAAGTAGTAAAATTAGCAAATAAGAACAAAAACATTACAGAACACATCTGCACTTATGTTCAAATAAAAAATAAGAGATTCTAGCATTTCTACCTGAACCTCTTTAATCTACTAGACTATATTTTATCTTCTTTTTTTGAATCCAACTTCTTCTTCAGCTTTATTTAACTTTTGAAGTCTTCTGCTTCTAGCTCCACCTGCAACTTCAACTTTTACTTCTGGAGTTGTTTCTACTTGTGGTGCTACATCCTCTACTGTTGGAGTAACCTCAACTTGTGGTGCTACTTCTACATTTTGTTGCTCAACTACAACCTCTTCAACTTCATTCACTTCTGGTGTTTGTTGTGAATGTCCTTGAACTTCATTTACGTTAAAACCCTGATTTTGTTGCCCTTCTTCTGGAGTATTTTGGTTAAAACTCTGACTTTGTTCCCCACCTTGCGGAGCGTTTGGATTGAAACCTTGTGGTTGCCCTTGGAATCCTGGTTGTCCTTGTGGATTAAATCCTTGCGGTTGCCCTTGGAATCCTGGATTTGGTCGCCCTTGTTGAGCATTTGGATCAAACCCTTGTGGTTGCCCTTGGAATCCTGGGTTTGGTCGCCCTTGCTGAGCATTTGGATTAAACCCTTGTGGTTGTCCTTGAAATCCTGGATTTGGTCGCCCTTGTTGAGCATTTAGATTAAATCCTTGTGGCTGTCCTTGGAATCCTGGTTGTCCTTGTTGAGCATTTGGATTAAACCCTTGTGGCTGTCCTTGGAATCCTGGATTTGGTCGCCCTTGTTGACTATTTGGATTAAACCCTTGTGAGTGCCCTTGGAATCCTGGGTTTGGTCGTCCTTGTTGACCATTTGGATTAAACCCTTGTGGTTGTCCTTGGAATCCTGGGTTCATACCATTATTAAAATATTGTTGGTTTGGAATTGAATTTCCAAACTGATCATATTGAACAGGTTGTCCAAAAGGGTTTCCAAATTGACTATAGTATTGTTGCGCTTGAATAGTTTGTCTTAAGAAAAATTTAGCAAATTCACTGTTAGAATTCGTTTCTACTGCATTAGATGGTAATGACATTAATACAAATAAGAAAACAATACAGTACACTGGAGTTAATAAATACACTGTGAAATAAGATAAAATATAATATAAAGCTATTAAAATAACAATTCCCCATGTAGCAAATCCTACATCACGAAGTCTTCTTGCGAAACTTGCAGTTAGCGGTAAAATTAAAATAATTCCAGCTATCAGCATAAATATTCCGAATGCTAACCCTGTTTGAAGAGTAGAAACTCCATCACTAAATGCACTTCCACCTAATAAGTATCCAAAATCACTTGTTGATCTTCTTCCAATACTAGAAAATGAAGATAATACTCCTTGGAATACTAAAACTGTTAATAAAATAAATCCTCCTAAAATACTTCCTACAGGAAACCAGTGTCCAGGTACTGAAGAGTACCCTGTAAAATCCACAAATCCTTTGAAGAAATCTTTAAAAGAAGAACCATAAGTAACATGTTTATGCCTTTGGTCTATCATAAAACCCTCCTATAAATAATAAAATAAATATATACCTATAATATAACAAACACTAACCATAGTCAATTGAAATATAATTAAAACCTATAAAATCTTACTATTTCTATTCCTCTATATAACTAAACTTATATCTTGATATATTAACTTTACACTTTCAAATTGTTTTTAATTTTCTCTATCAAAAATCTCAGATATTTCAATATTAATTATAAATTCTAAAACACTACTACTAAAAATAACACAAGAAATTGCATAAAAAAGTCTGGGTAATTAACTAATTACCTAGACTTCTCTCAACAACTATATTTCCGTTTTCCCTAACACTCCTCGTGCTTCTTCAATTACACTTTCTATTATAACTTTTACCGGACGAATTTCACTTACTAATCCTGCGATTTGCCCTGCCATTACAGAACCATTTTTAACGTCACCATCGTATACAGCACATCTTAATGAACCTAATGTTAATTCCTCTAACTCCATAAGTGTTGAAGATTGTTCTTCCAATTCATGGTATCTTTTTGTAAGTTCATTTTTAATACCACGAACAGGTGCTCCGAATTTTTCTCCTGTTAATGTCGTAGATGTATCATCCGCTTCTATAATCATGTTTTTATACTCATCTGTCACCGGACACTCCTTAGAAGCCAAGAACACAGTTCCCATTTGTACACCGTTCGCTCCAAGACAATAAGCTGCAGCCATTCCTCGACCATCGGCTATACCACCAGCTGCGATAACCGGAATATTCACCGCACTTGTTACTTGTGGCAGTAGTGACATAGTAGTACTTGTTCCTACGTGTCCTCCTGCTTCCATACCTTCCACTACAACTGCGTCGCACCCTAACTCTTCCATTTTCTTCGCAGCCTTAACAGATGGAATAACCGGTATAACTTTTATCCCTGCCTCTTTCAAACGTGGCATATACTTTCTCGGAGTTCCTGCTCCTGTTGTGACAATTTTAACACCCTCTTCGATAACAACATCGATTATCTCTTCGATACTCGGCATCATAAGCATTAGATTTACCGCAAAAGGTTTATCTGTAAGATTTTTACATTGTTGAATCTCTTTGCGAAGCTCCTCAGGACTTACACCTCCAGAAGCTAAAATCCCCAAAGCTCCAGCGTTAGAAACAGCCGAAACAAGTTCGTGCCTTGCTATTTGAGCCATTGCTCCTTGAAAAACTGGATACTTTATTCCTAATAAACTAGTAATCGTCATAATTGTTCTCCTCTTTGTTTATTTCATATTACAATTAGCATTGGACTAATTTTATTTAAAATTTTCCAATCTAACATTTCCACATAATACTTAGCGATATATTTCTAAAAAATAAATTTCGCAATAACATAACACACTATCATTAAAATGATCGATGATAAGAAACATGCTGTAAATACTCTTATACCACGTTCTTTTATAACTCTGAAATTAACACTCATCCCTAACGCCGCCATAGCCATACCTAAGAATACATATGCAGCATCTACAAAAAATGGAGCTAATGGTTTTAAGAAAGTAACGTAACTTCCCAAGATACTCATAAAGATAAATCCTAGGATAAAGTACGGCATCGGAACTTTTCCTTTTGTTTCATCTTGAGTTTTTTTATTAACAACAACCAGTATTCCTGCGACTACAATAAGCATAAGAACACGTGATAGTTTAGTAAGAATCGCAGCATCAAGCGCCACTTGCCCGCCTGCTCCTCCTGCCGCAACTGCATGAGCTATTTCATGAAGACTTCCTCCTGTAAACACTCCGTAGTTGTATGCATCAAGACCTAAATAAGGCTGCAGACTTACCTCTATCAACGTAAACACCGTCCCCAGTATCGCAACAACCGCAACCGCAAGAACGCTATTATCTGTTTTTGCTCGAAGTTGACCACTTACCCCCATAACTGCCGCAGCACCACAAATACCGCAACCACACGAAGAAAGTAACGCAAGCTCATGATCCACTTTAAAAGCTCGACACATAAAGTAAGTTAAAGTTACCATGAATAACACGATAAAGAACGCCACAATCAACGTCTTCTTACCTTCCGATAAAAGTCTATCTAACGCCAACTTAAATCCTAATAAAATTATCCCAAGGCGCAAGAATTTATTACTTATAAACGGAATATCCGCCTTAACCTGTTCTTTTAATCCTTTCGACATTTGTAACGCCATACCGATAACAAGCGCAATTACCAAATGCCCAAAAAGTTTTAGCGCTGGTAATTGCGCAAGATATTTCGCTACTAACGAAATAACTAACATTATACCTAATGTATAATAAAAATTAACACTCTTAAACCTGTCCATACGTGTTTCTCCTTTTATAATATTTGTTTAAAAATTTATTTATACAATCTTAAAAATCATGGACAATAATAAAAAACTAATCATTTCTACAATTTAAACACAGGGAGTGACTCAAAAATCGTGATTTCGGAGAAATAGATTTTGTCGAGTCACCCCGTACAGTTTATTAGATATCTAAAAGCTTTTATGAAACGAATTTAGATATCAACAAACCACTGCGTCTATGAGTTTTCATGTAAACTATTTTTAAAATCTAGTACTTTTGAATCAGCCTCACTAACGTATATCCTCTTAATGTCGGCTAAGCTGATTTATAAGTTATTTTCAATATTTAATAACTTACTACTCACAAAATGTAAATCTTTTAAAAATATATGAAAATTACAATACCTCTTTAGTGAATTTGTACCATCTAAAATAAATTCCCATGACTCTTTATACTTATCCCCCTTTGAAAATGATGAGTTGCACATAAGTTCACAAAAACCTTCCACATCATTTTCATATCTATCAGAGAATTCCTCCGCTAAATCCCATTTTTCATCAGTGGACAAATTTTCAGTTACGTTATTAAGAACATGCTCTCTATTTCTAGAAAAATAATAAATTCTATACGGTATATCTCTTAATATTCGTTCAGTTGTACATAAAAGCTTTACTATTGCAGTCTTCCTCTGATTTCTCTCTTCTAATTTTTCTTTATTTTTTACTAGTATTTTTTCTTCAGTATATTCTATCTCCCCTTGTTTTTTTTCTTCAATAGCGTCATCTGTTATAAATGAACCATCTGTATCTATCAAATGAACTATTTCCTTTATGTCTTTTTTCTTTAACTTAGAGACATCTAAGTATTCATTAATCTCTCTTCCTATTTTTTCTTTTATATTTTTTGTAGTACATTTAATATCCGATGTAATATCTCTATGTAAAACATCAAACTTAACTTTATCATTTTGCAATAACTTTTTCAAAATTGGTTGTAATGCTGTTTCATCTGTAGATCCTTCTACTACAAATAAAACAACCTTCTTCATTTTACCCATTAGATAACACCTTCCCTATTTTTCCAAAAGCCTTACTAATTTCTATTTTATCTGTTTCTTGATATAACTCCTCTTTTTGTCCACCAAGCATAATAGTACGTATATACAAATCTCTCAAGTTATTATTACTTTTGACACTTGTTAATTTTATATAGCGATTTTCAGGATTTGTTGTTGTAAATATTAAGTTACTTTTTGGTATAGTTTCTAAAATTCTCAAATTGTGTGAAGTAAACAGCAATTGTCCTTTAGCTCTCATACAGAAAACCTCCAGCAACTCCCCTAGTAAATACTCAAAAATCCCCGCATCTAGTTCATCAACAAATAAAGTTATGTCTTTTTCGTTATATACATTAATTAAAACATTTAAAATTGATAATATTTTCAAAATACCATGTGATTCAAATTTTAATGGAATACTTATCCCATCACGATTAGAAAATAACTCTAGTTTATTTAAAATTACTTCCTCTCCATTATCCTTTACATCAACAACTTCTTTACCTAAGTTCAATATTTCAACTGTCATTCCAGGAATTATTTTTTTCATTACAATATTCATACAATCTACGATTTTCTCAACTATTTCAAGTTGTCTATCATTCATAAATGTAGGTTTTTCTAACATCAATGCTATTTCACCTTTAGAAACATGGTTATTTTCTGTAATCTTAAAATTAACCGGAATAAAGAATTTAAATTCTATTGCTCCACTATTTTCGGAAGAAATAATAAATAGGTTTATATTAGCATATCTATTCAACCCCTTCAAAATACAATATTCTTCTTTAAACTCATCCTTATACTCTCCCAACATTTCCATAAACATTGAATTAAACAAATAAGATTTACTTTCTTTTCTAATTAATTCATTAATAACCATTATATTTATCTTATTACTAACATCATTAAACGAGTATTTAGATAATTTATCTACCTTAATTTTAGGGGTTAAAGGTTTTTTCTTAGAATCAGCATATTTAAATAAAATTTTCTTTCTACTAATTTCATCCTCATTTTTTTTCTTATATTTAATCTCCTCTGAGTCTATTAGACACTTATCTTTCTCTTTTTTTATAGTTACCTCATAATCAACAACATACTCAATCATCTTATAATCCATATCAAAAGAGACTGCTACTTGCATATAATTTTGGTTAGCCATTATATAGTGTCCAGCATCCTCCAATAACGGTTTACCTATCATTAATTTTTGAACAAGTTCCATAGCATCAATAATAGCAGTCTTTCCCGAACCATTTTGACCATATACACCTAAAATATCTTTACTGTCAGGATTCAAAACTCTTGGAAATTGCAACTCCCCATATTTAGTATTTTTAAAATTTACAACTTTAATTTCTCTAATCTTTACGTTAAACATAGCTTTATTCTCTCTTTAATAATAATACTTACTTTTTCTTTTATTTCAAAATAATTATAATATTTTTTTTAAAAAAAATCAATTTTTTATAATAAAAACGGAACATTTTGTTTCGTTTTTATCATAAAAGATGAAAATTCAAATTTTAACCACATTAAAGTAGAGCACTTAAAAACAACCTGCTTTATCAAGTACTTCCTCATCTGATAAAGCAGGTTGTATACTACACCTTACACACTTTTTATATTCTATAAATAGACTCTGTAAAGTCTTGTGATTGTCTTAAGTATGCTTTATAGATCTCTTTTTTAAGTTTTTGCACTGGAGTTTCTATAAACATAAATTTCTGAGCCGTTGTACTACCTGCTTTTATTTGAGCTACTTCTTCTCGTACAGCTTCATTCATAAGTTGTTGTAATTTTTCTTTACTTTCAATTACTTCTTCTCTTCCGTTATAATTTATTGTAATAGATTTCAACCTATCTAATTTTGCAACACGCTCACTAATTTGATCTTTTTTGAAAGCCGTATATGTTTTTCCTAGAATTTTTTCAAAAATATACTTATCAGATAATGGTTTTCCTGCCGCTTCTGCTTCTGCTTTAAACTGATTCGATACATAAGGTACAAATCCTTCATAATAGCCCAAAGCTCCCATAAGCTCAAAGGCTTGTTTTCTGAATGTAATATCCCCACTCATACCTTTATCATTTTCACTAACTCCAAAAATTGTATCAAACATATCTACAAAATAATATCCATTGGCTAAGACATCACCTTTTGCATTAAATCCATTTATAATGTAACGGTTCACTAAAATATTATTATCAATTAAACTATTAATATCCGTTAATTGTTTTGCTTCATCTAGTGTGATTTCTGAGATTTTTTCACTATTGTGCGTAGCTTTAACCGCTTGATTTGTGTATGTTACTGTCGCTCTAGGTCCTTTTGACGCAATCGGTGTTATCTTTTTGAAATATTTAGTTTTATCTTCTGCTAAAAGTTTCCTTGTCGCTTCCGCTTCTAAATAATCTAGACTATATAGCACATCAAAACTTCCATGCATGTAATTTCTTAAATCTGCAGCTGTCTTGAATCTATTAGGTGTTTTATTATAGAATCCGTTCTTATTACTTTCGTCAAAAACAAAGTTTAGGTTAAAATATGTATCTTTTTCTGGTGTATAAGAATTTTCAAAAATTCCTCGAGCATAAAATTCTGCAGCTGTACCATCTCGACGACCATGATTATTAAACAGTACTGTTCTGTCTAATAAGTGCGTCATTTCATGAGAGTAAGTCGCTGAACCTCTATCATCCAGAACTCTATCTATAAAGTAACGGACACCTACTCCATTCGCTTCTGCACCTACATTTTGCGATGGTGAATACAATCCTAGAGGTGTCATAAAGTCTTTAACCCCTTTATCCGCTGTTGGTCCCGATTCTTTAGACCATATTGTCGCTATTCCAGCAAACTCATCAGGCGTATATTTTTTCATCGTATCTACAATTACTCTATTAGTAATTAGTTTTGAACGATTTTCTTCTTTTGTTATTCTATATAGAGTATCAATATAATCTGCCTGTCTTGTCGCAGTTAATTCTATCAATTCTTTAACCTTATTAAGCTCTTCGGCATATTTAGCTTTATTTGTTTTCTCTAAAGAAGTGTCCATATACGTTCCGATATTTCCATAAGTTACCGTCGCCATATTAGTTATAGCATACACGCTTGGTTCTTTAATATTTACCAAACCTAATAATGTAGCTATGTTGTGTTGTCTTCTATTTTTTATTTGAAGTTCTTCTGCCCCATATTTCTCAGGAGGCGTAGTTAATTTCGTATATAATTCTACTTTTTCATCAGGTTTTTGTTTCGAAGCTTTTTCAACTACGATAGCTTTAGTCGCTTTCTTCAACCACGTATCACCGTCCATATTAGTGAATGTAGTTCTATTGTAATCAAGGAAATCTAGTAGCGTTGGTTTATCCGTGATTTTCCCGAAGTATTTCTCAAATGTTTTTGGACTATTAGTTAGTTTTAATTCGTCATAACTCATAGATCCAAGATGTGTCAACCAATCTAAAGATGTAACATTTTTCTTACCAAATGAACTTGGATTATATGCTAGTATATCGCGAATATTAGTGTCTCCAAAGTCTATATTATAAAATCTATTTATATAAGATAATCCTAATAATATTTTTTCTTTATTAGCTTCAATATCACGTCTAACTTTTTCTCTATTTTGTGGCGTGTCTCCAATAATGCTCAATGTATGCGCCGCAACTTTTTTCAACCTAGCATCTAAATCTATTTTAGTCTCTTCTAGCGTTTCTTTAATCGATAATTTTTCTAGATACTCTTTTCGTAAAACTTCTTTTACTTCTTCATCAGTTATCGTTGGATTAGTTTTTTGTAATTCTTTTCGTTTTAAGAATAAATCTCGATTTATTTCTATATCTGATGGAGTTAACTGAGCTTTTAACTTTTCATTTGTCAACAAGTCTACATTTCTCATCTCCGCAGTAGCTTCCGTTACATTTACTGCATTTTCTAATTCACTATTAACCGGTAGTAAATGAGGTTTCTCTTCTTTAGTTCCAACATAGATTACTCTTGGTATCGCAAGTCTAGTTATTTCAGTTTCTTCTTTTGGATTTGTTAATTCACCAGTTTTAGGGTTAACTTCATAAGTTATAGTTTTTGTTCTTTCACCCTGTTCTCCCTCAATAACAACTTCCCTTCCTTTTGGAAGTTCAGGGTCATCTTCTCTCACCTCTGTGATTTCTATAGGTTCTACTACTCTCTTAACATTTCCAACTTCTATAACTCTATCTAACGGTCGGCATAATATTATTTTAGAAATATGTTCTACTGGTTTTCCAGTAGATTCATCACGAATATACGAAGTAGTAATTACTTCCGTGCCTTTACTACCTTCTACTATTTCATCTTGATCTCTAAAGTTTAAATCATATGGGTCGCCTGCACTATAAATTGTTTTATAATCCAATTCTTCTACGGTAGTTATTGTTGAAATAGGAATAACCGATTTTCCGTTAATAATTATCGTCGATGTTTCAAAGTGTTTTAACTCATCAGCTGTTGGTTTGGTGCATTTCCTGTTATCCTTTATTCGCACTGGTCGTGGCGCTGGTTTTGATTCATTGATGTCTACTGTCGTATCATTCCCTTTCGGTTCTTCAGCCGGTCTAGTAGGTTTTGGACTTACCTCCGGTGTTGGTTTTATTTCATACTCTGGATTCTCTGGTTGTACTAAACTATCTCCTTTTATACTAACGTATGCTATTGGGTTTTCTTCTCGTACTAATGTAGGTCCATTCCAACTTGCTAGCGGTTTTTCTGGTTGTACTAAAGGCTCTCCTTTCTCACTCACTACTCCTACCGGGTTCTCCGATTGTACTAAAGGTTCACCTTTCTCGCTTACTACTCCCACCAGGTTCTCCGATTGTACTAAAGGTTCGCCTTTCTCGCTTACTACTCCCTCTGGGTTCTCCGATTGTACTAAAGGTTCGCCTTTCTCGCTTACTACTCCCACCGGATTCTCTGGTTGTACTAATGGCTCTCCTTTTTCACTTACTGCAACTTTCTCCTCTACTAGCCCAGGAGTAAACCCTCCTCGTTCTTCTATCTTGATAGAGCTACTTTTGTTTGTACATGTATTCCCTGTTTCAAAATAGTAACCCGTAAAACTATATCCAGGTATTTCCTCTGGACTCGGTAACATTCCACCTATTGAAGTTTTTATCACAACTGGTTGAATTTCTTTAAAATCTTCAAAAGCCATCACTTGACTTAAATTGCCACCGACAGTTAACATACTAACTAAAAAGATCAATTTCCCTTTTTTCTTTTTTATCAACGTTAAACACACCAACAACAATGCTCCACCTAAAACTGCAGTTCCCGATGTTACTCCACCCGTACTTGGTAATACATTATTTTTTTTATATACAAAATAATATGACTTACCTTCTTCTACTGTTATTTTGTTTTCTTCAAAAACTTTTAGCTGACTTTTTATTTGTTCCGATAAACTACTATTATCAACCGCATGAATACATACTTCTTTTTCCTCTATCGCCTTAGCTTCACCGGTATAACTTAAAGATAAAAACAAACTTGTTCCCAACAATACAGAACAAGCACCCATCTTATATTTCCTTATTGAAAAATACTGCTTCCTTCTAAAATTTTCTTTCTTCGTCATCTTTTCCTCCGCTATTTCTTTATTCAATAACCTTTTATACTATATCAAATTTAACCTTTTTCCGCAAGAATAATATATTGATATTTTGGTCATTTTTCAAAAAAATAAGCCATATGGCTAAGTATCAATAGCACTAAGAGAGGTTTATACCT
The DNA here is from genome assembly GCF_963515875.1 of uncultured Gemella sp. GTDB lineage: Bacteria > Bacillota > Bacilli > Staphylococcales > Gemellaceae > Gemella. The sequence continues at coordinate 7 of NZ_CAUPZX010000020.1, read as the reverse complement.
CTCTTAG
>NZ_CAUPZX010000019.1:0-34584 GCF_963515875.1 uncultured Gemella sp. | reverse complement strand
GTGTATTACCATTTGGATTTAACAATTTGTATCCTGTAATACTTACTTCTGGACTTGAAATCGTAAATGTTGGTGTTCCTGTTTGTGTTTGTCCTTGCGGTGCTGATGTAGTTGCAGGATCTGCTTTCATTGTAACGTCAGTTACTGTTGGTGTGTAAGTTGTTTCAACTTTCGTTCCATTCGCATCTTTGATTTGTACTCTTACAGCTGTTGCTTGTCCAACAAATGTTTTCTTCGGTGTAAATGTAATAGTTTTACTTGCTTTATCTAAAACATACTCCCCATCGTTAGTTGTAAGAGATGTTACTTCATTATTTCCATCTAACAATGTTAGTGTACTTGCATCTAATTCAACACGTTCTCCATTAGCCCCTACTTGACTTCCTTTGTTGAAGTTTACAGTTTTATCTTTGTCGGCACTGTTTTCTGGTGTATCTAATATGATTGAAGAAGTTTGTTTTTTACCTTGTACATCACTTGTTGCAGACGCTTCTGCTGTTGGTGTTACTGGTGTAATGATTGGTGTATAAGTTGTTTCTACTTTTACTCCATTTGATCCTGTAGCTTGTACAGATACTGGTGCTACTTCACCTGAATAAGTTTTATCCGATGGTGTGAAGGTCACTTGTCCTGTCGCTGAATCAATTGTATACGTACCAATTTGGTCTGTTGTTCCTTTTTTGTATGCTGGAAGTGTATTTGTTTCGGTTCCATCTTTTACAAGTTTGTAGCTATTTGGTTGAACCGTAATTGTTTTTGGTGTTCCATCTACATATACAGTTTTCGATTTGAACGCTGGTGTTCCTGTTTGTACTAAACCTTGTAAGTTAGTTGATGTTGCTGGTTCTTTATCAATCTCAGCTGATACGATAATTGGTTTGTATGTCGTAGTTGAAGGAATTGTTGTACTTTCATTTTTATCATTTGTAATAGTTACAGTTGCTTTTACTGTAATTGGATCTACATCACCTTTATATGTTGGAAGTGGTGTGAATGTCACTTTACCATTTCCATCAATTGTGAATGTACCTTTTCCTTCTATTGTTACTCTGTCTTTTTCTGTTTGATCTGTTGGATCAACTAGTTTACGACTTGTAACTGTAACATTATTCGATTCAGTTGGAACTGGGAATGTTGGTGTTCCTTCTTGAGTTTCTCCTTGGATATTTGTTGTTGTTACAGGTTGTGGAGTTATTGTTAATGCAGTTACCGTTGGTTTATATTTCGCATCTTTTGTTTCTCCATTTTCATCAGTAGCCTGTACTGTGATTCCTGTTGCTGGTCCTGTGAAACCTGGTTTTGGAATGAAAGTTACTTCCCCATTCGTTGGATTAATACGATATGTTCCTTGATCTGGTACTTCAATTTCATTTCCTTCTACTGGTGTATTACCATTTGGATTTAACAATTTATATCCTGTAATACGCACTTCTGGAGTTGAAACTGTAAATTCAGGTTTTCCTGTTTGTGTTTTCCCTTGTGGCGCAGAAGATTCTTTATCCACACTTGACATTGTAACGTCAGTTACAGTTGGCGTGTAAGTTGTTTCAACTTTTGTACCATTCACATCTTTGATTTGAACTTTTACAGGTTTTGCTGGTCCTACAAATGTTTTATTAGGTGTGAAAGTAATTGTCTTACTTGCTTTATCTAAAACATATTCCCCATCACTTGTTGTAAGAGATGTTACTTCAGCTCCTGCATCATTTAACAATGTTAATGTATCAGGGTTTAGGTTAACTCGTTCTCCATTAGCACCTGTTTCGCTTCCTTTGTTGAAGTTAACAGTTTTATCTTTATCAGCATCTGTTTCTACTGTATCCAACACAATTCTTGATACTTGTTTTTTACCTTGTACATCAGTTGTTGCTGATGGCTCTTTTGTTGGTGTTACTGGTGTGATAGTTGGTGTATAGGTTGTATGAACTTTTACTCCATTTGATCCAGTTGCTTGTACATCTACTGGTGCTACTGCTCCTGTATAAGTTTTATCTGTTGGTGTAAATGTCACTAATCCATTTTGTGGATTAATTGTATACGTACCAATTTGTTCAGTTGTTCCTGCTTTATAGGCTGGAAGTGATTCACTTTCCAAGCCATCTTTTACAAGTTTATAGCTATTTGGTTCAACACTAATTGTCTTTTGCACTCCATTTACTTCAACCGTTTTCGGTGTAAATGTTGGAGTTCCAGTTTGTGTTAAACCTTGTAAGTTCGTTGATGTAGCTGGTGCTTTATCAATCTCAGCCGGTACAATAATCGGTTTGTAAGAAGCTGTTGATGTAATTGTTGTACTTTCGTTTTTAGCGTTTGTAATGGTTACAGTTGCTTTTACCGTAATTGGTGGAACATCTTCTTTATAGGTTGGAACTGGTACGAATGTTACTTTTCCATTTCCATCAATGGTGAATGTTCCTTTACCATCTAATGTTACTGTATCTTTTGGTGTGTTAGTTGGATCAGCTGGATCCACTAATTTACGACTTGTTACAGTTGCATTCGTTGATTCAGCGGGAATCGTGAAGGTTGGTGTTCCTTCTTGAGTTTCCCCTTGGATATTTTTCGTTGTTTTACCTTCTGGAGTTACTGTTAATTCAGTTACTGTTGGTACATATTTTTTCGTAACAACTTTTCCATTTTCGTCTTCAACTTGAACATTTACTCCTTCTGCTGTTCCATGGTAGGCTGGCGCAGGTGTAAATGTAATCGCATTGTCCACTAATTCATAAGTCCCTACATTCGGTACAGTAATTGATTTCACTTTATCTGAACCATTTAGTAATGTAAGAGTTTCTGGTTTTAGGGCTACCCTTTCGTCACCTGTATCAAAGTTTACTGTTTTCCCATCTTCTTCCTCTCTTTGATTGAAGACGATTGGAGATTTTTGTGTCAGTCCTTGTGGTCCTGAAGTTGCTGAATCTTTACCTGTTGGTCTTACTTCAATCACTGTTGGTGTATAAGTTGTTTCAACTTTTGTTCCATTCATATCTTTGATACGAATATTTACAGCAGTTGCTGTTCCGACAAATTCTTTTTTCGGTGTAAATGTAATAGTTTTGCTTACTTTATCTAATACATACTCACCTTGGTCTGTTGTGACTGTATTTGTTTCAGCTCCTGAAGTAGTTAGTAATGTTAATGTTTCTTTATCTAAGTCAACATGTTCTCCAGCGTTACTCACTTCCGGACTTCTATCAAAGTTAACCGTTTGATTTTTATCGGCATTATTTTCTAGTGTATCAAAGACGATTCTTGATACTTGCGCTTTTCCTTGAACATCTCTAGTTGTTGACGCTTCTGCTGTTGGTGTTACTGGAGTAATTCTTGGAGTATACGTAGCTACTGTAGTAACTGTAATATCCTTATCATCTTTATCATGTGCCACAACAACTGGAACAGACACTTTGACAGGTTGCACTTCACCTTTATAATCAATATTTGGTGTAAATGTTACTTCACCTGTTTCCGGAGCTATCTTATAAGTACCGACTTTATTGTTGTTTGGATCTAAGGCATCTACAATCGCAGAATCTGCAAGAGTGTTCGTTCTAGGATCAATCAGTCTTGCTGGATGTTTAGCTGATGCAGTAACCGGAGTATCCGAAGTTTCAACATTAAATGTAGGTTTGCCTTTTTGTGCGAATCCTTGGATATTCCTACTTTCCACATTATTAGGAGTTGGTTCTACAGTAGGTATTCTTACTTCTGGAATGTATAATCCATCCATCGTATTTAACACATCATTCACATTTGGAGAAACAGCTTCATCACTTGTTCCCCAGTCTGTCGTTGTTCTGTTCGTATCTTGACGACGAATTGTAAATCCGTGTGCTTTTCCTACAAAGCCTTTTGCTGGAGTAAATTCTACATCGACATCTTTTCCATTTGGTGTAAACTTATACGTTCCTTGTCCTCTTACAGTATAAGTATTTTCGTCTGATAAAGTGACTTTTTCACGAGTTTTATTGTTAATATATACTGGTACAACATTAGTATCGATTTCCGCATTGACATCATCTTGTGTATAAATATATTTACCTTTTGGAGTGAAATGAACAGTAGTACTTTGTTTTTCTACATTATTTCCAATTGTAGCATTTCCAATTGTAGTTTGCTTATCTCCTTTTGGTGGGTGAGTGATCTTCGCATTAAAGTCTTCTACTTCCCCAGAGAATGCTAGTCCTGTCGGTTTTTCAATTTCTTCTCTACTTGTTGCAATACGAACCCTAGTACCAGCTTGAAGTAACTGTCCTGCGTCTTTTTGTGTTTTATTTGTAAAATGTAATTTTACATCGCCATCTTGTGTAATTTCGACAATATCCGAAGCTTCATCTGAATCAAACTGTCCATTATTATTAAAATCAATCCATGAACGAACATATGCCTTTTCAGCACCCCCGGTGTGTGCCTGAATATTTAAGGTATAATACCCAGCGCTTGAAACATTTGCTTTGATAATATTTCCTTCGCTACCTTTTAAATTATCAGGAAGTAATTGATTGATCCCTTCGTCTGCTGCATCAGTATCATCATCACCATGCCAGTTTTTAAGGGTATTAGTATCCGCATCAGGTCTTTCAGACCCTAAATATGGTTGTTTTACTACGTCACCAGTCAATCCATTTCTCGTATTCATTGTGTGGGTTGCTTCACCATACGTTGTCGGAGCATCGCCTTCATCAATAGGCGCTACCCCAATCATAGCTGCTTGCGCTCCGCTTGAGAAAACGTACATCCCCACTTCTGTTGCATTTTTTGTCATTACAACAGGAACACTGTATTTACCAGCTGTAACACCAGGACCAAATACACCCGTACCAAGACCACCCGTTTCTTGGTCTGGATTCGTAAAGAATTTAGGTACTATCTTATTCCCGGCACCTGCATCAAGGATAGCCTGAGTATTGTATACATCATTACCCCACGATGATGCATCCGGAAGATTTTTATAAGCATTTTTATAATAATTTAGCGGTCTATATCTATGAACATTCGTTGTATTTTTCTCTAAATCTATGATTTGTTGCCAACCGCTACCATTTGTGGTAAAGACAATATTTTCCCCAGGGTTTGCACTTTCCGCATCGGTCATTACTACGGCTGGACGAACGATATTTCCTTTATAAGTACCACTAATTTCAAATTGAATCCCAATATTAGATCCAAGACGATCTGCTATAATAGAGGTTTTTCTTCCATTTGTATTAATACCATTATCTCTAATCTCAGACCACTGATCCTGAGCTTGTGCAGTAATTCTTACAGGGTTGTTATCAGTTCTACCAATAAGTCCATTAGTCGCATTTGGATTAAATGTTGCTTTTTCTTCTGGTGTTGCATTATTAGCTTCCATACGCTTTCTATAAATTTCTGTCGCTTGGAATGGTTTTAACGATTTAACCTTCAACTTAATGCGGTAGTTAGGCATAATTTCTTTCTCATAAATTGAGCCTTCTTTTAAATATACGTTTCCATTTTGTATATCAACATTTGACCAGTTATTTAGATCTGAGAAGTCTAACCATGCAATTTGTTTTGCAAGTCCTTCCGCTACTTTTCTCTCTGTATAAGGAGGTCTTGTAACTGCTGGATTTTCCGTAGCATCTACTACATCTGCCCCAATTCCTGTCGCTGTAGTTGCTGTTGCTGCTCCTTCACTTGTTCTGAAACCAGTTCCTTCTTCCATCTTTTTACCATTTCGGCTGTCTTTATTTTTGTTTTCTTTTGTAACTTCTTCAGCCTTAATTGATTTTAAGATAGATGTTAATGAACTAATTTCTTTAGCTTTCGCATCGACTTCTTTTTGAGAGGTTGCAACACTAAATAAACCTTCTGCTGATACCAGTTTATTAGATGCATCATTTAGAATAGTTTGTTGTTTAGTATTATTTTTAATTCTTTCAATCTGGATTTTTAATTCTTCAATTTTTTGTGCTAATACTGACTTATCTACTTCTTTTTGAGTCTTTTCACTAGTTTCTGCTTTTTCAGAAGTTTGTGCATTTAACTTTTCAGCTACCGCCTCTGCAACTTTTTCTCTTGTATTTTGAGCATTAGTTTCTAAAGGCTTAACTTCAGCTGGCGTCGAAATAGTCACTGGAGCATCTTTTACCTCTTCTATGCTTTTATCACTGTTTTGTTGAGCGATACTATCACTCGCTTCTGCTACTCCAGCACCAAAAAGTAAACCAACACCTACAAGAACACTCGCCGTACCGACTTTGAATTTCTTAATTGAGTATGTTTCTATTTTTTCAGCTTTTTGTTCTAATCTTTTTTTAAGATTATTTTTTCCTACCATAAATCTTCTCCTATATAAATTTTCTTTATTTAAATATGCATACCTCGCCTAATATAACTATATAATATCACTATTTCATAATAAAATAAAGTATAAAACTCGAATTTACTGTATTTTTTTATATTTTTTATTTCTATAGTATTAATTATTTTAATAATATTACTATCATTTTCATAATATATATATCATTAGTTATTTATTAATCAGCTACTTATTAATAATACCCTTGTTACAACAAATGTTAAATTATTAAAAATAATTTTATTTAATGATTATTTCATAAGTTTATATTTTTTCTTATAAAACAGATTGACATTCGTACTAAATACCTCTTCTTATAAATAATATTGTTACAAAAATAAAACAGCTTTGTAAAACATAAATTAAACCATTATCACTTATCTCAAAACGACTCTACAGTAAATCATTATAAATAGCATTAAATTCTATTTTTACGTATGTCACCATAAAATTTAATATTTTGCTCACTTTACAATTTTAACAACCTAAAAAAGACGAAATCTACTTATAGATCTCGTCTTTTATCATTGAAACTATCCCTTGAATCTCCTCATTAATTCTTTCATCTAGTTCCTCTTTTGTTATTAATTCATCATTATGTGCTTCTGTATAACCAAGTATTATACCTAAAGAATTTTTAACATTATGCAACATAATCTTTTTCTTTTGTTCATTCTTGTCTAACTCTGAACTTCTTTTATAAATTAAAAATATATTTAAGAATACAAAAAATGTTAATGGTAGGAAAAATATTTTAATATGTATTGCGGCAATTAAAAAGATTACTATTAATATATTCACTGATACAAAACTAATCATATTTTTCATGATATAAACTATAAACCTCTTTTTTATTTATGCCATAATCTTTAGCAGTATTCTTAATAGCTTCTGATTTTTTCTCACCACTTTGAACTTTTTCATATATTAATTCTACAATGTCTTCAAGATTAAGTTCTTTGTGCTCCTCTTCTTTTGACGGAGAAACAATCACTACAAACTCCCCTTTTTCCTTAATCTTTTCACCTAGCATCTCTAATATTACACTAGCCTCAAATGTTTCTATTTGTTCAAACATCTTCGTAAGTTCTCTTGCTACAGCAATTTTTCTTGATGGTGCTAGCTTAGCAATCTCTTCTATTAGATTTTTAACCCTATGTGGACTCTCATACAAAATCCCCGTTGTTTTTGAGTTCAAAATGACTTCTAACTTTTGTTTAAGTTCTTTACTTTTTCTTGGTAAAAATCCATAAAAAGTATAGTTATAAGATTCAATTCCACTCGCTACTAGTGCAGTAAGACCAGCATTAGCACCAGGTAAAGCTACTACATCAAGCCCAGCACTCTTTACCTTATCAACCAATACGTAACCTGGATCTGAAATACATGGCATACCTGCATCAGTTACTAACGCTATATCTACCCTTTCTTCTAAGTATTCAATTATTTTATCGCTCATTTTATCCTCATTATGTTCATGATAACTGATTAATTTCTTACCCTTTATTTCATAATGATTCAATAACTTTTGAGTATTTCTCGTATCTTCACAAGCTATAATATCCACTTCTTTTAACACTCTTAATGCTCTTAATGTAATATCTTCCAAATTACCAATTGGTGTTCCTACTAAATATAACATAGTTATTTTTCCTTTATTTTCATATTAAAATCTTTTATTTTTTGCCCTTTTTCTGTATTCAAATTTAATAATATATATTCTTCTTTTTTACTACGTGTCAATTTCTTAAATAAACTTTCCGCACGTGTAGCTTCGCTTTTCGTTTCAAACTCTTCAAAATAAATTAGTTTAACAGGCACTCTTACTCTCGTATACTTTGCACCTTTTTTTGCGTTATGAGTTTTTATTCTTCTTATTATATCTGTTGTATATCCAGTATACCAAGTTTTGTCGCAACACTCAACTACATACATAAAGCTACTCATAAATTCCATACACTTTCTTCATCTCATCTGTATAGCTATCATCTTCATTATAAATATAAAACGGCTGTTCAACTTTAATATCACTAACCTTTGAAATACTACCTTCAACAAGTACTATTTTACTATTTTCACTTGAAGACTTACTGTATACAAATCTTATTCTCTTTATTGCTAGTCCATTTTTCTCACATTCAGAGATGATATCACTTATTCTATAAGTTCTATGAACTAGTGCAAACTTTCCATTTTGTTTAACTAAATATCTAATCGCCTGCACTACATCACGAAGGTTACATAATAGTTCATGTCTTGATATATTATGATTGTGTTTTTCTCTTTGATTCGGCATATTTTCAACAGGAAAATACGGTGGATTACATATAACATAGTCAAACGATGATGGTCTATAGTATTCTTTTACATTTTTTATATCACCGCTTCGCACTTCTACATTAGTAATTCCATTTAGCTTCAGACTCTTTTTACTAAGTTCAACTAAATCCTCTTGAATTTCTAACATTTCTATCTTAGCTGCGGATTTTTCTCTTAGAATTATAGAGATACCCCCGTTACCACTACAGAGTTCTATTATATTTTTTTTAAAACTTTTTGGTACATTAGCAAAATACGGGAGTAAAAACGAATCTGTTGACATGCTATAATGATCAACTTTTTGTAATATCTTATAATTTTTCGAAACTGTATCTATCCTCAAATTATCTTCCATACTAACCTCGTATTAAAAATTCTAAATTATTATCATCTAATAAAACTGTAAAAAGGAACTTCTCTAAAACAAATGTAGCATTAACATTCGAATTCAAATCTGTTACAGCTAGCAGTACTTTTTCCTGCACTTTACTTATGTTCACGACATCGTGTTGATTATTTTCAGTATAACTATTAGTTATTTTAATGCTCAAATATTTAAAAAATTCGACTATATCTTCTTTGCTTTTTAATTTTTCTAAAAGATATATATTTGCTAAATGAGGTTTATTAATATATTTCCTTACATATTCAGCAACAAATTTTATCAACTCTTCATTTTGTACACTTTCTATATTATTACTTTGACCAACTAATTTTATCTGTTGGCAGCGAGAAATAATTGTAGGTAATACTGCACTGATATTTTTACAACTAAGTAAAGCTATAATATCATCTTCAGGCTCTTCTAAAAATTTAAGAAGACTATTAGCTGCTTGTTCAGTCATCTTTTCGATATCTTTTATCCAATATATTTTTTTACCATAAAATGCTTTAATACTCAAATCTGATTTTAACGTTTGGATTTCTTCTTTTTTTATAGAAGTTTCACTTGTTAATCTATAAAAATCAACGTAATTTTCATGATTTATACTATTACAATTTTTGCATTCTTCACAACTGAAAAATTCCTTATTTTTATTTTCTAAGCAAAATATCGCTTTAACAAAACTTAAAATAAACTCATCACAATATAAACTATCCTCACCTATTACTAAATAGGCATGGGATAGTTTATTAGTTTTTAATGTATTTGTTAAAGATTTTATTACAACTGTATCTTTATTAAAGTTCATTGTTTAAAAATCCTTCCAATATTGAAAGTGCCTGCTTTTGGACATTCTCAAAAGTATCACTAGCATCTATTACTTTGATACGCTCGCTATTTTCTTTTGAAAGATCGTCATAACCTCGTTTAACATTTCTGTAAAAATTCAAACTTTCTTGATCCATTCGGTTATTATCATCTCTGTTTTTTGTGCGAGCCAATCCTACTTCAACATCTAAACAAAAGTATAACGTTAAATCAGGTTCAAGATTATCAGTAGCATACGCATTAATATCCAAGATTTCTTGTTTATCTATACCACGACCATATGATTGGTATGCTACTGAACTATCTACAAAACGATCGCATATAACTATATATCCATCATTTACATACGGTAATATTTTTTTAACAATATGATCACGTCGACTTGCACAAAACAGTAGACTTTCAGTCTTTGCATCGATATCATTTGAACTATCAAAAAGAAGCTCTCTTACTTTCTCACTAAATACTGTTCCACCTGGTTCACGTGTGGTAATTACTTTATACCCTTTTTCTTTTAAATATTCTGTAGCAAAGGTAATAAAACTAGTTTTACCTGAACCATCTGAACCCTCTACTGTTATGAATTTCCCCTTCATTATAATGACCTTTCTACTATAATTTATTTATTCATAAATTGAGAAATTCTTTCAACAGCTTCTTTAATATTTTCTATGCTAGTTGCATAACTAATTCTAAAGAAATCATTGTATGCTTTCCCAAATGCTGTTCCAGGAATAACTCCCACACGTGCTTCTTTCGCTAATAATTTACAAAATTCCATGGCTCCTAGGTCACGATATTTTGCAGGGATTTTAGCGAATATATAAAATGCTCCATCTATTTCTGGAATTTCAAAGCCTAACTCACGAAGTCTTGGAACCATATAGTCTTTTCTTTCTCTATAAGTTTCAATCATATGATTATTATATTTATCAACATTCTCGTCACTCAATGCTACTACAGCTGCATCTTGAATGAATGTTGGTGCTCCAGATACTGTAAACAGGTGGAATACACCAATTTTTCTAATCATTGCCTCAGGAGCTGCTATAAAACCAATACGCCATCCTGTCATAGCATGTGATTTTGATAGTCCGCTAATTAGAACTGTTTGCTCAGGAATAAACTCAGCTAGTGATGTATGTTTGAAATTATAAGTAATATCACCATAAATTTCATCACTAAGTACAAAGATATCGTATCTAGCTAATACGTCAGCAATTTCCTTAACCTCATCTCTTGTGTAAGAAACTCCACTTGGATTATTAGGGTAGTTTATTAAAATTGCTTTTGCATCTTTATTTTCTTCTAAAGCTTTTTCTAAATCACTTGGACGTACTTTAAAGCCATTATCTACAGTATCTATAAATTTTATATTACATTTATTTAAAATACCCACTCCTTCATACGCTGAAAAATAAGGTGTTACAACTAAAATAGTATCTCCCTCATTCGTAATCGCTGAAATAGTATGTTCTATCGCCGCTGAAGCTCCAATCGTCACAATAACCTCATCAGAGCTGTAATTTACATTATATCTCTTTTCTAAATTTTTAGCCCATGCTGATCTTAGAGCTTCTATACCATTATTTACAGAATAGTGAGTTCTGTTGTTATCTAGTGCGACTTTAGCTGCTTCTTTAACTTCTTCAGCAGTGTCAAAGTCTGGTTCTCCTAATGTAAGTTTAATAATACCATCTATTGATGAAGCAAATCTATCAAATTCTCTAATAGGCGAACCTGTTAGATTAGCTAAAGATGTATTAAATTTGTTTTCTAATGATTTTTTTATATCCATATATATATGCCTTCTTTCTTTACTAGGTACATTATTAATAATATATTTCTAATATTGTAACACATTTTCAATAAAAATTAAATTAGTATAAGTAATATTAAGAGAAAAATATTAACAATAGTACTCTAAACATTTTATAGTATTTTTATAAATTTTGCAACAAGAAATATCGGATAGTTTCATTAAAATTTCAGAAAATTTAAAGAAAAGTATTGAAAAAATATTCAATTAGTATTATAATAGTTATATTAAATTAACAAATTAATTGTTTTAAGATAAGGAGAAATATAATTATGACAAAACTAACAGTAAATGATATCAGAGTAGAACTTACAACTACACCTAAAGAAAAAACACCTGATGACAAACTTGGTTTTGGATCGGTTTTTACCGACCATATGTTTATCATGGATTGGTCAGTTGATAAAGGCTGGTATGATCCTCGTATCGTTCCTTATGGTCCAATACCTGTATCACCTGCATTAAATGTATTACACTATGGACAAAGTGTATTTGAAGGTATGAAGGCATACAACGCTAACGGAGAAGCAGTTTTATTCCGCCCTGAACAAAACTTTAAACGTTTAAACAAATCTTCAGATCGTATCGCTTTACCTGAATTAGATGAAGAATTTGCATTAGCTGCACTAAAAAAACTAATCTCTATCGATAAAGATTGGATTCCTAAATCTGAAGGTACTTCACTATATGTTAGACCGTTCTTATATGGTTCAGAAGAAGCACTTGGAGTACACCCAAATAACGAAGTTAAATTCGTAATCATTTTATCTCCATCAGGAAGCTACTTCAAAGCAGGTCTTCAACCTAATAAAATTTATGTAGAACACGAATATGTTCGTGCAGTTCGCGGTGGATTCGGTTTTGCTAAAACTGCAGGTAACTACGCTGGATCACTTAAAGGACAAAAGAAAGCTCAAGAACTTGGTTACTCTCAATCACTATGGCTTGATGGAGTAGAACAAAAATATATTGAAGAAGGTGGAGCAATGAATATCTTCTTCAAAATCGATGGTACATTCGTAACACCTGAATTAAATGGTTCAATCCTTCCAGGTATCACTCGTGCTTCAGTATTAGAACTTTTAAAATCTCTAGGTGAAAAAGTAGAAGAAAGAAAACTTTCTTTAGAAGAAGTTTATGAAGCATACGACAATGGTAGACTTGAAGAAGTGTTCTTATGTGGTACTGCAGCAGTAATCGCTCCTGTTGGAGAATTATTCGATGGTACTAAAAAATTAGAATTAATCACAGATAATAAACCAGGAGAATGGACTCAAAAAATCTACAACCTACTTACAGGTATCCAATTAGGTAAAGTAGAAGATAAATTCGGATGGGTTGTTAAAGTAGAAGAATAAAATAAAAAAAGATTCCAAGTTTAATGATTTGGAATCTTTTTTACTACTTTACGATAAAACTTAACAGTATGATAAAAAGATGAAGTAGTGAATTAACTCTACTTCATCTTATATGTTTGCTAATACTTTTAATGCAAATCTGTATTTATATAACTATTCTAAACTTATTTTTTATAAGCAAATGTGTATAAAGCAGAAACTAAAGTAACAGCTCCTACAAAGTTACCTAAAAATACTGTTCCCATGTTTTGGATAAATTGTAAAACTGAGATATTTGCACCTTCAAACATTGCAGCTGGGATTGCGAACATGTTCGCAACCAAGTGTTGGAATCCAATAGCAACGAATGTCATAATTGGGAACCATACACCAAACATTTTACTACCTACATCTTTAGCAGCAAAGTTTAACCATACCGCCATACCTACTAACCAGTTACAACCTACAGCTGAGAAGAATACTTGCCAGAATGTTAAGTACACTTTTGATTCACCAGCTGAAATAGTTTTAGCTGCAATAGCTCCACCAGTTAAACCAGTTAAATGCCCTAAGAAATAAGCAATAACTAAAGAACCAACAAGGTTAGCAAATGTGATAACAACCATGTTTTTAGCTAACAGTTTAAAGCTAATTTTCTTATTAAACCACGCAACAGTTACAGCCATCATATTACCTGTAACTAATTCTCCTCCACCTACTAAAATACAAATAAGTCCGATAGGGAAAACAGATGCTCCAAGTAATGCACCGATTCCACCGAATTCTTTAGGAATTGATCCTGATACACGAAGTAAAGCTAAGAAACCTACCCCGATAAATGCTCCACCTAAGAAACCTAAGCTTAACATATATTTTAGGCTTGCAGTCGCTTTAGCAACACCTTTTTTACAAGTTAACTCATAAGTTTCTTGCGGCTCTAAAAATACTTTAGATTCTACAGTGTTTGTCATGATAACACTCTCCTTAAAAATTTATAATAATTACATAGATACCTATTAATTTTATCTACAATAAAGATTATACAATAACAAAGACATTTTTTTCAACCCTGTTTTAATACAGATTTAATTAAAATGTGTAGAAATTAACAACTTGTTTAATAACCAGCATCTTTATAATAATAAATAAATTACTACTTGAATTATCGATTACCACTTATTTTTTCGAAAACTAATTGTTTTCTTTAATTTACTGTAAATATAATTATTAATTATTCTTTTTATAGTAAAATACTCTAAATTTAAAATATATTATAAATCAACCTAAAAAATTTTCTAAAAAAATATATGTATATTTTATAATGTTATAAAATCCTGTATAATTTATAATAATTTTAGATAAATAAAACACTATTCTCTTTATTCTTTAAACGATAATACCTATCAAATAAAGGAAAGCTTATACTTATTCTGTTTATATCTAAAAGATAGAAACTACCAGATAATAAAGTAATTGCATTAATTTACATTGAATAAACGAAAATATCCGATATAAAAATTTAATTAACTTTCGATTCTGAAGAAAATTTAATATAATATTAATTGTTATTATATAATTTTCTTATTATATATCATGATAATGATACTAAATATTATTTAATAAAATTAGTAAACATATAATGGCTTAGACCTAAATTTAAATTGTAATATAATACTATTATTATTTACCTTAAGAAATATATTCTCATTTCTTTGCTTCATACTTTATAAATTTATCGCTGTTTATATAATTGTATACAAAAAAGCGATTGGATATTCCCAATCGCTTAATTTACTATCTTGCAACCTTAACTGCTCTAACCTCACGAATAACATTAACTTTAATGTTTCCTGGGTATTGCATCGTTTCTTCGATTTTATTTTTAACTTCTTTGGCAATTTTGTAAGTTTTAGTATCATCTACTTCTTCAGGGTTTACAATTACTCGAATTTCACGACCTGCTTGAATAGCAAATGTTTTCTCAACACCTTTATGTTCATTTGCAATTTCTTCAAGTTTTTGTAGACGTTTAATGTAATTTTCTAATGACTCTCTACGAGCTCCTGGACGTGATGCAGAAAGTGCATCCGCTGTGGCAACAATTACAGAAATCGGATGTGTCGGTTCAGTATCCCCATGGTGTGATGCAATGGCATTTACAACTATCGCATTCTCTTTATATTTAAGAGCTAGTGCAACACCAATTTCAACATGCGAACCTTCAATTTCATGATCAAGCGCTTTACCTATATCATGTAGTAATCCTGCACGACGCGCTGTCGCAACATCTAAGTCTAACTCAGCCGCGATAAGTCCTGCAATATACGCTACTTCCATAGAGTGTTGTAGTCCATTTTGTCCATAACTAGTTCTATATTTTAACTTACCAACAATTTTTACTAAGTCAGGATGCATATTGTGGATTCCAAGGTCAAATGTAGCTTGTTCTCCAGCATCTCTAATAACTTGATCAATATTTTTGCGTGCTTTATCAACAGCTTCCTCAATTTTAGAAGGGTGAATACGACCATCATCAATAAGTGATTTAATCGCTGTTTTAGCAATTTCACGACGAATTGGATCATATCCTGAAAGGATAACTGCTTCCGGAGTATCGTCTATAATTAAGTCAACACCTGTTAATGTTTCTAGAGTACGAATATTTCTACCTTCTCGACCGATAATACGACCTTTCATATCATCACTAGGAAGATCAACAACAGATACTGTAGTTTCACTAACTACATCTGTAGCAAAGCGTTGTAATGACTGAACAATAAGTTCTTTTGCACGTTTATCTGCAACGCTTTTCGCCTCAAGTTCTTTATTTCTTATATATATTGCCATATCTTTAGCCATATCAGTTTCAACTGCGGCCATAATCTCTTCACGAGCTTGTTCTTCTGTTAAGTTTGCAATTCTTTGCAACTCTGTTTCTTGTTGAAGCTTAAGTTGATTAACCTCAGTACTTTTTTCTTCAAGTAATTGAGATTTTTCTTCCAATTTCATCTCTCTTGAACTTAACAATTCGTCTTTTTTATTTAAAAGCTCTGTTTGACGTTCTAATGAAGATTCTTTTTGAACGATTCTATCTTCTTGTCTTTGAATATCTTGTTTTTTAAATTCTGCTTCTTTATTAGCAATGTTAATTATCTCTTCGGCTTCTTTCTTTGCTATAGTAGTTTCTTTTTCTACTATATATCTAGCCTCTTTTCTTGCTTCACCAATAATATGTTCAGCATCTTGTTTAGATAATTCTAATCTTTTTTGAATAGAATTTTTTGAAATGATATATCCAAATAAAAGTCCAACAAGTAAAGCTGCAACACTGATTATTCCATAAATCATTTTGCAACCTCTTTCTATTTTGAAAAATTTTAATTATGATATCACTATTTTACTAATATTTAAATATCAGTAATTTGTCACATACCATAACTACAATTCTACACTACCTAAGGTAAAAAGTCAATAGTTCACTTAGGGAAAATCATTGTTTACAATAATTTTTCTTCTATATATAAAGGATTCACATTTCCCTTTTAAATTTATTCTTCATTGTTAATACTTTGTATTATCTCTTGAATTTTAATCTTCATAGTTGTATTATTTTAATATCTACTCAATTAGAAATACTTTTATTTTTATTTAGTTAGTAATTTTTTTAAAAAAACTTAACAAAATACTTGCAATTACTTATCCAGTGTGATATTATATTCAAGTATGTAAAAATACAAAACTTGATTGAGTGGGAGAACGAAAAATCTAAAGACGTTCAAATGACCACATCACGAAAAATATATAGGAGGTTTTATCGTGGCTAAAAAAGTTATAAAAGTTGTTAAATTACAAGTACCAGCAGGTAAAGCTAACCCAGCTCCACCAGTTGGTCCAGCATTAGGTCAAGCTGGTGTTAATATCATGGGATTCTGTAAAGAATTCAATGCTCGTACACAAGACCAAGCAGGATTAATCATTCCAGTGGTAATCTCAGTATATGAAGACCGTTCATTTACATTCGTTACTAAAACACCACCTGCTCCAGTATTACTTAAAAAAGCTGCTAAAATTGAAAAAGCATCTTCTGTTCCTAACCGTGACAAAGTTGCTACAGTTTCAAAAGCACAAGTTAAAGAAATCGCTGAGCTAAAAATGGAAGATTTAAATGCAGCTTCTGTTGAAGCAGCTATGCGTATGATTGAAGGTACTGCAAGAAGTATGGGTATCTTAGTAGGAGAATAGGAGGATAATTATAATGGCAAAAAAAGGTAAAAAATATCTTGAAGCAGCTAAATTAGTAGATTCTTCTAGTCTATACTCTGTAGTAGAAGCAATCGAATTAGCTAAAAAAACAAGTACAGTAAATTTTGACGCAACTGTAGAAGTTGCATTCCGTTTAGGAGTTGACACTCGTAAAAACGACCAACAAGTTCGTGGAGCAGTAGTTCTTCCTAAAGGAACTGGTAAAACTGCTAAAGTTTTAGTTTTTGCTAAAGGTGATAAAGCAGCAGAAGCTGAAGCAGCAGGAGCTGACTACGTAGGACAAGGTGAATACATCACTAAAATCCAACAAGGTTGGTTTGATTTTGACGTAATCGTAGCTACTCCAGACATGATGGGAGAAGTTGGTAAAATCGGTCGTGTATTAGGACCTAAAGGATTAATGCCAAACCCTAAAACTGGTACTGTAACTATGGACGTTACTAAAGCTGTTAATGAAATCAAAGCTGGTAAAGTTGAATACCGTGCTGAAAAAGCTGGTGTTGTTCACACTCCAATCGGTAAAGTTTCATTCTCAACTGAAGACTTAGTTGAAAACTTCAACGCTGTTCAAGACGCTTTAGCTAAAGCTAAACCAGCTGCTGCTAAAGGAACTTACTTCAAATCTGTAGCTGTAACTACAACTATGGGTCCTGGAGTTCGTGTTAACACAGCAGAATTCAAATAAGAATTATTTAATACAAAGAAGATTTGGTTATCCAAGTCTTCTTTTTTTATCTTCTCTCCTCTTTAGAGTATTTTTTTAACAAAAAACAGTGACTAATTATACTCATTTTTCTAAAGTCACTGTCTTTATTAATATTCTATTTTCTTATCTTATGCTTTTTTGTTCTTTAATTGGATTTTCATATATTGTTACAATACCTGTTTTTGATGCTTCTTTAACACCACTAGCAAATTCTTTACCTGCATTTATATATAATTTATATCCACCAGCAGTAATTAGTAATAATACTAAAATGATCACTAACTTTATTCTTTCATTCTTATTTAGTTTAGTGCTTTTCTTTATGCTATTTATAACCTCAACACACATAAAATGATACACTCCTACCAATAATATTAAAATCAATATTTTTATTAGATTAAAATTTGTACTGTCATATTTTGGGCCTGTAAATGTAGCATAAACTCCCAGTAAAACAAATCTGACTATACTTACAATAAATTGATATATTAATGCATCCCATATAAAAAAGTAAATAAATGATTTTTTAGTATATATCATCTGTATTATCGCTAAATTAGATAAAGCTATAACTACAACTATAGCATAACTATACTCAATCGGATTGACTCTACGATACAGAAAATCAAGCACAAATGCAACCAGTCCTCCTACAAATAGACTTATATATGTAATATAATAAATGTATCTTGCTTTATTATTTAATGAAATCGGAAGGTATTCAATAAACTGTTGCTCAGGATCATCATATTTTCTTCCATTTATAACTATAATTAATGAGCTAATCAGAGCTAATATTATATATGTTTTATCAAATAATAATTCTAGTATAGTAGTTATTGTAACAAAGTAATATAATATATATAATCCTTTGTAAAATAATGGCATACTATAGTTTCTACTTGATATTAAATTCCAAATTGCTCCAAATTTTGTTTCATATTGTTGTTTAATCATTTTCATTCTCTCCTTTCAATAGAGAAAGTAATATTCTATCTATATCATTAGTCTTGAATCGTTCTTGTAATTCTACCACGTCTTCCTTACTAGTAATTTGACCATTTTCAAATACAATAATATAATCGGCTAGGTTTTGTATTACATATGGTTCTTCAGTTACTATAATGATTGTTTTATCCTCATCCATATATTCTCTGAGAAGTGCTATCATTTCTTTTCTAGCTATTAAACCGACACCAGAAAATGGATTATCTAAAACTAATAGTTTAGATTTTGTATAAATTCCTATAGAAAATAATAGTATTTTCCTCTCTCCTTGTGAAAGTTCATATATTTTCTTATGACGATATACTTTATGTTTACTCAGAAATTCAAAACATTTCTCTAAATTAAATCTTACATCTAATTTATATATTTTATATAGAACCTCATCTACTCGTAAAGAATCTGAAAACAAAGGTTTATCAGCAACATATGAATAAAGATTTTTAATATCTACTTCATTTTCATGAAAATTTAGATTATCGTAAGTAATTACATTTTTCTCTGAAGATAAACCTCCTAAAAGTGTTTGAAGAAATAATGTTTTACCACTTCCACTGTTACCTGTAATTGCATAGACATACCCTTCTTCTAACTCCAAATCAATTGGACCAAGTTGAAATGTTCTTTTATTAATCAATAATTTATTCACTTTTATCATTACTCTTCTCCTCCAATACTTTATCAACTATATCCTTAATATCTTCTATATTAAGTCCATCATTAATAGCCTTATCAATTATACTCTTAAGTTCGTCTAAGTACTCTTCTTTTTTTATCGTTAAGACAGTAGCTAAATCAATATTATTTACGAAATATCCAACAGCACCTTTTGAATATATTAGCTCTTCTTGTAGCAATACCTCATATGATTTTTTTACTGTAATGATACCAACCTCTAACTCTTTAGCTAAACTCCTAATAGAAGGTAATTGATCATTGTATTTTAAGCTACCATCTAGAATATTACTTTTAATTTGCGTTGCTACCTGTTGATATATCGGTACAGATGACATATTGGAAACTTTTATATCCATCATAGCCCTCCTAATTAATCTGTTTTAATATTATTTAAATAGTTCAATTAGATAATAAAACGTTTTTGTATCTACTGTGATTATACAATAGATACAGTTTGTTTATCAATCTTATTTTGTAATTCCTTATATTTTTTATTAAAAATACTTTAAACCCTAAATTTAAAGGGAAATATCATTTTGAAATACCTTGTTACATGTTATAATTATATTAACTATTATTTTAGGAGTGTATATATGATTACTATTATTGTGCCAATTTATAACGAAGAAAGAACAATACGTGATTTTGTTTATAATCTATATTGTTTGCATAGTATTAAAGAACACGAGGTATTATTCATTGATGGTGGTTCTACAGATAAAACAAAAGAAATATTAGATGAACTCTCTTATTTTGGTTATTCATATCATCTTTCTGATAAAAAAGGTCGTGCAAATCAGATGAATTACGGTGCAAAAATTGCTAAAGGTGATATCCTATGGTTTATTCATTGTGATAGTGTTCTTCAAAAAGATGTAATTGAAAAAGTACTTACTTGCCCCACTGAGGTCGGCTGTCTAAAGATTAGATTCTACCCAAATAGTTTTCCTATGTGGGTAAATTCTCTTGTTTCTAATATGCGTGCAAGTATTACTAACCTTGCTTTTGGTGATCAAGCTATATTTCTAACCAAGAAAGTTTTCGAAGAAGTTGGAGGATATAAAGATATGCCTTTAATGGAAGATTATAAACTCTCAGAAGATTTAAGTGCACTTAGTTATAAAATTACAGTAATTGACTCCCCTATCACGACATCTACGAGAAGATATAAAAATCATACTGTAAAAACAATGTGGCAGATGCAGCAATATCAAAAAATGTACCGTCGTGGAGTACCTGTGGAAGAAATAGCAAAAATGTATAAAGATGTAAGATAATAAAGTTAAGGATTTTTAGAATTATTTTTTAGTTGAGAGGCTAACCTAAAAGTACTAAATTTTAAAATAGTTTACATGAAAACTCATAGACGCAGTGGTTTATTGATATCTAAATTCGCTTTATAAAAGCTTTTTAGATATCTAATAAACTTTGCGGGGGTGACTCGACAAAATCGATTTCTCCGAAATCACGATTTTTGAGTCACTCCCATAAATCGGACAATTTCATTGATTATTTATGCAAACTAACTTATAATAAAATTATATACAAATTTCTAAAGGAGAGAATAAATATGGCAGATTATTTTAAAAAGAAACATTTAATAGAATTTGGTGAAGGAAAATTTGGTGAAGACGCTCCTGATTACTGGAAAAACTTTATGAATTACTACGGTAATGTCATGGCTGAAGGTGAACTAACAACTCGTGAGAAGGCACTTATCGCACTTGCTGTAGCCCATGCTGAAGCTTGTCCTTATTGTATTGATGCTTATACTAGTACTTGTTTAGAAGAAGGTTGCGATCAAGATCAAATCGCAGAAGCTATTCACGTTGCGGCGGCAATGAAAGCTGGTATTACTCTTGTACACGGTCTTCAAAGTAAAGAACTTTCTGACAAACTTACAAACTAGTATTATTATGACAGAATTAAATATTCCTAAATTTTTTGACCAAGTTGAGGAAAAACAATATTTATTAACTGAAGAATTCCCTGAGGTTATGCAAATCAACGTAGGTAGTTTATGCAATATTACATGTAGCCACTGTCACGTTGATGGTGGACCTACTAGAAAAAATAATATGATTCGAGAAACTTTTGAACAGATAATCGAAGCATTCAAAGTTGGTAAATATAAAACGATGGATATTACAGGCGGTGCACCTGAAATGAATCCAAACTTTAGATGGTTTTTAAAAGAAATTTCTCAGTATGCTAAAACTGTAATTGTAAGAACTAATCTTATTATCCTTGATGTCCCAGCATATAGAGATATACCTGAATTATACCGTGACTTAAAAGTTCAAGTAGTAGCATCCCTACCCTATTACAATGAAAAGGTTGTAGCTAAACAGCGTGGAAAAGGTGTTTTTCCTAAGTCAATAGAAGTACTAAGAAAACTAAATGAACTAGGTTACGGGAAAGAAGAAGACCTTATCTTAAACCTAGTCTATAATCCAAATGGAGCGTTTTTACCTCCCAAACAAGAAGCACTAGAAAAAACGTATAAGAAAAAACTATATGACAACTTTGAAATTGTCTTCAATAACCTATTCGCAATAACAAACAATCCTATAGGAAGATTCTCTGAATTTTTACATAGAGAAGATTTATATGAAGGTTATATGAATAAGCTTTACAAAGCATATAATCCAGCAACACTACCAGGTCTAATGTGTAGAAACATGATTTCTGTTGGTCCTGATGGTTCTTTATATGATTGTGACTTTAACTATATTGAGAAACTAAAAATCTCTGGAGAAATCAACCATGTGAGTCAGCTTGTCAATAATCATACAGGTATACGTAGGATTGTTACTGGTATGCATTGTTACGGATGCACTGCAGGAGCTGGTTCTTCTTGAGGTGGCGAAACTTGCTAGCATAGGTTATGCTAAAGTATATATCAATAATATTGAAAATAAAAGACATCAAACTGAATTTCTCCAGCCTGATGTCTTTTTATATCCTATACTAAAACTTTATCGTTTTCTTTTCTCTCTCTTGGAGATTGTCTTACACTTACTTCAATTTTTCCTTTTTTGTTTAATTCACGTACTTTTAACACTGCCCATAACTGCGCTGCGATAAATAATGATGAATATAAACCAAAGATTAATCCAATAAGTAATGCTACGTTAAATGAATAGATTGAACTACTTCCTAACAATAACATAACTACTACAGTAATAATAACTGTTAATACCGTATTAATAGAACGCGTTAATGTTTGTCGTAATGATACGTCTACTAGTTTATAGATTTGTTCTTTGGATGTTAATACTTTTTCATGACGCATATGTTCACGAATTCGGTCGAATGTAACGATTGTATCGTTAATCGAGTAACCTACAATTGTTAGTACCGCTGCGATAAATGTAATATCTATTTCTAATCGTAATAAGCTCGCGATGAAAATGATGATACATACGTCATGCAGTAATGCGATAACACTCGTAAGTCCCATACGCCATTCGAATCTAAATGCTACATAGATAATAATACCTATAGAAGCATACATTAATGCAAATAATGCATTTTTAGCTAATTCTTTACCAATTACTGGAGATACAACACTTAAGTTCGCATCTTTTTCATATTTTTTAGCAAAGTATTCTTTTATTTCTATTGATTTTTCTTGCCCAAAACTCTCTTTAGAGTGAATTGTTGCTTGTTTTTTATCTGGTGATAAAACTATTTTTTCGTCTTTTACTTTCAGATTGTTTAAATCTTCTTGAACTTTATCTACTGATAATTCAGTATTTGCAGCTACATCAATACGTGTACCACTAGAGAAATCAATTCCTAGGTTCAATTTGTACATTCCTAAAGAAATAGACCCCGCTATCATAATTGCAATACTTAAAGCAAAGAATTTCTTCATGTGTTTAGTAAAACTTAACCATTCAAATTTAGTACTTAAGTTTAGCGAGTTTATACCAAACTTAGTTTCGTGAATACTCTTCTTGCTAACACCGAAGTACCCTGGGCGACTATTAAAGATATTAGAATTTACTAATAAGCTTAGTAATAACCTAGTACCGAATACTGCAGTTATAAAGCTGACTAATATCGATAATAGTAACATTGTTGCAAAACCTTTAACACTACTTGTACCAAAGATGAATAGTACTACTGCCGCGATAACTGTTGTAAATTGTGAGTCGAAGATTGTCCATAATGATTGTTTAGCACCATCTAAGTATGCTTTTTTTAGTGGATATCCTGCTCGTACTTCTTCTTTAATTCTTTCATACATAATGATATTAGCATCGACTGCCATACCTACCCCAAGAATTAGGGCGGCAATACCAGGAAGTGTTAACACCCCTGAAATCATATTGAAGAATACTACCGTAATATATACGTATGCGACCATCATTACACTCGCTACAAATCCAGGTACACGATAAATAACTAACATGAATAAGCATATAATAGCTAAAGCTACAGCCCCTGCATATACTGTTTGATGTAATGCATCGGCACCGAATTGAGCCCCTACTGAATTAGAGTAAATTTCTGTTAACTTAACAGGTAAAGCTCCTGAATTTAATAAAGCTGCCATCTCTTTGGCTTCTTTTACAGTGAAGTTCCCTGTGATTTGAACATCTTTAGAGTTAATAGTTTGAGCAACTTGTGGTGCAGAAACATATTTAGGTTTCTCTTTAGCCGCTTCAGCTTTGAATGAATCTCCTTCATTGAAGTCCATCCAAATAACCATTAAGTTTTGACCTTGAGGACGTTTACTGATTTCTGAAGTAATATTACCAAATTTATCAGCATCTTTTAATTTCAAGTTAACATCAGGCTTGTTGCTTTGATCAAATCCTTGAGACGCTCCATTTTCTTCTAAATCAGAACCGTCTAACAGCACCTTATCTTCTATATCACGAATAGTTAAGTTCGCTTGTGTCGATAATACTTTACGAGCTGTTTCTTGATCTTTAACTCCTGCAAGTTCAACACGGATTCTATTTCCTGACTCAACAGTAATAACCGGTTCACTTACCCCAAGTATATTAATACGTCTGCTAATAGTATCTGCAGTCGCTTTTACAGCTGCTTCATCTATAGTCTGACCATCTTTAAGAGGTTCTACTTGGTATAGCACCTCAAATCCTCCTTGAAGATCCAGTCCAAGATTTACTTTATCGGCATTAGATTTTGATGTTAATCCTATTGATGTAAGGATAATAACTACTAATGACAAGAAAGCTATTATTCTACTGAACTTTTTCTTCTCATTTCTTCTTCCTCTCATGAAAGTTCTCCTTTATTTTATTTTTCATTGTACAATTAATAGTGATCAAATATAAATTTTTTCATATGTAAATCACTATTTCGGTAATTAATACGCTACTTTATAATTTATCAAATTTTCGCTAAGTTATCAAGTATTTATTTAATTTTTTCGTAATAATCTTCCACATATTTAATGACAGAAAAATCATTATTATTTCCTATAACTTCATCACACATTTTTTGAATTTCTTCTTTTGCATTATTAGGACATACACTCCATCCTGCTACATCAAACATTTCTTTGTCATTAAAATTATCACCGAATACTACACAGTCTTCTACTGGAGAATTATAATATTCAGCTAATTTTTCAATGGCTGTTCCTTTATTACATCCTTTTGGCATAATATCGAAGAAATCAATTGCCGAGAATGTTCCATCTACTTCTAGAACTTTACTTACCTCATTAAAGAAATTCACTACTTTATCATGATCTTTAGCAATCATCATAATTTTTTGACAATCTTCTTTATTTTTCTTGATTTCACCTATAATGTCATCATGAATATACATTGGCGTTTTCAGTTCCTCTGGCATATCCGCTTCAAGTTTCTTCATTCTAGCCATACTAAATGACAAATGGTTACAATAAATATAATTTAATGTATACACGTGAAATTCTATCTCATCATCATTTAGTTCTTTAAACATGTTATAAATTTTTTCAATTTCTTCTATTTTAAAACTCTTTTGATAAACTATTTCACCTGTTGATAGATTTCTAATTAAACTTCCATTATTAGAAATAACTACATCGTTCATCCCTAAGTTGTAATAATAATGCTTAACCGCAATATCAGGTCTTCCCGTGGCAATTATGAATTTACTTCCTTTATCTTGCAGTTTTACTATTACATCTTTCGCATTTGGTGCAACTTCTTTTTTATCATTAAGAAAAGTTCCATCCATATCTGTGATAAACCATTTCATTAGTTATTTTTCTCCTTTGTGAAAACTAAAAATTTACTAATAACATAATTAGCAACAAGTACTACAAATTGAATAATAAATTTACTTAAATATGCATTCATCCCTAAATAAATAAATAACTCAACTCCAAATACTTCTATAACAAGTGTAGATAATCTAGCTGCAAAGAATTTACCTAGTTCATAAAAAACTTTCTTAAATCCAACAGCTTTAGAATTAAACACATACTTTGCATTAACAAAATATGCAAATAAAATTGATAATGTTATAGATATTAAGTTTGCTGGTCTAACTTCCATCCCATAATAATACAAAATAAAGTATGTAACTACATTTACTAAAGTTGTACAAATCCCAAAGAAAATGTAATTAACTATACTTTTATATTTAGGTTCTTTGTAAAGATCCAGCATTTTTTTTATTAAATTTTTCATGCTATCCTCTTTATAATAAAATTTTGCCAACACTTAATTATATACCTATAAGCAGTTTTTTTCAAATTTTTACATGTGAAATTTAATACAATTTAGAATTACTATATATTCTTTTGAAATTCAATCACAAATAATTTTTCACTGAATAAATGACAAAAAAGAGAGGTTGAAAACCTCTCTTCCATCTTTGAACTTTCACCTTTGGTATATAGGTAGTGAGACACCTTCTTTATATTCTCAGTATAACAATTAATCTTTCAACTGTCAATAAAATTAACTAATTATAAATAAATTGGAAATTTTTTATTTAAATATGACTCATTTTATTTAACCTACAGTTTACTAAATAATTTCACTTCTGGATATTTATCACTAAACCAATTCATCGCGAAGTCATTTTCAAATAAGAATACATAGTTATCATATAAATCTTTAACTAAGATACTTCTTGAACTCGACATATTTTCATTAATTGAATCTTCATTTTCAATCCAACGCGTAGTTTTTTGTCCGATACGTTCCATTACTACTTCAGTATTATATTCATTTTTCATACGGTGTTCAAACACTTCAAATTGCAGTTGACCTACTGCTCCTAAAATAATTTGATTCGTATGTAATGTCTTATAATATTGAATAGCTCCTTCTTGAACAAGTTGCTCAACACCTTTGTGGAAGTGTTTTTGTTTCAGTACGTTTTTCGCAGAAACTTTTACAAATATTTCAGGAGTGAATGAAGGTAGTGCTTCAAATTCAACTTTTTTATTTTGATAAAGTGTATCACCGATTTGATAGTTTCCACTATCGTAAAGACCGATAATATCACCTGCATATGCTACATCTACAGTAGCTTTATCATCTGCCATAAAGTTCGTTGAACGTGAAATCTTTAATTTTTTTCCAGTTCTTGTTAAGTTTACATCCATACCACGGTTAAATTCACCTGAACATACACGTAAGAATGCAATTCTATCACGGTGCTTAGGATCCATATTGGCTTGGATTTTGAAGATAAATCCTGAGAAGTCTTCACCTGTTGGTTGAATATCTTCTCCATTTACTCCACGACGACCTTTTGGTGTTGGTGCATTATCCACGTAATAGTTTAAGAAACTTTCTACTCCAAATGATGATAATGCTGATCCGAAGAATACTGGAGTTTGCTCACCTTTTAGTTGTTTATCATAGTCATAATCAACCCCTGCTTCAGTAATAAGAATCATATCTTCTACGCATTTTTGATACATAGTATCTTGAGCAAGTGGATTATCATCTACGATATTGTACTCTTCATCTAATTCTACAAAATCACTATCTTCTTTAAACGGTTCTATAAAATGATTTTTTCTATCCATAATACCGAAGAAGTTTTGTCCCATACCTACTGGAAGATTCATCGGATATGTTTCTATTTCTAATTTTTCTTCAATTTCTTCTAATAATTCTAATGGATCTTTAATCTCACGGTCAACTTTGTTAATGAATGTAAAGATTGGAATACCACGCATACGACATACTTTGAATAATTTTAATGTCTGAGCCTCAATCCCTTTCGCACCATCAATAACCATTACGGCACTATCTACTGCCATAAGAGTACGATATGTATCTTCTGAGAAATCTTCGTGCCCTGGTGTATCTAGGATGTTAATAATTTTATTATCATAATCAAGTTGCATTACTGATGAAGTTACAGAGATACCACGTTGTTTCTCAATATCCATCCAGTCACTTTTTGCATATTTTCCTGTCTTTTTACCTTTTACTGTTCCTGCTTCACGAATTGCTCCACCGAATAAAAGTAATTTTTCAGTTAATGTAGTTTTACCAGCATCAGGGTGAGAGATAATGGCAAATGTTCTTCTTTTTTCTACTTGTTCTCTAATTTTTTCTACCACGTTATTTTCCTTTCAATTTTTTATTTTATATTAAATTTCTTTTTCGCTTCTTCTACAGCAACAATTGGATCTGAGTGCCAAACTTTTTTTCCACCTTGAAGAATTTCATAATCTTCACGTCCTTTTGAAGCTAAGATTACTACATCTCCCGGTTCCGATAATTCAATTATGCGTTTAACCGCATCTGTTCTGAACCAAACCTTTTCATAATTTTTATGAGTCATACCTTTTTCAATTGAACCCATAAGAACTTCTACATCTTCATCACGTGGACTATCTGTTGTAATAACAACATAATCTGCTTCTGAGATAATTTCTCCAATTAATGGTCCTTTAGAAATATCTCTTCCACCACCCATTCCTGTTACTAGAAGAGTACGTTTACCTTTTCTTATTTCTCTAGTTGCTTCCAACAACTTCTCATATCCATCTGGAGTATGAGCAAAGTCGCTGATTATGTCAATTGGTAAATCATCTCCTAAAATTTCCATACGACCGTATAAAGCACCTAGTTTAGGTAATATGTTAACGAGTTTTTCTACACTGTATCCTTTTACCCAAACAGCACCAAGCGCCGCAAGGACATTACTTACCATAAAGTCTCCGATATAATTAGTAATACATTCAAATGTTCCTTCTGGAGATTTTAGTGTAAAACTTGTTTTATAGATTTTTTCTTCTTTGTATTGTTTAATATTATACGCATAAAAATCAGCAGTTTCATCTTTAATAGAATAATTAATTTCTTGTTGATATAAACATTTAGAAATAATTTTATAATAACTATCATCTTTGTTCAATATACCAAACTTTGCTTCTGATAAATTATTCCCTAAAGTTGAGAATAGTAAACTCTTATCATAGGCATAAGTTTGCATATCCCCATGAAAATCTAGATGTTCATGTGTTAAGTTCGTAAATATTGCTACATCTATATCCACATTATAAATGCGTCCTAACGCCATCGCATGCGATGATGCTTCGAAAGCTAAGTTTTTTATATTATCTCGACGTAATTCACCTATCTGATTATGTAATGTTACTACATCAGGAGTAGTATTACCGAAGTAAACAGGTTCTGCATCATTTTTTCCAAAACCATTCGTTCCTATGTAAGCACTAGTTTCACCTAGTATACGTAACATATTGTGAACTAATGTAGAAATACTAGTCTTACCATTCGTCCCTGTTACTGCAACTGTATGAACATTTTTTCCTTCATTTATTCTTTTAGCAATCATACTCGCAATTTTTTCTATTTCATGCTCTTTTACAACAAGAACAGCACATTTCTCTACATTATAATTTTCATAGCGACTAGCTATAACTAAAGATGCACCTTGTTCAATTACTTTTTCTATATAATTATGTCCGTCTACCGTATATCCCTTAATTGCGACAAAAACATCTCCAACTCCTATTTTTCTAGAATCCTGGGAAATATTATTCACATTTTCTGGCAGATTTCCATAAATAGTTTTTATTTTTATTTTATCAATAATATCTAATATTTTCATACTATCTACCTTTTTCTTAGTTTTCTAACTACTAAATTATACCACGCAAACTATTAATACTCAACCAACAATAGAAATAAATTTCCTTATACTTCACTTTTCTCTCAATCAATCTTAAAATCTTATTAAAATACAGACTTTATATTTAATATTACTCCTCTTATGTTGCGAATTAATAAAATCTAGTGTAATATATATAAGAAATCATTTAAAAGAAAACTTTAAGGAGTTACAATGGAACACGCAATTATTTCTGAAATACTAACTCACATTGCAAATAATAATATTAATAAAATTACTTTTTCTAATATTCGCAATAAAGATTTAGAACTAGACAAAGTTATTGGAAAACTAGTTAATATTAAAAATAATATCAACCTACAATTAGAATATCGTTATAAGAGAATAATAAAACACACGAACATAGTTACTACTGATTCAGAAAATATAAAAAAAGAAATCATAGAACTTTTTGAATTAGCAAAAGATATAAATGTCGCAACTGTTGATGAAAATATAAATATAAAAGTATCAAAAAAATTCAAAATAAGTGTTAACAGAAAAAAGACAAATTCTAAAGCTATTTCATTTGATCATAATAAGAAAAAAGAATATTTCTTAGATGAAAAACAAAAGTATCCATTCTTAGTAGAACTAGGAATTCAAAATAATGATGGTAAAGTCATAAAGAGCAAGTATAATAAATTCAAGCAGATAAACAAGTATCTTGAATTTATAAAACAAGCTACAACTCAATTAAATTCTAATAAGCAAATTACAATTCTTGATTTTGGTAGTGGTAAAAGCTATTTAACATTTTCTACTTATTATTACCTAACAGAAGTTCTTAAAATGAATGTGAAAATTATAGGTATTGATCTAAAAAAAGAAGTTATCGAGCACTGTAATAATACGGCAAAAAAACTTAACTTCACCAACCTAAGTTTTATTTATGGTGATGTAATTGACTATGAAAATAAAGATGAGATAGATATGGTTATTAGTCTGCATGCATGTAATACAGCAACGGATATTGCCATACTAAAAGCTCTTGACTGGAAAGCAAAAGTATTTTTTGCTGTCCCATGTTGCCAAAAAGAAGTTAATGGACAACTAAAATCAGACTTTATACCTTTCATGTTAAAACATGGAATTATTAAAGAAAAATTCTCTACACTTCTTACAGACTCTGTTCGTAGTGAAGTCTTAGAAGCATTCGGATATAAATCTGATATTGTTGAATTTATTTCTGCTGAAAACACACCAAAAAATCAACTTATCCGTGCTTATAAAACTACAAATAACATTGATAAAGATAAAATTACTAATCTTGAGAAATTCACTACTTCATTGAATGTAAAGATGTTCTTATTAGATGAAGTAAAAAAATTAATATAGAAAAAGCATTAGCTCTTAATTTTTGAGCTAATGCTTTTATTATTGAAATTATAGTTCACTAAAATCGTAAACTTTACCTTTTTGTCTATTTGGTAATACAGCTGCAACTACTAAGCAAACTACTGCTGGTACTAACCACTCTAAACTTTGTGCTGCTAGAGGAAGTTTAGCGATTAAAGCGCTAAGTGCAGCTACTTTAAATGTGCTTCCTACTACAGAAAGAATAGAAATTAGTGTTACTACTGCCATAGTTAATTGCATTCCTAATTTTGATAATGCAACGTATTTGTTAACAATAACAACTAATACTAATGCAATTGTGATTGGGTATAGGAATAATAGCATTGGTACTGAGAATTGGATAACACTTTGTAACCCAACATTTGCAATAGCAAATCCTACAACTGTGAATAATGTAGCATACGTTTTGTATGAAAGTTGTGGGAATTTCTTGTTAAAGAATTCTGAAGTTGCTACGATTAATCCTACTGTTGTAGTGAAACATGTAAGAATTACCATGATTCCCAAGAAAATACTTCCGAAGTTCCCGAATACTTGACGTGCTGATTCAGATAGTACATATGCACCTTTATTAACTTTAGGGTTAGCAAGTACATCTGCAGGCACTGCAAATCTATTACCTAATAATCCTAATCCAACATATAAGATACTGAATCCAATACCTGTTGCAATACCAGCGATCCATACACTAGATAAGAACTCTTTTTTATCCTTAAATCCTAATTGTTTTAAAGCGCTCATCGCGATGATACAAAATGCTACTGAAGCAAGTGCATCAAGCGTGTTGTATCCTTCGATAAATCCTGTACCAAATGCTAATCCACTAGTAGCATAAGTTTTAGCCGCTTCTCCTGTTGAGTTGAATTTAGATACTCCTAGGATTACTAAAATTACGATTAATAAAGCAAAAATAGGTGTTAAAATTTTACCTACACTATTTAAAATTTTAGTTGGGTTTACCGCTAATAAGAACGCACATACAAAATAAATAACTGTAAAAATTAATAACCATGGTAAACTACTTCCAGCTACAACTGGAGCTACTCCAATATCAAATGCAGTTGCTGCAGTTCTTGGAATCGCAAATAATGGTCCAATTGATAAATAAAGTAAAACTAAATATGCTGTTGAGAATAATGGTGAAATTTTTTCATCCATTTCTGCTCCATAACCATTTGGATTAAGCGCACCAACTATTAGAGTAACAATAGCTATACCTACTCCAGAAACTACAAATCCTAAAATAGCTGGCCAAAAGTTTCCACCTGCACTTACTCCTAGTGCTGGTGGAAAGATTAAGTTTCCAGCACCAAAAAAGATACCAAATAATAACAATCCGGTCAATAAACCTTTTTTCATAATAAAAATTTCCTTTCATATTTTTTTGTAATACATCTATAATACTACAACTTAACAAAAAACGCAAACGCTTTTCAAAATAACTTATATAAGTTATTTAACTTTCTTTAGAATTAACTGACAATAATCTATATATGTAAAAAAAATTGGGAGTGACTCAAAAATCGTGATTTCGTAGAAATCGATTTTTCAGAGTCACTCCCGCACAGTTTATTAGATATCTAAAAAGCTTTTAAAAAGCGAATTTAGATATCAATAATCCACTGCGTCTATGAATTCTCATATACACTTTGTTAAAATTTAGATCTTTTAGGTCAGTCTTAACTTTTATTTATATTTGTTTTTTATATTAAACATGCAACCATAGCAATTGTATTACGAAAAGTATTGCAAATACATACATTAGTGGATGAATATCTTTCCATTGTTTTTTTGATAATTTTAATACAACATAAAATATAAATCCAAATGCTATACCATCGTTTATTGAACCTGTAAGAGGGATACCTACAATTGTTACAAACGCAGGGAAAGCTTCTGTAATATCAGCCCATTCAATTTTTGCGATACTTTCCATCATAAATGATCCAATGATAATTAATGCTGGTGAAGTAATTGCTGGAACTGATGCTAAACTACTTGCTAATGGGAATAAGAAAATTGATATTACAACGAAGAAGCTTGTAGTTAATGCCGTAAGACCTGTACGTCCCCCATTAGCAACACCAGCAGATGATTCGATATAAGCAGAAGTTGGTGTACTTCCGAATAAAGAACCTGCTAATGAAGCAAAAGAATCAGCTAATAATGCTTCTTTAGCTCTTTCCATTTTTCCATTTTTAACTAATCCAGCTTGTGTAGTTACTGCTACCATAGTACCAGTAGTATCAAATAATGTAACCATCAGGAAAGTAAATACTATTCCATACAATCCTAATTGTAAGGCATTTATACTTTCACTAACAGGATTGTATAATAAACTTAAATCCATATGAGGAATCCCAAAAATTTTATCTATTTTTAACATTCCAGTAAAGTATGAAATGATAGCAACTACTGCCATCCCAATAAATATAGCTCCTTTTACTTCTAAAGCCAATAATACAAGAATAATAAATATACCTAGTATTGTCATATAAGCTACTGGATTTTTCAAATCACCTAATGAAAGAATTGTATGTGGATTTGCTACAATTAGTGAAGAGTTTTTTAATCCTAAGAATGCTATAAACAAACCAATTGCAGCTGAGATTCCATGTCTTAAATTATTTGGAATTGAATCTATTAAACTTTCACGGAATTTTGTTGCTGATAATATTACAAAAATAACAGCCCCTAAAAAACACGTTGCTAATAATGTTTTATAGTTATAACCCGATGTAGCAGCTAAAGTTGCAAAATATGAGTTTATTCCCATACCAGGTGCAACTACTATTGGATAGTTTGCTGCCAATGCCATAATTAAAGTACCGACTAAAATCGCGATAATCGTTGCTGTAAATACTCTATCTAATGGAACACCTGCTGCTGATAATACAGCTGGATTTACCACTAAGATATAACTCATAGAGAAAAATGTAATTAAACCAGAAACAACCTCAGTTCTTGCATCTGTATTATTTTCTCTTAATTTAAAAAGACGTTCTAACATATATAGAAATGCTCCTTAGTTTTTTATTAATGCTTAAGCACATAAATAATAATATACGTTTCATCTCTAAAAGTCAAGAGCTTTTATTTTTAAAGTTCACATTTCACATAAAAGTTCTATCTATTATATCAATTTTCGATAAAATACATCTTCTCATTTTAAAAAATATGAGAGTTTACATAAATAAATATTCGTTATAAACGAACTTTTACTTTATTTGCATCCGTGAAAATTCGACTAAAATAAAAAATTCTTTAAACACTATACTACCTAAACTTCAGATTTAATATAATGGGACTGACTCGACAAAATCAATTTCTTTAAAATCACGATTTTTGAGTCACTCCCTTATTCTTTATCTGTAAATGTCAATATAAAAATGTACAAAAGTGACAAAATAAAAATGTACAATT
>NZ_CAUPZX010000018.1:0-34640 GCF_963515875.1 uncultured Gemella sp. | reverse complement strand
CACATTTTACTTTAAATTCATAACTATAACGCATAAAAAATACCCCTTTCACTGGCTTGTCCAGTAAAAGGGGTACATATCAGTTTCAAAAGGAATCATGATATTGTTGAGACGCTCCCTTCTTTATTGGCTTTTTGTCAAGTTCGGGGCATGGGAAAAATTCACTCTAGAAATCTAGGCAGCATTTTTGGATATTTGTCTTTTTGTATATAAAAATTGAAATTCGGAGCTGGAATTTTTTCCATGCCCCGGATTTAGTATACAACCAATATTTTCCAGTTACTACTACTTGGCTTAGCATTAAAGTTATTATGAAGTCCTTGAGCAGTTTTTTCACGTACCTGCTCGGCAGTTAGTTCGTGCAATTTTTTATTGACATTTACAATTATTTTGATTCTTTATGAATGAACTATTTTCTTATAAAAAACGATTGATTTTTTTTTTTTTTTTTTGATATAATAATGGCTAGAAAAGTATAAAAGATAATTATTTTTTTAAAATTAAATAAAAAATTATAATTTAATTATAAAAGAGATAATTTATGGAGGTATATATAATGAATAAAAATACAAAAAGAGTTTTATCGGCAATAACGACTGCAAGTTTAGCAGGAGTACTTGGTGGGGTAGCTCCAGCAGTAGCTCCGTCAGTGCTTAATTTAAATGGTGGGGTGGTTCACGCTGCTGAAGAAACTCACAAAGTAACGATTCACTACGATTTTTACGACGATCCAATGAGTCCATTCAGTAGCAGTAGTAGTAGCAAAGTAGTTGACGTTACTCCTAACCAACCATTGTCAGATCATATCCCAGAAACATTCCCTGGTGGATATGTATTCGCTGATGCAGGAGCAAATAGTGGAGGCAGTGAAGGTGAACGCCTAAGCTCACGTAACGATCTTTTTGGTAACTGGACTAATATCTATGTCGGCTACAACCTAAAACTAAAAAAATCTAGAACTAACCCTAGCAACGCTGGCACTAACAATAATGAAAAACCTCACAAAGTAACGATCTTCTACTGCCCTTACGACGGTATTCCAAGGGAGCCTACCAAAAAAGTAGTTGATGTTACTCCTAACCAACCATTGTCAGATCATATCCCAGAAACATTGCCTGGTGGATATGTATTTACTGGTGCAAGTGCATTTGTTGAAGGCAGTGAAGGTGTAACCCTAAGCTCACGTAACGATCTTTTTGGTAACGAGACTACTTTCTATGCCCGCTACTTACCTAAAAGCGAAATATCTAGAACTAACCCTAGCAACGCTGGTACTAACAACAATGCTGGCACAGAAGTGAAACCAAACAATGGTAACACTAACTCAGGTAACAATAATTCTAATGCTGAAGAAAACATAGTAAATATTTCTTACCATTTCGAAGGAGATGATAACAAAACTGTAACTAAAGTTAAGGTAAATATTGCAGAAAATCCTAATGCTACCGTTGGAGACTACTATCCATTATCTAAGAATGGTGGTGATTTAAAATATATTACCAAAGGCAAAGGAATGATGTGGGTATATAAAGTAGATCCTGATCATAACTATAGAGTTGATCATAGAGGTGATTTACTTTCTAAATATGCACATCTGCATCTGTTAGGCGAATATACCAAACCAAACAACGCTGGTACAGAAGTGAAACCAAACAATGATGGTAACGCAAACGCTGGTACTAACAACAATGCTGGCACAGAAGTGAAACCCGGAAATAATGATAACACAGGAAATAATAAACCTGAAAACAAACCTGCTCCAGAAAATAAACCTAATAATAATTCAAATGCGGAAAATACTAACACAAACAACAACGCAACTCCATCTGAAGATATAATAAACAATATATTCTCAAATGATGCTTCAGGGGTTAAAGTTACTTTAACTGATAAAACAACTGCAGCAAAACTTTCTGCAACTCCTGTAGAAGATAAAGCCTTAGCAAGTTCAGTTCTAGAAAAATTAAACTTACCTGCAGACAATCAAATCAGAATATTAGATTTAAAACTTCTAGACAAAGATAATCAGGTAGTTAATTCAAATGCAAAACGTACAGTTGCCATTGTCTTAAAAGAAGGAGAAAAAGATGTAGATGTTTATCACATAAAAGATAACGGAGAGTTAAAATTAATAGACTCTACTACAAAAGATGGTGTTGTAACATTTGAAATAGATCACTTCAGTAAATTCGCAATAGTATCTAATACAAACAAACCAGCAATTAACGAAGTTCCCGAGTATGACTTATCTAAACTTCCTCAACCAGGTGTACCAACTCCAGGTGTAACTGATGGAAATAGCTTTGGACCAAAAACTGAAGCTAAAGATGAAGCTAAAGATAAAGCTAAAGAAGGTTCTCTACCAAACACAGGTATGACTACTTCTAGCACTGCAGCATTAGGATTA
The DNA here is from genome assembly GCF_963515875.1 of uncultured Gemella sp. Lineage (GTDB taxonomy): Bacteria > Bacillota > Bacilli > Staphylococcales > Gemellaceae > Gemella. Next base: position 32,233 of record NZ_CAUPZX010000018.1, on the reverse strand, counting down.
AGCTTAATCGCTTTAGTAGGTCTTGCTGTGAGACGTAAATTAAACAACTAATCGTTAATTAGTGTATAAAAAACATTAGAGAGTGTGGAAATTTTTCCATACTCTCTTTCTGGTTCTTTGTCAAATACGGTTGATTTTGAAAATTAGGAAGAAGGGGCTGACCCAAAAGCCCTAAATTTTAACAAGGTTTATATGGAAACTCATAGACGCAGTGGTTTATTGATATCTAAATTCGCTTTATAAAAGCTTTTTAGATATCTAATAAACTTTGCGGGGGTGACTCGACAAAATCGATTTCTACGAAATCACGATTTTTGAGTCACTCCCTTTTTTCCTATTTTTTCGTTTTATCTATTATTTTAATATAAAGATTACACTAGTATGAAAAATAATATGAAAATGTTAATTTTCAGAAAAATCGTGAAAGAATACACTCAATTAATTGATTTTATAAGAGAAATATTGTAAAATTATAGCTATAACAATAATTTTAAAGGAAAATAAAATGAATAGAGATGCGTATTTTTATTTAGAGATGAAGGAGCATGAGTTGAAAGTTCCTTATACGGGGAAAAATCGTCGTATTAGAGTTCTTTTACCGAAAGGTTATGCTCAAGATGAACACAAACACTATCCTGTAGTATATATGAATGACGGTCAAAATGTTTTTTATAGTGGAGAATCATTTAGTGGACATTCATGGAAAGTTATACCAGCAATAAAAAGAAATCCAGATATGACAAAGATGATAATAGTTGGAATTGATAATGATAACGAGGGAAGAATGAATGAATATGCACCTTGGAAGTTTTCAAGTTTACCAATATTAAATTTTGGACTAACTTTAGGTGGACTAGGCTCTGAGTATGCTGACTTTTTTGTGAATGTTGTTAAACCATTTGTAGATAGTACTTATCGAACAAAGCCACAACGTGAATATACGGCGATGATAGGTAGTTCTTTAGGAGCTAATATTTCACAATATATTGGTTTAGAATATAAAGATGTCGTAGGCTGCTTAGGAGTATTTTCATCTGCGAATTGGTTAAACAAACCTGAATTTGATCGATTTATTTCGAAACATAAAGTCTCAGATCAAAGAGTATATATCGAAGTAGGAACAAATGAAGGTGATGATACAGATCAAAAATTGGCAAATGGTAATTTAAAACAATTATATATAGATGCAAGTTTAGATTACTATAGACAGTTAATTGAGGCAGGATTATCAACAAGTGAGTTGAAATTAAATGTTGTAGCCAACGGTGAACATAGTGAAGAATGTTGGGCAAAATATTTGCCAGAGTGTTTAAGATTTATTAGTGAAAACTGGTAAAAGAAATTTATAGAAAATGGAGGTTTTTAGTTTGAATATAGAGTATCTAAGTCATTATAGCGGAAATTTAGGAAGAGAGATGGTACTTAATAGGTATGGTCATGCAGGATTACCTATTGTTGTGTTCCCGTCGTCAGGAGGAACACATAATGAATACTATGATTTTGGAATGATTCATGCATGTGAGAGTTTTATAAATGAAGGTAAGGTTCAATTTTTCACTTTATCAAGTGTTGATAGTGAATCATGGTTATGCGATTGGAAAAATGGTCATGATAGAGCCTTAGCTCATACACAATATGAAAAATATGTTATTGAAGAAGCTATACCATTTATTAAACATAAAACAGGCTGGTTCGGACAAATGATGGCTACTGGATGTAGTATGGGAGGATATCACTCATTTAATATCTTCTTACAACATCCTGATGTATTTGGAAAAGTAATTTCACTTAGTGGTGTATACGAGGCTAGATTTTTCGTTGGAGAATACGGTAATGATGAGCTAATCTACAGAAATTCACCAAGTGATAATATTTGGAATCAAAATGATGGATGGTTTATTAATCATTATAGAAATGCTGACATTATTGTATGTACAGGTTTAGGTCCATGGGAACAAGATGGTTTGCCATCGTTCTATAGTTTAAAAAGAGCATTTGAAGAAAAAAATATTCCAGCATGGTTTGATGTTTGGGGAGAAGATGTTGCTCATGACTGGCCTTGGTGGAGAATACAAATGCCATACTTTTTAGATAAGTTAAATTTATAATAAAGTTAAGAGGAGACAAAGATTTATGAATTACATAGTTATATCACCATATTACCCACACAACTTTCAAAAATTTTCTATTGAGTTAAAAAATCAGGGAATTAATGTATTAGGAATTGGGGAAGAACCATATGACCAGTTAGATCAAAGACTTAAGGAAGCATTAACTGAGTATTTTAGAGTTAATAGTCTTGATGATGTTGATGAAGTAAAACGAGCGGTTGCATTCTTATATCACAAACATGGTCATATTGATAGAATTGAATCACAAAATGAGCACTGGATGGAATTAGATGCAGCTTTACGTACTCAGTTTAATGTGTTCGGCTTAAAAGAAAATGATCTTAAAAAGACAAAACATAAGTCAGAGATGAAAAAATACTTTGAAAAAGCAGGGGTTCCTGTTGTACCAGGTTTCTTAGTGAAAAAAGAAAGCGACATTGAAAAAGGTGTGAAGAAATTAAAACTTCCACTAATTGCGAAGCCTGATAATGGAGTAGGAGCTTCGGCAACATATAAACTTAAAGATAAGAAAGATGTGGAAAACTTCAAAAAAGAATGGGATGGAACTACACATTATTTCTTAGAACCATTCGTTGATAACTCTGATATAGTGACTTTCGATGGATTAGTAGATGCTAAGGGGAATATTGTTTTCTATACTAGTATCGTTTATTACCACACTCCATTAGACTTATTGAATAATAATACTTTAGATTGGGTATATTATATCGATAAAGATTTAGATCCAAAATTAGTAGAGTACGGTAAAAAATCTGTTAAAGCATTTGGTATGAAGGAAAGATTTTTCCATATTGAATTTTTTAAAACAAAAGATGATTATATAGCAATTGAATACAATAACCGCCCTGCGGGTGCATTTGCAGTAGATGTGTACAATTTTGCTCATTCAACAGATTATTTCAGAGTTTATGCTGAAGTAGCTAATGGAACATTTAATGGTTTAAATGTTGATGAAAAATACGGATTAGCTTCAACAAGACGTGATTATAAAGATTATGTTTACTCAGATGAAGATATTAGAAATAAATATCAAGATAAATTAAAAGCAGTTCTAAGAATGCCGGAAGCTTTCGCTGAACTTCAAGGAAATACAATGTATGTTCTTGTAGCTGATACTCTTGAAGAAATGAAAGAGATGGAAAAATTCGTAGGAAAATTAAAATAGAATCAGGTCAAAGCAATGTGAAATTAATTTTAGAAAAGCTTAGTTTTACATTGCTTTGATTTTTACTGTTGTGGAATAATATTAAACGTGAAGATTATTTAGTTAAAAATGTTATACTAAAAAGTTTAGAAATTGTTATATATATTATGTTTAGTAATTACTTATTTTAGAAGAGTTATATTTGTAATTTAAAAATTAGTATATTGAATTTTTAGAAAATTTTAAATTTTATGTTGACAATAAAGAAAAAGTATATTATACTAATCATTAGTTAATTGAATATGTACCTCACAAAGTAAGTGAGGTAGAGGTTGCGATTTTTATCAGTAAGGTAATTGAAAGTGTAGGGCTTGATGATATTACTTGAAAGGAAACGTCGCCGAAATGATATTAATCCTATGTTAATATTGTTGGGTCTATATTGAACTAAGTATAGGACTGTCATAGTCGTGAGGCTATGTTGCGCTACTAATATCTTGTTTTGGAGAGATAATGTGAAGTATAACTCCGTGCAAATATGGTAGAAGGTTATGCTTTTTTATTTTTATCAAGGAGGTTTTTATTATGACAAACAACAGCAATAACAATAATGCAACAGAAGTAAAAAGAAATTTACGATCACGTCATATTAGTATGATTGCTATCGGAGGATGTATCGGTAGTGGATTATTCATGACAAGTGGTCAAGCAATTCAAAGTGCGGGACCTGGAGGAGCTATTGTAGCTTACCTATGTATCGGACTTATGGTATATTTTTTAATGACATCATTAGGGGAAATGGCAACATATCTTCCTACATCAGGGTCTTTTAGTACATATGCTACACGTTATGTGGATCCTTCATTAGGATTTGCATTAGGATGGAACTATTGGTTTAACTGGGTAATTACAGTGGCAGCTGACGTAGAATTATCAGCACTAGCAATTAGCTATTGGGAGCCTATGCGTGTTCTTCCTCACTGGGCTTGGAGTTTACTATTCTTAGTAATTATTATTGCTTTAAACGCACTAAGTGTTAAAGTATATGGTGAAAGTGAATATTGGTTTGCTTTAATTAAAGTAGTTGTAGTTATTATCTTTATAGTAGTAGGATGTTTAACAATTTTCGGTATTTTAGGTGGAGAATATATCGGATTCAAAAACCTTACAATTGGTGATGCACCATTCATTGGAGAAGACACTTCATTATCAAGTCAACTTCTAGCAACTTTAGGGGTATTCTTAATTGCAGGATATTCTTTCCAAGGAACTGAGTTAATCGGTATTACTGCTGGTGAAAGTGAAAATCCAGAGAAAAGTATTCCTAAAGCAGTTAAACAAGTATTCTGGAGAATTTTAATTTTCTACGTATTAGCTATTTTAGTAATTGGATTATTAATACCTTATACTTCACCTGATTTATTAGGAGCTGCAAGTGCAGAGGAAATTGCTAAATCACCATTTACAATTGTCTTCAAAAATGCAGGATTTGCTTTAGCGGCAAGTGTTATGAATGCAGTAATCTTAACATCAATTTTATCAGCAGGTAACTCTGGTATGTATGCATCAACAAGAATGCTTTATGCAATGAGTAAAGAAAAATTAGCTTATCCAATATTTGGACGCGTAACAAAATACGGAACACCAGTTATCTCATTAATCGCAACTGCTGTAGTAGTATTCTTAATATTCTTAATCCAACTTACAAGTGCTAATGCTTATACATATATCGTAGCAGCAAGTGGATTAACTGGATTTATCGCTTGGTTAGGAATTGCGCTAAGTCACTATAGATTCAGAAGAGCTTATGTGACTCAAGGTAAAGATTTAAATGATCTTAAATATAGAGCTAAATGGTTCCCGGTAGGTCCAATCATTGCTTTAGTATTATGTATCATCGTTATTATCGGTCAAGATACAGAACTTATTACTAAAGGTGTGGTAAACTGGAGTGGTATGTTGACAACATATATGGGAGTTCCAATCTTCTTATTCTTCTACCTATACCACAAAATTAGATATAAAACAAAAATGATACCTTTAGATAAAGTTGATTTATCTCAAGATGTAGATGTTAAATAATTAATATTATCCTAGTTCATTTTGAACTAGGATTTTTCATTTTTTTTACTAAAAGTGAAATATAATTTTTAATTTTAAATTTACATATTGTAAAGTTTAAAATAAATGTAATTAATTTGCTTAAAACTTGATATATTATAGTTAAATTACGGGAAATTTTCTTGTTTTTGTGGTATTATAAAGGATAGATTAAATTTAGAAAGAGGAGGAATTTCTGTGAATCTTGAATACCCATATAGTTATCAAAATGTAGAAGATATGGCGAGTAAATATTTATCAGATGAGCAAATTGAAATTATAAGAAAAGCTTATGAATTTGCAAAAATTGCTCACGAAGGACAATTTAGAAAATCAGGGGAACCATATATATTACACCCAGTTCAAGTTGCAGGAATTTTAACTGAACTTAAATTAGATTATGCAACAATTTGTGCTGGTTTTCTGCACGATGTTGTAGAAGATACTAAGTACACATTTGATGATATAAAAGAAGCATTTGGAGAAGATATAGCGATAATAGTAGACGGTGTTACAAAATTAGAAAAAGTAAAATTCCGTTCTAAAAAACAATCACAAGCAGAAAATCATAGAAAACTTTTTGTTTCAATAGCAAAGGATTTACGAGTTATTTTTGTTAAACTTGCTGATAGGCTTCATAATATGAGAACTATGAAGTATATGAGAGAAGAGAAACAACGTGAGATTTCAAGTGAAACACTTGAAATTTATGCTCCTTTAGCACACAGATTAGGGATAAGTTCTGTTAAATGGGAATTAGAAGATACTTCACTTAGATATCTGCATCCATCTCAATATTTCTCAATTGTAGGGATGATGAAACAAAAGAGAAGTGCTAGAGAAGAGAGTATAAAAGATGCTTGTTCTAGTATTACATCAATTTTAGCTGATAATAATATAAAAGCACAGGTAACAGGTAGACCAAAACATATTTATAGTATTTATAAAAAGATGGTTAAACAAAATAAAACGTTTGACCAAATATATGATTTACTTGCAGTACGTGTTTTAGTAGATAGTGTAGCAGATTGTTATGCTACTTTAGGTCTTGTAAATAACCTTTGGGTTCCAATTCCAGGACGAATAAAAGACTATATTGCAATGCCGAAACCTAATATGTATCAATCATTGCATACAACAGTAATTGCTCCTGATGGTCAAACTTTAGAAGTTCAAATTAGAACTTATGAAATGCATGAAATTGCAGAAAAAGGGATTGCTGCTCACTGGGCTTATAAAGAAGGTAAGAAAGTAAATAAAAATAATAATTTTTATGAAAAACTAAATTGGTTCCAAAAAATTGCGGAAAATGATGAGACCGAAGCGACAGCAGAAAGCTTTATGGAATCATTAAAAGTAGATTTATTAAGTGACAAGATTTATGTATTCACACCAAATAGTGATATTATAGAATTGCCAAAAGGTTCGTGTATTGTAGACTTTGCCTATGCTATTCACTCAGAAGTCGGAAATAAAATGGTTGGGGCAACTGTAAATGATAAAATAGAACCCTTTGATTATGTGCTTTCCACAGGTGAGATTTGCGATATTCGTACTAGCAAAAACTCAACAGGACCAAAACGATCTTGGCTAGAAATAGCTACATCATCACAAACTAAGTCGAAAATCAAAGCATTCTTTAAAAAAGCTGCTCGTGAAGAAAACTTAGTAAAAGGTGAAATATTATTAAAAGATGAAATTAAAGCGAATAACTTTGATATTGATGAAGTTATGACAGAAGAGAACATTGCTGTTGCTTTAAATAAATATAAATTTGCTAATCTTGAAGAAATGTATGTTGCTATTGGATATGGTGGTATCACGGCAAATAAAGTTTTTGCAAGATTAACAGAGAAAATAAGAAAAGAAAAGATGACTCAAGAGAAAATTGAGAAACTTTTCAATGCAGAAGAGACAAAGAAAATAGTAACTGAAACAGGTGTCTATGTAAAAGGAGTAGATAACATTCTTGTAAGATTATCAAAATGTTGTCAGCCTATACCAGGGGATGAGATTGTAGGATTTATTACTAAAGGACGTGGTGTCACAGTCCACAGAAGTAATTGCCCCAATTTAAGTGAAGAAGATAATGCAAGATTATTAGAAGTTGAGTGGGTAGAAAGTCTAAATGCGCGTAGATACAGCGTTACATTACAGTTACATGCCTTTGATAGAGATTTGCTTCTTCAAAATGTCCTTTTAACACTTAGTGAAAGTAGAGTAGAAATCAAAAAATTAAATTCTGAGTCTAAATCTGATAAAACTTGCGTGATTACTATAGGAATATATGTGAAAAATGTCAGTGAGTGTGACTTTATGATTAAAAAATTACGTCAAATTCCAGATATATATAGTGTAGAAAGAATAGTTAAATAGGTGGATATATGAAAATTATATTACAAAAGGTAAAGAAAGCTAGTGTAAGTGTAGATAATAAAATAGTGGGAAATATTGATAAAGGATACTGTCTTTTAGTTGGAGTTCATAAAGAATCAATAGAAGAAGATGCTAGATATTTAGCAAAAAAAATTGCCCAAGCTCGCTTATTCGAGGATGAAAATGACAAAATAAATCTAAGCCTTAAAGATGTTGGAGGAAGCATTTTATCGGTCTCACAATTCACATTATATGCTGATACAAAAAAAGGAAATAGACCTAGTTTTACTAGTGCAGCAGGTGCAGAAAAAGCAAACGAATTATATGAAAAATTTAATGAATATCTGAAAGAAGAGGGTATTACAGTAGAAACTGGTATATTCCAAACTATGATGGAAGTAAATATAGTTAATGATGGACCAGTAACTATTGTTTATGAAAAATTAACAGCAGGAAATTAATATGAGAATAAAAAGAAAAAATAAAAATGGAGTATTCTTAGTCATCTCTGCATTATTGCTAATTCTAGTAATAGCTGGATTAATTAATTTTATTGGTGAAAAATTAAATCCATCAGCTAATGCTCAAAATATTATTACTATCTCTAAAGAGATAGAGTTAAGAACTGGTCCAGATGATACTTATCCAACATTGAAAAAAGTAACAGCTGGTGATAATGTAGAAATGCTGAGTAAATCAGAAACTTGGTACGAAGTAAAAACTAATGATAGCTATGTTGGTTGGATACCAGGCTGGAGTATTTTAGGAACTGGACAGAAAAGTCCTGAAGATCAAAATAAAGAAAAATTAAAATCTTATTCAATATTACTAAATCCGATTAACTCATATGAAGATAATCATGATTACAAAGGAACTTCATCGAAAACTTATAATTTAAGAGTTGCTAAGCGATTAAAAGAAATATTAGAACGAGATGGTATAAAAGTTCTTTTAACAAGGGACAATGATGATGCTTATCCTTCAAAAGAAGAGATAACAAAAATTGCTGCAGAAAATTCAGTAGAAATGTTGATGGACATAGATACTTTTAATGATAATAATAAAGATATATTTGGAGTAAAAGTATATTATGGTACTCAAGGATCATCTATTGTAGCGAGAAGTATTGAAAGAAATCTTACAGAACACTATATTTCTAAGATTTCTTCATCAGAAAAACAGGCTAGTTTTTCACAATTGAGTGACAAGCTTCCTCAAGTTAAACTGATTTCAGGTAATATTGGAAATAAAATAGATGTAGATTTATTAAATAATGAAATTGCAAATAAGCAGTTTATTGAAGCATTAAGAGATGGTGTTGAGGGCTATTTATATTATTTAATTAATATCGACAATTATAATGCAAAAAGAAAAGAACAATTACTTAACTTACCTCAAAAAGGTCTTGCTGTTCCTATGTATTATATGAAGCAAGATGCCTATAAAAATATTGCATATGGATTAGATAGTAAGCAAACAATTGAAGATAATGGAGATGCTATTATATCGTTAGCGATGATTGCTAAGTATGTAGGTAAAGATGAGGCTACTGTAGAAAATCTTGCTTCATGGGCGGGGAATAAGTACTACATAAGAAATCAAGGAACACAACCTACAATTATTACAGCATTCGCAGAAAAATATAATCTTAAAGTAGAGAGAATCGAAACTGATAAGCTAGTAGAAAACTTGGAAAATGCCTTGAAAGATAATAAACCTATATTAGTAAGGTTAAAATCTGGGGTATTTGGTAATAGAGTAACTTATAAAGTAATTCGTGGTTATGAAGACGATAAATTCTATATAAATGATCCAAATGATGACGATGTTAAACTTACGAGTTACAATGGCTTCACAGAAAATGATATTAAAAATAACTTAGCTCAAGCATGGGTATTTAGTAAATAGAAAAAAAGATAAAATGAGAAACTTAACAAAATCAATTATTTAAGTAACAGTTTTGTTAGGTTTCTTTATTTAGGTTTTATAAGGCTCTTTGTCAAGTTCGGGACATAGGAAAAAATTTAAATTATCTATTGACTTAAAGATTAAAATGCAATATAATAGTTAACGTGGTTAACTAATTAGTTAATGTTATGAACTAATTCATAAAATTAAAGGAGGTAAAAAATGAGCGTAGAGGAAATTTCATATCATAAAGCAATGGATATGATGGAAGAATTTAGGTTGATAATGAAAAGATTTCATAAGAAAAGTGATGCACCATATAGAAAGCCTGAATTTCAAGCAATGTTATTTTTGTCTTATAAAGAAAAAATTACGATGCAGGAATTAGGTGAAGAACTACATGTGACAAAACCTAGAGTTACAGCACTTGTAAGTGAATTACTAGAAAAAGATTTTGTTGTTCAAAGTACGGATGAAAAAGATAAAAGGAAAAAATATCTTAGTTTATCTGAAAAAGGAGTCGAATGCATAGAATCACATAGAAAAGCTTATGAAGAATGGTTCCAATCTATTTGGAATAAATTTGATGTAAGGGAAAAAGAAGCGTTTGATATATTATTATCTCGAGTAAATGAGATTTTTAGAGAAGAATTATCTGATAAGGAGGAAAACAATGAAACTGATTAAATATTTAAAAGGTTTCTTGGTACCGATGATATTCTTAGTTGCGATATTAGGCGTTCGTGTTGTCGCCGAGCTTGCGTTACCAACATATACTAGTAATATTGTCGATAAAGGTATACAACAAAGTGGTATTCAAGATGCTGTTCCTGAGAAAATTAGTCAAAAATCGTTTAGTGAATTACAATTATTTATGACCGATGATGAAATAAAGAAAGTCACATCTAAATACACTAAAGATGGTGATGTTTATAAACTTGATAGCATTAATGAGCAAGAACGTAGCGAATTAAATGATATATTAAAAAATACTATGACTGTAGTATCTGGAGCAAAATCTGAAAACTTAGATCTAGATAAGGTTGCAGAAGGTGTCAAACTAGGACTAGTCAAGAAAGATAGTTTAATTGAACAAAAGAATAAATCAATTAGTGACTTAGGAAGTTCGGCTGATATGATTACAAAACAGGCCGGTATTCGCTATGTAAAAGAAGAATATAGAAATAATGTAGGAATTGATACTAATGAGATTAGAAAAAATTATCTAAAAGAAGTTGGAATCATGATGATAATCGTAACATTTATTTCAGGAATAGGAAGTGTTATTTCGAACTTTATAGCTAGTAGAATTTCTTCGAAAATAGCTTATAACTTACGAGAAAAACTATATAACAAAGTACTATCATTTTCTAAACAAGATATTGATAAATTTTCTACAGCTTCATTAATTACCAGAAGTACAAATGATATTCAACAAATTCAGAATGCTTTAAATATGATGTTATTTATCGCAATTTATGCACCGATGATGGCAGTATACGGAGTTTATAAAGTTACACAAACCGATACTGGAATGACTTGGATAATTGCATTAGGTGTAGGTATTTTAGGGTTAACATTAGGTGTAATTTCATTTTTAGTAATGCCTAAATTTAAAATAATGCAAAAACTTATAGATAAAGTAAACCTAGTAACTCGTGAAGCATTAACTGGTATTTCTGTAATCCGTGTTTTCGGTCGTGAAAAATATGAAGAAGAAAGATTCGATAAAGAAAATACAGTTTTAAAAAATGAACAACTTTTCATCAATAGAACTTTATCAGCACTTATGCCGATGATTATGTTAATTATGAATGGTATTGCATTATTAATAATTTGGGTTGGTGGGAAAAATATAGATGCTGGTAGTATTCAAGTTGGAGATATGATGGCATTTATAACATATACAATGCAAATAGTAATGTCATTCTTATTCTTTACATTCTTAATGATGCAATTACCACGTGCTGAAGTTGCAGCCGGTCGTATAAATGAAGTACTGGCTACCGAGGTAACTGTGGTAGATAGTGAGAATGTTGATGATAGTAAGCTTCAAGATGTAGTAGGTAAGCTTAAATTTGATAATGTTAGCTTTACGTTTGATGGAGCTGATAATCCAGTGCTTAGTAACATTAGTTTTGAAGCAGAAGCTGGAAAAACTACTGCAATTATAGGAAGTACTGGCAGTGGTAAATCTACATTACTTCACTTAATTCCAAGATATTTCGATGCTAGTGAAGGTGAAATTTCAATAGATGGAGTTAATATTAGAGATATAAGTTTAAGTAAACTTAGAGACATTTTAGGATTTGTTCCTCAAAAAGGAGTTTTATTCAGCGGTAATATTGAATCAAATATCAAATTCTCTGATGAAAATATTACGGATGAACAAATGAAGAAAGCTGCTGAAATTGCTCAAGCAATAGAATTTATTAATGAAAAAGAAGATAAGTTTAAAAGTGAAATTTCACAAGGTGGATCTAACGTTTCAGGAGGGCAAAAACAACGTCTTTCAATCGCTCGTGCACTGGCAAAAAATCCTAAGATACTTCTTTTTGATGATAGTTTTTCAGCTCTAGATTACAAAACAGATGTAAAATTAAGAAAAACTTTAAGAGAAGAAATGTCAGGCGTAACTACTATCATAGTTGCTCAGCGTATAGCAACAATTTTAAATGCAGATAAGATTATCGTAATGAATGAAGGTAAAATAGTTGGAATCGGAAAACACCAAGAACTCCTAGAAACTTGTCCAACATATTTAGAAATTGCAGAAAGCCAACTTAGTGAAGAAGAATTAAAAAAAGGAGGTAAACATCATGGATAGAGATCAAAAAATAGAAAAAGCTAATAATTTTTCCGTAACGTTAAAAAGAATTATCAAATTGATGTTTACACAGTATAAAGTTTCAAGTATTTTGATAGTATTCTTTGCATTAGCAAGTACAGTATTCGGTATAGTAGGTCCTAAAATTATGGGTCAGGCAACTACAGAATTATTCGAAGGATTGGTTGCTAAAATTAGTAATGAAGGTAGTATAAATTTTGAAAAAATAGCGGGAATTTTACTAACAGTATTAGGTTTATATATACTGTCATCACTGTTTATGTTTATTCAAGGATGGTTAATGAGTAATATTTCTCAAAAAATGACATATGATATTCGTAAAGAAATTAGTAAAAAAATAAATACATTACCTGTTGGATATTTTGAACAACGTACAGTCGGTGAAACTCTATCTCGAGTAACTAATGATGTAGATACATTAGGACAATCATTAAATCAAAGTTTCACTCAGATGATTTCTAATACTGCAATGGTACTTGGGGTGTTGATAATGATATTTACAATTAGTCCTGTCATGACACTAATAGCGTTAGCTTTAATTCCTGTTTCAGGAATACTACTAGGTGCTATAACAAAATGGAGTCAAAAATATTTCAGAAGCCAACAAAAAATGCTTTCAGATGTAAATGGGCAGGTCGAAGAGAGTTTCTCAGGTCAAAATATTATTGCAGCATTTAACTACAAAGAAAAAAGTGTTAAAGAATTCAATGATAAAAATAAACAATTATATACATCATCATGGAAAGCGAACTTCTTCTCAGGACTAATGTTCCCTGTGATTAACTTTGTAGGAAACCTTGGTTATGTAGGTATTGTATTCTCAGGTGGATTATTAGTTTCTAAAGGAACTATTGGTGTAGGGGATATACAAGCATTTATTCAATATATAAGAAACTTTACTCAACCAATAGGTCAAATAGCTCAGTCTATGTCAGAAATTCAAAAAATGGCTGCTGCTGGTGAAAGAGTATTTGAGTTCTTAGATGCTAAAGACGAACAAGATGCAGAAGTACTAGAAACAGTTACAAGTAAAGAAGGTAATGTAGTATTCGATAAAGTAAAATTTGGATATGTAGAAGATCAAATAATTATTAAAAACTTTACTAGTGATGTTAAAAAAGGAGAGATGGTTGCTATCGTTGGTCCTACAGGTGCAGGTAAAACAACGATGATTAAACTTCTTATGAGATTTTATGATATCAATGGAGGAAATATCTATATTGATGGAAAAGATATTTCTAAACTTGATAGATCCGAACTGCGTTCTTACTTCACAATGGTACTACAAGACACATGGTTATTTAAAGGTACAATAATGGAGAATCTTCGTTATGGTCGTTTAGATGCCACAGATGAAGAAGTAATAGAAGCGACTAAAGCAGCTCATATTCACCACTTTATTAAAACATTACCGGGTGGCTATAACATGGAACTAAATGAAGATGCTTCAAATATTTCACAAGGTCAAAAGCAACTTTTAACTATTGCTCGTGCAATACTTGCTGATAAACCTATATTAATTCTTGATGAAGCAACTTCGAGTGTAGATACACGTACAGAAGTATTAATTCAAAAAGCTATGAATAAGCTTATGGAAGGACGTACTACATTCGTTATCGCTCACCGTTTATCGACAATCAGAAATGCAGATAAAATATTAGTATTAAAAGATGGAGATATTATTGAACAAGGTAACCATGATGAATTATTGAAACAAAAAGGTTTCTACTCAGAATTATATCAAAGTCAATTTGCAGAATAAAGCTAAAAGGCATTTAGAGATTTATCTCTAGATGTCTTTAATTTTATTTCTTTGACAATATCAAGTGTATAAAGTATAATTATCTCATATTCGAGATAATTATGGTGTTAATATGTGTAAATGAAATAGGAGAATTCTTATGAATAATGAGTTTAAAGTTGTTATTGGAATTATGAGAGCAAGTAATTTATTAATAGATGATTTAAAGAAAACTTTAAAGAATTATCCAGTTAATGTGACTGAATTTGCTGTTATGGAATTTTTATATAGTAAAGGCGAGAAGAGTATTCAAGAAATACGTGATAGAATATTGCTTGCTAGTGGAAGCGCTACATACGTAGTCGATAACCTTGAGAAAAAAGGATATGTTAATAGAAAAATTAGTCAAAAGGATAAAAGAGTAACTTACATAAAGTTAACAGAAGTGGGAAAAAAATTAATGGACGATATTTTCCCTATACATAAAATAAATACAAAAATGATTTTCGATGATTTAACTAAAGATGAATTAGTTACATTGAAAGAAATACTAAAGAAAATTAATTAAAGATTATTTTCTTTTTTTGAAATAATATCTTGAAATTGAGATAATTTAGGAGGATAAAAAATGATAGAGTTAGGAATTAGTACATTTGGTGAAACAACTAAAATAGAAGGAACTGGTATAATACCAACACATGATGAGCGTATTAGAAATATGATAGAAGAGATGAAGCTTGCAGATGAAGTTGGATTAGATCTTTATGCTATAGGAGAACATCACAGAGAAGATTTTGCTGTTTCAGCACCTGAGATATTGTTAGCAGCAGGAGCTGCTGTCACAAAGAATATAAGATTGAGTTCTGCGGTGACGGTACTATCGTCTGCAGATCCAATAAGGGTTTATCAACAATATGCAACTATCGATGCTATTTCTAATGGAAGAGCAGAGGTTATGGTTGGGCGAGGTTCTTTTACAGAATCATTCCTGTTGTTCGGTTACGATTTGGCAGATTACGAAGAATTGTTTGATGAAAAATTAGCAATGTTGGATAAAATAAAAGCTAATGAAAAGTTAACATGGGAAGGAAAACATACACAAAAGGTAGAAAATAAGGGGGTATATCCGAGAAGTGTTCAAAAAGACTTTCCAATCTGGGTAGCAACAGGTGGGAATACAGAATCTACTATTAAAATAGCACAAAAAGGATTGCCAATAGCATACGCAATAATTGGAGGACAATATAAAGCTTTCAAAGGTTTAATTGATTATTATAGAGCTATAGGACGTAATGCAGGTCATAGTGAAGATAAATTAAAAGTTGCCTCTCATTCTTGGGGATTCATAGCTAAAACTGATGAAGAAGCTATTAAAAAATATTTCCATCCAACAAAACAAGTAGTAGATGCAATTTCGAAAGATAGACCATTTTGGAGACCTCTTACTTTTGAACAATATTTAAATAGCGTAGGGCGAGATGGTTCTATGTTGGTAGGAAGTCCTGAAACTGTAGCGAGTAAACTTATAGATATGATAGAAACATTAGGATTAGATAGATTCATGTTACATCTTCCACTAGGTTCTATGCCACATGAAGATATAATGAAAGCTATAAGGTTATTTGGCGAAGAAGTGGCTCCACGAGTTCGAGAATATTTTAAATCTAAAAAATAAAATTTAAATTTATAAATCAAATAAATATATTTTTTCTAAATAATTGATCTCTATGTTATAATGAGTAGATAATAAACATATGGAGTGAAACGATGATACTAGATAACTATAAATATTTATTATTTGATTTAGATGATACTTTATTAGATTTTGGTAAAGCACAAGTTTTAGCTTTTAAAAAATTATTAGAAGATGAAAATATTGAGTATAGCGATGAGTTGTTTGAACAATATGAAACGATAAATAAATCTCTATGGAGAAGTTTTGAACGTGGAGAAATATCGAATAAAGTAGTTACAAGTGAGAGATTTATAAGATTTTTTACATTATTTAATATGAAAGT
The DNA here is from genome assembly GCF_963515875.1 of uncultured Gemella sp. GTDB lineage: Bacteria > Bacillota > Bacilli > Staphylococcales > Gemellaceae > Gemella. The sequence continues at coordinate 15,966 of NZ_CAUPZX010000018.1, read as the reverse complement.
TGATGGTAGTGAGGTAGATAATAGGTATAGAAGTTATCTAGCTGAAGGAAATCAGCTTTTTGAGGGCATTGTAGAAATGTTAGAAAAATTAAGTTTAACTCATAAATTATACATAGCATCGAATGGAATTGGAGTTACTCAACATACTAGACTTAAAAATAATAATCTTAATAAGTATTTTGAGAAGATTTTTATTTCCGAGGAAATAGGAAGTAAGAAGCCTGATAGCGAGTTTTTTGATATTATTTTTAAAGAAATCGGTGTTGAGAATAAGTCTGAAGTTTTAATGATAGGTGATACTCTAACTTCAGATATATTAGGTGCTAACAATGCTGGAATTGATAGTTGCTTAGTGGATATTCATCATAATAAAAATTCTGAAATAATACCTACATATAAAATAAATAAAATAGTAGATTTGTTAAATATATAAAAATATGACTCTAAAATCATGATTCAATTAGAATTATTGTTTTAGAGTCATTTTAATTAATGTAAAGTATGATCGTTATATTTAATATTTTCTAATGCGATAAAGCAATGTTCAATGTCATATTCTTCCTTAAGAAGTATCTTGACATTTTCTACAATCTTATAATCATTAGAAGTGTTATATTCTTTTAAAAGAATGTGCATAGCTGCGTTAGTTTCATTTGTATCAGTATGCCAGATATGAAATTCATGAATATCATCTATACCATCAATCTCTTTTATTTTATTGTAGATTTCCTTGGTATCTAGAGTTGTAGCTTCCATTAAAATTACAAATGAAGATTTAGTAATTTTATAACCACCTTTGAAAAGAATTATACTAATGATAATACTCATAATAACATCGACGATTTGATAGTTTGTAAAGTAGATAATTGTTGATGAAATTATGATTCCTATTGAGCTGATTAAGTCACCAAGGAAATGCCAAAGAGCACTTTGAATATTTAAGTTATCCTCTTCTCTTAAACTCTTTGTTAAAATTATAGTTACTACAATATTGAAGATTAATCCGATTGTAGAAATTATAAGCATTGATTTGAAATCAATATCTTTTGGATTGAAGAATCTCATAAATCCTTCAAAAATCAAGTAAATTGAAATACCAACTAACATAAGACCGTTAAGAAAAGCAGCTAATACTTCTAATCTAACAAAACCGAAAGTATATTTTTTATTAGGTTTTTTAGAACTAAATAGTAATGCTATTAGACTAAATCCTAATGCAATAACATCAGAAAACATGTGGAAAGAATCACCTAGTAGTGCTAATGAATTAGAAAGCAGCCCTCCTATGTATTCTAATAATGCAAAGCTTATTGTTAAAATTAATGTTATGTATAATATTTTTTTTGAATATGTTTGAATTTTATAATGTTTTTTATGATGAAAATTTGTTTGTATCATTTTGTCCTCCTATTTTAAGAATATTGTTATTATAAATCAAGAGGAATAACATTGCAAAAATACTGCATTGATAACAATTATTAGTACTTTTATCATTTGGTTCTATTGCTTTTTTTATATTAGTTTGATAAAATTAAGAAGAATTTAAAAGGATAAAGGTGGAGAAAATTATGCGTATTTTATGTATTGGGGATAGTAATACTTGGGGATATGTTCCAGGAGAAGATGGTGTTAGAACAGATAAACGTTGGCCTAAATTATTAGCAGAGTTGCGTACTAATGATACAATTATTGAGGAAGCACTTTGCGGAAGAACTGTTACAGCAAAAGATACAATAGTTCCTGTAAGATGTGGTATTGATACATTACCAGTTTTAATGCTTAGCCACGTACCTGTTGACTTAGTAATAATTATGTTAGGAACAAATGACCTTAAAAAGCAATTTAATCCAAGTGCAAAACACATTTCTAGCGGAATTGAAGAATATATTAAATATATTAGAAATCCTCATTTAATGCCTACTTATAAAATTCCTAAGATTCTAGTTGTTTCACCAGTTCCACTTCGTGATGAAATAGTAGAAAGACAAAGTCTATTTGGTAATTTTGATGAAAATAGTTTAAAACAATCGAAATTCTTAGCTCAAACATTTAAAGAAGTTAGCGATAAATATGAAGTTGACTTTTTAAATGCTGGGCGTGTGGCAGAAACTTCATTAATTGACTGCATTCACTTAGATGACAAAAATCATGAAAAATTAGCGAAGTATATTGCAAGTAAAGTATCAGAAATATTAGATTACGAAGAAGCAAGATAAATAAAAAGGTAGTAAACTTTCTAACTTAGAGAGCTTACTATCTTTCTATTTTTTTATAATGTTTAAAAGATTGATAACTTACAGCATAACATATAATACACAGTGGAATATATTTCCAGTCGTATTCTAAAACGAAAAATAAATTGATAAATATTAATCCTAATATTGTAAAATACACACCAATTATATATGTATTACCTGATTGCTTGGTTAAAGTTCTATCGATTGTTTTAAAAATTTTATAATAGATAATTAGTAAAATGATAAAAATAATACAAATTAACCAATATCTACTGGTAGGAATATTAAGTTTTAAATCACTTAATGCCAAAGAAAAGACAATGAAGTTAGTCATTATAAATAAATGGCTAGTTAAGTGATGAAAATTAATATCTCTAACGTGGACACTCCTAGATATAAAACTTGGAAATAGCTGACTTATCGTAAAAGTAAGAAGTATAAACCAAAAATAATAATCAATGAATATTAAGTCTAATAGTAGAGTTAATGTCCGTACCGTGTGAATGTAACAAAATGGCTCAGTAAGTTTTTTTATCATAAGATTTTTTTTGTCAGTTAGAATGTACTCAGTTATATGTTGAACGCTTAAAGTTACTGCTAATAGAACTAATGTAGCTAATATTCTTTTTATATCTAATGGATTTCTTATAAGTAAATTTAGAATAATAATTATTTGTAATGTTAAAAAGAAATAATTAAGAAAACTACCTTTTCCATATCTGTTTAAATGAACTACTTCTAATAACCAACTATTAAAGAAAATAATAAATAAAAGGATAAAATTAAAGAAGTTATATAGTGATTTCTCTAAAAATAGATATTTCAATGAGAATGTACATATTAATAAAGATAATAAAACTGTATAAAAAGTTAATAGTATATTTTCTCTTTTAAAAGTATAGTTTATCACATTATTTCCTCCGTATTATTATTTTCTAACTTAATTTGATTTTTTAAAAATATTTAAGTTATCCGCAGTAAGATACTAGGAGGGATAACTTCAACCTTCTAAATAAAATGCTAGAAGTTACAATGATATTTTATCAAAAAAATATTTTAATATCAATTAAATGAAGGCAGATAGTGTAACTTGAATGGAAGTGACTGAAAAAATGTGATTTTAGAGAACTCAATTTTGTCCAATAACTTTAATAAGGTTAATTAAATATATAAATAGCTTTTATAAAATGAATTTAAATATTAATAAATCACTGCGTCTATGAGTTTTCATATAAATTTTAAAAAATCTAGGATTTTTTTGTTAGTTTCTTTTATTAGAGTTGAAAAAATAATAAAATTCTTCGTAAGATTTAACAAAATCATTGAAAATATGTTATAATAAAGAGTATCTGATTAAAAATACTAGATTATGCTAGAAAGGAATTTAACATGACAGAAGAAATTAAAGTAGATGTGCAAGATTTAAATGACCAAATGCTTGTTCGTCGTGAAAAAATGGAAGCTATGAGAGAAAGTGGTTTAGATCCATTTGGAACTAAATTCGAAAGAACTCACCTTTCAAATGAAATCGTAGCGGAATATGATAAATATAGTAAAGAAGAATTAGAAGAAAAAAATATCTCTGTAACTATTGCAGGACGTATTATGACAAAACGTGGTAAAGGTAAAGCAGGATTTGCTCACGTTCAAGACCTAGGTGGTCAGGTTCAAATTTATGTTCGTCAAGATAGAGTAGGAGATTCTTATGAGTACTTCAAGACTCTTGACCTTGGGGATATCGTAGGTGTAACAGGAGTATTATTCAAAACTAACGTAGGTGAATTATCTGTTAAAGCTGATAAATTTGAAATTTTAACAAAAGCACTACGTCCACTACCAGATAAATTCCACGGACTTAAAGATGTTGAAGAGCGTTACAGAAGAAGGTATGTAGACTTAATTATGAATGAAGAAAGCAAAGAAACATTTATTTTACGTTCAAAGATTATTCAAATTATGCGTAGTTACTTAAATGAACGTGGATATCTAGAAGTTGAAACTCCAATGATGCACTCTGTAGCTGGTGGAGCTGCAGCTCGTCCATTTGTAACTCACCACAATGCACTTGATATGCAATTATTTATGCGTATCGCTCTTGAATTACCATTAAAACGTTTAATCGTTGGTGGTTTAGAAAAAGTATATGAGATTGGTCGTGCATTCCGTAACGAAGGGGTATCTACAAGACATAATCCTGAATTCACTATGATCGAGTTATATGAAGCATATGCTGATTATAACGATATTATGGACTTAACTGAATCTATGATTGCATATATTTGTAATGAAATTCACGGGACTACTAAAGTTATATACGGTGAAGATGAAATTGATCTAACTCCAAGATGGCGTCGTGTTCATATGGTAGATGCTATTAAAGAAGTTACTGGTGTTGATTTCTGGAAAGAAATGACTGATGAACAAGCTCACGCATTAGCTAAAGAACATAATGTTCCAGTAAGAAAAGATATGAAAGTTGGTCACATTATTAATGAATTCTTTGAAACATTTGTAGAAGAAACATTAGTTCAACCAACATTCGTGTACGGTCACCCTGTTGAAGTATCTCCATTAGCTAAAACTAATGCTGAAGATACAAGATTCACTGATCGTTTTGAGTTGTTTATCGTTAGACGTGAACATGCAAATGCATTTAGTGAGTTAAACGATCCAATCGATCAAAAAGAAAGATTTTTAGCTCAAATGGATGAAAAAGATGCTGGTAACGAAGAAGTTTATGAAATGGACGAAGACTTCGTAGAAGCATTAGAATACGGTATGCCTCCAACAGGTGGTTTAGGAATTGGAATTGATAGATTAGTTATGTTACTAACTAACTCAGCTTCAATTCGTGACGTCCTATTGTTCCCATACATGAAACACAAGTAAACCGACGTTGATATATCAGCGTTTGTAAAGGGTAACTGATGAAAAAAGGGCAAAAAGAGGCAAACTTATAATATAACAAAATTATAAATTAAAACTCCCTAAAAAATAGGAAGCTTTAATAGAAAATTAAAGGGAGCTTAGACTCCCTTTTATCATATAAAAAAGATATAAAGGAGTATCCAATGGCAAGCTTTTTTGAAAGATTAAAAGAAAAATTTTCTGCTAAAGAAGAATTAAATGAGACGCTGATTTCACTAGATGAATATGAAGAATTCGTCGAAAGTCAGTTTGTAACCGAAAAATTTAAGAAAGGACTTAAAAAATCACGAGATAATTTCACTAATGCACTTAATAACTTAATTAGTTCATATAGAGAAATAAATGAAGAATTTTTTGAAGATTTAGAAGAATTACTTATTCAATCGGATGTAAGTTATAATACTGTACTAGAATTAGTTGATTACTTAAAAGTGGAATCACAAAGACAAAATTTAAAAGAACCAAGCGAACTTCAAAGTATGATTATCGAAAAATTAGTAGATGTATACATGGAAGGAACAGTAAAATCAGAGCTTAACTACGCTTCTGAAAAAGAACTTTCAGTATTCTTATTTGTAGGGGTTAATGGTGTTGGTAAGACGACTTCTATTGGTAAACTAGCTCATAATCTTAAAAAAGAAGGGAAAAAAGTTCTTATAGCTGCTGGAGATACATTTAGAGCAGGTGCAATTGATCAACTTGATGTATGGGCTAAACGTAGTGGTGCTGATATTGTGAAATCACATGAAGGTGCTGATTCAGCAGCAATAATCTTTGACGCAATTCAATCTGCCAAAGCAAAAGGTTATGATGTACTACTATGTGACACAGCAGGTCGTCTACAAAATAAAGATCACCTAATGAAAGAACTTGAAAAAATTGTACGTGTAATTAAGAAGGAAGTTCCAGAAGGTCCTCATGAAGTGTTATTAACAATTGATGCAACAACAGGTCAAAATGGTATCTTGCAGGCCAAAACATTTAAAGAGGTTAGTGATGTAACAGGTGTTATCCTTACTAAACTTGATGGAACTGCTAAAGGTGGTATTGTTATAGCCATTAAGAAAGAATTAGGAATCCCAGTTAAACTTGTTGGATTAGGAGAAAATATTGATGATTTAGAAGTGTTTGACCCTGAACAATATATTTATGGGTTATTCTATCAAGAAAATACAGAGAAAGACGACAATCAATCTGAAGAATAAATTTAAAAATTAAATAACAAAAAACTAATGGATTTTTTGAATTTAAATTCGTTAGTTTTTTTACTAGATTCATATAAAATAAATAATGAGTAAGTTGTTAAATCTTACAGAAATATTTTAATATTGAATTTCAAATAATTTTCCAAAATTAATTGAAAAATATGTAAGAAAAGTATATAATAGATATATTAAGAAGGCAATAATATATGGAGGATTAAAATGGGATTTTTATCTAAATTATTCGGAAAACAAGAAGAACAAGTACATGAGTTAGTATTAAACTCATACATGAAAGGTAAAGTAGTAGATATTACTGAAGTACCAGATCCAGTATTTGCTCAAAAAATGATGGGAGATGGATTTGCGATTATTCCTGAAGAAGGAAAATTAATTTCACCAGTTGCTGGAGAAATTATCCAAGTATTCCCAACTAAACACGCTTTTGGTATTAAATCAGGAGATATAGAACTTCTTATTCACGTTGGATTAGAAACAGTTGCTATGAAAGGTGAAGGTTTTGAAGTAGCTGTATCTGCTGGAGATAGAGTTGAAGTAGGTCAAACTTTATTAACTTATGATTTAGAATTAGTAAAAGAAAAAGCTAAGGATATTATTACTCCTTGTGTAATTACTAACATGGATGCAGTAACAAACATTGAAGTATTAAAATTAAATGAATCTGTTGATTTCTCACAAGAAGTAGCAAAATTAAAACTTAAATAGACCTAGGTCTATTTAAGTTTTAATATTAGTGGCGAATTTATGAATGATAAGAAATTTTGGAAGATAATTTATCTGTATATAACGAAATATAATTATAGTATATTATATTATCGTCCAGAAAAAAAAGACGTTTGGCTTATTAATGAAGACAATGAATTAATAAGGTTTATATACGGAGATAGTTTTAAATCAACAGAAATTGACAGTATTGTTTCTAATGTAATTAGGAATGAAGTTAGACTAAAAAAAATGTTTAAGCTGAGTAGCTTAAAAATGAAAATCCTATATGTTTCTCCAGAATTTGATGAAATTTTAGATGATTATAAAAAATATAGAATTTCTAATAGTTTAATAATAGAGAGAATACTATATAATCAAAAAAATAGTAAATTATTTTTAAGGGAAAAAGATGAACAATTTATAGAAGGAACACCTGATACATTACGCTATAAAAATAGAGTAGTAGAGTTATACAAAAGACAAACACTTGATAAAAATTTATTTAATATAAAATATAATGGATTATCGATTTTTTATTTGATTTTATTTTTAGTGAATTACTTAGTGCTTTATCTATCAAATAAAAATTCTTCATTATATAAATATTTTGAATACAGTTATCAAAAAATAATAAGTGGTCAATTTTATCGAATGTTTACTAGTGTATTTATAGTAGATAATTCTATGAAATTATTCATGTTAATTGTGACATTATTTGTTACTTCTATTTTATTTAATAAATCATTAAATGTATTAAAGAGTATTGGTATTTTATTTATCGTTTCTTTTGCTTTTAATTTATTATTGATATTTGGTTATTCAGGTGTACTTGATATTGCTTTAGTTTCAAATATTGCGGTATTAGGTTCGCTATTTATGGAACAACTAAGTAAGAAAAATGATAACTTGAAATTTATGTATTCGGGAGCTATTTCAATAGTTTATTTAGCAACAGCTTCGATATTATTTGGAACTTCAATAGTATTATATGTGTTTTCTTTTATTTTAGGAGTTTTCTTAGAGTTGTTCCTTATGAAGAAAAAGAATATGTATATTGCATTTGTTACTATACTTATTCTTAGTAGTATTGGAGAAGTATTATTGTTTTCTGGAATTAATACGAAGAGTGTGGTAAATAGGTATAGAGCTGGAAGAGTTGATAATAGGTTAGTTAAAACATATAGCGATGAAGATATTTTTAACTTAGAAAAAGAGTTAACTTCAAAAAACAAATCTGTGTTAACTTATTATGAATTAGGTATGGTAAAAATGACTGCAGCTACTAAGCAAGATGCTAAAAAAGTATTTCTTGATGGGGTTAATTTTGATAATACATTTGCACCGATTTACTATAATTTAGCTGTCATTGAGCGACAAGAAGGCAATTATTCTAAAGCAAAAGAGTATGCTCAAAAAGCTTACGATTTAGATGCAAGAGAGATTAATAGAAACCTACTTGACGAAATGAATAAGTTTTAAGGTGAGATAAATGATAAATTTTTATGATTTACAGCAATTTTTAAAATCTTTTGGTATAATAATATATATGAAGGATAGAAAACATACATTAAGTATGGTAGAATATGAAGTAAGAGAATTAAGACGTTTAGAATTAATTTCAAATGAAGATTTTATTAGGGCAATTGCTATAATAAGACATGAAGTTAATTATGAATTATCAAAAGGATAGGTGATAATAATGGAAAATAACCTTATTTTTATTAAGGTACGTAAAAGAATTGAAGAAGACGTTATGAAGATTGAAGAGATGATTAATGCTTGTGTATCAGTGAAAGGTCAAAGAAAATGTCCTTTATATCAAGATGTTATTGATACTCAAATTTATGGACTTTCAAAAGAAATAAACTTGGCAGTAGAAATAGGTTGTATCTCTCAAGAGGCAGGACGTATAATACTAGCTGATCTAGAAGATAAGGCTAGTGAAATGTATAATACTGTTATTCAAGAAAGTAAAGCGAATTAGTATGAAACTTTTTGGAAAAATACATAGATCTATAAAGCATGAACGCCGTCATGTCAGATTAGATTGGATGGTAGCTTTAACGCTACTAGTTTTGTTAGTTTTAAGCTGTATGATGGTGTATAGTGCCAGTATGATAGGAAATAAATATGGAACATTTACATCGGGTATTCCAGTAAGTGAGACTTATTTCTTACAACGACAAGCTATGTGGGCAATTCTTGCTTATTTAGCGTTCTTACTATTTTCGGTTGCTATACCGTTTGAGGTTTTTAAAGAGAAAGAATTATTAAAATATGGTTTTATTGTAATGTTTATTTTACTTTTAATACCACAAGTAATGCCTGCAATTAATGGTGCAAAATCATGGATTAGGATAGGTTCTTTCAGTTTTCAGCCTTCAACTTTAGCACAACTTTTTATTATTATGTATATGGCTTTTATTTTAGAGACAAGAAAAGTGAAGTTGAGACAAATATGCACTAGTTCAGAACTTCTGAAAATATTTGGTATTCCTCTTTCACTTGTAACATTAATCGCGATACAAAATGATACGGGAATGATGCTTATTACTTTATCAGTAATCGGAATAATGACGCTATGTTCAAATATGCATTCTCAAAATGTAAAGAAAATTATATCTCTTGCGTTGATTGCTGGAGTGGCGGTGCTTATGCTGTTTATGATAAAAAGTACATTGTTTAGTAGTGGTACTTCTTATAGAACAAATCGTTTAAAAGTGTTTATTAACCCATTTTCAGAAGATTTGGCGGCCGCTGCTGATCAAGTAATAAATTCGTATGTTGCCTTTGGTAATGGTGGACTATTTGGTAGAGGTTTAGGTAACTCTATTCAAAAATTAGGATATTTACCCGAAGCACATACAGACTTTATTCTAGCTATAATTGCTGAAGAATTAGGATTTGTTGGTGTTGTATTTGTTGTTATGTTATTACTTGTACTAATAGGTAAAGTAATTTTATCAGGTACGAAATCAAGAAATACATTTTCAGCAATGTACTCTCTTGGCTTTGCAAGCTTATTGGTAGTACAAGGAGTAGTAAACATAGGCGGAGTAACAGCTTCTATTCCAATGACTGGGGTACCATTACCATTCATTAGTAATGGTGGTAGTTCTATTTTAATTTTAAGTATAGGTTTAGGAATAGCTACTAATATATTAGCTCATGTAAAATACTTACGAAGTAATAAATAATATTGAATATTCGGATTAATATTTAACATATTAGTCCGAATTTTACTTTTAAAATAAATATTTTAGATTTATGAATTGTAATGAATGGAAAAAATTATAAATTATTATGGTGAGACTTGCTAACTTAAGGCAATCAAGCTATAATAGTAAAGGTAACTTTTAAAGGAGATTTTAAATGAAATTAGAACAATTTGATTTTTATTTACCTGAGGAGCTTATAGCACAAACCCCTCTTTTAAAAAGAGATACAAGTAAGTTGCTTTGTGTAGATAGAAAAAATAATTTACATGAACATAAAGTTTTTTCAGATATTATAGATTATTTTAATCCTGGAGATACTTTAGTACTAAATAATACTCGAGTAATGCCAGCACGATTATATGGTGCTAAAAAGGATACAGGTGCTGCAATAGAAGTGCTTTTATTAAAAAATCTTGGTCATAATGATTGGGAATGTCTTGTTAAACCTGCTAAAAGAATAAAAGAGGGAAGTATTGTTTCCTTCGGTGATGGTGTGATGGAAGCAGTATGTACAAAAATTTTAGATGATGGATTTAGACATTTTGAATTCAAATATGAAGGAATTTTTCAGGAAAGATTAGATGAACTTGGTACTATGCCACTTCCTCCATATATTAAAGAACGTTTAAGTGATAAAGAAAGATATCAAACAGTTTATTCAAAAGAGGTAGGAAGTTCAGCTGCACCAACTGCTGGGTTACATTTTACGAATGAATTATTAGAAAAAATAAAAGAAAAAGGTGTAAATATAGCTTATTTAACTCTTCATGTTGGATTAGGTACTTTTAGACCAGTTGCTGTAGAAAATATAGAAGATCATGATATGCATTCGGAATATTACACTTTGGATGAAAAAACAGCTGAAATAATAAATCAAACAAAAGAAAATGGTGGAAGAATTTTCTCTGTAGGTACAACATCAACAAGAACACTGGAGACAATTGCTCGTGATAATAATGGTAAGATTGTTGCGGCATCTGGATGGACTAATATTTTTATTTATCCAGGATTTGAGTTTAAATGTGTTGATTGTTTAATTACAAACTTTCACTTACCAAAATCATCGTTAATAATGCTAGTAAGTGCATTTTATGATAGAGAAAAAGTTATAGAGTTGTACAACATAGCAGTTGAAAATAAATATCGTTTCTTCAGTTTTGGAGATGCGATGATAATAATATAGTTATTGAAAGGAAAAATGTTATATGAGAGATGTAAAAGAAAATGCAGTTTGGTATGAACATATAAAAACTTGTAAACAATCTGGTGCAAGATTAGGAATAGTTCATACACCACATGGTAGTTTTGAAACTCCTGTATTTATGCCTGTTGGAACTCAAGCTACTGTTAAAGCGATGTCACCTGAAGAAGTGAAGGGAATGGGTGCAGATATTATTTTATCTAATACATACCATCTTTGGTTACGTCCTGGTGAAGAAATTGTTGAGAAAGCAGGCGGACTTCATAAATTCATGAATTGGGATGGGAGTATTCTGACAGATTCTGGAGGTTTCCAAGTATTTTCTCTAAGTGAAATGAGAAAAATAGAAGAAGAAGGAGTTCATTTTAAAAATCATTTATCAGGAGAAAAACTATTTTTATCTCCTGAAAAAGCAATGCATATTCAAAATGCTCTAGGTTCTGATATTATGATGGCTTTTGATGAATGTCCAGATTATAATCACGATTATAAATATATTCGTCAGTCAGTAGAAAGAACAAGTCGTTGGGCAGAAAGATGTTTAGAAGCTCATAAAAATCCTAAAATGCAAAGTATCTTTGGTATAGTACAAGGAGCTGGATTTAATGATCTTCGTGAACAAAGTGCTAAAGACTTGGTAAGTATGGATTTTCCAGGGTATGCTATTGGGGGATTATCAGTAGGAGAACCTAAACATGAAATGTATAGAGTTTTAGAGCATGTAACACCGTTATTGCCAGCTAATAAAGCTAGATATTTAATGGGAGTGGGATCTCCTGATGCTCTATTTGAAGGAGTGTTAAGAGGGGTTGATATGTTTGATTGTGTATTGCCAACTCGTATAGCACGTAATGGTACTTGTATGACTTCTGCTGGTCGTGTAGTAGTAAAAAATGCTAAGTATGCAGAAGATTTTACACCACTTGATCCAGAATGCTCATGTTATTGTTGTAAAAACTATACAAAAGCTTATCTTCGTCATCTATTTAAAGCTGATGAGATTTTTGGAGCTAGACTAGCGACTACTCATAATATCCATTTCTTGATTAATATGATGAAAGATATTCGTCAAGCTATAAAAGAAGATAGGTTATTAGACTTTAAAGAAGAATTCTTTGAAAAATATGGATTGAATCAAGAAAATCCTAAAAATTTCTAATTAATTATAAAAAAATAGTATAAAAGGTTTATTTTTTACTTACTATATAGTAGAATAAACATATATATAAATAAATGGAGGTAAAACATGCAAGGTTCATATGTAAATATTATTATGATTGTATTCCTTTTTGGATTTATGTATTTCATGATAATTAGACCACAATCTAAAAGAAATAAAGAATTAAAGCTTCTTCAAGATTCGTTAAAAGAAGGAGATAGAATTGTAACTTTCGCAGGGATTTACGGAGATATCGTAGAAGTAGGGACAGTAACAGTAAAAGTAAGAATTGCACCGAAAGTAGAAATCGAAATAGATCGTAATGCTATTCGTAGCTTAGTTGCAAAATAATCAATTAAAAAGTCTGAGACTAAAGTCCTAAATTTTAAAAAAGTGTATATGAAAACTCATAGACACAGCAGTTTACTGATATTATATAAACTTTGTGGGGGTGACTTGACAGAATTTATTTTGTCGAGTCACTCTCTTATTTTTTTGTAATAAAAAAGTATTAAACTAAGTCTATAGTATAAAAAATACTTTGATAAATTATTATATAATTCAAAAAATATAACCTTGTAGATATGCAAAAATTCGATTAAGAGTAACAAAATGAGTAAAAATTTTAAAAATATACATAGAAAAATAAGAAAAATATATTTGTTGCAAAGTATAAAACATAAATATATATTAAAAAATAAAATTGTCATTATTTGAATTTTCGTGTATACTAATAAGAGTATAGAATAATTAGTTAACAAAAAAAAATGTTAATGAATTTTTATATGATATTTTTTAAGGTTTATAAGTATGGAGGAAATATGCTTAAGCACAAATTAGATAATAAAATAGTTAAATATGGAATTAAAAAATTAAGTTTTGGTATCGCTTCGGTTGCTATTGGAGCATTTATATTTTTAGGAAGTGATGCAAGCGCCCATGAAATTGGAAATACAAATGTAACAAGTACAAATATAGAAAATAAAGTAACAACTTCTAATACACAGAATAATAATGATATAAATAATAGAGAGAATAGTGTACTTTCTTCAGCTGAAAATAGAAACAATACAACAGCTATAAATTCATCTACTAGATCAACAAGAAGTGGAACTACTTCTGCAGTAGAAAATAATATCGTTAATCAAGCTAATTCTAGTGGCAATCAAACTTCAAACAATAATTTAAATGTTTTGGATAGACGAACTGATGATAGTCAAAATATTGCAACATTACTAACAAACATAATAAATAAAAATACAGAAAGTAATACTGCATCTAGTGCTTCATCTCAAGATGTAGAAGCTCCTGTAGAAAAAGGTACAAAAATTATTTCTCGTTTAACCGCTAAATATGCACAAGATATAGCTAAGGGTTATATCGGATTAGAAGGTGGGAAATACGATAGTTTAATTTATAAAAAAGCTGTACTTAATCCTGATGCAGATGATGATGGAGATGGTATTGCGAATAAGGATGAATTGTATATCTATAAAAAAGATGGAAGAACATATTTAGGATATGATATTCACCCAAGACTTACTGATACAGACGGTGATGGTCTTAATGATAAAGAAGATAGAGATAAATTAATTTGGAATATTTCAGCAAGAGATATGGCTATGTTTATGAATCTAGCATATGAATCAGATGAGAATGTAAAAAATATTTTATCTAATAAATTGCCAATTGTTTTAGAAAAAGATAAAATTAAAAGACTTACTCATAGTGAATTATCTCCGTATTGGACTGTGAAGCAAACATTTCATCAAAATAATGGATTAGATGCGGTATTGTTTGAAACAAAAAATAATTTCCCATTCTTAAAAGGTGAGAAAATTCAGGTACTTGCATTTGCTGGAACTAATATGGGACAAGGTGGAGACTTGAAAGCCGACATAGCATTAGCTTTCGGGAATGAGTCAAATCAAAGTGAGGCTGCTAAAGAATTAATAAATAGCTTTAGAAATAATAAAGAGTTTACAAATCTCTATATTACAGGTCATTCTTTGGGTGGATATTTAGCTTTAAGAGCTAGTGTTTTAGCTGAGAAAAATAAATATAATTACTATAGAGAAACATATACTTTCAATGCGCCTAGAATAAAAACAGGTGGTTGGTTCTGGGGAGTTCCAGAGGAAGAAGAAAATATTTCTAATGATATGATGCAAATTGGAAAAATTAAAAATTATTTTACTGATAATGACAATATCATACCTGGCAACTTAAGACCAAAATATGTTAAAAATGTAGGAAGTAGCCAAGGAAAGCATTCTTCAACATCTTATTTTGAAAGTAGAATGAATAGTAATACAGATTTTAATTTTGGTACAAGACAAAATATTGACGGAAAAGTTGTAAAAGTAAATAATATCAATAATTTGAAGATTGTAAATCCTGAAAAGGGAACATTAAGCAAGACGTTCTTACCGAAGCTAGTAGATAAAAATCCAGTTTCTGTAATTATTGGAGACATATTAAAAGATAATGATATTATAAACAAAGTAAATAAGAGTATATTACCTGTAAATACTAAATTAACTGTTATTAAAAAAGACGGATTAACTTCTTTAGGTACGAAACATGCAAAAGTAAAAATACTTTATCTTGATGATAATACTAGTAATGAAATTGACGTACCGATCCTAGTCAATGAGGCTAATAAACAAGAATTAAATTCTGTAGTGAATGCTGCACATAAACTAATAGATACTATTGTTGATTTATCAGATAAAACAGCGAATTCTGTAAATAATTATTCTCTTGCTAAAACAAATTTATCAACTAAATTAAGTGAAGCTTCATTAGCTCTTGCTAATACTTTATCTACACAACTAGTTATAAATAATATGAGTAGAGAATTAGCAAGACTGGGAATGGATGTTATTAATAAACGTACAGCACTAGAATTAACTGAAGCAGGTAAATATTCACCAAGATTAATTGATGATAATAAAATTCTATTACGTCAAGGAAGTAATATAAATCTTGACAGTGTTGTTAAGAAAATTGCAAAAGACGGAATCCCGAAAAATATTACTTATGAAATTGTAAATAGTTCGAATCTTAATGAAATAGGGGATGTCAATGCTACTATTAAAGCAAAGTATAGTGATAATTCTTTTGATTTAATAAATATTCCTATTCGCATTTATACAGATTCTAAAGGTGAATCATTAAGAGAAGAAATCTTACCAGAATTAGTAGTAAGTGAAAAAGGTGAGTCATTAAGAGAAGAAGTCTTACCAGAATTAGTAGTAAGTGAAAAAGGTGAGTCATTAAGAGAAGAAGTCTT
>NZ_CAUPZX010000017.1:0-34735 GCF_963515875.1 uncultured Gemella sp. | reverse complement strand
CATTAAAAATAGGCTGTTGATTCATGCATTTTTTGCATTTGTCAACAGCCTGAGGGAGTGACTCAAAATTACAATTTTTGAGTCACTCCCTTAGTTATTAATCAATTACATATAGACCAGGGCTTATTGTATTAACGATAGTTTCAAATAATATAATACCGACTACATTTAGCATAAGACGAGAGCGAATTTTCTTCCTATTTTTCGGAGCATCATAGACTTTTATTAAATGGTCACTCATTTTAGCTAGAGGGCTGTTTGCAAGACTTGTAATAGACAGAATTGTAGTACCGTTTTGCTTTGCTTCTAAAATGCAATCATTAATAACAGCGGTATTACCACTAAGAGAAAACACTAAAATCACATCATCTTTTGTACAGATTTCAGGAATTCTTTTAATAGAATAGTGCTCAAAATAATCGTTTGCCCATAAGTTGATAAGTTTAAGTTTCCTATTAAAATCACTCATAACCATATAACTAGAACCACTACCTAGACAAAAGATACGTCGTGCGTTGATTATTTTCTCGGCAAAAATATCAAAGTCATCTTGGTTAAGAATTGACATTGTTCTAGAAAATTCAACACTTAGCTGTTCTTTCAGAGTGATAAAAGTAGATGAAGTAGAGTGATTACTATTTTTAGCCAATTCTTTACTTATTTTCAGATCGTATTTTAGATCGATAAAAGTTTTGTAACCTAGTTTTTTGCAAGCGCGAATTACGGTAGAAGAAGAAACGAGAACAGCCTGCTTAATTTCTTTTAAAGTGGTATGTTCAATATTTTCCTGTTTCATAAGATAATCGATGGCTTGTTGTTCAGAGATAGATAGTTTATCATAATTGTCTTTTAGATTGTCAAAAAACATAATTTGCCTCCGAGAGTAAAATTTATTAATGAATTTCCTTTTCTTTACTCAGTATTATGTATCATAACATAAAATTCTAGAAAATAAAAGCTATTTTATCAATGGTTTACATAGTCTAGTAAAATTTTACTAAAATAGTAATAAATTACAAATGAAGGAACTTTTAGACAAAATAGGAAAAATCGTTTTCAAATCTGTTATAATATGGATATATAAAATTATAAAAGGAGAAAAGGTAATGGCAAAGAAAAAAAATAAATTCGTCTCTGCTTTCGAGCAATTCGGACGTTCGTTCTTATTACCAGTATCTGTACTACCTGGTGCAGGTATTATCAAAGGGATCGGGACAGCCTTCAGTAATTCAAACACTCTAAAAATGTTCCCAGTTTTAAAAAATGACATTATTCAATTTATTATGAAATTCCTAATTGTATTAGGAGACACAGCATTCAACAACTTACCAATTATTTTCGCGGTTGGGGTAGCTGTAGGGTTAGCAAAACGTGAAAAAGGTTCTGCTGCACTTTCTGGTTTATTAGGATTTATCGTATTACACTACGTACTTAACTTCTTATTAGTACAAAGTCATAAATTAGTAGATACTAGTAAATTATCAAGTAATGAAGCAAAATTAGCATTATCAAATGCCATGCAGACAAAAGTACTTGGTATTCAAACAATGGACCTTAGTGTATTCGGAGGTATCATCGTTGGTATCGTAGTATACTTCGTTCATAAGTGGGCTGTTAAAGTTCAATTACCAACAGTTATTGGATTCTTCAGTGGACCACGTTTCGTACCGATTGCAACTATCGTAATCATGTCAGCAGTAGCTACTGGATTATTCTTCGTATGGCCTCCAGTACAAAAAGGTATCAGTGTATTATCAGTATTCATTCTTAAATCTGGACCTATTGGTACGTTCCTATATGGTTTAGTAGAGAGAGCATTATTACCATTCGGTCTTCACCACGGTCTAAACTGGCCAGTTCGTACAACTGAATTAGGTGGAGCTTGGGAAATTGGTGGACACCGTGTAGTTGGTACAATCAACGCTTACTTAGCTTCATTAGCTGATCCAAACGTACAACACGTAGATCCAAGTATTACAAGATTCAATGGTGGTAAATTTGTTTACTTCATGTTCGGTCTTTCTGGTGCAGCTTATGCAATGTACAAAACAGCTGATGAGAAAAAACGTAAAGTTGTAGGTTCATTATTATTCGCAGCTGCAGGTACTTCATTCTTAACAGGTATCACAGAACCAATCGAATTCACATTCTTATTCGTAGCACCAATCCTTTATGTAGTACACGCATTCTTAGCAGGTTCAGCATTATTTGTAATGCACATGTTAGGAGCAGGGGTTGCTACTCCAACTGGACATGGATTTATTAACTGGGTAATCTACGGAGTACTTCAAGGACCTAAAACAGCTTGGTGGCTAGTACCAATCGTTGGTGTAGTTTACTTCTTTATCTATTACATCGTATTCAGATTTATGATTGTTAAATTTGATCTAAAAACTCCTGGTCGTGAAGACGGAGATGATGTTAAATTATCTAATAAAAACGAAGCTCGTGCTAAACTTGGTGTAGAAATTGCTACAATTGGAAAAGAAGAAGCAAAAGCAACTGATATGTCAGCATCTGGTGATGATGAAGTAATGGAAACAGTACAAAAAACACCAGAAGGAATTAGAAAACAAGCTACAGAGTTAATTAAAGCACATGGTGGCCCAGATAACATCGAAGCGGTAGATGCTTGTATCACTCGTTTAAGAATCAATGTAAAAGATAAAAGTGTAGTTGATCAAGAACGTATTACAACAAAACTTGGAGCTATGGGATTTGCGGAAAGTGATATGCAAATGCAATCAATCTACGGTTCTCA
This sequence comes from uncultured Gemella sp., assembly GCF_963515875.1. GTDB lineage: Bacteria > Bacillota > Bacilli > Staphylococcales > Gemellaceae > Gemella. The sequence continues at coordinate 31,974 of NZ_CAUPZX010000017.1, read as the reverse complement.
TGCCAATGTATTAAAAATGGAAATCCAAGAAATGCTTGGTATGGAGGAATAATTTCATGAAGAATTTGTTTGTTACAGACTTAGACGGGACATATGTTAAAAATTCAGTGTTCGTAGAGCAAGAAGATTTAAAAGCGTATCATGATGCGAAAAAATACGGGGATTTCTCAGTTGCGACTGGGCGTTCTGTTGAAGAAATCAAATATATTGCAGAAGGCAATGATATGGATGTTACACACATGATAGGGTTTAACGGAGCGGTCGTAACAAGGCAAGATGAAGTTCTTTTTGAAAAATATATTCCTACTAAAGATTTAACTGGAATATTTGAATATCTAAAGGAGAGCAAATTAGTATTTGATGCTTTAGATGGAAAACAACGTATCGGTAATTTTGATCATGAGAAAAAAGATAGATTGTGGAATATGGAATTAATTTGTGTTGAAAATCCTTTTGAAATACTAAAAGGAAAAACAATCTACAAAATAAATGTAAGACCAACAAAAGAACAATTAGATTATCATTACGATATAATGAAAGAAAAATTTCCAGAAGTAGAGATTTATAAATCAGGTTCAACACGTATGGAAATCACAGCAAAAAATATTTCTAAAGCAAGCGGTATAGAAACTATTAAGTCAGGATATGATAGGGTAATAGCTTTAGGAGATTCAGGAAATGACGTGGATATGTTTAAAGTAGCGGATATTTCATACTGTATGAATCGTGCGCCACAAGAAGTAAAAAATCAAGCTACACATGTAGTAGAAGATTTTGCAGCGGCGATAAAACATTTTGTAGAAAACTATGAATAGTGAAACAAAGAACCAGCTGAGCTGCTGGTTCTTTTTATGTATTTAGTATTTCTCTAATATTTCACCTCTTACCGCTGAGATTAGATAAAGTGAACCTGTAATTAGAAGAATTTCATTATCTTTCAGATTTGGAATAATATTATTTAAAGCAACCTCGTAATTATCGTATTTAGTAACATGAGTATTACCGAAACTTTGAACTAGGTTATCAAGATTTGATTCTTTAATCTCGATTGGAACTTTTGTCGCTGAAAATTCTGTAGGGATAGTTTTTAATTTTTCAATCATATCTTTATAATCTTTGTCTTCTAGAATACCAAGTAGAATCTTTAGTTTAGGGAATTTTTGTTTATCTAGGTATGCCACTAAACTATCAATACCATCATTGTTGTGTGCACCGTCTAGAAGAATATTTTCACGAATCCATTCTAAACGACCTACCCAAACTGATTTGCTTAGAGCTTCTTTTGTAATGTCATCTTCTATATCGATAATACCACGTCTTTTCAGATTAGCTAATGCTTCTAAAGCTAAAGATGCGTTAAAAGTTTGGTGTGCACCGACCATTTTAGTAGAATAATCTATACCTTTATATGAAAATTCGTTACCTCTAGCTTCGACTTTCTTTACAACAATATCTTCTTCGTTTAGTATGCTTAAGTTAGCATTTTTTTCCTGACAGATGTCTTTTATCACATTTACAACACCTTCGCCAGCAGGATATATTAAGACATTATCATTTTCTTGGATAATTCCACCTTTTTCATAGGCGATTTTTTCAAGAGTATCGCCAAGAATCGCAGTGTGATCTAGACCGATTTTTGCAATTATAGATAATACTTTTTCTTTAAAAATATTTGTTCCGTCATATCTTCCACCAAGACCAACTTCCATAATTACGAAATCTGTTTTTTGCTCTCTAAAGTACAATAGAGCTACACCTGTGATGATTTCGAAGAATGACAGTTTATCACTAGGATCTGGATTGTTTTTGTCGTAAGTTTTTTGAACTAGTTTGAATAAACGATAAGCTTCTTTATACGAAATAAAATCATCATTAACACGAATTCTATCGTTAAAACTCAGCATACCAGGACTTGTGTATAATCCAACTCTATACTTGGTTTTTAAGACATCTTTTAAATAAGAACAAGTAGAACCTTTACCATTAGTACCAGCAACATGAATTACTTTAAGATCTTTTTCAGGATGGTCAAAAAGTTCAAGAATATGTTCCATTCTGTGAAGACCAAGTTTCATTCCAGTACGTTCTATTTTATACGATGAAGTAATAAGAAGTTCTTCGCAAGTACATTCAATTGCATAGTTCACAATTTCATCTTCATCTAAATTCAGAAGTTTTTCAGCAAGTTGCTCTAAACTTAACTGATTGAAAAGGTCTAGTATGTTATTTTTATCTTCTAAATTATTTTCTTTTAAATATTTCTCAAATTTTATTTTACAATTCAAATTCATAAATAAACACCAACATTTCTAATAATATACACTTAATTTTATAATGATAAAGATGAATTGTAAAGGATATAATTTTGGTGAAGGGATTTAAGTTAAAGCTAAAAATCGTGATTTCTAAAGAAACAATATTTTGTCGAGTTCCCCTTACACAGTTTATTAGATATCTAGAAGTTTTTATAAAGTGAATTTAGATATCAATAAACCACTACGTCTATGAGTTTTCATATGAACTTTGTTAAATTTTAGGACTTTTGAGGCAACCCCGGTTATATTGATTAGTAGATCTGAAATTATCTATGAAAAATAATAACTTTAGTTTCATTTTAATTATAGTTTTAAGTTTACATAAGGTTTGGGTTATATAATATAAACATACCAAAACTTAATAATATTTTTTTCATAATATATGGGACTGATTATTTTATCAGTCCCTTTCTCCATTTTTTTGGAGATTTGACAAGTAATAATTTTTATAATATTATTAGGGTGTATCAAGAGCCTTATTGATTAAGGAGAGATACTTGAAGAAGAGAAAGCCTTATTAGTTAAGGTTAAATAAAAGGTATATCTATTTGATATGTCTAATTTATTCAGATAGAATGAATTAGAATTACTATTACTATTTTAAAAATTTTGTGAATGTTCATACTGCTAAGAGATTAGTAAAAGAAAAATCTAAATTTTTAGAAATTAAGCTAGAACAATTCTATAAAGAATGGAATAGTGTGTAAATATTTAGTATAGATGATATTTGCGAAGGTGTAGATATGGATATTAGATTTGAAAAAGGTATAAGCAAAAACAATTCTCTAGTGATCTGTGAATGGTCGAATGAGAAAGGTGAAGAATTTCAAAAGCAATGGATGGGATTAAAGGTTTCTTATCCTTTAAATTTAAATAAGATACAGAATTTAGAGAATATATTTTCTATTTTTCATGAAGAAGAATTTCTTGGAATAATACAGATTATAAAAATCGAGGTAAATAATGTGCATTTAGGAAGATTTATTTTAAATCAACAAAAAGTAGGGCAAGGTCTTGGAAAGAATGCATTAGGATCATTTGTTCAGTATATTTTTGAGGATGAAAATATTGATAGTATAACTCTAACAGTATTTGATTCTAATATAATCGCTAAGAAACTGTATGAGAAATTAGGTTTTAAAATTGATAAAGTGATAGAATGTCCAAATTTGAAGTATATTATGAAAAGAACTAGATAATTATTATTTTCAAAACTTTTCAACTTTAGTTTCATTTTAATTATAGTCTAAAGTTCACGTAAGGTAAGTGGGATATAATATAAATATACCAAAACTTAATAATATTTTTTTTCATAATACATGGGACTGATTATTTTATCAGTCCCTTTCTCCATTTCTGGATAATTTTTGATTTTGAGTTTAAGCTATTTAGATAATAGATATTTTTTTTATTGGTTAGTCGTAATTCTATCAAATCTACAGGATGCAGATAGAATGTACGAATAACACATGCTACAGAAACTAGAATTTTTAGGACGAAAGGACGAGAGAATTCTTAGTTCTAAATCAGTGAAATATATGGCTCGTCTTTCGACGAACCTTTCTCCATTTTCAGAATAGTTTTCAAGTTATTCCTTGAATCTTTAATTCAAAGTGATATAATATTATTTATGAAAAAAACATCAGTAAATTTATTAGAAGGTCCGATATTACGGGCGATGATTGCTTTTGCGATACCGGTTATGATAGCAAATATTTTTCAGCAACTCTATAATACGGTGGATATTATGATTGTTGGTAGATTCCTTGGAGAAGAATCCCTTGCTGCTGTTGGAGCTACTGCTGCGATATTTGAGCTTGTAGTTGGTTTTGCATTAGGTACAGGAAATGGTATGGGTATAGTTATTGCCCGTTATTATGGTGCAGGAAACTATGAAAAGTTAAAGAGTGCTGTAGCTGCCACATTTGTAATAGGAGGGGTATTGAGTATTGTGATTGCCGTATTAGGTAATTTTGCTTTATATCCATTATTGAAATTACTTGGGACACCAAGTAATATTATTGCTCAGTCTTATGAGTATATTTATCTTATAGTAGTATTTGTAGGTGTTGCTCTTTTGTATAATTTATGTGCTGGACTACTTCGAGCAGTAGGAGATAGTAAGGCTGCATTATATTTTTTAATTTTTTCAGCAATTGTTAATACTGTATTAGATATATATTTTATTGCATACTTACATATGGGTGTGCGCTCGGCTGGGGTAGCAACAATTATTTCACAAGGAGTGTCTGCTGTATTGTGTTTTATTTATATTCGTAAAAAAACTCCGTTTTTAATCCCATCTAAAAAACATTTTACATGGAATAAAAAACTTTATGCTGATTTATTGGGACAAGGTATTTCTATGGGGCTTATGTTTTCTGTTGTTTCGATTGGAACTTTAATTTTGCAAACTTCGATTAATGCCTTAGGTTCAACGATTATCAGTGCTCAGACAAGTGCTAGAAGAATAATGATATTTGCACTTCTTCCAATAATAGCTATGAACGCGACTGTAACAACCTTTACATCGCAGAATTTTGGTGCGAGACAATATAGACGTATTGTTAAAGGTCTTCGACAAGCGATGACTATTGCGATTACTTGGTCAATTTTTATTAGTATTGTATTATTTTTTGCTAGTCCATATCTAAATGAACTTGTCACAGGAAGCAATGATGAAGAATTAATTTATCAAGCTTCATTATATCTAAAAATTAGTTCAGCATTTTATCCGATATTAAGTGTATTAGTAATACTAAGAAATGCCTTGCAAGGTTTAGGGCAAAAGATGATGCCACTTGTTTCGAGTATTATAGAAATGCTTGGGAAAATATTCTTTGTGATATTTATAATACCAAGTACAGGATACCTAGGTGTAATACTCGTAGAACCTATTCTATGGTGTGTAATGGCTGTTCAGCTATATTATGCATTTAGAAAAGAACCAGTTATTCGTTCGTTGAAGAAACAGAGTGAATAGAAAGTTAGGAGCAGTACTCAATTAATAAAATAGAGAAGTAATTCTAAAATCATAATTTTAGGGTTGCTTCTTTTTTTACTGCAAACCCCGTACTCACATGATATAATAGTAAGGTATGCAAAATAAAACGATAAGGTGATAGAATGAATAAATTAAAACAATTACTAAATGAAAAAAAATATTTAATTATGGGAATATTGAACTTTACTCCGGATTCTTTTTCGGATGGTGGAGATTTTTATGATGTTGAAGCTGCGATAGAAGGTGTTCGTAAGATGGTAGCTGAAGGTGCGGATATTATTGATATCGGTGCTGAATCGACTGGTCCAGGTTCTACTGTAGTTAGCGAGGAGGACGAACTTGCTAGATTACAAAGCGTATTTCCAACATTAAGAAAAACATTTCCTGATGTGTGCTTTAGCGTTGATACGTATAAGCCTAATGTTGCTGAATACATGGTTGAAGCAGGAGTAGATGTACTAAATGATGTGAATGGTGCTAAAGGAAGTACTATGGCAGAAGTAGCTTCTAAACATGATATTCCAATCTTTATTATGCACAATGGTGGTGTAGAAGAAGGTCAAGAGATTGAGCAAGTTGTACGTGAATTAGGTGAGAGTGTTGATATTTGTCTAAATGCAGGTGTGAAGAAAGAAAATATTATCGTTGATCCTGGAATGGGGTTCGGTAAAACTGCAGAAGCTAACTTGGAAATCACACGAAAATTAGAGTTACTTAATTCGCTAGGTTGTGAAATTTTATATGCAGTAAGTAGAAAGAGAACGACGAATTATGTGTTAGGTGGTAATAGTAATCCGAAAGATAGAGATATAGTAAGTGCTACTTTATCATTAGAAGCGGTGAAACGAGGAGCTAGAATGGTGCGTGTTCATAATGTAAAAGTTATGAAAGAAGCATTAATAACATATGAAATAATTAATGGGTAATCTAACAGAAGGAGGTTAAAATGAAGAATACATTTGTTTATAATAATCATTTAGAAGCGAAGAAAGTTCTTAGTACGCTTGAGAGTGAATTAGAAATGTGCGATGAATTTATTTTCAGCGTGGCGTTTATTTCAGAGAGTGGTTTGACTAGTTTACTTCAGACTTTGAAGAATTTGGAAGAAAAAAATATCTGTGGAAAGATTTTAACAACGAATTATTTATATTTTAATACTCCTAAAGTGTTAGAGAAATTGTCTAATTTTAAAAATATCTCTCTAAAGATTTATGATTGTGTAGAAAATAAACACGGCTTCCACACTAAAGGTTATTTATTTAGATATGGTGATTCATGGAAAGTGCTGGTGGGAAGTTCTAACTTAACGAGTGCAGCACTGACGATAAATAAAGAATGGAATACCTTTATTGAAGGAGATAGGATTCTAACTGATAATATCTTAGATGAGTTTAATAGTTTATGGGAGAAATCTAAGTCTTACTCTGAAATAAAAGATAAGTACCGTGAAGAATTCGCTAGCAATCAGATTGAGACTGTTACTAAGAAAATTATTTCCGAGGAAATTAAACCGAATAAGATGCAAAGGAGTTTTATAGAAAATTTCGAAAAACTTCGTAATCAAGATAACAAGGGTCTTCTTATTTCTGCGACAGGAACTGGTAAGACATTTGCGGCTGCTTTTGCGATGAAGAGTATAGGTGCTAAGAGATTGTTGTTTATAGTCCATAGAGAACAAATTGCTCGTCAGGCGCTGGAGACATTTAAGACTATTTTTGGAACTAGTCGTAGCTATGGTTTACTTACAGGTAAAGAGAAAAATATAGAAGCGGATTTTATTTTTTCTACAGTTCAAACTATGTCTAAAGAAGATGTTTTTAAGAATTTTAATGATACTCATTTTGATGAAATCTTAATAGATGAGGTACATAGAGCAGGAGCTGACAGTTATCTTAGATTGATGGATTATTTCAAACCGATATTTTATCTAGGGATGACGGCAAGCCCTGATAGAACCGATAGTTTTAATATTTATGAATTATTTAACAATAATATTGTTTATGAAGTTCGCTTAAAAGAAGCGATGGAGAATTCACTATTATGTCCGTTTCATTACTTTGGTATTAGTGATCTAGAAGTTGATGGTAAGGTTATTGACGAGCTGAGCGATTTTTCAAATCTAGTGTCTAATGAACGCGTTGAGCATATTATAAGTAAAATCAATTATTATGGCTATTCAGGAGATAGGGTAAAGGGTCTTGTTTTCTGTTCGTCAAAACAAGAAGCTAAGGTACTGAGTGAAGAGTTTAACGCACGTGGTTATAATACTACTAGCTTAACGGGTGAAGATAGTCAGGAGCGCCGTGAACAGGAGATTGCTAAGTTAGTTGCGAATAATGGTGATATGTTAGACTATATATTTACCGTAGATATTTTCAATGAAGGGGTAGATATACCAGAGGTTAATCAGGTAATTATGTTAAGACCAACTCAAAGTTCTATTATTTTTATTCAGCAGTTGGGTCGTGGTTTACGAAAATCTGCGAATAAAGATTTTGTTGTAATAATAGATTTTATAGCCAATTATAAAAATAACTTTTTAATCCCTGTGGCTCTATCTGGAGACAATAGTTATGATAAAGATACTGTTAGGAAGTTTTTATCTCAGGGGACTAGGTATATTCCTGGGATGTCGACTATTCATTTTGATGAAATCTCTAAACAAAGAATTTATAGCGCGATAGACAATGTGAAGTTAAACACGTGGCTATTTGTTACTGATGAGTATAATAAGCTTAAAAATAAACTAGGAAGAATACCTACTTATTCAGACTTTGAAAACTATGATTCCATAGATGTTAGAAAGATTTTTGAAGTAGCTGGAAGTTATTATTCATTTTTAACTAAGAAGGAAAAACAGTTTAAATATAGTGGAAAACTGACAAAGACCGCAGAGAATATGTTGAATTTTGTTTCTACTAATTTAATCTTGAGTAAAAAGGTAGAAGAACTTATAATTTTACGTTTATTATTGGATGAGAAGAAGTATGATATTCTTACAGATTTTGAAGAAATTATGTTGAAAGATTATAATAAATTTATTGCAGATTATGAGCTGGATGTTAGTAGAAAGATACTTACTAACAACTTCGTAACTAGCAGTGTCACTAAGAAGAAGTTTCATGATTGTATATTTTTAGATGAGAATGTTGCTGAGATAAGAATGTCTAAAGAATTCGAAGAACAGTTGCAATCAGAGATTTTTAGGGAATTATTACTAGATTTGGTAGACTATGGAATATATAGATATAATAAATATTACAAAGATAATTTATACAAAGATACTAATTTTGTATTGTATGAAAAATATAGTTTTGAGGATATTTGCAAATTATTCTCATGGGGAATTAACTACGTACCACTAGCTATAGGTGGTTATAAGTACGATGAAAGAACAAAGACTTTACCAGTGTTTATTAATTACGACATTGATGAAAATTCATTTAACCGTGATTACACACATGGATTTTTACCGGATAATGGTTTTACTTCGATGTCGAAGCCTAGAAGGAATTTAGAATCAAAAGAGTGCGATTATTTCTATAATAATGAAACGAAAATCTATCTATTTATGAGAAAAAATAAAGATGATAAAGATGGAGCACGAATTTTTTATTTCCTAGGTGAGATGAAGACGACAGGAAAGCCTAAATTAGTAGCTAGAGAAAGAAGCGGAGATACAGTAATTCAATTCTTCTATAAAATACAGACTCCAATTCGTGAAGATATGTACGAATATTTTACTAGAGACAGAATATAAGAATAAAACAATCCCCTTAGATTTTTTCTAAGGGGCTGTCTCTATTCATTACTTCTAGGATGAAAGGAAGTATGAGTCTAATGTTTAGTTATTTGAATGAATAGCTTATTGATTTTCTACGAATTTTTTCTCGTCGAATCCGAACCAAGCTGCTTCCATGATACCTTCCATATCTTTGATTAGAGCTAATCTTGGGTTAGCTGGAGTACATTGATCTTCATATGCATCCATTGCTAGAGTAGGTAGAGCTGCTTTGAATGCTTCGTAATCTACACCGTGATCTCTGAAGCACATTGGGGTTCCTACACGTTTACCAAGTTCGAATACTGCTTGAGCATAAGAATCAACTGCTTGTTCAGGAGTATCAGCTTTTAGCCCTAGCATACGAGCGATATCTTGGAATCTTTCATCAGCTTGATAGTGTTCGTATTTAGGCCATAGGACCACTTTACCTGGACGAGTACCGTTGTATTTGATTACATATGGTAATAATGTTGCGTTTGTTTCACCGTGAATAGTGTGGAATTTACCACCGATTTTGTGAGCCATTGAGTGAGAAATTCCTAAGAATGCGTTAGCGAAAGCCATACCTGCTAAGCAAGAAGCATTGTGCATTTTTTCTCTAGCGTCTTTGTCGAATTCTTTAACAGATTTTTCTAAGTTTTCGAATACAAGTTTGATTGCTCGAAGTGCTAAACCATCAGTATAGTCGTTAGCAAGGATAGAAGTATATGCTTCGGTTGCGTGTGTCAATACGTCCATACCTGTTGCAGCAGTTGGTCTAGCTGGTACTGTTTGAACTAATACTGGGTCAACGATTGCTACGTGTGGAGTGATAGCGTAGTCTGCTAACGGATATTTTTTATCATTTTCTTTATCAGAGATTACTGCGAATGGTGTAACTTCACTACCAGTACCTGATGTAGTTGGTACAGCGATGAATGTAGCTTTTTGTCCTAAGTGAGGATATTTAACAGTACGTTTTCTAATATCTGCGAATTTTTGAACTAGTTCAGTGAAGTCAGCGTCTGGTCTTTCGTAGAATAACCACATGATTTTAGCTGCGTCCATTGGAGAACCACCACCTAGAGCTACGATAGCGTTAGGTTTGAAAGTATTCATGATTTCTAATCCACGTTTTACAGTTGTGATGTCTGGGTTTGGTTCTACTCCAGCGAACACTTCATATTGAACTTTATTTTTACGACGATTTAGTTGATCGATGATACGTCCTGCAAATCCAAGTTTAACCATAGATTCATCAGTTACGATCATTACTCTTTCTAAACCCTCCATTTCACTAAGGTACTTAATTGCATTTGGTTCAAAATAAACTTTTGGAGGTAATTTGAACCATTGCATATTGTTGTTTCTACGTCCGATTAATTTGATGTTAAGTAAATTGATTGCGCTAACGTTACCTGATACTGAGTTGCGACCATAGCTACCACATCCAAGAGTTAGAGATGGGATAAATGCGTTGTAAACATCCCCGATTCCTCCGAATGTAGAAGGAGAGTTCCAAACTACACGGCATGCACGAACAACTTTACCGAATACTTCAGCAACTTCTTCATCTTGAGTGTGGATTGCTGCAGTATGTCCTAAACCGTTAAACTCAACCATTTGTCTAGCTTTTTCGATACCATCTTCAGTGCTAGTAGATTTTAATACAGCTAAAACTGGAGATAATTTTTCACGAGTAAGTGGTTCTTTAACTCCAACTTCGCTACATTCAGCAGCTAGGATTACAGTTCCTTTTGGTACTTCAAATCCTGCTAATCTAGCGATTTCTGTAGCAGGTTTACCTACGATAACAGAGTTTAGTTTAGCACCAGCGCAGTTTTCAGAATTTGCTTCAACACCAAATAGTAAGTTTTCTAATTTAGTTTTTTCTTCTTTAGATACGAAGTGTACTCGATGTGATTTCATGATTTTAACGAATTCATCGTATAATTCTTTATCAACGATTGCTGCTTGTTCACTTGCGCAAATCATACCATTGTCGAATGCTTTACTTAATACGATGTCGTTAACTGCTTGTTTAAGTTTAGCGTCTTTGTGAACATAAGCAGGTACGTTACCAGCACCAACACCTAGAGCAGGTTTTCCGCAAGAGTATGCTGCGCGAACCATTGCGTTACCACCAGTAGCAAGGATAGTAGCTACTCCCTCGTGGTTCATAAGTGCGTGAGTTCCTTCCATTGAAGGTTTTTCGATAAATTGAATACAGTTTTCAGGAGCCCCTGCTTTAACTGCAGCATCACGAACGATACGTGCAGCTTGTTTAGAACACTCATTAGCAGATGGGTGGAAACTGAATACGATTGGGTTACGTGTTTTTAAACAGATTAATGATTTGAAAATTGTTGTTGAAGTTGGATTAGTTGTTGGAACAACACCGCAAACAACACCAACAGGTTCAGCTATAGCTGTAAGTCCATCTACATCGTCTTTATCGATTACTCCGACAGTTTTAAGGCCACGCATATAGTTTACGATATACTCACATGCATATAAGTTTTTAATAGCTTTATCTTCAACAACTCCACGACCAGTTTCTTCAACTGCAGCTACAGCTAAAGGACCATGTGCTTCAAGTGCAGCTACAGCAGCAGCCTGAACTATTGCGTCTATTTTTTCTTGATCCTCAATTTTTTTGAATTCATCTAAAGCAACTAGCGCTTTAGATACTAGTGTATTTACTTCCTCAACTGGGTCTACAGTTTGTAATTTTTCTTTTGCCATAATATTTAACTCCTTTGACTAGGGAATTTATAACTGAAAGAGAGTATGTGTTACTTAAAATCTATAAGATTTAAAAAGCCAGTCTCTGTTGTTATAAACACCTTTTATTTGATTACAATAATATTTTACCACTAAAAATTAAACGAGTAAATATCTGTGTTATAACTGCTTTCTATATAAAATATATATTTTTTTATTCGATTTGAATGTACAAATATTTATTCGTGAAGAAAGTTTCTTCATGTTAAAAAATCTGTTCTACAAATAAAATACTTTATAAAAGTAAGCTTTTCAGTTTATTATATAATATTTATTTTATCTATTATATAACAGAATATAAGGTCATAAGTGTTGGTAAAGAGTGAAATATTATAGTAAAAATAAAGATTCTATAATTGATAAAGGTTATCAATGGAATTGAAAGTAAATTCTATTATATAATAGAAGAAAAAGTAAAGTATGTTTACTAAGTAGTTGGACTAATATTTGTGAACATGAAAAATAGTGTAATATCAAAAGTCTAACTTGAACAAGAGAAACATTTTTAATTGTTAGAAATATTAAAATGTTAATTTTAGTTTTTAGGTAAGATGGATAAGTTTAATATTAAAAAAATGGTAAATTTCTAAAGTAAGTTCCAGTAACATTAAAAAAATTAAAAAATATTATAGTTATTAGTTGCTTTTTATTTCTATAGTTGATATAATAATCGCTAGAGTAATTTTATTACTCCTTACTCTTTAGAAAGCTAGAGAGTCGCAAAGACCAAAAGGAGGTAACACACATGAGAAAATATGAAGTAATGTTTGCTGTTCAACCACGTATCGAAGAAGAAGCTAAAAAAGCTGTGGTTGATAGATTCGTAAATATTCTTTCAGAAGGTGCAGAAGCAGTAGAAGTTAAAGATTTAGGTAAAAAACGCCTAGCTTATGAAATCGAAGACTTCAGTGATGCTTACTACTATGTAGTAGAATTAACTTCAGAAACAGATGCGTCTACAAAAGAATTCGATCGTTTAGCAAAAATTAGCGATGACATTATTCGTCACATGGTAGTAAGATTAGAAAAATAAGGGGTGAAATACTATGGTAAATCGTGTAGTATTAGTAGGAAGATTAACTAAAGATCCAGAATTGAGATATTCTAATTCGAATATTCCAATGCTTTATTTCTCAGTAGCTGTAAACAGAACATTCACTGACCAAAATGGTCAAAGACAAGCGGACTTTATTAACTGTGTAACTTTTAGAAAGCAAGCAGAAAATATAGCACGTTTCTTAGGACGTGGAAGTCTGATTTCTGTTGAAGGTAGAATACAGACTAGAAATTATCAAGGTAAAGATGGAAACACAGTTTATGTTACTGAAGTAGTAGCAGAAAGTGTTCAATTCCTTGAATCTAAAAATAGCTCACATAGTAGACAAAACAATGGTTTTGACTCAATGAGTTTTAATCAACCTCAATCACAACCAGCGTATAATAACAATAATCAAAATTATTATAACAATACTAATCAAAACTTTGGACAAGCTAATTCAGCTATGCAAGATTTTATTAATGACAGTTCATCATTCTCTGATTTTGGGGAAAACTTCCCGAGTAACTTAGATGATGACTTCATGCAGGATGTAGTAAATCCGTTTAAAGAAGACTAAAATTACATAGGAGGACATGCACAATGGCAGTAACTAACAATCGTCGTAACAACATGCGTCGTCGTAAAAAAGTATGTTATTTCACTAAAAATAACGTAGAATTTATCGACTACAAAGATGTAGAATTACTTAAAAAATTCATCTCAGAACGTGGAAAAATTTTACCACGTCGTGTAACAGGTACTTCAGCTAAGTACCAAAGAATGTTAACTACAGCAATTAAAAGAGCTAGACACATGGCGCTTTTACCATATGTAGTAGACGAAAAATAAAAATAATGATTAAAAAAGATGAGCTAAGGCTTGTCTTTTTTTTATGCTCTGATATAATAAAAGTGAAATATAGTAAAGAAAATTATTATTACAGGGGGAAAAGTGATGGAATTAAGAAGATTAGATGAGACAAAGGTACTAAAAGATCCAGTGCATAGTTATATACATATTCATTATAAAGTTATCTGGGATTGCCTTGATAGTAGAGAATTTCAAAGATTACGTAGGATAAGACAACTTGGTGGAGATTTTCAGGTATATCCAACGGCAGAACATTCGAGATTTTCTCATTCGCTTGGTGTGTATGAGATAGTTAGAAGAATGGTGACTGAAATTAAAACTTTGAGCGCAGAGTTAACTGAATATGAAAAAGTATGTGTAATGCTAGCTGGCTTACTACATGATGTAGGGCATGGTCCATTTTCTCATGCATTTGAACATGTTACTAGGCATAGTCATGAGGAATATACAGCAAAAATTATACTAGGAAACACAGAATTAAATTCTATCTTAAAGTCCGTTTCAAAAGCCTTACCTGAAGATGTCGTTTCGATAATTCAGCATACTCACAGTAACGATATATTGAATCAGATTGTGTCGGGGCAGCTTGATGCAGATAGGATGGACTATTTATTGCGAGATTCTTATTTTACTGCAACAAGTTATGGTCAATTTGATCTTGAAAGAATATTACGAACTATGCGTGTTAGGAAAACTGATGAAGGTAGAAAAGTAATTGTTGTAAAACATACTGGTATCCATAGCGTAGAGGATTATATTATGGCTAGATATCAGATGTACTGGCAAGTTTATTATCATCCTGTAGCTAGAAGTTATGAGGCGGTATTTATTCAATTATTTAATAGATTAAAGGATATTTTTGTCGAAAATAAATCTTACTTTGATGATATGAGGGTATTGGTACCTTTCTTAGAAAAGTCAGAAGTGACAGAAGAAGAGTATTTTAAATTAGATGAAAATGCTTTGTTATATTTCTGTACGTTAATACAAGAAAAAGGGGATAGTGTTGCTGCAGATCTTGCTAAAAGATTACAAAATAGAAAACTGTTTGAGTATGTGGATTATAGTGAGGAAAATCTAGCTCAGATTAGAAATATGTTGATAAAAGATGGTTTTGAAGAACGTTATTATTTAAGAGTTGAGAATGTAGAAGCGAGTGTATATAGCCCGTATAAGGGAAGAAAAATTCTGATTGAGAAGCTTAATGGAGAAATAGTGGCGTTAGAGAAGGCTAGTAATATAGTAGAATCGATAACAAAAGGACAGACTAAAAAAGAGGGGACTATATTTTTCCCTAGATAATAATATAAAAATTAAGGTAATAGAGGGGTTGTTGATCATGATATGATAATGCTTCGGTTATTATCTTAATTTTTTTAAGTATAGATGAAATCTTCCTATAAAAAGGTTTGAAACTTCTTTTTAATTGTCAGAAAATGATTTATTTTTAACTTACTATTGATTTTAGTTTTCGGAAATGTTATAATCATAATTACATATTAAAGAAATTATAAATTTTAACAACAAAGGAGAGATGTAAAATGTTTGAATTAGCAAATGTAGCAAGACCAGGGGTAAGTGAATATATTTCAGGAAGTGGGGCGTTATCTGCACTTGATAATAGATTAGAAGGGTTTAAAACTCCTTTGATTGTTACTGGAGAAAAATCTTACGCAGCATTTACAAAGTTTTATAAAGGAAATAGAGAGTTTAGGGTAGCGAAATATGATGGATCGGCATCTTTTGAAGATATGCAGCGTATTGCTGATGAATACGGTGAAGGTGTTGACGTAGTTCTTGGAGTAGGTGGAGGTCGTGTTATCGACACTGCAAAAGGTGTAGCGCAAAACTTAAATGTTGAGTATATGACGGTACCGACAGTAATCGCAACTTGTGCACCTTATGCACCGGTAGCGGCAGTTTATCATCCAGATCATACATTTAGAGAGGTTGCGTATTTTAAACGTACAGCATATGCTTGTGTAGCAGACTTAGATTTATTATTAGAATCTCCAAAAGAGTACTTTGTAGCTGGAATTGGGGATACTCTAGCGAAATGGTATGAAGCAGTAGTTTTAGTTGAAAGAAATAATAAATTTAATGATCCTTTTGTAAGAATGGGATTAGAAGCAGCTAAAATCACTCGTGATGTACTTTTACGTGATGCTAATGGCGCGTTAGAAGCTATGGAAAAAGGTGAAGTAACAGAAAGTTTTAAAAATGCTGTAGATACAGTATTTGCTATCTCAGGATGTGTTGGATGCTTCGGTGTTCACTATGGACGTATGGCAGGAGCTCACGCAGTACACAACGGTATGAGTTTAGTTAAAGAAACGCACTCTGTGCTACATGGTACAAAAGTATCTTATGGTATCTTAGTGCAATTACTTGCTGAAGGTAAGAGAGAAGAAGTTGAAAAACTTGTTCCATTCTATAAAGATAATGATTTAGCTTATAACCTAGCTTGTGTTAATGTAACAGAAGATGTAGAAGAGAAAATGCAAAAAATTGCGGAGTTTGCAGCTAGTGAGAAAGAAACATTTAAACTTGCGGTTGATGTTTGTACACCTGAAGTTGTTGTAGCTGCGATGAAAGAATTAGAAGAATTAACTAAATAATATAACGTAAAAAAGACCTCGGATATTTTAATCTGGGGTCTTAAGTTTTACGTTTTATAAGTTGTTTTTTAAAATTGGTACTAACATAGCGTTACTAATGTTTTGAGCAGTGTCATCTTGTAGTAAATAATTAACTATTTCATAACCGAATAGAATAGCTACGGCTGGGCCTTGGGCAGTGATGACGTTTTTATCAATGATTACTGCTTTTTCATTATTGTATGATTTACAGTTGATTTCTTTATCAAACCCTGGGTATGAAGTGACTTCTTTATCTTCAAGTATACCTGCTTTGCTTAAAACGATAGGTGCGGCGCAGATAGCTGCAACAAGTTTTCCAGCGTTATACATATCTTGGTAGAATGTGATTATTTTATCGTTGTCACGAAGTAATGTGCTTCCAGGTATTCCACCAGGGATTACTATAGCATCGTAGTCTAAGATATTGTCGATGTCGCTAATTTTTTTATCTACTATTATTTTCACGCCGTGAGAGCTTGTTATATAATCTTCATTGTTGGCAGAAATTAGATCAACATGAATATTTGCACGACGTAGTATATCAAGAGGAGCGATAAGCTCCAATTCTTCGCTTCCATTTTCAACGAATAAAGCAACTTTTTTTGTCATAAAAAATCCTCCTAGTGTATTTTGTGTAATGTGTAAAGAATAAAATATTTCTCATGTTCTCTTATTGCGGTGAAGGACGCTTTCGACTAATTTTTCATGTGATTACACATGAAAAATGGATTCTACAGCTAGAAAATGAGCCGTAAGTCTCATTTTCTCCTAATAAAATTGAATTCAATTTTGTCGCCACCACGATAGAGAACATGAAATACATAATTATATATAAATTTAAATATTCAAAGGAATTGAAATGTAAAATCATTTTGTTTACTTATCATTTCTCTTTATTTTAATTTTATTGTATTTTCAAAGAAAAATCAACCACCTACGGAAGATGGTTGATTGTGTTTAAACTCAATATTAATTATTTAGAAATTTCTAAAACTCCGTATCCAGTATCACGGCGTTTGTAAACTACAGAAATCTCATTTGTGTTATGGTCTAAGAATGCGAAGAAATCGTGCCCTAGAAGTTCCATTTGGAAAACAGCTTCTTCTCTTGTCATAACTTCTACTTTAAGTTGTTTAACTTTACCGAAGTCTAAAGCAGTTTCTTCAGTTTCTTCTAGCTCGTTAGTAAGAATATTTTCTTCAACAAATCCTTTTTCGCGACCTTTTCTATTGATTTTTGTTTTGTGTTTTCTCATTTGACGTTCAAGTTTATCCACAACTAAATCAACAGCAGCGTATAAGTCTTCGTTAGTTTCTTCTGCACGAAGGGTTACTCCTTTAAGTGGAACAGTGATTTCTATTTTTTTCTTATTATTTTTGTATACTTTAGCATTAGCATAAACGTTTGCTTCTAAACTGTCAGCAAAGTATTTTTCTAATTTAGAAACTTTATTTTCAACATACTCTCTAATTGCTTGAGTAATTTCTAAATTTTCTCCTCGTACTTGATATCTTAACATTTTAAAGCACTCCTTTCATAAAGTAGCCTAGCTACTTTATAGGGGGTTCCCCCTCTTTTTATAGTTTTATTATACCACTTTTTGGTAACGTTAGCAATACAGTTCGCATAAAAATGTTACTTTTATAAAATATACATTTATTTTGCTTTATAAATATATTTTTGTTAAAATAAAATTAAACATTAATAGTATAAAGTTAGAAGGATATATATAAACTTAAAATGCTAATAAAATGAGGAAAAATACTGAAAAAAATTTATTGGAAATTTACAGATAGGGGGTATTAGAAAATGATTTTTAGGGAGTACTGTGAATTTATTGAAGCACTATATAATGTACGTTATTCAAGAATGACAAATTCAGAAAAAAATACATATTATAGAAATATTAAAGAAAGCTATGATAGTTTTGGGAAAATTAATGAGGATTTTGAAGAAATTTATAATGAGATAATGACGGGAGCAGTCTGTACTTTAGGAGAAGAGGATTTATCTATTTTAAGAAAGTACAATGGACTGTTTTTGTCTATTTCTAGGTTATTAAAATTAAACATAAAGATTCATTATTTAGATAATTGTCCTTATGTTGAAAAGATATATTCACTAAGGTCGAATGGTGATAGATTTCATTGCTTACAGTGTGATAACAAAGATAAAAATTTATTTTTTAGTTTTATAAGTAGAGATCAAAAAATCACGTATTGTAAAAGATGTATAGATTTTGGAAGAAGTGATGATTATTGTATAAAATTTCACATAAATATACCGATGCTTGATTTGAAAATGCCAAAGATGCCAAGTGTAAAGTTAAGTGATATTCAAGAAGAAGCAAGTGTTTCTTTAGTTCGTAACATTAATAATGGTAACAGTACGCTAATATGGGCGGTTTGTGGTGCAGGAAAGACTGAAATAGTCTATGGTGCGATATATCAAGCACTTTTATCTAATAAGCGTATTTGTCTAGCTATTCCGAGAAGAGATGTAGTAAAAGAACTGGTTGAAAGATTTATGCGTGATTTTAGTGGATATCCGATAAGTGTCTTACATGGTGAAGAGAAAACATTAGAGGATTCGAATTTCTATATTATGACTACTCACCAGCTTGTGAAATACTATAATTACTTCGATGTTATTATTATTGATGAGGTAGATGCTTTTCCGTATTCTGGGGATGAGTGTTTGGAAAATGGAGCTAGAACTAGTTTAAAAAGAGGAGGAGTATTTATATTTTTATCTGCAACGCCATCTGATAAAGTTAAATCTAGCGTTGAAGAAGTCGTCAAAATTCCTATACGATACCATAGATACCTGCTGCCTGTACCGAAAATAAAAATTGAAAAAGCTGAGGTATTTGAATTTTCGAAGAAATCCAAGTTTATCAAAGAATTTGTAATGAGTAGTCTAGAGAAAAATCGACGTGTATTAATATTTGTTCCAGAGATAGGAATGTGTGAGCCTGCGGTTTTATATTTTAAGAAGATTTTACCGGAGAAAGTATTAATAGATTTTGTTTATAGTAAAGATAAGCAAAGAAGCGAGAAAATTCAAAGATTTTATAATAGAGAAATAGATATTTTAGTAACTACTACAATATTGGAACGTGGTGTAACTTTTGATTATTTGGATGTTTTAGTTTTTGATGCGAATCATATAAATTTTACAAAAGCTGCTTTGATTCAAATCTCGGGAAGAGTGGGTAGAAAAGACTATGATAACTCTGGTGATATTGTATTTTTAGCTGATAAGATAAGTAAGGCTATGAAAGCAGCAGTTAAAGAGATTGAGTATATGAATAATTTAGCTAAATATAGAAAATTAAATAGAGGTAGAATATGAAATGTAGTTTTTGTGGATTGGAAATTAGAGAAAAACTGGGGTTTGATACAATATTTAAGAAAAAGGAGAGGTTTCAACTTTGTACTACATGTAAAGAACATATTGATATAAATGTTACAGAAGTAGGACGCTATTCGTTATATTATTTTTCAGACTATGAATTTGTAAAAGATATTATTTATTCGATAAAATATTTTGGAGAAATAGAGTGCTCTATAAAGTTTAAAAATCTTTTTGAGAAATTTTTTTCTTTTAATGAATTTGACTTAGTTACAATTGTTCCAGCTAATAGTATTCGAGAGATTATTCGTGGATTTGATCATATTGAACAGATTTGTAAGGTATGTGATGTGGAATTTGTAAAGCTTCTTGGATGCGAATATAGAGAAAAACAATCGAAATTACATAAAGAAAGAATTGAGAATAAATATTATTTTTTATCGGATATACACAGTTTAGAGAATGTTAAGAGTATTTTGATTGTAGATGATATATATACGAGTGGGACTACATTATTTGGATGCGCTAAAATCATTAATGAGGTATACCCTAATATAAAAATAAGTTTCTTGACACTTTCGAAAGTAATATAATGAGATATTTTTATTATACAAGTTTTATTTTTATGGTATAATGTTAAGGTTGAATTTTTAAAATATTAGTTCGGCAATTAGTAAAAAATTACTTAATATTATATAGTTAGGAGATGGTTAAAACAAAAATTTTATTTTCTTTTATTATGATCGCATTAATTTTAATTTTGGTGATTTTCTTATCTAAGAAATTTGAATTAAACAGAGATCAAATAGTAATATTTTGGATATTAGTTTTATTTTGGTCTGCGATAAGCATTATACGCGCTTATAGGAAGTTATACGCAATCACGCCGATTGATCAAGGTGGACTTTCTTTAACGCCGGTACTCGCAGCTCAAATAGCAGCAGGATATGGGCTTACAAGTTTAATCATAAGGTTGCCGATGTTTTTAGCAAGTGATATATTTAAAAGACGTAAAATATTTGTGCAAATTTCGCTATTTTTACTAATAGTGACTTCATTTTTAGTTGCATTTAATGGTAATTACGTAACTTTATACTTATCTTCATTATCATTGGGTATAAGTGCAACAATGCTTGCATTATTTAATGTTATCTTCTCAGAGACATTTTCTAAAGATAAAGCAGCAGTTTCAGTCTCGATATTATCTGTAGCCCCATTATTAGCTGAATTTATTGCAGCACCAATACAATATGTTTTTACAATGAATACATATAAACATTTTGATTATATGTGGATAGTTACGGCTGTTATTGCAATAGTAACGTTTATATTATCGTTTATGATGAAAGATTATCGCCCTGTTGATAGTGATTTTTCATTTGATAAGGTAAAAGTGGTAATTAAACATAAGAGTTTTATTTATATTTGTTTATTAGCTTTATTACTTTCGTTTATAAAATTCTCAACGAGTGGAGCTAATATGATTGCTTATGGTAAAACAGAGTTAAACATGACGCCTCTTATGCTTGCGTATATGGATGCTGTTTTTGCAGTACCTCAGCTTATAGCAGGGGTTCTTGTAGGGGTTTACTTCACGAGAAAATGGGGTATACAAAGAACTTTATTATTCCTATTAGGATGTTCATTAGCATTTTACGTAATAGCATTATATGTTAATAATCCATATGTTATTTATTTTAGTTATATCTTAAATGGCTTAGGATATGGCGGAGCTTATAATGCGTTGATTTCTTTAGCAATGCAATATTTTGATAGAGAATACCGTAATGTAAGTATGGGAATATACCAAGCGTTCTTTGCTTTGGGGATTTATTATGGTGACTATGTTTACGTGTGGATAGCTAAACATGTTAAAAATGGATTGTTTGGTTTCACACAAAGTAAAGCTATTTTCCTTATTGTTATAAGTATAACTTTATTAAGTATGCTTATGGTCAAGGTTAAAGTTAGAGATAATTAAAAAAAGTTGATTCACAATTTAGTGAGTCAACTTTTTTAATATATAAAAATCTATCCGATTAAATCTGCTCTAATCCAACCGTCACGACTACCGTATGAAACATACGCCCAAGCTTCACCTTGTGAGTTAATCTCGATATAGTGTTGATATACAGAGCTTCCAACTTTAATTGTGGCAATAATACTACTTGAATCGTTTGAAGAACTTCTTAAGTTAACCCCGGCTGATGGCTTAACATATACAGTACGTTCATCGCTACGACGACTAGAAGAATTAGATGAGCTAGAAGAATTTTCCTTCACAATTATAGTTTCTTTTTCTTTAGCTTTTTCATTTAATCCGTTAACAGTAAATGTACGTTTAAATTCTCCAGTTGCTTTTAATTTCAATTTATTTAATGTATTTTTATTTAATGTGATAGTAACTTCAACTTTATCACCATTTTTTAAGTTGCTTTGCTTATCAAATGAAACATCTGGATTTGATAGTAGGTTTGAGATTTCAGAATTTGTTTTTGCAACCTCAGGAACTTTTTTAATGTCAACTTCAGGTTTACCTTCACCTTGAGCACCGTATGTAACAAAATTTACCTCATATGTTGATAAATCAATTACATTATCTTTTTTCAAGAATTTATTATATCCGAAGTACAGTACAACGACTAATACTACGAAAGTAATAATTGCTGTTAATACAACTGGAATTATACTTTTTTTCTTTTTTGGTTCTTCTGTGTAAATTGGTGGAACGTTATAATTTTGTTGGTTATTATAATGTTGTTGATGATTGTTGTAATTTTGTTGTTGATCGAAGTTTTGGTATTGAGTATTTTGATATTGTTGATTATATCCTTGGTTATTGTATTGATTATTATCAAAGTTTTGATCATATCCCTGATTATTATATTGATTGTTGTCAAAGTTTTGATCGTAACTTTGATTGTTATAGTGTGTATTATTAAAATTTGGGTTATTATAATTTTGATTATTTTGTCCTTGATTATTTCTATTCATTTAATTCTCCTTTTATTAATAATATTTTAATTTGCATAGTCTCCACCGGGAGCATTAAGATATTCTTCTAGCGAAATATTTTTTTCATAAATAGTTTTAGCTACGTCTTCACCAACATAACGAATATGCCAACTTTCTTCCATATATCCGGTTTTTTCTACAAATTCAGGTTTATATCTAACGATAAATCCATATTTGTGAGCATTTTTTCCTAACCATTCTGCAGCTTTTTTACTGCTTTCACTAGTACCTTCTGCTCCTAAAAGTTGACCTTGGTTGTCGATAAGATCAAAAACTAATCCTGTTTGATGTTCGCTATAACCAGGACGAGCAGAGAATCTATCGGCTTCTTGTTTTCCATGAGCAGCAACATAATTATTGTATAATCCTGCTTGAGTACCATAAGCTCTAAAGCCAGAAACCTGATTAGATACATTTAACCCTAAAGATTGCGCATCACTTATTAATTTATTTACTTTTTGGCGCGCTGTAGGGTTTTCTCCAGGATTGTAGTTTGCAGGAAGAGGGTGTTTTTTATTAGCTAATATAATACCATTAATAATTGTTGGTTGAGTAACCGTCTCTGGAGTTTTTCCATTGGTAGATGGAGTGTTTTCTTTATTGTTATCAGTTTTTGTGTTTTCATTAGTAGGAGAAGATTTTTTAATATCTTTTTGATTAGTTGTATTAGATGGTGTTTGATTATTGTCTTTATTTAGGTAATAATAACCACCTAATGCTAATATTAAAACTGCTAATGTAACTGTAACAATAGTAATTACATATTTTTTCATGCAAATATCCCTTTCTATAAAATATAATAAATGTTTTTAATCTAAAAATTAATACAAAGTTTGTTGCAACCTTTACTAAATATCATAAGTTGAATAATACTTTTTGTCAATTATAAACAGTGTTTAGTATGGAAATTTATAAAAAAATTAATTTTTAAAGTTTGATTTGAAGTTAATTTTTAAGGAACTCAATCTGTGGAGTGGAAGTAGAGTTTAGGTGAGATTTGTTTTTTTATTTTCCTTTAAAAAAGTGTTGAAATTTGGTATAATAATAAAGATACCTATATAGTGTGAAATATATATAGTGGTATTATTAAAATGAAAAAGGAGTGTTAATTTGGATAATAACATTTCAGAACTTTTGAGTAAAGAAATTAAAGAATTAATGAAAAATAAATTTTTCTTTAGAACGCCTAGTGATATTAAAATATTGGCTTATTCGGTAAGTTATTTGTTATTAATATTAGTTGGAATATTCTTGAATATAGAAATTGTGACGGCCTTTCTTTCTGTTTTCCCACTTACATATGTATTAGGAGCAAAAGGACTTAAGTATTACATTCCATTAATTGGTTCGGGAGGATTAATACTATCATTATTAACTTCTCCTAATATAATAACTTGGTTTGGAATACATATGATTATATCTTATGTAGTGTATAGGACGATATATGTAAGAGGATCAAAAGTTTTCTTAGTAGTTGCAGTTAGTTCCTTAATATTTTTAGCTGTAGCATTGTATATATTCTTATCAATAAGATTGGGGCATATAACAATTGATAGTAAACAGATACTAGATTTTATTAATTCTTATGTGAATTCTATGACGGAAATGAATCAAAGTGTTGATAAGAACCTGGTACTAGAAAGTTTTTCAAATCTGCAAAAATCATTCCCTGTAACGATCTTTATAGTATTGTTTGCATATAGTCTTTTGTTGGTTCAGTACACATTATCGTTATTAAGTAGAGAATATGTGATTATACCAGTATTTCCAAAATTTAGTAGAATAATGTTGAGTCCTAGAAGTGGATATATATATATTGGGGTTACATTATTAACTTTTCTTGTAGAAATGGAAACTGGTAGTGATACTTATAGTTTTTGGAATATTTTATTCCAAAATTTAACAGGAGTGCTATCATTGGCGTTTGTTTTGAATGGATTATTTACAGCATTTTTCTTTATAGAACAAAAATCTAATTCGAAAATACCGATAGGTAAGCCTGTTGTATTTGCCTTGATGTTTATTTTTAGTCCTATTTTTGAATTACTAGGATTTGTTGACAGTATATTTAAATTAAGAGAAGGATATATTGTTATGAAGAGGGGGAGATAAGCATGAGTGATAAGAAAAAATATGAATTAATTATCTCTATTATTTTTCTAATAGGTGCAATTCTAAGTGGTATATTTAATATTTACAGTTTAGTAATTTGTCTGTTGATGGGCTTATTTATTTTCATTCTTTATAGTCTGCAGAAGAAAAAAGCTGGTGAACAAATGGAGCGTTATATTAGTAAGTTGACTAATAGAATCAAAGATTCATCAGAAAAAGGTATAAATAAATTCCCTATAGGTATAGTTGTAATCGACAAAGATAAAAATATAGAATGGGCGAATAACTTTATTTATAAAAATATCAAAGTTGAAGAAATAAAAGGTTTAAATATTTTAGATCTTATGCCTGAAATTAAAGATCTATTTGATTTAGAAACTCCGGTTGATAATCAGTTTGAAATTTTTGGTAAACATTATAAAGTTAATTACCAAAGAGATAGTGGTTATATTTACTTCTTTGATATTACTGAAAGTAAAGTTGTAATGCAAAGATTTAGAGATACTAGACCAATCATACTTAATTTGAGTCTTGATAACTATGAAGATGTGTATGATTCTCTAGATGATGAAGTAGCAAGTAGACTAGATGCTACTATAGTTATTACTTTAACGGATTGGGCTAAAAAGAATAGTATCTACCTTAAAAGAATTGATGAAGATAGATTTATCGGATTGTTAAATGTAAAAGATTTAAAGAAAATAGAAAAAGATAAATTCCAAATTTTGGATACTATTAGAAGTTTGAAAGAAGAGTTTGGTGCACCGATTACACTAAGTATAGGAGTAGGGATGGGTACGGATTTCTTACCAGAGCTAGGTGAACTAGCTAAAAGCTCACTAGACTTAGCTTTAGGGCGTGGTGGAGATCAGGTTGCTATGAAAGATGTTGATGGTACAATAAGATTTTATGGTGGTAAAACTAATCCACAAGAAAAACGTACTAGAATTAAGGCGCGTGTTGTCTCTAATGCGTTAGCTGACATAGTAAGTGACAGCGATAAGATCATTGTAATGGGGCATAGACGTCCTGACTTTGATGCTATTGGGGCTTGTGTTGGTATTTATACTTTTGCCAAGTTTTTAAATAAAGAGTGTTATATTATCTTAAATGAAAGCGATCAAGATGAAACTATACAAAAAGTAATGTTTGAGATTGATAGTCAAGATGAACAATTATCAAAAGTATTTGTAGATAGTGACGAAGCATGGGAGCTTATGACCCCGCAAACAACATTAATAGTTGTAGATACTTCAGATGCTTCTCGTGTTATCGATGCAGCAATTTTATCAAAAGCAAATAGGAAGGTAATAATTGATCACCATAGACGAGGTGAAGATATAATTACTAATCCATTACTAACGTATATCGAACCTTATGCTTCATCGGCATCGGAATTAATCGCAGAATTAATAGAGTACCAAACTAAGATAGAGAAAATCTCACCTATTGCGGCAACGATAATGCTTGGGGGGATAGTAGTTGATACTCAAAACTTTTCGATAAGAACGGGATCTAGAACTTTTGATGCGGCAGCATATCTAAGAAGTAATGGTGCTGATCCGACAAAAGTTAAAACAATTTTAAAAGAACCGTTTGAAAACTTTATGAATAGGGTAGAAATCATTAATAATTCTATTCAGAAATCCCCAGAAATTATTATGGCGAAAGCCCCAGAAAATAAATATTACACTAATGTCATGTTAGCCCAAAGTGCGGATTTACTGCTTACTTTAAAAGGAATTGAATGTAGTTTTGCTATAGGATATTTAGATGAAGGTAAAGTGGGTATTTCGTCAAGATCGTTAGGTAATATAAATGTTCAGTTGATTATGGAAGAGCTTGGTGGTGGTGGTCATCTTGCTAATGCGGCAACGCAAATAGAGGGAATCAACTTGGATGAGGCGCTTGAGCGATTAAATGATGCCATTGATAAGGTATTAGGATAATAAGATAAAATAGATTAAAAGGAGAAATTGTAATGAAAGTTATATTTGTAGAAGATGTAAAAGGAAAAGGTAAAAAAGGAGATGTTAAGGAAATTGCTGATGGATATGCAAAATTCTTAATAACTAATAAGAAAGCTGTAGCGGCAACAAATGCTAATATGGCAACACTTAAAGGACAACAAAAACGTGTTGAAAAAGATAAACAAGAAGAATTAGTACAAGCTAACTTACTTGCTAAACAATTAGAAGGATTAGAAGTGAAAATTAAAGTTAAAGCTGGTGAAGGTGGAAGATTATTCGGATCAGTGTCTTCTAAACAAATTGTTGAAGAACTTAAAAAACAACATGATTTAAAAGTTGATAAGAAGAAAATCGATTTACCACATGGTATTCAATCTTTAGGTTATACGAATGTAAAAATTAAATTACACAATCAAGTAGAGGGAACTATTAAGGTTCATGTAGTGGAACAATAGTAGATAAAATGTAGGTGATAATATGAAATATCATATAGATTCTGTCATAATGGCAGAGCAGTCGTTACTAGGGGCTCTAATGCAGGAGCCAGAGAAATTAGTAGAAGTAAAAGCAATAGTTGATTCAGAAGACTTTTATGATGAACGAAATAAAGATATTTATAGTGCTATTTTGCGTTTAGATGAAATGGAAATAATACCTGACACCACTACGATTTTTGAAGAAATAAATAATAGTGGGGCATTCAGAAATGTGGATGCCTCATTATATATAGTGGATTTATATGATGTTACTCCAAGTTCTAGAAATATTATGCATTATGCGAATCTAGTAAAAAGATATTCAATTTACAGAGAAATTCGCTTAGTACTTTTAAATAGTACTGAGGAAATGAATCAAGGTAATGCTGACATAGATTCATTAACTGCAACATTATTTGATCAAGTAGAACGTGCCATGGAGCGTGCTAAAAATTCTCAGTTTAAAAATATGAAAGATGTAACTGATGAAGTTTTTAAAGAAATATTAGCGCGTATGGCAGGAGAAGGACAAAATGTGGCTATTCCAACAGGGTACGGAGCATTGGATAGGATAGTAGGCTTTGGTAAAGGGGATTTAATAATTCTTGCTGCTCGTCCTGCAATGGGGAAAACAGCTTTTGCTCTAAATATCGCGCTTAATATTGCAGGGAAAAATCCTCGTTCTGAAGAAGAAAAAAGAACAGTTGCGCTATTCTCTTTAGAGATGGGTGCTGATCAACTGGTATCTAGGATGATTTGTAGTGAAGGAATGATAGATTCTGAAAAGATTAAAAAAGGTAATCTTGATAATGATGATCTTATGAAACTAGAGACAGCAGTTCATTTCTTAAATCAAAAAAATGTTTTTATTGAAGATAGTGCATTTATTAAAGTTAATGAAGTAAAAGCAAAATGTAAGTTATTAAAAGCTGAACACGGTTTAGACTTAGTTGTGATTGATTATCTTCAACTTCTTCAAGGTAGTAAGAGAACTGATAATAGACAACAAGAGGTATCTGAAATATCTCGTAGTTTAAAACAGATGGCAAGGGAACTGGAATGTCCTGTAATTGCCTTATCTCAGCTCTCACGTAGTGTTGAATCTAGACAGGATAAACGACCTATGATGAGTGACCTTAGAGAATCTGGAAGTATTGAACAAGATGCTGATATAGTTTCATTTTTATATCGAGGAGATTACTACAGAAGTGAAGATGCCGATGAAAAAGAAGTTCAAGAAGCTAGCGATGTATCAACAATAGAAGTAATTATAGCTAAGAATAGGCATGGACAAACTGGTACGGCCGAACTTGCATTCATGAAACGATATAACAAGTTTGTGTCGAAAAGTTATAGTGAATAGGAGAGGAAGTTATGAATAATAAAGGTAATGATTCGCAAAATAATCAACCTAATAATGTAAATGGCTATTATGATCAAAATGGTAATTACATACAAGATGGTTACTATGATGAAAATGGTAACTTTATACAAAATGGATATTATGATCAGAATGGTAATTTTGCTCCTGGCGGCTATTATGACCAGAATGGTAATTTTGTTTCGGAGAATACCTATTATTTAGATGATAATTTAACACCCGCAGGATATTATGATCAACATGGCTTCTTTATTATAACTGGTTATTATGATAAAGATGGAAATTATGTGGAAGATAATCGCTATTTAAGTAATAATGTAGTTGATAATCAATTTGGAAATTCCTCGCAGTATGATACCCAAAATAATAATTTCCAAGGCAATAATTATGATGGAAATAGGGATTCTAAATCAACGAATATTAAGAAGAAAAATGAAAAAGACCCTGAAAAAAAGAAATCAAAATTAGGTTATTTAGTAGCTTTTATCTTAGTGTGTCTTATTGCAGCGGTTGTTTATTATTTCAAGTTTTATAATAAGGATTCGAAAGTAGTGCATCTTGATCAATATAAGGTTGAATTAGCCGTTTATGGAGCTAATAGACAAGGCAAGGTTGATGTTAACATCAAGGAGATTCCAGAAATCAAAGATGCTGATGAAAATATTAAGAAGTTCCTTAGAAAACCGGAGATTAAATATTTTCCTAAGGAGAACTTGGAAAATGGAAGTAAGGTTGATGTAGAGATAACTCTTAATAAAGAAGAAGCTGAGAAGAAAGGTCTAAAACTTAGCGGAAGCTTTAAGCGAACATTGACAGTAACTGGCTTATCGGATGAAAATAGTTCGAAAAAAGAAGATAAAAAATCTGCAGGTACATCATATTGGAATAAAAATAAAAGGGAGAAGTTATACCAATTTGTAAAAGGTTGGGAAAAATCTTTAAATCAAAATTATAAGGAATATTCAATAGATAAAAAAGTTAATTATAATGGACTGCAACTTCCTGGTGAGAGTGAGACTGTTGGTCAAACACGTTTGGTACTTGAAGGTGATAAATTAGTCAATATGAAATGGTCATCTGAAGGAAGTTACAAGGATGTTTATAATATAGTTGCGGTATATTCTGATATAGAGAATGTTTCAGGACCAGCTTCTCACTTATATTACTTTGTAATATTTAATGGTGAACCGATAGTATTGGTAACTGAACAAAATCAAGGTAATGATAAGAAATATGTATACTTCAAGAAAACAGCGAACATTTACCTACAAGAAGGATTTGAAAAAATAGTAAAAGGTGAATAAATTAAAAGCTAGGGACAGATAGCGAAATTATTGTTTGTCACTGGCTTTTTACAAAAATATTATTATAAAGTTTTGGAGGAAAAAAATATGAATTTCAAAAATAAAAGATTGATATCAACGATTATTGTGGTAGTCTTAGTAGTATTTTCGTTAATCAAAGGAACTATCACATCAAGCAATAATAGTAAAAAAGATAATGCAGAATTAAATGGATATTTAATGGAATTCTTACAAGAGCAAAGTATTACTAAGTTGACTTTAAGAAAAGGTGATAATAATGAAGTGATTCAAAAAATATCTATCGATGGTGAAATTAATTCAGAAATGACAAATGCTTATTCAAGAGGTTCTGTTCTAAATCAAATTAAAGAAGCAAAAGATAATCCAAATGTAAAAGCAATATTATTATCTGTAAATTCACCAGGTGGTGGTGTTTATGAGACTGCTGAATTGTATAACGCCCTTAAAAACAGTGGTAAGGATGTTTATGTTTCAATGAAAAAGATGGCTGCATCAGGTGGATATTATGTGTCTACACCAGCTAAGAAGATCTTTGTAAATACTGAGACAACTACTGGATCACTAGGTGTAATTATGAGTTATGTTTCTGCTCAAAAATTCTTAAACGATCATGGAATTAAACAAGAAACTATCCGTTCTGGAGAACAAAAAGCAGTGGGTGGTTTAACAGAAGACTTACCAGAATCAACTAGAAAAATTCTGCAAGAACAAAATAAAGAAGCATACGAAAGATTCGTTAAAGCTATAGCAGAAGGTAGACACCTAAGTGAAGATGAAGTTAAGAAACTTGCTGACGGTAGAACTTACACTGGTACTCAAGCGGTAGCGAATAAACTAGCTGATAAAGTTGGTACGGAAGATGAGCTTATTGATTTAATAAAAGAAGAAAAAGGACTGTCTAATCCAACTGTAATTGAGTTAAGAGCTGATAAAACTGCAGAAAGTTTAATTTCTAGATTTGTAAAAGCGACTACGAAAAGTTTTATCTCTGAATTGAATAGTGAAGTAAATTCAAATAAAGTTGAGCGTAGTTATTTAGGATAGGGAGGGGATTTAAATGAATAATGATTTAAATAATAAAATACCTTCTGATAATGCTCATTCTGATGAAGTTTCAGAGATGATTTCGGATGAGGTCGTAGAAAACATAGAATTAACTGAAGAAAAAGTAGATGTCAAAGAAGTAGAAGAGAAAGTTGATATAAAAGAAAAAGATCTCACATTACCAACATCAATAGAAGATTATATGATTCTTTCAAAGAATTTCTATGCAGGCTTTTGGACTAGATTTATTTCATATTTAATCGATATGATAGTTATTTATGCTATATCTAGTTTATTAAATACTATTAGCTTTGGGTTATTAAATAAGGTACTTGATTTTCCTATTTTAGGAGAAGAGTCTTTAAGTTATGTTATTGTTATGTTTACATACTTTATATCGATGACATACTTCTTCTCTCAAACTTTAGGAAAGATGATTATGAAGATAAAAATTGAGACAAATAGAGGTGATAAGCTAAATTTTGCAGATGTAGTTTATCGTGAATTAGTTGGAAGATTATTAACTATATTTTTAGCTTACCTACCGTATTTAGCAGTAGCTTTTACAAACAAGAAAAAAGGACTTCATGACTTTATTGCTGATACTGTAGTAGTTAAAGAAGATTTTTCTAAACTTCGTCGCCAGATGAATGAAAAATTAGAAAGTAAAAATTAATATTGTAAAAAGCTGTAGGTTTTAATAAATCTACAGCTTTAAATTTTAAATTAAATCCTAGAAAATCAGTTGAGGTTGACAAAAAGGTCCTAAAATTTGACAAAGTTCATATGAGAACTCATAGACGCAGTGGTTTATTGATATCTAAATTTGCTTTATAAAAGCTTTTTAGATATCTAATAAACTGTGCGGGGGTGACTCGACAAA
>NZ_CAUPZX010000016.1:0-34990 GCF_963515875.1 uncultured Gemella sp. | reverse complement strand
TTCTAACGACTCTGCTTCCATCACTCGCACGGTGACGTTGATAAATTAATAAGTTGTCACTTGAATCCCATGTTGGAGAAATTGAAGCCGCTCTTACATTTGTTCCTTCTTCAATCTTATTCCCATTACGTGAATCACGAGATCCAGTGTTAGCGATTGTATTTTTTCCTTCTTTTACTACTTTTTCAGGAGCATTAGCCTTCGGCATTGAAGATAATACAGAGATTTTCTCATTAAGTTTTTTAACTAATACATCAATTTCGGCTTGTGTTAACTCAGCATTATTACTATTAAGTATATTTTTAGCATTTTCTAAATCTATTTTAATAGCTGCTAGAGTAGAAGCTGGTGCTTTATCTTTATTGATTTTTTCTAGCAGTTCCTCTACTTTTTCAATATTAGTTTGTAATTTATTTTTATCTAATGCCTTTTTCTCTACTTTTTTGTCGGCATTAGCATCATTTTTTACTGTTGGAGTAGCATCAGCTGACACTTCCTCCTTTTTAGTTGGCTTTGCAACTTCTTTTTCTGCTAAGATATTGTTATTTAGAACATCTGTTTTTTCATCAGTTGAACTAGTTACTTTCTCAACACTAGTATCTTTTTCTATTTTCTCACCTGGTACTTCTCCCGCATTAGCTATACCAGCTGCACCAAAGAAGATACTAGCTCCTATAACAACTGAAGCTGCACCAACTTTAAACTTTTTAATAGAGTAAGTTTCTACTTTTACTCCACTTTTCGTATCCCTCAGATACTTATTATTTTTTCCTATCACTTACGTTTCTCCTTCCTTTTTATTGCTTAAAGATAAATAAAAACAATTATATAACTATAGTTATACATGATAAATAGCCATTTATAAACAGTTCACCCTATTTACCCATGTTTCCAATTATACATTATACTATTTATACTTTAAATATACTTTAATTAATCTATTATTCTCTAGATGAAAATAATATTTAATTCGTATTTGTATTATAATATTATATCATATCATCTTTCGCATTGCCATATATATATATATATATATTGTGATAAATATATCGAAAAAAATGAAATAAAATTTTACTATCTTAAAAAATTTCTTTTACTAAAAAAATTACTAAATCTATAATAATATAAACTATAAATTTAACACTTTATTTATTATATGACAACCATGGTATAAACATATTTATTTCAATAAAATAAGTGACTCAACAAAATCGTGATTTTAAAAAAATCAATTTTATCGATTCACCCCTTTAAAATATTATAACAGTTTACATATAAAAATATACACTACTATTTGTTCTCTATTTTTTGTTTCACCTTATTATACCAACGAATAACATGAATACGCTCCAATAAGTGTGGTAATAATATAATTACAATAATAATTGAATTTATCACTTTATTTAGTATTTCACCAAAGAAACCTATCAACACTCCTTTATTTACTATTGTTATAAATTAATCTTCGACATATACTGTACCTGTTCAAAACTAAGCCGCCCTAAAAATAGAGAAAGGGACTGATAAAATTATCAGTCCCATATATTTTTAAAAAAATATTATTAAGTTTCGTATGGTTATATTTTACATTGTAAACCTTATATGAAATTAAAATTATAATTAAAATTTACTTAAAATATCATTCTAGGTTTAACCTATTTTAATTATTATATTCTTGAAAAAAATATTCTCATACTAAATTCACACAGTGAAATTCTTTTAATTCTATACTCCCTGTATCTTCCCTAACTTCTCTGCTCTTTCTAAAGATGCATCGATATTTTCACATAGATTTTCTTTACCAATTTTCTCTATAAACCCAGCTTTTTCCATAACATGATAAGGCTGCTCATTTACATGCGATAATATTAGTGTTAGCCCACGTTTTTTACATGTTTCTAATATTTCTTCAAGTACTTCTAATCCTGAAATATCCATAACAGGAACATTACGCATTCGTATAATCAAAACATTTTTTCCTTCACCATGTTCAAAATTAGTAAATACATTTGCTGCTCCGAAGAATAACGCTCCAAATATTTCATAGACAATTGTATTTTTAGGAACATATTTTAAGTCAACTTCTTCTGACAGTTTATCATCATCAGATGAACCTTTATACGTCCATTGTCTAACTTCTGCAATATCAGACATACGTTTTAAGAATAAGAAAGCCGCTAGTACCATTCCGAATTCTATCGCAATCACTAAATCGAAGAATAGCGTTAATAAAAAAGTAATAATCAACACTACAGTATCACTCTTAGGTGCAGTCTTCACCATACGTACACAAGTACGCCATCCACTCATATTATAACCTACAATTATCAATATAGCAGCCAAACAACTCATCGGTATATATGATGCATATGGCATTAAAAATAACAGTATTAATAATAGAGTAAATGCATGTACCATTCCAGCTACTGGAGTTCTACCTCCATTTTTTACGTTAGCTGCCGTTCTCGCAATTGCACCTGTCGCAGGAATACCACCAAAAAGTGCTGACATAAAGTTCCCAACACCTTGAGCTACTAATTCTGCATTAGATTTATGCTTACTACCTGTCATCCCATCAGACACTACAGCCGACAATAATGATTCTATAGCAGCTAATATTGCTATCGTAAATGCAGGTAACATCATCTCTCTAACTAAAGAGAACGAAATTGTAGGCACTGTAAAACTAGGAAGTCCTGCTTTAATCGTATATAGATCACCAATAGTTTTTACCGGCAATTTGAAAATAGCTACTAAAAATGTTGTTACTAGTATTGCGATTAAAGAACCCGGTATTTTCTTAGAGACTTTTGGCCAAAATACTTGAATTAATATCGCAAGAACACCTACTGCTAAAGTTATAAAACTTATACTTTTTATATTATGACTATACGCAACTATCTTTCCAACAAACTCTGCAGGAACTGCTCCCATGCTTAATCCTAGGAAATCTTTAATTTGACCTACAACTATTCCCATTGCAATCCCTAGTGTAAAACCTATAGTAATTGTTTTCGGAATAAATTTAATCAAGTCACCAAAGTGAAATAATCCCATCAAGATTAACATAACTCCTGCCATCAGTGTTGCAACAGTTAATCCTGCAATCCCGTGTTCAGCTATAATTCCATAAATAATAACGACAAATGCTGCAGTAGGTCCACCAATCTGAATCCTACTCCCACCTAAAAATGAAATAAAAAAACCTGCTATAATCGCAGTATAAAGACCTTGTTCCGGGTTAACTCCAGATGCAATCGCCAAAGCAATCGATAAAGGTAATGCTATAACAGCTACTATCAAACCAGCAATTATATCTTTTAAGCATTGTTCCTTTGTATAATTTTTCATTACACTAAATAACTTCGGCTTAAGATATTTAAATGAATTCATCTTCTCCTCCTACTTCCTGAGAATCTTTAGTATTACTAGTTTAGCATATAATAAAGAAAAACTCTAGTTAAATCAGAAATACTTTTGAAATATTTTAAAATTTCATAATATATCTTCTTACAACTAGAGTTCAATCTATTATATAATAAATTTATTTGTTATAAATTTTAAAAAGAGGTTGCTATAAACGTTCTAGATTTTTTAAAAAAATTACAAGAAAACTCATAGACGCAGTGGTTTATTCATGTCTAAATTCGCTTTATGAAAGCTTTTTAGACATCTAATAAACTGTACGGGGAGACTCGACAAAATCTTGTTTCTAAAAATCACGATTTTTGAGTCACTCCCTAAATTTCCCCTTGATATCTCTTATAACATCTGCCAAAAGTTCCTTTTTGGCAGTATCATACCAAGTTCCATCCATTTTATTTCTAAACCATGTTAACTGACGTTTT
Source organism: uncultured Gemella sp. (assembly GCF_963515875.1). GTDB lineage: Bacteria > Bacillota > Bacilli > Staphylococcales > Gemellaceae > Gemella. Next base: position 31,142 of record NZ_CAUPZX010000016.1, on the reverse strand, counting down.
GCATAGCGACGTGAGTTTTGAGAAATAACTGCAATAGTATCTTCTTTAGAAACATCACCACTAAGATACGGAATCATCTCCTTATATCCTATTGCTCCTAGAGCTTGCAGTTCCGTACCATACTCATCTATAATTTCTCTAACTTCCTGTTCAAGCCCTTCTTCAAACATCAATTCAACACGCTTATTAATACGATTATATAGGACTTCCCTATCGGTATTAAGAACTATTAAAAATGGATTGTAACAATCTAGAACAGTATCACCATTGTTGTTGGCCGTTACACTTTTCTTTTCATTCACCACATAATTATATGCATTGATTACACGACGATGATTTTCTATGTCAATCGCATTATATGTATCTGGATAGTTCACTTTTAGATATTCTCTTGCCATATCTACATCTATATCATAAGTTTTCTCCTCTAAATCAGTAAACTCATAATTATTAAGAACCGCATTCATATAAAAACCAGTTCCACCAATTAATAATGGCATCTTCCCTCGAGAATGAATTTCTTCAATTTTCTTACGTGCTAGCTTTTGAAAATCATAGACAGAACAAGTATCAGTAGGTTCTAATTCATCTATTAAATGATGAACTACCCCATCCATCTCTTCTTTTTTCACCTTTGCAGAACCTATATCAAACTTTTTATAAATTTGAACACTATCTATAGAGATTATTTCACAGTTGAACTCTTTTGCCAGTTCAATACTAAGTGCTGTTTTACCGACTGCGGTTGGTCCTACTATCGCTATTAAAGGTATTTTTTCCATCTTACCTCCTACACTATACGCTTAAACATTTTTTCTAAATCTTTTTTCTCCATTTTTGTAATTATCGGACGTCCATGTGGACACGTAAATGGATTCTTACATTCATAAAGATCACTAATAACCTTATTCATCTCGACATCTGTAAGAACTTGATTTGCTTTTATAGACATTTTACAACTTGCCATAGCAATTGCATCATTTCTTAATTCGTTGAAAGTTATATTGTTATTTCTAAGAACCTTCTCAACAATAATTTTTATCATTTGTTCTTCATCTTCTTCTATCCAACCAGGAAACTCACGAACAACATAAGAATTATCTCCAAACTCCTCAAATACAATACCAAGTTCCTCAAATTTTTCTAAATTATTACGAATCTCAGCCGCTTCTTCTACTGAAAAATCAAACATAAGCGGTATTAACATCTGTTTTTTATAATTCTTTCTTTCGATAAATTCACGTTGCAGTTTCTCATAATTATATCTTTCCGCAGCAGCATGCTGATCAATTAGAAATAGCTTATTATCCGCTTCTGACAAGATATATGTTTTAAAAATTTGAGCCAATACTTTTAAATCTGGCAAAGTTCTAACTTTTGTATCATCATCTTGAACGATTTTCACATCTTTAATTTCATTGAAATGACTATCATCTGTTACTAAATTAGAGACTAATTCTTCAGTACTAATATCATAACTCGTGTTATCTTCTTTTTTTGAGAAGTTCATGAAGTTCTCTATCTCTTTTTTAGTCGGCTTATTACCATACTTATTTCTATTGTCACGAGGATGTGAACTGTAGCTTAAATCTGGTAGGTCACTCTTAATTTTTTGAGTTTTGCTTCTTTGATTAAACGTATTTTCTTTACTTTGTACCGGTGTTTTTTCTTCATTAGAGTTTGTTAACAAATCTCCTCCAAAAAGGAACTCATCTTCATGGATAACATGACTCACAGATTCTTCTTGATTACCAGAAAAACTACTATCATCTTCTGTTTTTATACCTATTTCCTTTGACTCTTCAGAGAAACTATTCTCACCTTGAACTTTGTCCACAACTCCTCTTTGCTCCGTTGAGGAAATACCCTTATCTTCTTCATTTCCAAACTTATTATCAAGTTCATCTAAGAAATTTATTTTTTCGATTTTCGCTTTTTCTTTTTTCGTAAGAACATTATTCATTCCTTGTGGAATATATGTATAATTACTTAGTCTCTCTGCGATAACTTCTTTTATTAGACGGATTAACTCCGCTTCTTTTGATAACCTAACTTCTTGCTTAGTTGGATGCACGTTAACATCTAATAAAATTGGATCCATCTCGATATTAATTACACATAATGGATACCTATTAATCATTAATAATGTACCATAAGCATCGATAATAGCATTTTGAATTCCATAGTTTTTAATATAACGACCATTGATAAAAATATTTATATAGTTCTTACTAGCTCTTGTCTCTTCTGGTACAGAGATATAACCAAATACTTTGTAATCATCGTTACTACCACTAAATTCTATCATATTTCTAGCAACACCCATATTATAGATTTTAGATAAAATCTTATGAACATCACCATCACCATAAGTTTTAAAGGTAATCTTACCATCTACATGCAGTTCGAAAGCTACATTAGGATAAGACAGGGCAAACTTATGAATAATATTAGTAATATTAGCTTGTTCTGTATGTGGATTACGCAGATATTTCAGCCTTGCCGGTGTATTGTAAAATAAATTTTCTACACTTAAATCAGTTCCTTTAATAGGTGCGTAATATTCCTCAGAAACTACTTTTCCACCTTCAAGAACCAACATCTTTCCTTGTGCTTCTCCTGCACAACTCTTTATCGTTACTTTACTCACAGAAGAAATACTCGCTAATGCCTCACCTCTAAAACCTAAAGTTTCTATATGAAATAAGTCATAGTCAGCACTTATTTTACTAGTCGCATGGCGTAAAAATGCACGTGCCAAATCATCATTAGTAATACCACTACCATTATCAATAATTCTAATTTGTTGAATACCAAATTCTTTAATTATAACTTTGATATTAGTACTTCCTGCATCAATAGAGTTTTCAACAAGTTCTTTTACAACAGAAGAAGGTCTTTCGACTACTTCTCCTGCTGCTATTTTATTTGATAATTCTGCAGATAATATATTTATTTTTCCCATTTAATTTATTTCACATCCTCACTTATTTTTCGTTGTAATTCATATAGAAGATTGAACGCCTGCATTGGTGTTGTTTCTAAGAAATTTACACTTTCTAATTGTTTTTTAATTTCATCGAATTTCTCATTATCACCATCAAAATCCAATTGTAATTTTGCATAGTTTTTCCCTGATTTTTCTTCAGCTTTTAATTGTTTTCTAATAGTTTTCTCTAACTCTTCTTTAAGTTCTTTTTCTAATTCTTGACGAAGTTGTGCTCTTAAAGCTTCCTCATCTACTTTTACAATCTCTTCTTTAACTACTTTACTACTATATTCTTTTTCTAGTTCTTGACGTATTTTTTCGCTTAGTTTTTCTTCAGATTCTTGTGATGAAGCATCACTTAATACTTTATTATATCTAGCATTATCAACAAGATCCTCACTACCTTTATTACCACTTTCTAATTCTCTTAAGATTTCATTAGCTCCTACGATAACATCTTCTGGTAGATGGGCAAGCTTGGCTACATGAATACCATAACTCTTCTCGATAGGTCCTTCATTAATTTTATATAAGAAGATTAGTTTCCCATGATCTTCTTTTGCAGAAACATGGATATTCTTTATTCCCTGGGTAATATTTTCCAATTTTGTAAGTTCATGATAGTGAGTTGAGAATAGTGTTTTACATTTGATAGTATTATTAATGTATTCTAGTATTGATTGAGCTAAGGCAATACCATCATAAGTCGATGTTCCACGACCAATCTCATCAAAAATTAATAATGAATTTGCAGTGGATTCTACTAGGGCATTCTTCGCCTCTATCATCTCAACCATAAACGTTGATTTACCTCCGGCTAAATCGTCACTCGCACCAATTCTAGTAAATATCTTATCAAAAATTGGTAAATCCGCAGAGGCCGCTGGAACAAATGACCCAATCTGTGCAAGAATCACTATAAGAGCAAGTTGCCTCATATAAGTAGATTTACCAGACATATTCGGCCCTGTAATAAGCAGGATATTATTGTCTTTATCTACTTTACAATCATTACTAATATAGCTATCAGCACTCACATTTCTCTCAACAATCGGGTGTCGACCATCAACAATATCAATAATATTATTATCATTGAATTTAGGTTTTACATAACCGTATTCTTCTGCCACATCAGACAATGAAACGAACACATCAATATCACTTAGAGTATTCGCCACTCTTTGTAATCTTACGATATAATTATGAATCTTCGTCTTAACTTCTTGAAATAATTGTAATTCTAACTCTTCTATTTTCGTTTTAGAATTTACGATATGTTCTTCAACTTTTTTTAGTTCTTCAGACACGAATCTCTCACAGTTAGAAAGTGTTTGTTTCCTATGATAACCTAGTTCTATTGGATCTATAGTCTTAAGTCCTACTTTAGATATTTCGATAAAGTAACCGAAAATCTTATTATATCCAACTTTTAGATTTTTAACCCCTGTTTTCTCTTTTTCACGTTCTTCGATTTCTAATAATATTCTATTTCCGTTTTTACTAGCATTCTTATAACTATCTAACTCTTCATTGAATCCTAATTTAATTACATTTCCATCTTTAACTGTTTGACCAGCTTCTTCATGAATTGTCGCTTCAAGATAATCGTATAAATCTGTTAACTCATCGATATTCTCTGCGATATCTTTTAGCTTATTAGATTCGAATCCTAATAATAATTTCTTGATTTCTGGTATTTGAGCCAATGTTTTCTTTAGATTTAATAATTCCTTAGGACTTACAATATTATAAGAAACTTTTGTAGAAATTCTCTCAAGATCATATACTTCTTTCAAACTAGTTTTCACATCCGCTTTTTCAAAATAATGCTTAGTAAAATCCTCTACGATTTCCTGACGTTTTTTAATTTCTTTAAGATCTAACAATGGATTTTCTAACCATTTTTTTAGTTTTCTTGAACCCGCAGCGGTTGATGTTTTATCCACAATGCTTAGAAGAGAACCTTTTTTCCCACCATTAGCCATATTTTGAGTAACTTCTAAGTTTTTTAATGAGTAGTTCGTCATATAAACAAACTTATCTTTGAAATATACTTCAAAATCTTTAAGGCTTGAAATATCTTTATTTTGAGTTTTTTCAATATAGTCTAAAAGAACATCACATGCTACACGTAGATTACTATCAGTAATATTACTCGTTTTTTCCTTAGTAATGTCATTAGTTAACTCAACTTCAGTAATATAAGCACTAATATCCAACTCTTGATCTTTTATGCTTATTACCTCTTTAATATTATTCTTCAGTACTTCATCCTGAAGGTCAGTCATATTTTTAAGTACAGTACAACGACTATCACCTGTCATAATATCACAAAACGCGAAGTAGATATTATTATCTTCAACATATGCACTACCTAGGTAGTTATTCTCATCGTAGTTTTTGTAGTTCATATACGTCCCTGGTGTGATTACCTGAACCACCTTACGCTCTACGATTTTCCCTTGACCAGGTTCAGAAACTTGTTCACATATCGCTACTTTATACCCGTTATTAACTAAAGTATCAATGTAAGTAGCTGATGAATGAAATGGAACTCCACACATAGGAATTTTTTCAGCTCCTCCATCGCGAGCAGTTAAAGTTATTTCTAATATTTTTGACGCTCTAGTCGCATCTTCAAAGAACATCTCATAAAAATCACCAAGACGGTAAAATACAAATGCATCTTGATAATCTTTTTTTATCTTCAGATATTGTTCTATCATTGGAGTATATTTCATCTCAAAAGTTCCTTTCTCTTTATTTCTTCCATGTATCTATAACATATATAATTTTAGCATAAAACACGAGTTTTTTAAAATAGTATTCCTTAACTTCTAAAGTGTTAATATTTCAACATTGTTATTTTTTATATATTTATAACCATAAACATATTATACATTTTTCAAAAAAATCAATAGAAACTCGACAACAAATCTAGTACCAGTAGTTCTATAAGTTAATCTCGGTTCGTTATAATAAAAGTACTTATAAACTATACTAAATACTTTTATTTTTCATATAATGGTCTGATTTTTGAATTTCTATCAGGGTTTGGAAGTCCTAACCTTTTAGCAAATTGGCAATACTCTTCAAATTCCTCATCAGTTTTATGACAGTTAGGTATATGCCTTAAATAACTGAACCTTTTAAAATCATTTTCAGATAATTTCTTATTACACATTATTATTTTCACCTCTTATATTTAATATTTCTATTATTTTTTCTTCTGTCAAGTCTTTCCATCTTAAATTGTTATTTTTTATATATTCACTTAATTTTCCCATGTCAAGATTTGGATAAAGATTTTCAGATGCTGTATATCTACTATCTGTTGCATATTCATCAAACTCATATAGTAATTTATCATCAACCATAAATATTTCTCCTTATAATACTCTATATAATCCCATTAATTACAACATTTTCTCACAAAATATACATAATTTAAAATAACATTTTTCAAATTACAAAAAGATTAATACAACAAAAAACTAATTCCTGTTGTAAACATAGTATAAAATGATTATAATATAAATGAAAGATTATTTTGAAAGAGGCTGAAGAATATGTTTAATGATGACTATAATAAAATGAATGATTTTGAGAAATTTATTTATTTATCCGATATTTTTGAACCCTATGTTGTTGATCGAATACAGAATGGAAAATTAGTTTGCGAATTCAAAAAAGACACTCCATTGATAGCACGAAAAGCCAAAGAAATGTTTGAAGAACTAATCTCTTCACCTGGATTTGAGCTTCCTAGATAATAAAATAAAAGGGGCTACCCCAAAAGTTATAAAATTTAACAAAGTGTATATGAGAACTCATAGACGCAGTGGTTTATTAATATCTAGATTCGCTTTATAAAAGTTTTTTGAATATCTAATAAACTGTACGGGAGTGACTCGACAAAATCGATTTCTACGAAATCACGTTTTTGAGTCACTCCCAATTTATAAAAGTCTTCTTTTTTCATCACAAATATTCCTCTATATCTAAAATCCATTATATCACTTTTTCAATTAATAATCTCGTTCAATCTATTATATTGTAAAAAATAAAAAAACTAAAAATAGATAACAGAATAATTTATAGTGTTCATACTATTTTTTAGAATCACTCCTTTGATAATTGATTATTAGATTTTTATTTGATATAATCGAGTTGGAGAGAGAAGTTAGGGAGTGTAATATCTTCTAAATAAGGATGGTGGCTACTTCAATATGAAAGGAGATGATGCTTATGCTCATAAGTGTCAAAATCTTGAAGAAAGGAGTAGCAAGTTGTCAGCTTACGAAATCATACAAACGATTATTGGAATCAATCTATTGATTGTTACAATAGTTGGTGTATGTATCTCAGCTTTTAAAAATGACAATAAAAAATAACCATCTTTAAAACTTTTGAACGGGTTAAGATGGTTATTTTTTAATAACATTTTAATCAGAGTCACCGTCTTTGCAACGGCTCTCTCTTTTATATTTTTATTCTAACATAAATAAATTTAGAATGCAATATTTTTGATAGACAGTAATTATACATATAAAATATTTATTTTTTAAGAATAACTAGTTAAATTGTATAATTACATCAAAGGAGTTGACTTATGTTAAATTTCATAAAAAATAAAACAAATTTATCGATATTAATTTTTTACTTTATATTTAGCTTTTCTAGTTTATTATTTATAATATTAGCTGAATATAACAACAATAAAATACCTACGTTATTTCTTAAACAATTTATTTTTTATGCAATTGGATTAGGAATAATATACTTATTACAAAAAATACCAATTGACTACATAGAAAAATTATCTATTTTTTTCTATTTATTCACCTTAATTCTATTGGCAGGAATATTCCTAGTTCCTTCTAACTTTGCTCCGATAGTAAATGGTGCTCGCAGTTGGTACAACTTGGGATTATTCACCTTGCAACCATCAGAGTTTGGTAAAATAGCTACTGTAGCAATGGTAAGTATGTTAATAAAAGAAAAGAGTTTTAAGGGGAATACTGACACTATAAAACTTTTAAAACTAGCATTAATTATAGCTATACCTTTTATATTAGTTCTAAAAGAAAACGATTTAGGAAATGGATTGTTTTTTATCTTTTTATTTTTAGGTTTAGTCTTTTTAGTCAGTAACAAGGGAAAAACATTATTTAGAATCTATTCTGTTGTTATAGTAGTATTAGCAATAATTATCCTAGCTGCACTATACTTTCCTAGATTACTTAATTTTGTTGGTCTGAAATCTTATCAGCTTAACCGTATCCTTTCGTGGTTAAACCCTGAAGCATATAAGCTAGATTATTCTTATCAAATTACTCAAATACTTAAAGAAGTGAAATTAGGTGGATTAACTGGTACGTTTGCGAAAAATAAAAACTATATCGATGAGCAATTTAATGATTTCATCTTTTCTATAGTTGCTAAAAACTTTGGATTCATAGGAGCATCAATATTTTTATTTATTTTCTTTATATTTATCCTAAGGTTATTCAACATAATGAAAAAATGTGAACAAGGTAACTATAGTTATTATTTTATTCTTCTAACTATTTGTAGCTTCTGCTTCTCATTTTTTACTAATATTTTTTCTACACTAAGTATAATTCCAGTAATAGGTATTAGTATGCCATTCATAAGTTATGGTGGTAGTTCATTAATAGCTAATAGTATTCTCTTCGGAATTATTGTTAAAATAAACTCCACTATCCATGAAGAATATATGGAAGATGAATATTACGAAAACTACGAAGAAGAATATAATGAAGCTCAGTATATTGATGATTCTCATCCTTTAGATCCTGTATATGGAAATAACAATAACTATTTCGAGGAAAACCCTCACCAATATAGACGAAGTAAACGAAAAAGATAATACTGTGGATGGAAAAACTTCCTATCCACAGTATTATCTTATTTTCTTACATCCTCAATGAATTTATCATCGATAGTTTCAATTAATTTCCCTAAAATTGCTTTAGCAGCATAGTAATCACGGATATCAAATACTGCGTTATGCGTGTGAATGTAGCGTGCACAAATACCGATTACAGTAGTTGGAATACCATTTAATGCTTGGTGAATATTACCTGCATCTGTTCCACCTGGTGAAGTGAAATATTGGTATTTAATTCCATTTTCTTCCGCAAGTGCTACGATTTTTTCTCTCATATTCGCACGAAGAACCATTGTTCTATCAACTAATCTAACTAAGAATCCTTCTCCTAAACGTCCATTGCTTGTTTCTTTACCATCCATATCATTAGCTGGACTACAGTCTACAACGAAACATACATCAGGTTTAATCATATTAGCAGCAACTGTTGCACCACGTAGACCTACCTCTTCTTGAACAGTTGCACAAGCTACTAAATTAAAATCTAATTCCTTATCAGCAAATTGCTCCAAGATTTCTGTAATAATTACACAACCATAACGGTTATCTATAGCCTTGCTCATAAATCTATTCTCAGTAAGTTGTTCAAAAGTTGTTTTTGGAGTAACGAATGCACCTTCACGGATTCCCATTTCTAAAGCTTCTTCTCTTGAAGATGCACCTACATCGATAGTCATATCGCTAATTTTTACATTCTGTGCTACACCCGCAGTGAAGTGTTTTGGAATAGATCCTATAACACCAGTGAATTTTTTCCCTTCATATGAAGTTACTGTGTATGTTTGAGCTAAAAGAACATCTTCCCTGAATCCACCAAGTGTTTCGAACTTAAGCATACCATTTGGTAATACTTTAGTTACGATAAATCCTACTTCATCCATGTGAGCTGCTATCATAACAGTTTTAGCATTCTCTTTTTTAGACTTTTTAATAGCATAGATTCCACCAAGATTATCGAATTTAATCTCATCAGCGTACTTAGATAAATTTTCTTCTAAATATCTTGAAATCTCACTTTCAAATCCTGATGTACCATCTAACATTGTTAATTCTTTGAATCTTTCTATTGATTTACTCATTTTCTTATACCTCTTTTATGTACTCTATTGTTTCACTTTCTTTATTATAACGAACTTCGTACTTAATATTATCATTATCAAAATAGAACATTAAATATGAATTTTCTTTTAAGTTAAGCGTATAACTATCAATAACATCATATCCTAGCGCTATTAATTTATTTCTACATCTATCTATGTGATCATTATCTAATTCTTGTTCTTCTGTTTTTTGATAAATACGATATCCAGCATAAGCTGCTGCTAATGGAACTAGTATTTTTCTGAATTTCATATTTTACCTCTTATCTGAACTCATCACATAACGCGTTAAACATTTCTTCACTAAATTCTAAGTTTTGGTGAGCAACTGGTTCATCACGTTTATAGTTACGCAAAGTATCTTCGTAATGAGGTTTCTTCTCGTTTTTATAAATTACACCTGTTACAAGGTCATTGTGCTCTTCTAATACTCTGTAAGCCTCTAATTTATTAGTATTGTCATAACCTTCTATATCAGAAAGTTTTGTTAAATTCTCTTTATACCAAGCCGGTGTATTTTTGTAGTTATATGTTTTACATGGGCTAAATACATTGACTAATGAGAATCCATCATGATTGATAGCTTCCTCAAAAATTTGCATCATTTCTTTCATATCGCCAGTGAAGGCTTGAGCTAGGAAGGTAACTTCACAAGATAAAGCAATTTTCATCGCTGATAATGGTTTTTCCATTACACCCTCTAATGTTGTAGTTGTTATCAAACCTTCATCAGACTTAGGCGACATTTGACCTTTAGTTAAAGCGTAAAGTTGGTTATCCATTACTACATAAGTCATATTTACATTACGTTTCATAGCGTGAACAGCGTGACCTATACCAATGGCATATCCATCTCCATCTCCACCCATAGCGAAAACTGTTAAATCTTGGTTAGCTAATTTTATCCCTTGAGCTACCGGAAGTGAACGTCCGTGTAATCCTTGAACTCCATATGCTTTTGTATATCCACTAATCTTTCCAGAACATCCAATCCCCGCAGAGATTACAACATTCTCAGGTTTAATCCCTAGATTTACAACAGCTCTATTTATACCCGCAAGTACCGAGAAGTCTCCACAACCGGCACACCAATCGGGCTTAACATCATTTTTATAATCTTTTAATGTTACTTTCAAATTATTTCTCCTCCTCTAGTAATTGTTCAACAAGTTGGTGAGTATAATAAATATCTCCATCATATTTTAGTAAACTTCCAATTTTTTCTGAATTATGATATTTACTTGCAATCACTGTACGTAATTGCTTATTATGATTGTGTTCAACAATATATACTTTTCTATACTTATCAAAAGTATCACGAATAGACTGAGCAACTGGATAAATTTGACGAATTTGCATAGTATCAATCTTCATACCTTGTTCTTTCAGTTGCTTAGCTGCTTTATTTAATACTCCATAAGTTGAGTTAACACCCACTAAAAGAATATCTTTTTCATCATTATACTCATTTAATACAAATGGTCTTTCAACTAATGCTGATTCAATCTTGTTAGCACGTTTTTCTTTTTGACGTACCGTGTTACGTTTAACTTCTGAAGGTAATCCTACAACTGAGTGTTCATAACTATTTGCATTATGAATTCCACCTTTTTGACCAGGAATTGTTCTATTAGAAACTAATACATCAGTAGTATAACGTTTGAAATAGATAATATCCTCTTCAGTAATTTCTTCTTGTTTCAATAAGTTTCCACGATCAATTTGAGCTCTGCTAAAATCAAAGCTAGGAACTGTTTCTTTGTTCATTCCTAATTGTAAATCCATTAAAACAATAACTGGAGTTTGATATTTTTCTGCCATATTAAACGCGTCAATCATAGTGTAGAAACAGTCCTCCACAGATGTAGGAGCCAATACAATACGAGATGCATCCCCTGTTCCACCATAGACAGCGTGGAAAATATCAGATTGCTCTGTCTTAGTTGGAAGACCTGATGAAGGTCCACCCCTTTGAACATCTACAATAACAACTGGTTGTTCTGCCATCGCAGCCATTCCTAAAAATTCAGTCATAAGCGAAATACCAGGTCCAGAAGTTGCAGTCATAGCACGTACCCCAGCAAAGTTAGCACCAATAGCTACACCTAATGCTGCAATCTCATCTTCAGTCTGAATATAAGCACCATTAACCGTTGGAAGTTTATCAAATAAATATTCCATTATCTCTGTAGCCGGTGTAATAGGATACCCTGCATAAAGTCTACATCCCGCAACTAACGCCCCAAGCCCTGCTGCATGGTTACCGATTAACCACATGTTCTTATGGGTTGGATTTAATTTTTTAAGATAATATTTATCATTTATATTATTCTCAGCCATGAATTCACTCATGATTTCACGACCTTTATCAAAAGCTTGAATATTAGTATTAACAATTTCTTCACCTTTACTAGAGAATTTAGATTCAATCATATCATAGAATATTTTTGAATCAATATCTAATAATGCTGAACAAATTCCAAGCGTAATAATGTTTTTAATGATTGGATTTGCAATCTCTTTTGCTAAATCTGTAATTGGGAATACCGCTACTAAGCCTTTAATTTCTTCCGAAATTTCAGGTTTAATTTTAGCATCCGCAATAATAATACTATTTTCATCTAATTCTGGGATATAGCTATCTAATGTAGCTTGGTCAAAGGCTATAAGAATATCAGTCTTGTAATCAATAACATTTATTTTCTCTTCCGATATACAAATTTTACTATTACTGTGCCCACCTTTAATTCTACTTGCGAAGTCTCTTGTAGAATACATGTGATAGCCTAGTGTATTTATTACTGTAGAGAATATCTCGGCTGTACTTTCTAAACCTTCACCTTGTTCTCCACCAATTTTCCATCCTAATTTATTAATCATATAATCTCCTTTAATCTCTTTCATTAGAAATTTACTCGTTGATTTCTCAATACTTTATTTTAACATATTTAAAAAAATTTTTCCATCTAATAGTATTTATTATCAATACGAAAAACTCTTGAAAAATATTATTATCTCATATTTTTTTCTGATATAGATTTTCAATATATTATTTTTAAAATTTGTATAATATTTAGGAGATGTTATTTTTTTGAAAAATACTAGTCTTATTCTATTACAAATAAGACTAGTATCTTCGTTGTTATTTATTAATTATTTTTTCTTTTTCTTAGAATTAGTGATGCTAATAATCCAATTACTCCTAATGAAGCCGTTGTTACTGAGTTCAATCCTGTATTTGGCAACTTATTATTAGCAATTACACTGTTATTTTGTTTTTCTGTAACTGAAGTTGCTTTTTGTGTATAATTTCTTCCTTCTACTTCTGAACTTTTAGAAATAATAATTGGATTTTCAACTTCTCTATTACCATTTGGAGTTTGTGATGTGTAAACATGTGTAACAATTCCATCTTTTTTAGATGTTGCAACTGCGTTATATCCTTTAAGAACTTTCGGTTCTTTATCTCCTAATTCTACTGGCACAAGTTCATTTCCTGCTGCATCAATATGACGTGTTACTACTAATTCATCTTTAGCTAAGACTGGAGCATCTTGAGCAGTTTCACCTTTTGGCACTTCATTTCTTGGCGTTTCAGGTTTCTCAACTTCAAATTTATATGTTTTAGAATCTACAGAAATTGTACGTGAATTTGGATTTACTACTGCGTATTTAGTTAAATCAGCTTTTTCTAAATAATTTTTAAATGCTTCATCCATAGATGGTCCTTCTTGACGCTCTCCACCAAGCATTGTGTATCCATCTCCTCCTGCTGCTAAGAAGTCATTTGTAGTTAAGTAATATGTTTTATTTAAATCTAATTTATCATATGCACCTGTATCATGGTTCTTAACTTCTACACGTAATACACGTTTTCCTACTGGTAAATTTGTATCATAGTAGACTTTAGCACCTGATACGTGTAGGAACCCACCACTTGGTTCTAATAACGGCTGACCATTTTCATCAAGTACAGTCTTCCCAGCTTTATCTACTTGCAAAATAGAACCTAATGATTTTTCAAACATTTCTAACACATTTTTACCAGACACTTTAACTTGAGAAATAGTGTTACCGAACGGAAGAACTGCTATTACACTACCTTTTGTGATAGGTTTGTCTTTTGCGATAGTTTCTCTTAAACCACCACCATTTGTTACTGCGATGTCTGTTTTATTCTGGAATCCAGTTTGTCCATATTCGTAAAGTGAATCTGCTACTACGTTTCCTAAGTTTGTTTCACGTACACGAACATTTTCACGAGTACCACTTAACTCTACAGGACTATTTTTAACAACAACAGCATTTTCTGCATCATATTTCGCTTTAATTTCATCAACTAATTTTTTAACTTCAGCATTAGGCTTAACATTAGTAGTTTCTGAAGCTTTAATTAAACTTGGAGTTCCTAATAAACTATTTGGTTTTAATGTAACTTTACCAATATTGTTTAAGTAACTTCCTGTTTGGTTATAAGTAACGTTATCACCATATGTTTTTGATTCAACAGTATGAGAGTGACCATCAATTACTACTACACGTTTTCCTTTTAAAAGAGGACTTTTAGATAATTCGTCAGCAAGAGTAGAACCTCTCCATGCATCTGGAGTTGTAGTATCTACACCTAGGTGAGCTAGAACAACATAAGTTTTATAATCATCACCAGTAGCTTTTGCTTTTGCTTGAATTTCTTTAACTACATTTAGTACTTCTGGAATAGGATCTTTAAATGTTACACCTTGAACATTTTTAGGGTGTGTTTTTGTCGCAGTTTCTGGTGTTGTTACCCCAATAACAACAACCTCATCACCTTTAACATTTTTATCTTTATCAATGATTGTAGCAGCTTCAAATAAGCGTGCTCCATTCACATAAGTATTCGAGCTTAATAGCGGGAACTTAAGAATTTGTTTATATTTTTTTGCTTCATCTAAACCGAAATCGAATTCATGATTTCCTACAGCCATAGCATCATAATTAATTTTATTTAAAATTTCTGCACGAGCTTCCCCTTTTGTTGAGTTAGAAATAGGTAATCCTTGAAATGCATCCCCTGCATCTAGAACTACTGTTGTTTGATCTTTTTTAGCACGTTCATTTTCAATTACAGTCGCTAACTTAGCATCCCCAACAACAGATGTATTCTTATCACGGCCAGTTTCTTCAACAATACGTCCATGCACATCATTAGTATGAACTAATACTAAATCTTTTTCAGTTGGTTTTTGTACAGCTGCTGATGATGGCTCTGACGATGGTGTAGCTACTGGTGAAGTTGTTGAAGCTGATGTTGACTAATCTGCAAATGCAGCTCCTCCAGAAGTTGCATTTGCTAATCCTACTATCGTAGCTGATGCTAGTGTATAATTTTTTTTCTTCATAATAATTTTTTTTCTCACTTTCAATTTAATTATAATTTACATAATATCATAAACGTACGATTTTTTCAACTTAAATTTAAATATTTTTTTATGATATCGATTAAAAAACGTACTATTTATATAGGTTATATATTTTTCTAGATAAATTGAAAATAAAAAAATGGAAGTAACTCGACAAAATCTTGATTTCGAAAAAATCTATTTTATCGAGTCACTCCCGTTAAAGTTCATTAAACGTCTGAAAAGTATATACAAAGTGAATTGAAATATCTATAAATCACCGCTTCTATGAGTTCTCATATAAACATTTTTATAATTCGGGACTTTTGGATAATCCTGTTTCTTTTATTATAATTATTTAAACATATTTAACAGCATTCTATCACTTAATTTAGGGAAAAATTGACTAATTTTAACCGCTAAAACTAATTTAAATGGTAAATTAACCTCACGTTTTTTCATATCTATTCCTTTAATAATTTTACCAACTACTAATTTTGGAGTTAGCGTCTTTCCACCTAATGATTTTTGATAACTCTTATCTTCATCAGCAATATTGAAAAAATTCGTTGCCACTGGACCAGGGTTAACCGTCATTACATGAACATTATCTTTTTTAAGTTCTAATCTTAACGCATTAAAGTAACCTATTAAAGCAAACTTCGTTGCTGAATAAACAGAACTTTTAGGAGTAGCAATTTTCCCAGCTATAGACGCAATTGTAACTATAGTACCACTCTTTCTTTCTCTCATTCTTTTAGCTATTTCAGTAGTTAATTGTATTGTTCCTATTACATTAGTATCAAACATATTTACTACATCTGCATCACAAAATTCGCTAAAATCCTTCATTATACCATATCCAGCACCATTAATCAGAATATCAATATCAGTAATAGTTGATAATAATTGCTCTACTTGATCTTGCGAACCAATATCCACGCTAAATACTCTTGTTTTTACATTATCAAAAGTTTCACATTTTTTGGCAACTTTTTCTAGAGCCTCTTTTCTACGAGCAACTAAAATTAATTCAACATTTCCTTTTTGAGCAAATTGATGAGCTAATTCACGCCCCAAACCACTAGAAGCCCCCGTTATAAGTATTTTTTTATTCTCATTTTCCATTGATTATCCCCTTTTTACCCATGTTTTGCAGCACAGCTACATTGTCCTTTTAGACACTTACAAGTTATAATCTCTTCCGCAGTCTTTCTTTTCTCTTGTAATAATTCAATAATTTCATCAATATTACTCTTACTTAAATTATCAGTTGCGATTATATTTTTTACTATAATATGTGTTCTTCTCTCACATATTCTGTCTAAAAAGTTTTGCGTTAAAATATCCAAACATTCATCCTCAATACAGTTTGCTGAATATAAAAATTTATTTCCTGTTTTTTGGGTAGATATGAATCCTTTTTCTACAAGTCTTGACAACAGCGTTTTAATCGTTGATGCCGTCCATGACTTTTCTTCACTTAGAGTATCAATTACAAACTTACTGGTAGTTTCTTGATTACTCCAGATAACTCTCATTACTTCCCACTCGGCTTCTGAAATATTAATCTCCATTTAAAATCATCCTTTTTTATCAGTTACATCTGTAACTATAATACTATTTTCACGTTATAATGTCAATTCATAAAAAGATAGTGACTCAAAAATCATGATTTCAAAGAAATCGATTATGTCGAGTCACCTTAGCTAAGTTTATTAAATATCTAAAAGGATGTTATAAAGCAAATTTAGATATCGATAAACTACTAAATCTATAAGTTCCCATATTTTAGGACTTTTTGAACAATCACTTAAGTCTTTTTATTAATTTGATGTCCAATTACTATTTTAATTATGTTTAGATAAGTTTAACTCGCGTGTTTAAAATAATATAATAAAATTTTCCGCATTCATATCTCTTTACTCACATATTTTAGATGCTATCTCATATACAATTCTACACGGATTTATATTATTTTACTTCTCCAAAACAAAAATTATTCTATCTGATTCAGCATAATTTTTATTATTTTTCTCAAAATCACAAAAATAATCTTTAACTTTAAAACCGATATTATTTATCTCTGCAAAAACTTCTTCGATTTCATATGTTCTTTGAGAATGAAACTGCTCAAGCTTTTTATATAATCCATTATTTTCCTTAATGAAAAATGAAAGTTCACTCTCAACTTCTAGTGAATTTTCAGTTTCATATGTAAACCATAAATAACTAATCTCTTCATCCTCATAACCAAAAACTTGTTTTTCTAACATATCTATGACTTTTTTAGGCGTATGTATATCAAATACAAATTTTCCACCTTCTTTTAAAGATGAATATACTTCTTTTAATCCTAGTTTAAACTCTTCAAAGTCTGATAAATAATTAAAAACATCAAATGCACTTAATATAAAATCAAACTCCATATTTAGCGAAGAGATTTCTAATAAATCCATCATAAAATAATTACAACCCGGAACTTTTTCACTAGATATCGCTAACATTTGTTCACTATTGTCTACTGCGAATACTTCTCCATATTTTTTCAGCGTTGGTAGCATTGTTCCACTACCGCAACCTAAATCAAGAACTAGAAGATTTTCTCTATCTTCTAATTCTTGATCAATAATATTTTTATAAGCATCGTAATCGACATCCATTAGTTTATCATAAACAATACTTAAATTTTCATACATATTATACACCTTTTATAGGATATTTTTCGAATAGTGCATCTAACTCATAGTACTCTCTATCATCACGTGTCATAATATTTACTACAACATCTCCTAAATCCATTAGAATCCATTTAGCTTCTCTTAGACCTTCTGTACTATGAATTTCTCCACCATTTTCTAATACTTGTTCTCTAACTTCTTGTGCAATTGCTTCTACTTGTCTATTTGTAGGTGCATGACAAATTACAGAATAATCATATAATACTCCCGCTTGAGTTAAATCATAAGCAACAATATCATAACCATGCTTATCGTCGCATGCATCTACAACAATTTTTAATAAGTTTTCTACTTCCATTTTCATCCTCTTTCTTTATTTTATTTTTTTATAATATGGAACATTACTACGTATAGTACATCATCTTCCGGGTATCTTTTTGCTAGTTTATCAATTAATTTATCCAGAGTTACACCATAATATTTTGCGTAACGTTCTGTTAAAGTATCTCTTGTTACAGGTTTAACTAAATCAACTTCTAATGTAGCAAACACTGTATCAGGGTCTTCATAAGTCGTAGCTTCCAATAAATCACCTTTTTTAAAGTGGGCCTCACTCTTATTTCTAATAGTAATTGTTTTTTCATCTGCTAAGATTTTATCTTTATTTTTTTCTTTAAATCCTACACGATAATTTTTAATATTGTAATAATTATAACATTCTAATAGCGAAGGATAAATTCTTTCATCGTTATCTATTAAATATACCAGTGTATTCTTTGCAGCAAGCCTCACCGCTTCATCTAAGTCATATTGAGATACTTCTGTCACCTCTGTTAAATGAGGGTGCTTTCTTTGTGGATCTGTGTAATCTGCGATAAAGATAATTTTTTCTAATAAAGTCATGTGTTTTCTACCAAATGTATGGTTGGCAACAGCAAGTTTAACCTCTTCATCTTCAATACCAAACTTTTCCTCAATATATGCACTTGCTACAGGACCATGAAGTACCTCTACTGGATAATCTAGTAAGTTTACATCTAAATTATGTAAAATCACATACTTTTTCATCAGTACCTCATCCATAGGTTTACAAACATCATGCAATAAGGCTGCCAACGCTGCTCTATCTACATTAGCTCCGTGAATTTTTGCTAAATTTTTAGCCACTTCGACTACCCTTAAGGTATGCTCATATCTTTTTTCTGGTAATAACTCTTTTACTTTATTTTGAATCTCTTGAAATTCCATATAAACCCAACTCCTCTATATATGACCTACATTCATCTGTTATCATATATTTAATACTATTCTTATTTTTTATTTTATCTCTAATAAAACTAGAACTTATCTCAATTATCGGTGATTTCATAATCTCATAACTTATGGATTTATAAAATACATCTCCATCTACTACCTTATATAAATCTTCTTCATCTCTAGCTACAAAAACAAAAGTTACTAGTTTTGATAGTTCTTCTATATTATACCATTTTTTTAAATCTTTCGCTCTATCTGTCCCTATAATAAAATAAATTTTTTCATTTTTATATAATTCACTAAAATATTTAACGGTATTATAGCTATAGCTAACTCCCTCATTCGAAATTTCAAAGTCACTAACTTCAAATTTCATATTATCTTTAGTACTTAGTTTTGTCATTTCAAATCTATTTTTATCGCTGGCTTCAAGTTTGCGATCCTTTAACGGAGTAATATACGAAGGAATAAAAATAACTCTCTCTAAATTATAAGTTTCTAGTGCAGTTTCAGCGGTGATTAGATGCCCTATATGTATTGGATCAAAACTACCACCATAAAGTGCAATCGACATATTACTTCACCAACTCAATTTTTCTATACTTTTCTTTAGAACTTTGTTTATATAAAACAATTGTATGTCCAATTACTTGAACTAATTCAGAAGAAGTACGCTCTGATAAAATTTTTGCTACTTCATCTTTATCCTCTTCACAATTTTGTAGAATACTTACTTTTAATAATTCACGTTTTTCTAACGCATCTCTAATCCCTTGAATCATATCACTATTTACACCTGATTTTCCAACTTGGAAGATTGGCGATAAATGATGTGCTAATGCTCTTAGTTGTCTTTTTTGTTTTCCTTTTAACATCTTATCCTCTTTTCTTTTACTATATTATCGATTCACGCACAAACACTTCGATTTCCTCCGGTACATGAATATCTATCTTACATCCACTATCACTATTAACAGTAATCCAACCTAATCCTGAAATTACAATATCCATCTTTCTACTATCAATTGTGAAGCTTTTCTTAACTTGATTATTGAATATAGAAATATTATCCTCAAAAGGTGGTTTCAATAGTGTTCCTAAATGTTTTTCAAACAGTTGATCTGCATTACTAAGTTTTGTACGATGTATTTCAACCAAATTTGAAGCATAAAGTGTGAAACTTTGACGTCCACCTTCCACGAAATCCATCCTTGCCATTCCACCAAAAAATAAACTTTGTTCAGCATTTAACTGAAATACACGTGCTTTAATTTCTTTTTTAGGCATCACTAATTTCAAACTTTGAGCATCTAAATAATGTGCAATATCATAATCTAATATAATACCCGGTGTATCATAAATACTAGTAGCTCTATCTAGGGGAATTTCTATCATTCCTAGTGTTGTACCTGGGAAATGAGAAGTTGTAATAACATTCTTGTCCCCAGTTGTAAGTTCGATAAGTTTATTAATAAATGTAGATTTACCAACATTTGTTGCTCCTACAATATATACATCCTTACCATTGCGAAGCTCATCTATACGTCCTGCTGCCTCTTCAACACCTTGATTTTTAATAGCACTAATTAAAAGAATATCTTTTACCTTAATACCCTTAGCTTTTAACATCTTAAATAACCATTGTTTAACTTTATTTTGCTTAACAGACTTAGGTAATAAATCTAACTTATTAGCCACTAGCACAATATCCTTGTTATTTCCTACAATGTCGACAACATCCTCAATCCAACTTCCAGAAAAATCAAATATATCAACAACCTTAACTATCAATGCATCTTTTTTTGACAATGTTTTAATAAGTTGATAGAAATCCTCAGCACCTAGTTGAACATCCGATACCTCATTATAATTTTTTAATCTAAAACATCTTTTACAAACTAAATTGCCATCAATACTTTTTTCTACAACACTTTTTGGCAAGTAACCTTGTTTGTTTTGATCCTCACTTTGAATCTCAACACCGCAACCTATACAATAAACTCTATTACTCAATATATCCTCCATTGTTCTCTTTCTTATGTTTCAATCTATAACCTACTTTTTTCATTTTAGGAAATGCTTTTCTTCTAGTTAAATTATGTATTATCAATGCTTCAAAAAATCTATTAATTCTAGTTTTAAAAGCATCCGTCTTAGAAATTGGTTTAACTAAAACACTCATAGCACCAAAACTTTTGGCACCTAAAACATCAGTTAATACCTGATCGCCTAAAATAATCGCTTCTTCTGGTTTTCTATTTAGCTTTCTAAGAGCTTTCTTAAATCCGATTGTTAAAGGTTTTTTAGCTCCCGCAACATACTGAAGATTCAACTTACGACAGAACTCCTCCACTCGCTCTTCAGTATTATTTGATACGACAATAATATCAAAACCAGCTTTTTTCATCTTTTTCAACCACTTATTTAACTCTTTAGTATCTTTTTTACTATCCCAAGAAATAAGAGTATTATCTAAATCTGAAATAATGACCTTCTTATTGTGCATATTCATATATTCAACATCAATAAACTCATACTTTTCTACAAAATCATCAGGTGAAAAATATTTTCTTAATACCATTTTTTATCACTAATAGCCTATAAAATAGTCGCTATTTTCTCTCCCATCTTGATTTCCTTATTTTCTAAGTTTTCCTCTAAAATAATATTATTTCTTTCAAATAATAATACAACTGTAGAACCAAATTCAAAATATCCTAACTCATCACCTTTTTTAACATAAATACTCTTGTATGTTGGAATAATTGAGTTAACGTTTTGTGCTCCTACTGGTATCATAGTATAATTAATTTTTCCATTTAATTTATATACCTGTCTATAATTATAGCTTAGAATATTTTCTCCTAATTCAAGTCCAAGATTATTAACTGGATATGAATATTTTCCTAAGCTATAAGCATCTACAACATGGCTATTCATAGGAAAATGTATACGATGATAATTTTTAGGACTAAGATATATTATCATATACGTCCCATCTTTATATTTATCAGCAAGTTCACTATCTCCAACCAAGGTTTGAACATTATAAACCTGATTCTTAACAACAAATGTTCTTTCATTACTGATAGTACCTATCTCTGAAATAACTCCATCTGTTGGACTAACTAAAGCATCCTCTTCTTGATTAATCGGTCTAGCATCTGGATGTAATTTTCTAATAAAAAACTCATTAAGATTTTTAAAGTCATCAATTTCATCTAAAATTTCATCAGTATTAATATCATATACCTTAGCAAAAGGTTGAATCATTAATCTACTTAAATTAGATTTTGTTAGTTTTTTTAGAGCTTTTGAGCTCATATTTCCATTCGTCAATTCAACACAAAGTTGAAACATTTTCTTTTTTAACATATCCGTCTCCTTATTGAATATCATGTTATATTTTACTATAAAAAACGAGTAAATACAAATATTGAAGGGAAAAACCTAATAATATTTGAATATTTTCAATGAAATATACAACTTTTAAAATAATTAGTTATTATAGTATAATTTTTATATTATCGCATCTTAAATTATTAGTAAATAATAATCAATATCTTTGTTCTACGTTACTATCATTAATATTTCTAGATTTGTATATTCAAATAAAAAATAGAATTTTTGTTATAGATTATTGATTTTACCATCATAAAATTGTATAATTAAATTATAAAAATAAGCAAGGGAGTGAATGACATGACGTTAAATAATAAAGTTAAAGAAAACATTATTTTAACAACTGTCCAAAACGTTTGAACTAAGGGCTACTCTCTGACAAGTGTTCAGGATATCATAAAAAAAGCTAAAGCCCCTAAGGGAAGCGTATATTATTATTTTCCAAAAGGAAAAGACGAAATTTATTTAGAAGCACTCGAGAAAATCAACAGTAATGTTAAAAAAGAATTTAAATCGATTTCTCCTAAAATAGGGACTTTGGAGGAGTATTTAACAACTGTATTTGAACTTTTTATATCAAAAGGTAAAGCCTGTAAACGTAGTGGATTTTCACTTACATTACTAGCAATGGAAACCGCTGAAGTTTCTCCAATAATTGCAGAAAAATGTAGTGATATACTTGAAAATTGGCGTCTACTTCTTGCTGATGGACTTTTCGATAGAAACTTACCAGAAGATGTTTGCAACCCTATTAGTGAGTGGTTATTCACTAGTATTCAAGGTGCATTAACTGCAAATAGAATTCATAAAGATGAAGCATTTCTTTTGAATATAAAAACCTCAATTAAATTTGTTGCTACCTCTTCTCCTGAAACACTTAGAGAAATATTCTCTAGGGCAGATGAAGACGAAATAATTGCATAAGATAAGAACCCACGAGAGAACTTCTTTCCCGTGGGTTTTGTTTCATTCTATAGTCTTTACACTTTTAACAGGTAAATCAAAAATATCTTTTACAAATTGCAATATAACAGTTTCAGTATCTATAACTTCTCGTATAAACTTTTTTTAAATTTAAAACTTTTGGAAAACTCTTTTAGGAAACTTCTTTAAAAAATTCTGTGTATTACAACCTACTTTTACTCATTAAGTTCCCGACGACCATTACATCCAGTATCTACATACTTAAAGTTATATACTTCTTTTATAATCCTTGCAATAGTCTTTACACTAACTCCATCCCCATCAGCAATAACTTTTCTTGTAATTTTATCATTACTTCTTACTTTTAGGCCTTCTGCTCGTCCTCGTTACATTCCGTATTCTATATACATATATTTACATTTCCTGCAAATAGACTTCGAATTCTTGTTCACTTAGATTTAACTTCTTCGCTACTATCTCTTTAGTAAGCAATCCTTCTTTCACTAAATCTATCAACTCTCTTACTCGTCCTTGCTCCATTCCTTCTGCTCGTCCTCGTTGCATTCCTTGTTGCATACCGTATTCTATTCCTTCTTCGCGTGCATAAGCGTACGTTGCCCAGTGATGGTCTAGTTGTCTTGTTCTTTCATCATACATATCTTTTTCCTCCTTAGTCCAGTTTCTAACATTAAGTAAATCATCGGCTTGATCAATTACTTCACCAGGTTCACTTGTATATTGTTTGTTACCGAAAAATTCTAGCCAACGTACTTTGTTATAACTTTCTTTTAGCTCTGGTTGGTATTTTTTTAGTTCTAAAAATACTATTTTCAACAATGGCATCTCTTTTATATCGTTGTCTACATACATTTTTAGTTCGGTGTTTCTTGTTTCTTCTTTGATTAAAAAAGTACTTATAGGATCATCTCCATCAAAGTAGTTTCTATCGACTATTGCAGCTACGTAAACTGGTGGTAGTTTTTTATAAATTGCTAGTCTTTCTTCTTCGTTTTGTTTTAATCTTTCGATATTGTCATTTACTTGTTTACATAGGTAAGCCCAAATGCGATTCATGAAGAATGCCTGCTTAGCTAATTGCACCTCGATTATAACTTGTGCGTGGTTGTCTAGTTCAACAAGTATATCAACAGCTATGTTAAAATCATCTTCTACATTACTGTTAGCTCGAAATATTTTATCTCCACCAATTAGTTTTGCACTTTTTGCCGGTAAATCGAAGATATCTTTAACAAACTGTAATGCTACTGCTTCATTACAAAATACTTTTTTAACTACTAAGTCATAAATTGGTTTAATGTTTTTATGTCGCTCTTCCATATTTTTTCTCCCCTTATTTTTTGATTATAATATTTTTAAATTTTACTTTTTACCCTATTCTTAACTTTATTATACTAGAAAAAAAATATTTTTTCTAATGATATCACTGTTCTATACGAGGTTCAAACACAAAAAATCCAAGAAATGAACCTTTCGATTCTTTCTTGGATTTCTTGCTTCTCGACTATCTAAATAGATAATGTTAAAGATTTATTTTGATGATTTAGCAATTTCTACTCTTCATCTTCTCTACGTCTTTTAGCAACAGCTATCAGACTTCCTAACATAGCTAATCCTAATCCTGCTAAACCTGTATTAGTTTCAGCTTTACCTGTATTCGCTAAACGTTTTGTAGATTTTTCAACTTTACCAGTTGGCGTTTGTTTAATGTTTCCATTAACTTCTGGTAATGTTGGAATTGGTTGTGGTTTAGTTGCAGTAACTTTTCTGAAGATGTGAGTTACAACATCACCATTAGTTTCTGTTCTTATAAACGCATAACCTTCAATTTTTCCAGCTTCAAATGCTCCATTAGCTTCTCCTAAAACTTTTGGTGCTTTTGCATCAGCAGGTTTAAGCTCTTTACCAGCTTCATCAGTCCACTTAGTGATGATTAGTGCAGGTAGATTTTCTATTGGCGGCGCAAGTAAGTTTCCGTTTTCATCTACTCCTGTTGTTCCTATTGGAGCTGTATATTCAGGAAGTTCAAATACCGGAGGATCAAGAGTTATTAATTTTTCTCCTGGTATCTCATGACTTATATTAGTATTTGGATCAGTTATTGTAACTTTTCCAGTTTTATCTACTGTTACTTTTTTACCTGGATTAGCTTTTTCAACTGATTCTTTTACTTTATCCTGTTCTTCTTGTGTTAAGTTATCAGGATCTTTTACTGGAATCTTATCAGCTGGTATTACTGGTTCGAAGTCTTGGTTCACTAAGTCTGTTCCTGGAATTGTATGACTGATTCCTGTTGTTGGATCTGTCACTGTTGCTGTTCCATCGTCTCCTACTGTTACTTCCTTACCTGGGTTCTTCGCTTTGACTTTGTCTGCCACTTGTTTTTTCTCTTCTGGAGTTAAGTGTGCTTTGTCTTTAACTGGTACTTTTTCAGTTGGTTTCACTGGTTCGAAGTCTTTAACAGTTAAATCTTTAACTGGAATTACTTTAGATTGACCTGTTTTCGGATCTGTTATAGTAACATTTCCTTTATCGTCGACTTTAACATCCATATTTGGATTAGATTTTTTAACTTTTTTCTCTAATTCTGTTTTTTCATCTGGTGTTAAATCTTCTGGATTTGAAACTACAAGCGGTAGTGGAATTTTAACTTCAAACTCTCTTGCAGGCTCACCTTTAGCACTAGTTAATTTCGCTGGTAACTCTACTGCGTTTCCGGCTTTTGGTAGTTTTCCTGTTTCTGTTGCTTGCGTTGGTACGCTTGTTTCTGTTGCTGTTGGTAAGTCCGCATTTGGTACTTTTATCTTACCTTCGCCTGTTACTTCGTATTCTTTTCCTTTGATTGTTACTTTTGATCCTGTTGGATAGTTTGCTCCTGTTGAATCTGTAACTCTATATGTTACGTCTCCTGTTGTTTTATCTTGAGCGTCTTTTGTGATTTGTGGCTCTTTACTATCTACTAGTTTCGCTGGGATATTCTTATCATCACCAGTTTCAGCTGGAAGTTTTGTTTTTTCTGTTACAGTAACTTTTCCTGTTTGTACTGTATCTTTTAGTTGATTATTCTTAATTGTAATTGTGCCATCTTTGACTTTGAATGTTCCGTCTATTCCTGGAACAGTTACTACAGAATCATCCGGATAATTAGTATCGTCGCTATGTTTGATTGTTAGTGTTACATCCCCTGTTGTGGCATCTTGTGGTTGAACAGTCACGTTAGGTGCTGCTGGTGTGACTTTTAATTTGACATTAGTTTTTTCTTGTGAACCGTCATTATACGTAATCAATACTGGTACTTCAGTCTCGCTATCTGGCCTTAGAGTTGGTAATGTACCTACAGATGTAACAGATTGGATTTCTGCATTCTGGTATATTTTTGTTACCCCATTTTCAACGACGCCTGTGATTCCCGTTGCTGAATATAAATCTGTTCTATTCAACTTATCTGTTGGTTTCTTAATAATGTCTACTTTTGTAACTTCATGTGATGTTAAAGTATATGTTCCTTCATTAGATACTACTTTAACATCGCCTTCGCCTTTGCTTGCAGTTGCCGTTACTGTAGCATTTACCAAGTCACGTGGAATTTCAATACTTCCATTATGAACACTTACTCCATTAGGTTGTCCTGTTACTTGCCATCCATTTTGAGCATCTTTTGTTACCACAACACTTCCTGATTTTAGAGGAATTGTAATTTTATCTCCTGAATTTGTAGAATTTGGCGTTACTTTTACATTACCATTTTGCCATTGTCCTACCGTTGGTGCTGATGGTTTTTCTTCTTTAACGGCTACATATACTTTGACTTGAGTTCCTTCTTTACCTTGGCTATCTACTGCCGCTAAAGTAACTTCATATAATCCGGCTGGCGTTGCACTAGTACCATTTGCTACAGGAATTTGAGAAACAACCTTAACATTTCCTGTTCCATATGGTTTTTCACTTTCAGTATTACGACCATCTTCTGCATCCGTTACGGTCACTAACTCTTTTAACAAGTCGGCCGTCAATGTTGTTCCTGAATCATAAATTTTTCTATGATTCGCATCTCGACCTGTTTCATTTTTCACTACAATATTCGGTGCCGTATTCGTCACACTAGTAACTTTCCACTTACCTGTCGAACTTGGCTCTTGACCTGCCTCTGGTTGGTTATACACACGAAGTCCTAATCCACTTCCATATGATTCAGTGTTATCTCCATTAGCAGATTCTTCTTTAATATGAAGTTTAGTCGATCCACTTTGTTCATTTAGAGCAATACGAATATTATTTTCTGCTGGATTAGTAGTGCTTGGAGTAGATGTAATTATTCCGACATATCCATTAGCATCTGTCACACTAGTATTATCAGCACGAGTTGCTTCTGTATGCCATCCATCTGTTCCACGAACAAGTACAATGCTGTTTGGTTTATCCCCTGTTTCTTGATTATTATGGAATCGTAATTCAACTCGTTTAGCATCATGTGGCACTGTAATATCAATATGCTTACTACCTGCAATTGTTGACGATACTGAGTAATCTCCCATTTCAACTGCTTTATTATCACTTCTAGTTGAAACTGTTCCCCCTGTGACTGTATTCTCCACTGTAATCGCTGGTGGTGTTGTAGTTTCACCGTTTTTAGCAACTGATTGACGAAGTTTTACATTCTCAGGAAGCGTAGCTGTCCAAGTTCCATCATTATTGATGGTTACTCCGCCATTATTTTCACTAGATAGAACTGTACTATTCTCATCATTCAAATGAACTTTGACCACTCTATTAGTTGCATCAAATCCGCCTAACGTACCTCTTAGTGTACGACTAGTTGAAGTCACTGTTACTGAATCAAATGTTGGTTTTTGAGGAGTAACTTGTTCACTGTTGCTATTATCAGAAACTAAAGAATAAGTAGTTGGGACTTGTCTTGTTCCCGTATCCGTTTTTTCTGTTTTTTGATAAGTTCCTAAGACAACCACATTTGCTGACAATTGTTGACCTAAAGTAACTGGATTTTTATAGTCAGCTTCAGTAAATGTTGTACTTCCTGTTGCTTCTGTTACAGTTTTTTCTGCGACTATAGTGCCAGCAGCATCTTTTAATTGTACTTTTACAGTTGATCCTGTTGTCAACTGTGCAGCTGTTGGTAAATTGTTTACAGTAATTTCAGGTTTAGTTCCTGCCTTACCTTGGAATTGATTTGCAGTTAGTGTTGGTGCTTGTGGTTTGACATCTAACGTTACTTTAATATTTTGATCATTGTAGTTATACGTATCATCTCCACGAGCTTTTCGTACAGCTTCCCCAAAGTAAACATTAACATTTTCTTCACGTTTACCAATTTTATCCTGTGGTTTGTTTACTGGGTTAGGAGAATTATACCCATTTCCCCATCCAATAGCAGTACGACTTGGATTAGCTAAAGTACTACTTGGTTTAACATAATCACTAGCACTTGTTTTCACAAATGCGCTACCAACTATTGTTTCTACAGAATCTTTTCCATCCTCATACTTCGCTTCATTTCCATAAGTCTTGAACGTTACATTTTTTTCAATAGTCCCTGCTTCATTTGGATAAGTTACAACGATCGTTTTAGTCGTTATACCCGCTGTTGTGCTTGGACTAGCTGGATTTCCATCTTTAAATGTAATAGTTGTACCATCTGGTTTATTTTCACCTTCAAATTCTACATAGAAATCAGCTGTAGCAGTTTTCGTACGTCGACCTGTTCCCCATACACTCGACGTCAATGGTTGACCAACAATCTCATGATATTCTGTCACTTCATTGCCGTCTACCTTACGAAGTGTCACTTTTGGATATATCGTTACTGGAATATCAACATTTATCTCGGTATAGTCGTTTGCACTAACCGTTACAGTTTTATGCGTAGTTCCTACTATTGCCGTTGATGGTCTGTCATTGTTTTTCCATGTTACAGAAGTTAAAGTAACCCCTTCAGGCATTTCCACAAAGTTACTTGGAGTGTCTACATTGTCGATTATTCCGTCTTTAATCGCATAAATCGGCTTAGCTTTCACAGCAGCTATAGAGATTATTTTCTCAGCTTTATTTCCATTTTTATCTAGGACTCTTACTGTAATTTCTTTTTTAGCAACTGCGCTTATTGTTCCTCTGATTAGTTTATTTGTTGAATCGTAAGTTAGACCTGTTTCCCCATTTGGCAACGAAACTTTAATGTTCGTATCATCTACACCTACTCCTGCATCTGTTAAACCAAGAGGAAGACTGAACTCTTCTCCAACTTTTACAAGCGTATTATTCAATCCAATTGTTGGAATTGCGCGATCACCATCTTTAGAATTATTACTGTCATTTTCATCACTTGAAACTTCCTGAGCAACTGCTTTTGCTTGAATTTTTGTTTGATCTTTTACTACTCGATCTTTCAAGGTGATTTCACCAGTAGTTGAATTAACACTAATTCCTTCTTTCGCACCACTTGTGATACGCCATTGATTATCAGTTCCCTTAGTAGCGATAATCGTTGTTCTTTCTTGAGGGGTTTTCGTCACATCCCCATTATCTTCTAATCGATTGTTGTCCGTTGGAGTGTATGTCACTTCCACTTTATTGACATTTGTTTGGTTTGTATGACCAATTCTTACATCACCGTTATCATCTGGAGTAACTGTTGGTTTTGTTGGTTTAACAAGAAATGTTACATCTTTTTCGATTTTTTCTGGAACATAAACTTGTACTTGTTTACCGTCAATAGTTGTTGTGTAATATCTTGGAGTTGTGAAGTTCACTTTTGCTTTATAGCCTGTAACTACTCCTGGTTCACTCAATACTGTTGTAGCCGTTACATTAGCACCATTCTTAGTCCACTTGAAGTCTTTAGTTCCTGGATAATACTTTTCTCCACCATCTGTATTTGCACCTGCAACTACATTTAGGAAATCTTTTGGATTCAACCCTTGTCTGCTATTAGCAGCATCAACAAGTGTTGTATTGGATTCAACTGTTTTTGGAGTATTCGTCACTTCTACATCAACAACTGTATATTTGAACTTATAAACACCCTCATTCTTTAAAGCATCTTTTACAACAACTGTTCCGATATGTTCCCCTAAAATTGCATTGTTAGTTGCTGTGATTGCTGTATCTTCAGACCTAACATCTATCGAATTAGACATAGCTTCTTCCTTAATAAATTCTCTACCGCTTGGAAGATTAGAAGCTTTCAGATAAGTTGTTGTTCCTGAATTATCACTTACTCTAAATGTTGGATTAAATGTTGAACCTTTAAAGATTACAAATGAAGGACTTTGGTCAACATCTGTACTTAGAGTTTTTCCGTTCATTGTAACTGTTGGAGCAATCTTTTCATTTACCTTAACTTTCACTTCAACAATCTTATACGGTTGTTCTTGTGACGCAGCTGGCACGTTAGTCCCAGGCTCTTGTGTTTTTGGTAATGTAACTTTTACATAACGTGTTTCTTCTCCATATGTTGATACT
>NZ_CAUPZX010000015.1:0-36915 GCF_963515875.1 uncultured Gemella sp. | reverse complement strand
TCATTAAAAATAGGCTGTTGATTCATGCATTTTTTGCATTTGTCAACAGCCTGAGCCTGTAAAAAAGACGACTAATTAGTCGTCTTTTTTACAGGCTATTGACTCATACATATTTTACATTTATCAACAACCTGATAAAGAAGCTAACCAAAAGTTCTAAATTTTAACAAAGTGCATATGAGAACTCATAGACGCAGTGGATTATTGATATCTAAGTTAGCTCTATAAAAATTTTTTAGCTATCAAATAAACTTTGCGGGGATGACTCGGCAAAATCTTGTTTCTCCAAAATCACGATTTTTTAATCACTCCCTATTTAATTATTTTGAAAATAGTCTTTGAATATCATTCCATGTTACTGCTAACATTAAAGCAACCATTAATAATCCAAATGCCACAGTTAAGTAGTACTGGGCTTTTTTATTAATTGGTTTCTTGAAGATTGCTTCATAAATTACGAATATTATACGACCACCATCAAGAACTGGAATTGGAATTAAGTTCATAAGACCTAAGTTTACACTCAGAATTCCTGTCCACCTTAATGTCGTTATTAATCCACTTTGTGCCGCAGCAGATGACACTTCATAAATCGCTACCGGTCCTCCAAGTTGATTTAAACTAAATCCTCCACTAAATAATGAAACAAATAGATTAATAATTCCCATAAAAATTCTAGTTCCATAGAATAATGTTTGTTCAAATCCACTTTTAATTGAACCTGCTAAATCTTTTTCATATGCTTGGTCTATTCCAAGTTTATAAGTTTTAACTTCTTTACCTTTTTCAACTGTCACTTCTTCTTTTGGTGTAACTTTAATTTCTTGTTGTGAACCATCACGAGAAACTTTTAATGTAAGTTCAGCTCCATTAGAATTAACTATCTCGTTAGTCATTTCTTTCCATGTATTAACACTTTTACCGTTTACCTGTTCAACCACATCACCTTGTTTTAGTCCTGATGAATAAGCTGGATAATTAGATGCAAGTTCACCTAAACGTGTGCTATTAGAAGGAACACCACTATATATTGAGATACCTAGGAAAATTGCTAGTGCTAATATAAAATTCATTAATGGACCAGCAAATAATGTCCAAAACTTTTTCCCCCATGAATGCGATGAAAACATCCTATCAACTGGTGCTATTTGCTCTTCCATTCCACCAAATGCTACACAAGCATCTTTTCTAACTTCATAACGCTCTAATTTATCTCCAACAAAACCTTCAACAAAAAGTTTTTCAGTTAAATCAAATTCATTTAATTCTAATGGAAGTAAATCCATATCATTACTTCTATCTAAAACAATTTTTTCAACTTTGTCATTTTCATCTAATTTTAAACTAACCTTCATACCTTTTTTTAAGTCGTATACGGACATGTCATTGTTAAAATCAAAAACATTATCTGGCATCTTAACATATCCTCCGACTGGAAGAAGTCTTATTGTAAAGTTAGTCTCTCCTATTTTTTTATGGAATATTTTAGGCCCCATTCCTATTGCGAATTCCTGACATAAAATCCCCGCTCTTTTCGCAGCAATAAAGTGTCCAAATTCATGTATAGTTACAACTACAAAAAATATTAATATAAATGCTATAATACCTTGCATCTATTACTCCTTTCTATCCTCTAAAATATATTAAGTAAAATTATTAAACATGGTGCTGATAAAATAACTGAGTCAAACCTATCAAAAATACCACCATGCCCAGGTAATAAGTTACTACTGTCTTTTACTTGATATTCTCTCTTATAAGCTGATTCAATTAAATCACCAAATTGACCAATAACACTAACAATTAAAGTTACAATAATTGCAATAAGTAAATTTGAAAATATGCTAGTTGTATTGAAAAATAAAACTGCTATTACTATTGATGATAGACTACCAATTACAGAGCCTTCAATAGACTTATTAGGACTTATCTTCGGTGAAAGTTTATTTTTCCCAAACTTCATTCCACCAAAATACGCAAAACTATCTGTAAACCAAATCGTAAGTAACAAATAAGCTACATGAGATAAGCTAAAATTTCTTAACATAAATAAGCAATAAAATCCTACAAATATATATACTGTTACAAATATTATTGCACCGATTTCAACTATCTTAATCTTATGTCCTGTATAAACAATAGTCGCTAGCATCGCTATTAATATTAAATACACTAGTGCGTATTGCACCAGGCTTGAAATATCTTTATGTAAAAATAATAATGCTCCTACTATTGATGATAATGTTAGAATAACAATGTTAGTTTCCTTAAATGTCATCCTTACAATTTCGTACATTGCCATTACACCTAATGCGTATGTTGTAAATTTAAAGTAATCCCCACCTAAAAATAATAATGGTAAAAAAACAATTAACGCTACTACAGCTGTTATTACCCTAGTCTTCATTTAAACCTCCAAACCTTCTATCTCTACTTTGATATTCAAGTAAAGCATGATAAAATTCCTCTTCTGTAAAATCCGGCCACGCTACCTTGGTAAATAAGAATTCACTATAAGCAATTTGCCAAAGTAAAAAGTTTGAAATTCTTTGTTCTCCAGAAGTTCTGATTAATAAATCGGGATCAGGAGTATCAGAAGTAAATAAATTACTACTAACATGGTCCTCTGAAATTTCCTCTATACTATATTTATTATCTTGAACATCTCTAGCAATCTGCTTAACAGCCTTTAAAATTTCATCTTTAGAACCATAATTAAGTGCAAAAATTAATTTTAATCCTGTATTATTTTTAGTTTGCTCTATTGCGTCACTTACAGCTTTTCTTGTGTTTTCTGGAAGTTTTTCTACAAAACCAATTACTTCAACTTTCACATTGTTTTCCATAAGTTCTGGCATAAAACTACTGAACATCTTTTCTGGTAAATCCATCAGGTAACTAACTTCTTCTTTAGGTCTAGCCCAGTTTTCTGTTGAAAATGCATATAATGTTAAATACTTAACTCCTAATTGTGAAGCATATTTAGTAATTTTCTTTACTGTTTGCATTCCCTCATAATGTCCCTTTATTCTAGGCATATTTCTTTTTTTAGCCCAACGCCCATTACCATCCATTATAATAGCAACATGTGTCGGAATTTTCTTCAACTCTTGTTTTTCATTTTTTTCCACTAAATTTTTTTCCACTAATTTATTTCTTTTTAAAAATTTAAACATAATTCCTCCTATGTAATACTCTTCATTATATCATAAAAGGTTTAATGCAACAAATTTTTAATGATTCGTATGATTCAAACAGAAACGGTGCTGATCCAAAAGTCCTAAAATTTAATAAAGTTTATATAGGATTTCATAGATATATTGTTTTATCGACATCTAAATTCACTTTATAAAATTTTTTTAGATATCTAGCATACTTTAAGTGTGTGACTCAACAAAATAGATTTCTCCTAGATCACAATTTTTGAATCTTTCCCCTGACCTTTAGAGGTTTAATAGTCTTATCATTAAAATTTTCTGTATCAAAGTTATATTTCTCCATTAATTTTAAATTTTTATTTTTTATTTTAAATTTTTGTTTTTTGTGTTGCATTGTCAGAATATTTATGATAGAATAGTTTCATTAATAATTAAATGCAATGATGAGTAGAATTTTATACTTAACTTTTAGAGAGTTCTCGTTTGGTGAAAGAGAATAGTTTAAGATAAAAGAAATGGACTTTGAGCATATAGTTTTTACTACGGTTTTGCCCGTTATAGCAAAAGTTATATTTGTAACTTATTAAGGTACAATAAGTGATTATTGTATAAATAAAGGTGGTAACACGGTAAGGCGTCCTTTAGCAAAAGCTAAAGTGCGCCTTTTTATTATATGAAAGGAGAAATATATGATAAATCTTAATAATGTAAGTAAAACTTTTTATCAAAAAGGTAAAGAAATCCAAGCACTTAAACCTACTAATCTCCATGTGAAAGCTGGAGAAATATTTGGGATTATTGGTTACTCAGGTGCTGGTAAAAGCACCTTACTTAGATGTCTAAACTTATTAGAAACACCAACAGACGGTGAAGTAATAGTTGATAATCAAGTTGTTAATAAGCTTAATAGAAAAGACTTACGTACTTATAGACAAAAAATCGGAATGATTTTCCAACAGTTTAATTTGCTAAGTTCTAAAACTGTAGGCGAAAATATCGCATTCAATTTGAAAGCAGGAGATGTTGATCCAAAAGATATTCCAAAAAGAATTGACGAACTATTAGAACTTGTGGGGCTTTCTGATAAAAAGAATGTTTATCCAAATCAACTTTCTGGTGGACAAAAACAACGTGTCGGTATTGCTAAAGCGTTAGCTAATAATCCTAAACTATTACTTTGTGATGAAGCAACTAGTGCTTTAGATCCTGTTACAACAAAGCAAATTCTATCTCTATTAAAAGAAATTAATCGTAAACTTGGAATTACTATTATTCTAGTTACTCATGAAATGGAAGTAATAAAACAAATTTGTGATAATGTAGCAGTTATGGAAAATGGTGAAATTATTGAATTAAATTCTGTTTATGAGATTTTCTCTAATCCAAAAACAAAATTAATGCAAGAATTTATATCTAATTTACATAACGATGAAGATTTTGAAGAGCATCTTGCCGAACATTATAATAACGAGACAGTCATAAGGGTTATTTTTAAAGGTGAAGCTACTAAAGAACCATTGATTCAGACTTTAGCAAATAAATACAATGTCTCTACTAACATACTTGCTGGTCGAATTGAATACATTCAAAACAAACAATTAGGAAGTTTAACTTTTTCAGTAATTGGCGAACCTGATAACACAGAAAAATTTGTTAATCACTTAATTGATCAAGTTAATGATGTGGAGGTGTATGTATATGGAAAATAATCTAAGTTTAGCAGAACAATGGAAAACTCTACAACCTGAATTAATCAAATCATTTGGAGATTCATTATACATGATAAGTGTTTCTATAATTATCACTGTAATCGTTGGATTGTTTTTAGGTATTGTCTTATTTTTAACAAGTAATAGACTTCTGTTTAAAAATGTATTTATATACAAAACTGTAGATTTTCTAGTTAATACAATTCGATCTATTCCATTTATTATTCTTTTGGTATTCTTAATACCATTTACTCTATTTTTATTAGGAAAATCAACCGGACCTACTGGAGCAATAGTACCACTTACAGTCGCTGCTATTCCCCTATTTACGAGACTAGTTGATACTTCTCTAAATGAAATAGACTACGGAGTTATCGAATCGGCAGTTGCTTCTGGAGCTTCTCTAAAATTAATAGTTAAAGAAGTATTAATACCCGAGGCTATGTTCGGAATCATTCAATCAATTACACTAACACTAATCAATCTAATTGCATTTTCTGCAATGGCTGGTGTTGTTGGTGGTGGTGGAATCGGAGACCTTGCCATCAGATATGGTTATTATCGTTTCGATAACTTTACAATGTGGATTACAGTAATTCTATTAATTATATTAGTCCAAATTACACAATATATAGGAAATACAATTTCAAAAAAATTCAAAAAAAATTAATTTAAAGGAGATTTATATCTATGAACAAACTAAAAAAAATATTAACAATTGTCTTTACAGCATTTTTAGCTATTACATTAGCTGCTTGTGGAGCTACAAGCTCAAACAATAATAGTGGAGAGAAAAAAGAAATTAAAATTGGTGCTACATCTGGACCTTATGCTGATATGGTAAATAAAGGACTTAAACCACTTCTTGAGAAAAAAGGATACACTGTTAAAGTTACTGAATTCTCTGATTACATCCAACCTAACAAAGCATTAAATAGCGGTGAATTAGATGCAAACTTATTCCAACACAAAATCTACATGAAAAAATTTGCTGAACAAAATGGAATGGATTTAACAGCTCTTGCACCTGTTCCAACTGCTCCAATGGGATTATACTCTGATAAAGTTAAAGACCTTAAAGATTTACCTGAAGGTGCGGAAGTAACTCTTCCAAACGATCCTTCTAATGCTGCTCGTGCCTATGCTTTATTAGCTGCTGCTGATTTAATCAAAATTAAACCTAATACTGATGTACTAAAAATCACTAAAAACGATGTAGTAGAAAATCCTAAAAAACTTAAATTCACAGAATTAGAAGCTGGTCAACTTGCTAGATCATTAAGCAGTACTACTCTAGCAGCAGTTCCTGGTAACTTTGCTCTTGCAGCTAAATTTGATTTAACAAAAGCATTAATCTTAGAAAAAATGAACGAAAATAACCGTAATAATGTAGTTGTAACTACAGCAAATAAAGATAAACAATTTGCCAAAGATTTAGTAGAAATCGTTCAATCTAAAGAATTTGATGAAATTATCAACAAAGACTTCAAAGGATTTGATAAACCTGGAAAATAATCAATAAGGAAGTGATTAATTATGAAAATTGAATTATCAAATACAATTAAAAATATTCCTGAAAATGTATTCTACCCTATTTTCAAATTAATCTCTGAGGAAAGTTCAAATGGTAATCCATTATTAAACGCGGGTATCGGAGTTCCAGACTCTGATACCCCTGAACTTTTACTTAAAGAATTAGAAGTAGCTATTAGAAAGCCTGAGAATATGAGATATGGATCATTTGATGGAAAAGTAACATTATTGAATGAAATTTCACATTGGCTTAAAGAAAACTATAATATAGACGCAGATCCTAAAGACGAAATTGCTTTAGTATTCGGAACAAAATCTGGATTATCTAGTATCCCCTCAGTTCTATTAAATCCAAATGATACAGTATTATTACCCGTACCAAGCTATCCCGATTATATACAGGGAATAGCCTTAGCTCAGGCTAAATATGAAGAAATCGAATTAAA
The DNA here is from genome assembly GCF_963515875.1 of uncultured Gemella sp. Taxonomy (GTDB): domain Bacteria; phylum Bacillota; class Bacilli; order Staphylococcales; family Gemellaceae; genus Gemella. The sequence continues at coordinate 30,069 of NZ_CAUPZX010000015.1, read as the reverse complement.
AAAAGAGAATAATTATTTAGTTGATTACTCTAATATTCCTGAAAAAATGGTTAAAGATGCCAAGCTTATATTTCTTAATTATCCATCTAATCCTATCGGTGCTGTCGCAACAAAAGAATTCTATGAAGAAACAGTTAATTGGGCAAAAGAAAATAATATAATAGTGCTTCAAGATCATGCATATTCTGACTTCTATTATAAAGAGGGCTACTCTCCTGCATTTATGCAAATTAAAGGTGCAAAAGAAGTAGGAATAGAATTTTTCTCGTTTTCTAAGAATTTTTCAATTTCAGGTCTAAGAATCGGTTTTGCGGTAGGTAATAAAGAAATAATTCGTGGTCTAAAAGAATATAATACAATATTCCATGCAAATATTTATGGTGCCGTTCAAGATGTAGTAATTACAGCATTAAAAAATCACAAACACTTAACTAGTCATATAAAAGAAACTTATTCGAAAAGAATAGATAAAATTACTACTAAACTTGATAAACTAGGATATTCATATTTTAAACCTGAAGGTGGAATTTTTATCTGGTTAAAAGTAAAAAATGGATTTAAAAGCCAAAGTTTCTTTGAACTTTTATTAAAAAAATATAGAATAGTAACAATGCCGGGGCATGTTTTTGGTAAAGGTGGAGAAAAATATATTAGATTAAGTCTGAGTCTTTCAGATGAACAAATTGACATATTAATAAAAAAATTAGAAGTACTAAATAATGATTTGAATAATAATTAATAATATTACATATCATTAAAAATTCGACTAATCTATTGATTAGCCGAATTTTTAATGTTAACATATAATTTTAGATAAAAATAATTTTTTGAAAGGATGATTAAATGAATAAAAATACAAGATGGAGTGTTTTATATGCCTCAATGGCAATTTTATTATGTGCTGGATCGCTATATTCTTTTAGTGTTTTTGCTAAACCGTTAAGTATTTCAAAAGGATGGAGTATACCAGATGTAATGCTTGCATTCACTATTAATGCAGCAATAGCACCTGTACCTACTATTCTAGGAGGATTTATAACAGATAAAGGAAAAGCAAATCTTTCTATTATTTTGGGTGGTATCTTATTTGCAACAGGATTCATTCTTACTGGTTTTGCCTCTTCAAAAGAGATGTTGTATTTTAGCTACGGAGTATTATCAGGAGTTGGTCAATCTTTTGCATATTCTGGTTGTTTAAGTAATGCACTTAGGTTTTTCCCAGATAAAAGAGGATTAGCAGCTGGTTTAATTACAGGATCAATGGGGGGAGCAAGTGTAATTGCTGCTCCAATAGCAAACAGTCTAATAACTAACTACGGTGTACATAATGCATTTATTTACTTAGGAACTGGATATCTTATAATAATAGTTATTGCACTGTTCTTTATTAAAGTTGCACCTGCTAATTACCAACCTGAAGGTTGGGTTGCACCTGTTGTAGAAATTAAACAAGAAGTAGTTAATAAAAATTGGAAACAAATGTTAATGAGTTTATCTTTTTACTTCATCATTGCAATGTTCGCAATCGGAGCTTTTTCAGGTCTGATGGTTGCTGCTAATGCATCTGTAATTAGTCAATCTATGTTCGGATTAACAGCATCTGTTGCGGCTACATTTGTTAGTATTTATGCATTATCAAATTGCTTCGGACGTATTTTCTGGGGAATTGTATCAGATAAAATTGGGCATGAGAAAACACTTATGGCTATATATACAGTAATTACAATATCATTATTAACTCTAGTTAATATAAGAACTACTCTTGGTCTTACAGTCGGACTTGTTCTTCTAGGATTATGCTTTGGAGGAATAATGGGAGTTTTCGCTCCACTTGTAATGAAAACATTTGGTCCAGTAAATCAAGGTGTTAACTATGGAATTGTATTTATAGGATTCTCTACTGCTGCATTTTTTGCTCCGAAATACGCTGCAGGAATCGCAGCAAGACACAATGGTGACTTTACAGATGCATTTTATGTAGCAATTGCAATAGTAATTGTTGGATTAGTCATTAGTATACTTTATTCAATTTTTTCAAAACACAAAGCATTTTAAACATAAAGAAATCATCTCAAAACTTAATGAGATGATTTCTTTTTTATATTTTTGGTATTTGAAGTTTTTGTCCAGCTGCTATATTATTATTACTAATATTATTAGCCTCTTTTATTTTTTCAACACCGCTTTGAGAATTTGCTTCACCATAAGCAATTGATGCAATTGTAAATAATGAATCCCCAGACTTAACTATATAGTCTTGACCCGCTACAGGTGTAACGCTCACGACTCCTTCAGTTTTTTCCGAGTTGTTATTTGCTTTCTCTTTCTTAGTAGTATTTTCATCAGTTACTTTTGTTTCATTAGCTTTCGGGATATTATTATTACTCTCCGCTTTTGTCTCTTCTGGAACTTTGGCTGTTTGTTCTGTAGTTTGCACTACTTTATCTTTTGACTTACCACCAAGAGAATTCCCTAAAGTAGTTACTCCTACAAGAATTAATGGGGCTAGTATTATAAATAATACAACTAAGACTGTATTCTTTATAGTATTTTTTTTCATTTTTCGCCTCTAAAACTATTTTACTTCTTCAAAGTATTCGTGATAATAACCACCAACTTTTCCACTGTTATCCACTACGAAGATATATTCTTCAGTTTCATTAACAACCTCATATTCCTTACCTACTGTAAGCATATTACTAACAGTGAATTTTTCAGCATCTGTGTGTTTTACTATAACTTTTTTTGACATTTTTTGTTCCTCCTTACTCTTTACATATTTATTTTATTACAATATAACTATTTTTTCAAATGTTTTTTATTCATTATGTATGAAACTATTACAAAAGCTAGAAATGAAATTAATAGAGAAATTACAACAGGTTCTATAAACTTAATTACATAAACTGTTTTAATAAGTATATAACTTGTTAAACCTAATAATATTGAACTGATTGCTCCATATTTCTCTGCTTTTTTCCAATATAATCCTAATAATATTGGCCATAGGAATGTTGCCTCTAATCCCCCGAAAGCAAATAAGTTAACATTAACTATTAAACTAGGTGGTCTCATGCTCAGAAGCATGATTAACACTATTACCAAGATATTTACACCATATACGAATATTGGAACTTTTCTTCCTGTAATTTTTTCTTTAACTACTTTACTATTGAATAGTAAATCTTTTATTAAGGCCGATGAAATTAGTAAAAATTGAGCATTAACTGTTGTTATTATAGCAGCCATTGGAGCTGCTAGAACTAAGGCCGCTAAATACCATGGCAGTACTTTTAACGTTATTATAGGTATTACAGAATCATAGTCTGTAATATCTGGAAATACTCCTCTAGCCATAACTCCTATTAAATGAACTCCAAACATAACTATAAATATCACTATAGTTCCAACAATTATGGATTGTTTTAGACTTCTCTTATTCTTATACAACATCGAGTTAATAGCAATCTGAGGAATACCTATTACCCCAACTCCAACTAGCACCCAAAATGAACTAACATAACTTGGTGTTAAACTTCCATTTGCTCCAAACGGCGTTAATATTTTCTCATTGATATTGATTAAATTGGCTGTTATTTGATCGATACCACCACCATAATTTATAATAGCAAAAAGTAAAATTATAGTAGAAAAAATCATTATTAAACCTTGAATCATATCTGTTATTAAAATATTTTTTAATCCTCCAAACACAACACAGAAGATTATTATTATTGAAATAAGAAATATTCCTGTCTTATATTCAATTCCCATAAACGCCTTTAATAGTTTTGCTCCTCCTACCCACTGAGCACTCATAGCTGCAATTAAAAAGACTATCATAGCCAGAGTAGATAAATAAGCTACTAATTTTGATTGGTATCTTGTTCTTAAGTAATCACTAATTGTTATTGCGTTTATTTTTTGTGCAGCACTTTTGAATTTTTTTGCTAAAACAAGTAATACAAAATACCCAGTAATTACTTGAATTACGGCTAGAAGTACCCAACCATAACCTAATTTATACGCAACTCCGGGCCCTCCTAAAAACGTAGAAGCCGAACCGTATGTAGACATTAATGTAATCGCAAGTACTATTCCACTAACATTTCTATCTGCTAGATAGTATTTTTCAAAAAATCCTCCATGATTTTCTGTTCTACTTAATCGATTTGTAACTAAGGGTAATAAAATAATCGCTAGGAAAATTGCTACAAATAACAATAATATTTTATAATCTAACGTATTTACCATTATTTTTCCTCCTCTGTTATTTCATCGTTAAGTAATAGATTCGTACATACTATTACTAATATAATTATAAGAATACTTACTGCTATCGAGCTATAGAAAAACCACTCAGGCAATCCTAAAATATACTTATATGATTTAACATTATTTACATCAAATTTTACATAAGCAAAATAATACCATAAGGCAAAGTGAATTATTGCTATAAAAATAGCAACTATACCTTCTTTATTTTTTAATTTATTCATGTTTTTTTCCTAATAACCTCATTATAATAATATAAATATTTGAATAGTACACTTTCATAAAGTCTACTATAATACTTCCAAGTAATAAACCTGCTGTTACATCACTTAGAAAATGTGCTCCTAAAATCATTCTTGAAATTGGTACTACAACGATTGCAAAGGTTGCAAGAACCGTTAATATTTCCTTTTTATTAATTACAAAAATTAATGCTAAGAAAAATAATGCAACAAATGTGGAGTGCCCACTTGGAAAACTAAATCCATCATGAATTTCTGGTAATGGTCTAACTCTTTGTATGCTATATTTTAATATAGTTAAAAAGAAACCTCCAAGACCTGCGCTAAAGAAAATAAATACAGCTTTCTCAACTTCTTTAATCCATACTAAAAATGCTGACAATAATATCATTATTAAAAGTAATAATTTATCATTAAAAACAAGTGAAATTACTTTGGCTATTTGAGCTAATAGCTTTATTTCAATTAAATCAGCTAACACTCTATCAAAGTCATTATTTGGAAACTTTATTGCAACAATAGCTAATGCAACAAAAACTAATATTTTTAAATAAGTAAATACACTTAATCGTCTCATACTAGTTTACACCTCCAATTCTCTCAAGAATTTTATTATAAAAATCATTTACGTCGTTAATAACACGTTTCTCTTCTTTATAAATTTTCATTGAATTTTTGTAAGTATCTATATTATCATAAAACTCATTAATTTGTGAAACTGATAGCGTTGGTAAATCTTCTTCTGTAACAACTTTTGCAAAACCATTTTTTTCAAAAAATCTAGCATTTTCAATTTGATCTCCCCTACTTTGATTAGTTCCTAATGGTACTAAAATAGGTGGTAAATCTAACGCTAAAAATTCATATAAAGAATTTGCTCCGGCTCTTGAAAAAGCAAAATCAGTAATTTTCAGAATATCAAATAACTCTTTAGATAAAAATTCGAATTGCTTATATCCTTCTTTTTCTATATTATTATTTAATAGTCCTTTACCAACAAGATGAACAATTTGATATTTAGAAGTAAGTTCATCAATATTATTCCATATAAAATCATTTAATATTTTTGAACCTAATGACCCCCCCATAACAAGTATAACGGGTTTTTCATTATTAAAACTAGTTAGTTCAAATGCCTTTTGACTTTCCCCAGTATAAATATCATCACGAACTATTGCTCCTATTAAACTAGCTTTCCCTTTTGGAAGATATTTTTGAGTATCCTCGAAAGTTGTAAAGATATGATTACAAAATCTAATATTAATTTTATTTGCCAATCCCGGTGTCAAATCAGATTCATGTAATAAAACTGGTATTCTAAGTAGTTTAGCTGCCACGCATACTGGCACACTTACAAATCCACCTTTCGAAAAGACAAAATTTGGCTTCTCTTTTTTTAATATGATTAATGAGTCGATAACTCCTTTTAGGACCTTAAATGGATCAATAAAATTTTCCCATGAAAAATATCTTCGTAACTTTCCAGAGCTAATTTTATAATATTTTACATCTGAAAGCTTACCTATCATATCTTTTTCTATACCAGTTTTACTACCGATATAAGAAATTTTATATCCATTTTTTTTAAATTCTGGAATAAGTGCAACATTCACCGAAACATGACCTGCTGAACCTCCTCCAGTAAATAGGACTTTTTTCACTTTTATCCTCTCTCTTTCATCTTTTTTTCTAAACGCTCTTCCACACACTTTGGAACAAATTTAGATAAATCAGCACCAAAACCAGATACACCTTTTACAATACTAGAGCTAATAAACGAATACTGCTTATTAGCCATCATATAAAAAGTTTCAATATTTTCATCCAGTGCCTTATTCATAAACGTTAATTGCATCTCATACTCAAAGTCAGATACGGCTCTCAATCCTCTTACTATAACATTCGATCCGACTTTTTTTGCATAATTTACTAATAAACCTGAAAATGAGTCAACTTTAACATTTGGAATTTCCTTAATTGTTTCATTAATCATTTCCACTCTTTCTTCAAGTGAAAATAAATATTTTTTATCAGGATTAACTAGAATAGCTACTATTACTTCATCAAATAACTCAGCACTTCTTTTAATAATATCAATATGCCCATAAGTAATAGGATCAAAGCTACCTGGTACAATCGCTATTTTTCTTTTCATTTTATTTCTCCATATATTCAAAAATTACTATGTCTGTTATTCCATATTGCTTTTCTTTTATAACTTCAATATTCTTATTTTGATAAGTAATTTCTTCAGTATTACTTTTCTCACAAATAATCAAAGCTCCTTCATTACACAACTGGTTATCAAAAATATTCTTTAATGCATCATCTATCAATCCTTTATCATACGGAGGATCTAAAAAGATAATATCAAATTTTTCTTCCTTTTTACCAAAGATTTTCAATGCACGCTTAAAATCATTTCTATACAGTGAATAATCTGATGTATCTATTCTGCATTTTTCTATATTACTTTTAATAACTTTTATTGCATTATTACTACCATCTATGAAAGTAGCATGGGTTGCCCCGCGGCTTAAGGCTTCTATACCTAAGCCACCAGTTCCTCCAAAAAGATCCAGCACTTTACAATCATAGCAATCTATCATATTAAATAAGTTTTCTTTAATCTTATCCGTTGTAGGTCTTGTATTCATTCCTTCAACTGCATTTAATTTTATAGATCTATATTTTCCTGCTATAACTCTCATTTATCCTCGCCACCAAGTATAATAATTTTGAATACTTCTTAAAATAAGGGAGTGACTCAAAAATCGCGATTTCAAAGAAATCGATTTTGTCGAGTCACCCCCGCAAAGTTTATTAGATATCTAAAAAGCTTTTATAAAGCGAATTTAGATATCAATAAACCACTGCGCCTATGAGTTCTCATATGAACTTTGTTGAATTTTTGGACTTTTGGGTCAGTCTCCCTTATTTCTATTATTGCTTAGTTTGTAGACTTGAATCTAAATGCTCAAAACTTAAATGTAAGTCTGACATTCCAGATAACTCTATTTTTTTTACAAATTTCTTTTTCTTAAGATCAGCAACAATACTATCTATTCTATTTTCATCAACATAGATACATGCATATCGCCCTCTTTTAGAATAAGAAATAAAGTTCCCATATTTTTCTAATTTATTTAAGTCTTTAAAACTTTTAAAATAGACATATATTCCACGTCTTTCTTTTTCAAATAACTCCATAAAATTCTCCTAGAAATGAGCTGCTGCGTCTACGCGACCTTTCTCATCAATTTTAATTACTTTAACTTTCAGAGTATCTCCCACTTTAACAACATCTTCAACTCTATTTACTCTTTCTTCAGCTAATTTAGAAATATGAACTAGTGCATCAACTCCTGGGAATAATTCAACAAAGGCACCGAATTTTTCAATACGTTTAACTTCAGCAAGGTAAATTTCACCAACTTCTGCTTCACGAGTAATATTTTCGATAATTTCAATTGCTTTATTAATTCCTTCAATTTCAGGTGAAGAAATAAATACATCTCCGTTTTGTTCGATATCAATTTTAACACCTGTTTTCTCGATGATTTCGTTGATAACTTTACCACCTGAACCGATAACATCTTTAATTTTTTCAGGTTTAATTTTAATAATTTTAATTTTTGGTGCAAATGTAGACACTTCTTTACGAGGTTCAGCAATAATACTATTCATGTGTTCTAAAATTTGCAATCTACCAACACGTGCTTGTTCTAGAGACTCTTTTAAGATTTGTTCACTTAAACCATCAATTTTAATATCCATTTGAAGTGCAGTAATACCTTCAGATGTTCCTGCAACTTTAAAATCCATATCTCCCAAGTGGTCTTCCATACCTTGGATATCTGTTAAAATAGTGTAATGTTCATCTTTTTTAACTAGCCCCATTGCAATACCAGCTACTTGAGCCTTAATTGGTACCCCAGCAGCCATAAGAGCCATAGATCCAGAACAGATTGTAGCTTGAGAACTTGAACCATTTGATTCTAAGATTTCAGATACAATACGGATAGTATATGGGAAATCTTCTTTAGAAGGAATCACCTGAGCTAGTGCACGTTCTCCTAATGCACCATGTCCAATTTCACGACGACCGGGTGCACGGCTAAATCCTACTTCACCAACTGAAAATGCTGGGAAGTTATAGTGTAACATAAATCTCTTATTTTCTTCTTGAGTTAAATCATCGATAATTTGCTCATCAGATAAGTTACCTAATGTTACAACACCTAGTGATTGTGTTTGTCCACGAGTAAATAATGCAGAACCGTGTGTTCTTGGAAGCACATCTACTCTTGAAGCTAATGGTCTAATTTCTGTTAATGCACGTCCATCTGGTCTAACTTTATCTTCAGTAATTTCACGACGAACTTCATCTTTAACAATTTTATCTAATGATAATTTTGCTTCTTTAACTATATCAAGCTCATCTTCAGCTGTAACACGTTCTTCAAAAACTTCAAGAACTTTTTCTTTTACTGCCGAAATAGCTTCATCTCGCTCTTGTTTATCTTTAATAGAAATTGCTTCTTTCATTTGAGATAATGCCATTGATAGAACTTCATTATAGATAGTTTCATCAATCACTTTTAACTCAACTGCCATTTTTTCTTGACCAATTTCATCAACAATTTGTTGTTGGAATGCAATTAGTCGTTTAATTTCCTCATGCCCAAACATAATAGCATTTAACATAATTTCCTCAGATACTTCTTTTGCACCTGCTTCTACCATGTTGATCGCATCAATCGTTCCTGCTACTTTTAAGTCAACTGTAGAACGTTCCATTTGTTCAACTGTTGGATTAATTACATATTCTCCATCAACATATCCAACTGTAACTCCAGCGATTGGACCTTTAAATGGGATATTTGATACAGATAATGATAATGAGCTTCCTAGCATTGCTGCCATTACAGGATCACAATCATACTCAACCGATAATACAGTTGAAATAACTTGTACTTCATTTCTAAAACCATCTTCAAATAATGGTCTAATTGGTCTATCAATAAGACGTGCTGCTAATGTTGCTTCAGTTCCAGGACGCCCTTCTCTACGTAAGAATCCTCCAGGTATTTTTCCTACAGCATACATTTTTTCTTCATAGTTAACTGTTAGTGGGAAAAAATCAACATCTTTTGCTTCTTTAGAGGCAACTGCTGTTGTTAATACAACAGTATCCCCATACTTTACTACTACTGCTGCATTAGCTTGGCGAGCCATTTCCCCTAGCTCTACTGTTAATGTTTTTCCAGCCCACTGCGTTGTATAAACTTTTTTATCTTGAAACATGTTTATTTCCTTTCAATATTTTCTTAAACTTTATATAAATCGACTACTTTATTATATCATGAATGCTAGTATTTACAAAGAAAAAAAACGAAAACATAGTAGAAATAACTGTGATTTCTCTATATTTTCGTTAATATTTTTTATCCTAATTGTATCTGATATAGTTTATATAAAACTAATATTATTAGTAACATAATAATAGACAGAATAATATATATTTTTTGTTTATTAGACATAATTACATGTGCCCTTGAATCTCTTTTTCCAGTATGTTTCTAGTGTGTTCACATACACGAGTAAAATGTTGAATTAAGTCCATATAAACTACACCCGCTGGAATCTCGCAATCTCCATCTTTCATACGCTGAGTATGCTTTTTACGCGCTGCTTTTTCTAAAGAATAAATATTTTCACATGCCGCTAAAGCTGCTCCAGCTATCGCTATATTGTTCTCTTCTAAAGATTTAATAGTTTTTAAAATTATATCATTACAAAGATCATACATTTCTTGCACTTCTGTTTTTGCATCATCAGAGAATTTTAATTTTTTCCTAATTTGATAATCTACTGATAATATAATATCTCTAGCATGGTCTCCAATTCTCTCAACATCACGAGTACCATCTAATAATGTCGAAGCAATTACCCCTTCTTTAGGACTTAGTTTTTCCCTAAATAACAAAGTTAGATAATCAGTCATTTGCTCATCAAAGTTATTTATCGCATCTTCATAAGTTTCACCTTTTTCACGTAATTTTTCATCACGATTCATGAAATACTCAACTGAATTACGTAAGCTTTTCTTAGATAAGATTAACATTTCCACGAATTCTTTTTGCACTTGTCCTAAGGCTACTGCAGGTGCACTTGTAATAAGTGATTTATCAAGATACTGAGCACTGTATTTGATTTGTTCATCTTCCCCTGGAATTAGTTTTGTAACAAGAACTACCAATAAACTAATAAATGGGAATTGAATAAATGTATTTAGAATATTGAACGTACCATGTGCTGATGCAATAGTCATTTTTGGTTCTAAACCTAACGTTGTTTCTAAAAATTGGATAAAAGCTCCATAAGGAACTAATGCTATTAAACAGATTATCGTACCGATAACGTTAAATAATACGTGAGATGCAGCTACACGTTTCGCTGCAATATTACTTCCAACCATAGCTAATGCAGCTGTTGTAATCGCTGTTCCAATATTATCTCCGAATAGCACTGGTAAGGCACCTTGTAAACTTAAAGCACCGTCAGCATAAAGGTTTTGTAAAATAGCAATAGTCGCTGCTGATGATTGAATTAAAACAGTTAAAAATGTACCTACTCCTACCCCTACTACCGCACTATCATTAATGTGCGCTAATACGTTTTGGAACCACGACATATCTCTCATCGGTCCCATAGCTGTAGACATCATTTTAAGGGCATAAAATATTCCCCCAAAACCAAATATTACACGACCTATGTTGTTTACTAATTTAGCACGAGTAAAGAATAAAAACGCTGCTCCTAAGAAAATTAAAGGAAGTGCATATTTAGATATATTAAAACCAATAATAAATGATGTTAGTGTTGTTCCGATATTAGAACCCATAACGATAGCAATTGCTTGTTTCGTTTTTAATAATCCTGCTCCTACTAAACTTATAGTAATTACGATTGTTCCTGTACTTGACTGAATAAGTATCGTAACTATTATTCCGGCTAAGACAGCCATAAGTGGTTTAGATGTATATTTATCTAAAACATATCGCATTTTCTCCCCGGCTATTAATTGAAGTCCGTCCCCCATGTACTTAATACTGAATAGGAATAATCCCAGACCCCCTAAAAAAGAAAATAAAATTTCTTGCCAAAGTGCTGACACTTTTTTGTCCTCCTAGTATATGTTGCGTGTATCATATAACACACAAATAAATTTTACCATATAAATTTTAAAAGTACAACAGAAATCTAAAATGGTAACATTAAAATATTATTACAATTGTTTATATTAATTACTTAACAATAAAGTGTTATTATATTAATATTTTTGCAAAAAGAAAAGAGATATCTACATAAAGTAAATACCTCTTTTTATTATGCTTATTAAGCTTGTGGATAAACAGAAACTTTTTTACGGCTACGTCCGTATCTTTCGAAACGTACAACTCCGTCAACTAGTGAAAATAGTGTATCATCTCCACCTTTTCCTACGTTAGTTCCTGGCCAAATTTTTGTTCCACGTTGTCTGTATAAGATAGAACCTGCAGTTACGTACTGACCATCAGCTCTTTTAGCACCTAAACGTTTTGATTCAGAGTCACGTCCGTTTTTAGTAGAACCTACCCCTTTTTTAGATGCGAAGAATTGTAAATTTAATTGTAACATCATGTCTATTTCACCTCTCTTACTTCAATAGTTATATAATCTGAATAATTTTCTTCAATTGTTTTTAATGCAACTAGCATTGCATTTAGTAGAAGTTGCTCTTTGTCTGTAGATTTTAACGATCTATATGTTAAATGTCCAGTCACATCTTCGTTAGACGAAATGTCAAACTCTACATCTTCATCTAGTTCATCTACTGCATTTATTAAACCGAATATTACAGCAGAAACACCTGCACAAACTATGTCTGAACCGTGTTCAGCATAATCAGCATGTCCATCAACTGTTACTTGTTTAATAAATTCAACTTCTTTTACGATTTCCACCTTAATCATGATTAAGCGTTAATTTTTTCAACTACTAATTTAGTGAAAGGTTGACGATGACCTAATTTACGGTGATTGTTCTTTTTAGGTTTGTATTTAAATACTGTGATTTTTTTACCTTTACCTTGAGCAACTACTTTAGCTGTTACTGTCGCACCAGCTACTAAAGGAGCACCAACTTTTGTAGTTTCTCCACCTACTAATACTACTTCGTCAAAAGTAACTGTAGAATCCACTTCAGCTGCTAACTTCTCAACTAAGATTGTTTGTCCTTCTTCAACACGTAGTTGTTTTCCACCTGTTTTAATTACTGCGTACATATCTGCACCTCCTTAAATATTTTTTACTAAGACTCGCCATATAAGGTGGATTACTCTCTTATTTACCTTATACGTGCGGTTGTAGTAGCTATTTAGGAGCTACACAACAATACAATTCTAACACATATATACCCTAACGTCAACTATATTGATAACTTTTCTTACTTTTTTTTCAAAAAAATTAGATCAGCGAACTTTAATACTGATGTTCACTGATCTAATCTATTATTTACGTTTTTTCTTGTTAGAAACTAATGTAACTTTTTCTGGATCAAACGTTTGTTTCTTTTGTTTTTCTGGTTTATATGGTGGATATAAAGCATGTCCTAGGTATGTTTGGAAAATCATGAATATCCCCCCCACGATATAATACACGGCAACTGCTCCAGCTACGATGAATGAGAACCCTGTAATCATTATCGGTGATAACCATTGCATCATCTTCATTTGACTTTGCATTTGCTCTTGACCTGGTTGAGTTGGTGTCGGCATTAAACTCATTTGTAGTTTTGTTTGAATAGCATATACAGCAAACGCGATTAATGGTAATGTATATGAACGAGTACCAAGACTGAATACTCCAAGGAATGTAGAATCAATAATTCCAACAGAGTACAACGGATTAGATAATGTATAGAACAGTCCAGTTAAGAATGGTAGTGGAATAAGCATTGGTAAACATCCACCTAAACTTATAGGCATTGCATCATATTTTTTCATGATAGCCATTTGTTCTCTTTGTAGTTCCATAAGTTCACTACGCGCTTGCATTTTTTCTTCATTAGAAATAGCTCTAGCTTCTTTTTCTTTCGCAGCTTGTTGTTTTTTCTGTACAACTTCTAATTCTGGACGAGCTAATTCTTGCCCTTTTCTTGATTTGTTTTGTACTTTATAGTTATGTAACATGAATGGAAGCACTAATAATCTGATAATCAATGTGATAATTACAATTGACCAACCCCAACTTCCAGTATACTCATGAATTTTTGCTAAGAATATGTCCATCGGTTTTACGAACGTTTCATAAAATGTTCCCGATCTATCATCTTGTGAACATCCAGAAAGAGTAACTACACCAAGTAAACCTAATAAAATTGCTGATAGTTTTTTCAATTTCATTCTCCTTAATTTTTATTTCTTCTTGTAATTTTAGTAAGTTCTTACTAACTAATATACCTAGTAAATTATATCAAATATAAAAGAGGTAGTCAAACTATTGTTGACTAACTTTACTAAATTTAATATTTCGAAAAATATAATTATAACGTTCAAAATTAATTGACAGTCTAATATATTAGTTATATAATATTAATAAGAAAGGGATGATTATCATTAAAGATATACAATATATAACAGATATCGAGAAACTAAAGGTCATTTCTGATCCTCTAAGAATAAGTATTCTTACAACACTCGGTACAGAAAAGAAAAATTCAAAAGAACTTGCTAAACTATTAAAAATTAATAGAACTAAAATACACTATCACCTTAATATTCTAGAGGAAAATAGTTTTATCGAAGTAGTTGATACAGATACAATAAATGGTATAATACAAAAATACTATCTACCGACTGCGCAAGCATTCGTACCTTCACCTAGTATCTTTAACGACTTATTTAACAATACTTCAGTTAGTTTTAATATAAACAAAGAAGACATGGAAGATTTCTGGAATGAAGTCAAGAAACTAGAAAAGAAATTCTCCTCAGATAATAAAAATAGTGTTAATATTAGTATTATTTCAACAGCTCGCTAAGAGCTGTTAAATAATGTTTTAACTGTCAAATATTTTTTATCGTTAAAATTTTTATAAAGGATGTGGACTCTATGTTTAAAAATAAAAACTTTTCAATTTTACTATTCGGTAGATTAATCACTAATTTTGGTGATAGCATATATTCAATAGCTACTCTAACATTAATTTACACATTAACTAAATCTACTTTTTATAGTGGTATTACTTTATTTCTAATTTCATTTACCGCTATATTACAAATATTTGTATCGCCACTAATCAGTAAATTTAATGTAAAGAGGTTTTTAATTATTTCACAGTTATTTCAAGCTATAATATTACTCGCTATTACTTATCTAATTTACGTAAATAAGCTACAGATTACTACGCTAATAATTTTTATCGTTTGTATTAGTTTTATTAATCAAATAGTTTATCCTGTTCAACTTGCCTTACTACCAAAAATAGTTAAACAAGAAGATTTAGTTAAAGCAAATTCATTATTTTCCATAGCTTATCAAGGGAGTGACGCACTCTTTAATTCAATAGGCGGATTTATTATAACAGCTTTTGGGACAATATATGCGTTCATCATAAATAGCATTACATTTTTTATTAATAGCACTATATTCATATTCCTATCAAATGATTTATCTAAAAATACTAATTCTGTTCAAGAAAACTACTTTTCTAAATTAAGTAGCGGTATAAAAATTTGGAATACACCATTATTAAAACCATTATTAATTGGAATCACAATAATTAATTTTTCTACCAGTTCGTTACTAACACTACTTCCTGAGTATTCAGAAACTAGTTATTTTTATGGAATTTTACTTAGTGCATCTGGATTGGGGATACTAATAGGAGCCTTTCTTTCTAACAGCCAAATATTAAAAAATATAAGATTGAGCGTTTTATACACTACATTTACACTAGGCATCAGTCTTTCTTGGGGAGCACTTAGCATACTTAACAATAACTCTATTACAAACAAAATTATCAATTTTTCATTATTTCTTTTTGGCTGGATATTGATTGGGATTTTAAACACATATTCTCAAACAATGATTCAATGTATCATAAGTAAAGATAAATTAGATGTTGCTATGTCCACTATGATTGGTTTATCTATAGCATTTAGCCCTCTAGGAGCTTTATTGGCAGGAGTATTAAGTATAAAATACAGTATTAAAACTATTATAATTATTACTTCATTATTAATTTTTAGTATTTTTCTATTTTGGTTATTTAATAAAAATATTAGGAGTTTACCTAATTTTTCAAAATTACTAGAAATAAGAGATTAAAATATCATAGTTTCTACTTAGAAATATGCTTTACTATTATAAATGTAATCTACATGTTAATTTAAAATATTGTTTTATACAAAAAAATAGCCAGTAACTTGCTAATACAAGTTACTGACTATTTAATTAATTTCTATTTTTTATCTTCTTTTGGTAAGAATGCATTTAATAACACACCGCTGATAGCTGCAAGAGCCATTGCTGGAAGTTCGAAATTAATGCTTTCGAATTTCAGCATTGCTCCACCAACACCTAAAACGATGATTACTGATGAAATTACTAAGTTTCTATTGATACTTAAGTCTACTTTTTCATCTACTAACATTCTAAGTCCACTTGAAGCGATTATACCGAATAGTAAAATTGATACCCCACCCATAACTGGTGATGGAATCGTAGAGATTAGAGCTGAGAACTTACCTACAAAACTTAAGATAAGTGCGAATACCGCCGCTCCTCCTAATACGAATACAGAGAAAATACGTGTAATAGCAAGAACCCCAATATTTTCACCATATGTTGTACTTGGTGGCCCACCTAAAAGTGATGCAAACATCATCGCTGTTCCATCAGCTAAAATCGAACGGTGTAGTCCTGGATCTTTTAAGAAGTTTCTTCCTACTACTTCAGATAATACCATTTGGTGACCGATATGTTCGTTAATAGTTACAATAGCAATAGGTACCATCGCTAATGCTGCTACATTCCACTCAGGAACATATGTTACAAATGGAATTGTGAATTTCGGTAAGCTAAACCAAGGAGCATCGATAACTGGTTGGAAATCAACTAATCCTGCAATTACAGCAACGATATATCCGAATACAATTCCTAATAGTACTGGAATCTGTTTAGCAAATCCTCTTAAAGCAACACAACAGAAGATTGTTGCTGCTAATGTTATAAGAGCTACTAAGAAGTATTTTAAATCATAAACTTTAGCTCCGTTTACAGTTTTGTACATCGCCATACTGATTGCTGTAGGAGCAATTCCAAGTCCAATAACAATGATAATAGGTCCAACTACAACTGGTGGTAAAAGTTTCAATAACCAATTTACACCAAATTTATAAATTAACATTGCAACAACACCATAAACTAAGCTGGCTAAAAATGCACCAAGCATTGCTGTTTCAACACTGTGAGTAGTTGAAAGCACAATAATCGGATTAATGAAGGCAAATGAAGATCCTAAATACGCTGGAATTTTACCTCTAGTTATTAATAAATACGTAAGTGTTCCAATACCTGATGTCGTTAAAGCAGTACTTGCTGGTAATCCTGTTAAAATTGGTACTAACACCGTCGCTCCAAACATTGCGAATAAGTGTTGTAAGCTTAACGTTACCCATAGAGCTAAGTTAGGCTTTTCATGAACATCTAGAATTGGTTTTACTCTTGTTTTTTCTGCCATTCTTCTTCTCCTTTTTTTATATTCAAACTTTCATAATTATATCACATGAATAGTCAATTTGAAAGTGTTTTTTTCTATTTTTTAAAATTAATTTTTAAGTAAATTTTAAATTAACTAATAATATTTTATTATAAATAATACTTTTATTTTGTTTCTTAAATTATCTTAGACTCTAAAATCTAAATTCTAAAATTATATAATTATTATTTCTTCATAAATATATATAAAAACAAGATTAATCTCTCATTAACCTTGTTTTCTTATATTTATTTAACTTCTATATCAAGAATCACAACTTCTTCAACCGGCTTATCTTGAGCTCCAGTTTTTACTGCTGCAATTTTTTCAAGAGTTTTCGCACCAGCGATTAAGTGTCCAAAAACTGTATGACGATGATCTAAGTGAGGAGTTCCCCCTAGTTTAGCATAACCTTCAACAGCTTCTTGTGGCCAACCACCTTGTTCAAGTGCTTGTAAAGTTCTAGCATCTACGTGAGAATTTTGAACAATAAAGAATTGACTTCCATTTGTATTTGGTCCAGCATTCGCCATACTTAACGCACCATAGAAATGGAAGTAATCCATTGAGAATTCATCTTCGAAACTACGTCCCCAAATTGATTCTCCTCCCATACCTGTACCTGTTGGGTCTCCACCTTGAACCATAAAGTCTTTAATTACACGGTGGAAAATAATACCTTTATAGTACCCATTTTTTGCATGAGTTAAAAAGTTTTCTACTGCTTTTGGAATATCTTTTTCAAATAGTTTGAAAGTCATATCACCGTGAGTAGTTTTAATTTTCACTCTAACTTGACCTTTTTTTACATTTTTTGTTAATTGAGTTAACATTATATCTCTCCTTATTATAATTATGAGCTTACCCAAAAATTCTAAAATTTTACAAAGTTTATACGAAAAACCATAGACGCAGTGGTTTATTGATATCTAAAATCGCTTTATAAAAGCTTTTTAGATATCTAATAAACTGTGCGAGGGTGACTCGACAAAATCGATTTCTCCGAAATCACGATTTTTGAGTCACTCCCTATTTTACTATGCGTTTTTCTCGATTAATCTTTCGCTAATTTCTCTTAAGATATTTTCTTTGAATTCAGCAAAGCTTTCTTCTTTTTGGTTTAATGAACCAAATGTTCTAACGTTAACATTTCTGTTTTCTACTTCTTTATCTCCAATTACTAAAGTATATGGAATTTTTTTGCTTGCAGCTTCACGGATTTTATATCCTAATTTTTCATCTCTATCATCGATAGCTACTTTAACACCAGCTTTTTTAAGTTCTTGCATGATTTCTTTAGAATAATCATAGTGGTAGTCATTGTTTACTGGGATAATACGTACTTGGTTTGGTGATAACCATGTTGGTAAATCTCCTTTATACTCTTCTAATAAGAAGGCAACCATTCTTTCCATTGTTGATACGATACCACGGTGGATAACTACTGGACGGTGAGCTTTTCCATCTTCACCAATATATTCTAATTCGAATCTCTCTGGTAGTAAGAAGTCTAATTGAATTGTAGATAATGTTTCTTGTTTTCCGATTGCTGTTTCTACTTGTACGTCAAGTTTTGGCCCATAGAATGCAGCTTCTCCTTCAGCTTCAACATAGTCTAAACCAAGTTCATCTGCAGTTTCTTTTAACATTTGTTGAGCGTTATTCCACATTGCGTCATCATCGAAGTATTTCTCAGTGTTTTCAGGGTCTCTATATGATAGACGGTAGCTGAAGTTTTTAATACCTAAGTCTTTATATGCTTCTTCGATAAGTCCTACAGTAAGTTTGAATTCATCTTTAAGTTGATCTGGACGTACGAAAATGTGAGCATCGTTTAGAGTCATACCACGAACACGTTGTAATCCACTTACTGCTCCACTTGCTTCATAACGGTGCATCATTCCAAGCTCTGCGATACGGATTGGAAGTTCACGGTATGAGTGACGTTCATTTTTATAAACCATCATGTGGTGAGGACAGTTCATTGGACGAAGAACCATTGTTTCGTGGTCCATCTCCATTGGTGGGAACATATCTTCTTGGTAATGTTCCCAATGTCCACTTGTGATATATAGATCTTTAGATCCCATAATTGGAGTATAAACGTGGTCATATCCTAACTCTACTTCTTTATCAACGATATATCTTTCGATAGTACGGCGGATAGTAGCACCATTTGGCAACCATAGTGGTAATCCAGCACCAACTTTTTGACTTGTTGTAAAGATTCCTAATTCTTTACCTAGTTTTCTGTGATCACGTTCACGTGCTTCTTGCAGACGTACTAAGTGTTGTTCTAAATGTTCTTTAGTAAAATAAGCTGTTCCGTAAATACGTTGTAACATCTTATTATCACTATTACCTCTCCAGTATGCACCAGCTACAGATAATAATTTAAATTCTTTAATTTTTGAAGTTGCACTTACGTGTCCACCACGACAAAGATCAGTGAAGTCTCCTTGTGTGTAAACTGTGATAACTTCATCAGCTGAAAGATCATTAATTAATTCTACTTTATAAGGATCTTCTTTGAAGATTTCTAAAGCTTCTTCTTTGCTTACTTCGCGACCTTCAATTTCATGGTTTTCACTAATAATTTTCTTAACTTCTTTTTCGATTGCTTTAAAGTCTTCTTCTGAGACTTTGTATTCAGCATCAAAGTCATAGTAGAATCCACCATCAATAGCTGGACCAACACCGAAGTGTACATCTTTACCATACAGTCTTCTTAATGCTTGCGCTAATACGTGTGCACAAGTGTGACGTAATACATATAAACTATCTTTATCTTCATCATCTGCAACAATAAGTTTTAAATGACCATCTTTTGTTATTGGTTTGTTAACTTCGATATAGTCCTCATCTAATTTTGCAGAAATCACTTTTTTCTTAAGACTTACACTAATACTTTCAGCGATTTCTAATGGTGTTTTATTATCATATTCTCTTACATTTCCATCTGGAAAAACTAATTTAGCCATATTAAGGTCTCCTTCTTTTTTATATACTTAGTCTAACTTACTCAAAAATTAAAAAATCCCTTCTCTAGCCGAAACTAAAGAAGGGACGAATATTTTCGTGGTACCACCCAAATTCGAAGTAAATTTACTTCCTCTTTGTGAATAAAGCTCACTAACTATGTTAATACTATTAGCTAGGTAGTAACATATATTGCTTATAGGTATTTCCAGCACCATACCCTCTCTTAAATAAGTTAAATATATATCGTGTCCTAAGTATATATTGATTTATTTCATTAATGTAATTCTAGCACAAAGAGAGATGAATTTCAAGAAAAACTCACTTCTCTTTTAAATTTTATTTATTTTTTCTCCAATAACTTCTAATACCAGTTAGTGTTAACATTAAAATCAGAGCCATAAAAATATAATTTTTAATACTAAAATATTTCGCAGCTTCTGTTTTTACTATTTCTAGCTTTTTATCTATGTTATTAGATTTTTTAACCTCTAGATTACTTTTCTCGAATGCAGTTATATCACCGTCACTGATTTTAGTATTTTTCAAAGCGATATAATATAAATATTTAGCATCCTTTAATGATGAAATATCAGTTACTAATGTATTAGATATATCTATACTAGAAATATTCGGTACATCTTTCAATGCATCTATATTTTTTAATCCTAGATTATCATTTAACATTAATCGATATAGATATTTTTTATCTTTTAATGCATCTACATTCTCGATATTGTTTTTATATAATAGTAGTTCTTCTAAACTTGCTAAATTTTTAAGCGCCGTAATATCGCTAATATTATTTCTATCTAAATATAAAGTTCTCAAAGACTTCAATTCAGCTAATGGTGTTAAGTCTTTAATAGCATTCTCTTCAGCTACTAGACTCTCAAGTTTTCCAGCATTTTTTAAAAATGATATATTGTCTAAACCTATACCCGAAATATTTAGGCTTCGTAAATTTTCAAGTTTTAAATTATTCGGAATATAATCTTTTAAAACACTGTTCATTGAAATATCTAACGATTCTACCTTCAAGTCATTTAGGAAATCTAAATTGTTCATTAGATTTTTTCTAAGAGCTAATTGTCTTAACTTTGTTAATTTTGCTAAGCTCTTTGGATCTTTTATTTTATTATTAGTAAGATTCAAATCTTCCAACTCTACTAACTTTTCTAATGGTGTAATATCCTCAATAAAGTTATTAGATAAGTTTAAATTTCTTAGATTAACAGCATGCTCTAAACCTTTTAGAGAAAAAATATTTTTCCAAGGTAATGATAGACTTGTAAATTGCTCCATCATACCTACCGTTACTTCCTCACCTTTAAAATCTTTATTAATATGAAACTTATAGTATTCTATTAAGGCTGCTTTAAGATTTAGATCATCGAACTCTATTTTTTCGCTATTTTCAATTTCTGTAAATTTCTTTTCTCCAAAGGGTACATAGACATCGTTAGCCTTTATCGCAGGAGCAGATACTGTTAATCCCAATAGCGTTATGATAAAAGCTTTATATATTACCTTTTTCATTTTCTTCCTCTTTATTTTTTCTATATTCAGTTATTTTATTTCTTACAATTATTAATCCATATGCAGCAAGTGGAATTAAAAATACAAAATACGGGAATACATATCTACTCTTCGCTTCCCATATCATATGGAATAACGTTCCACCAATAAAGGCTACAGGAATTATCGTTAATATTTCTTTTTTCTTCTTATAAATATTTACCGCAAATACTACAGAAAATATATAAACAAATACTTGAAAGACTTTCATAATAAAAGTAAGTGCATGATGAGTGTCGTTAAAGTAAATTTGTTTTATAAAAAAGTCTTTCACTTTTTCTAACTTAGTTTCATTATCAAAATTTCTTTGAGGTGCAGTCACCAATAAACTTTGGAATGTCGGTTCTATAAACTGATTTTCATATTTTCTTTGATAAAAATCTACAGCATATTTAGGATTTTTCTTAAATACATCTAATCTTTGCTTTATAGAATCTTTTGAAATTTCAGTTATACGTTTCACATCATAGTCTTCTTCTGGCATAATATCATAGTTAAATCTATTCCACCAACCAGCTTCACGATCTCCTTCTTGCAGCCCCATCGCTATCCATGTGATTTTCGGAACACCATCAGCAATTGTCTTTTGGCTTTTCACTTCATAATAATTATAAATTAAACTCTTAGAGGCACTCATTAAAAATAGACAACTAATTATGAATGCTATAACTTTTTTATCTCTAACTCTAATAAAATAAATAACTGCAGCTGAAAACATCGCTAGCATATGTATTAAATTATTACCAATAAACAACATCGCTATATTAATACTAACAGCACTTATTACCAACATGTACCACTGCTTATGTTTAGTATACTTTATAAAATAATAATAAGCCAGTAGTGTTAAAAACATACCCGGTAACAATCCGTAAACAAATGCAACATAAAATATTAACGGAAAACATAGACCACTAAGAATTACAACTAGATAATTCGTATCTTCATCATCAAACATTATATTTGAAATTTTATATAACATAAAAATAATGTAACTTATTGAAAAACTTTGCATTATATATAAAATAAATGTTGCTCTACCAAATAATGACAGCATTATCTGAAAAAGAAATACTGTTGTAATTTGATGAGAATATATGTATAAATAATTATTTCCTTTATCAAGTCCACTATAATTTTCCCTTATGAAATTATTAGCTTGATCTATCACGTTAAATGGATCAAACTGAACATAGTCACGTCTCAATACAGCAAATAGTATACTAATAACAAATGCATAAATCATCACTATTAATACTAATCTTTGGACACTTATTAATTTCTTCAGATACCTTGCTAATATTAAGATAACTATACTAAATATTATAAGGAACATAATATTTAGTATAGCACTAACATTTTCATAATATAGAGTTTCTTGATAATCTTTCGGAAATACCGCTGTTTTTGTTAATACTAATAAAGAATTTATCCCCATAAGTACTATGAAAATTACAGCTATAACTTTTACTAAAAAGTTAGAAAATTTATTTAATATTTCCTTGTTCATTGTCGATTATTCCTCTTCATTTTTTTCTTCATTTAAGAATTTTTCAACAATAAATCTTGGGCGTCCTTTTGTTTCTAAGTAAATTTTACCTACATATTCACCCACAATACCTAGCGAAATCATAATCATCCCACCGATAAACCACATTGATATCATTAAACTTGACCAACCTGGTCTTGCAAATCCTGCAAAATAACTATACAATGTGTAGAAAAATACTATCGCAGCAATAAATATCATTAATGCTCCACCTATAGTAATAAATCTAATTAACTTTACAGATAAAGAAGTAATTCCTTCGAAAGCGAATGCCAACATCTTAGATAGTGGATATTTACTTTCACCAGCGAATCTTTCTGCACGTTCATATGTAACAATATCACTTGGATATCCAATCATAGGAACGATACCACGTAAGAATAAGTTTACCTCTTTAAACTGAGCTAGTCCTTCTAACGCACGTTTACTCATTAAACGATAGTCAGCATGATTAAATACTGTATTAGCTCCTAGTTTTTCCATTACTTTATAGAAACCTTCTGCCGTGAAACGTTTAAAGAATGTATCCGTAGTCCTTGCTGAACGAACACCATAAACTACATCAGCACCAGCTAGATATTTCTTCATCATTTCATCCATAGCGTTAATATCATCTTGTAAATCAGCATCCATAGAAATACTTACATCACAGTAATCTTTAACAGTCATAAGTCCTGCTAAAAGTGCATTTTGGTGTCCTCTATTTCTACTTAAGTTAATACCACTGAATAATGGATTTTTTTCATGAAGTTCTTCTATCATTTCCCATGTTCTGTCTTTTGAACCATCGTTCACTAAAACAACACGGCTATCTTTTGAAATTAAATCTTCTTCTATCATAGAATTCATTTTAACTTCTAATCTTTTTGCAGTTTCGTTTAATACCTCTTCTTCATTGTAACAAGGTATAACTACATATAACTTTTTCATTACAAATCTCCTATTTTACTTTTTACTTATAGCTTTATTAAGTCTATTCAACAAAGCTTTATTCTCTCTCGTTTCTTCAATTGGTAGTATAAAAATCTCCTCTACCTTTTCACCATCAAACTCCCTTAGAATATTATATAAATTTTTATTAGATTGTTCAACACTTTTCTCATTATCTGCTAAATATTTTATAGAAACATTTAAATCATTAACTCTAGATTCCATTTCTTTATATGTAATAAAACCTGTTTTTTGATTTTTATCTTTTAAAATATTTATTAAATTTTCAAATGAATCATTAAACAATACTAATTCCGCTTCAGGAGAATAATGCCTATACTTCATACCTGGCGAGATAGGTGTAGCATTTTGTGTAAGTATTTCATCATTGTACTTCACGCTACCTTCTCCTAATACAGACTCAATGTCTTCTTTAGTAATATCTCCTGGACGAGCAATAACAAACGGATATCTTGTACAATCAATAACAGTACTTTCTAAACCGATATCCGATTGCTCATCTTCGATTATTACATCTATTTTCCCATTCAAATCATGATACACATGTTCAAATTTTGTTGGAGATGGTTTCCCACTTGTATTAGCACTCGGTGCTGCTAATAAAATTTCAGTTTCCTTTAATATTTCTCGAGCGGTAACATTAGATGGCATTCTGACAGCAAGAGTATTTAAGCCAGCCATAACTTTTTTAGAAATACCGTTATTTTTCCTAACATTTAAAATCAAAGTCATCGGTCCTGGCCAGAACTTATCTATAAGTTTTTTTACATTTTCATCACTATAATCAACAATATTATCCAATTGACTCATTTCATAAAAATGAACAATTAAAGGATTATCACTTGGTCGACCTTTAGCCTCATATATTTTACCTATAGCTTCATCATCCATCGCATTGGCACTAAGTCCATAAACTGTCTCAGTCGGTATAGCTACAAGCTTTCCATTCTTATAATACTTAGTTAATTTACTGTATATTTTTTCTTTATTCTCACTTTTTGAAATATTAATTATTTCTGTTTTCATCCTATCTCCTTTCTAAAAATTCATATTATGCTACTATTATTAATATTGTAATAACTATTATTAATATATAACTTAAATAATCCAACTTACTGTATTTTAATACTTTATACTTAGTTCTTACTCCTGTAGTAGAGTATCCTCTTACTTCCATCGCTGTAGCAAGTTCATCAGCCCTCTTTAAAGTAGCTATAAATAATGGTATTAGTATAGGAATAAATTTTTTAATTTTTTGTATTAAATTCCCCTCATTAAAATCCGAACCACGTGAAACCTGTGCATTTATTATTCTATTAGTTTCTTCTAATATAGTTGGGATAAATCTAAGTGAAATAGATAATACTAGCGCAAAAGTCGAGATTGGCACCCTTACCTTTTGAAGGAGACCAAGACTCTTTTCTATAGCACTTGTTATCTCAGTTGGTGAAGTAGTAGCCATAAAGACAACCATTATCGCAACAACTAAAACAAATCTTACTGTAATTAAAACAATTCCTAAAAGTGCACCACTATAAATCTTCCAACCTAATACTTCATACAATATATTTCCTTTTTTATTAAAAACAAGGTGAATCAATGAAGTAAATAAGATTAATATGCTTATAGCTTTTACACTACTAACTAAAAATACAGGACTCGTCTTTGATAAGACAACTGTTACCATCAACACTAGAAACAAGATAAAAAATTCTATTACATTATATGCGATAAAAATATCTACTAAGTACCAAATTACAAAAAATATTTTTGCTCGTGGATCTAGATTATGAATAATAGTATTTAATGGAATATACTTACTTATCAACGAATTATTCATTTTTGCTACTTCCTATCTTATTCTTTAAAGCATTAACTAAATCTTCATATTTCCTAGGAAATATATCTAGTATTATATTACTTGCTTCTAATTTTTGATAAAACTTCAGTACTTCCGGTAGTTCTAATGAATTATCCATAAGAATTTTTTCATTCAAGAAGAGGTCCTCTACTTTTCCTTCAAAACTAATTTCTCCATTTTTCAAGACGAAAACTTTATCCGCATATTCCAATACATAATCCATATTATGAGTTACAAGTACTATCGTCATATTGAATTCTTCCTTAAGTCTTTTCACCATAGTCATAATCTCTTCACGACTCTTATAGTCCAAAGCTACTGTAGGTTCGTCTAATATTAGTACTTTTGGTTCTAAGGCAAGTACACCACATAAGGCCACTTTCCTCATCTCTCCTCCTGACAATTCAAAAGGAGATTTATCTAAGTAACTTTCATCAAGTCCTACTAATTTTATTAATTCTTTTGCTTTTAAAATAGCTTTTTCTTCTACGACACCATAATTTAAGGGAGCAAAGATAATATCTTTTAGTACGCTTGTTTCAAATAATTGCTGTTCAGAAAACTGGAATAACACCGCAACATCTTGTCTTAATATTTTCAGTTTCTTAGCCAATTCTCTTCTTTCTTTTTTACTCTGTGGATTAGTAATCAATATATTATCTACTGCTACTTCTCCTTTTGTGGGTAATAATAAGCCGTTAATATGCTCTATAAGGGTAGACTTTCCGCTACCTGTCTTACCTACTATTACTGTATAACCTCCCTCATCTATATTCAAGTTTATATCTTTTAAGACTTCTCTAGCATAGGGGGTCTTATAATTATAAGTATAGCTTACACTTTTTAAACTAATTTGCATATTTTTCTTACTACACTCCCCTCGTCTTCTTCTATTTCAAATATTTCTTGATTCAGGTAATTATTTAAATCTTTTTTTATTCTTTCTACAAAAGGAACCTCTAAGCTATATTTTTCTAAAATTTCAGTATTAGCATATAACGTTGTATAATTCCCTTGATAGACTATTTCTCCGCTTTCTAATATGACAATATCATCTGAATAAACACTCTCTTCTGCATCGTGAGTGATAGAAATTATAGTTATTTCTTTTTCTTTGTTAATTTTTTTTATATATTCTAGAATAGACTTTTTAGCTTTGGGATCAAGCATACTTGTTGCTTCATCCAATATTAAAATCTCAGGATTTAAAGCAAGCGAAGATGCTATTGCCACTCTCTGTTTTTGTCCTCCTGATAATGATGTAGGTTCATATTTTCTATAGTCGGTCATATCGACAATTTCTAATACTCTATCTATTATCTCATCCATTTTTTCTTGAGGAACATTTCTATTTTCAAGACCAAATGCAATATCTTCTTCTACAGTAGAACCTACGAATTGGTTATCAGGATTTTGAAAAACGATAGCTATTTTATTTTTTATATCATCATAAATTTCTTTACTATACTCTTTATCATTAAACAGAACTTTGCCAGAAGTAGCCAAATTTTGCCCATAAATTAACTTCATAAGTGTTGATTTTCCACTTCCATTTTTTCCTAAAACACTAAGCCAGCATCCTTCTTTTATTTCTAAATTTATATTTGATAATGCAGTCTTTTTAGAACTAGAATACTGAAAAAAAACATCTTCAAATTTTATCATTTTATTACCTAATTTTCTACAGAATATCTTTTTATTATATCAAATATCCCGAATTTTCTCAAACCAAATCTGGACAACTATTTAAATATATTTATATCATTTCCCTAAAGACAACTCGCATTTTGATTTCTTACTAAACTTACTTTGGGAATTTGCCATTATTTATTACAATAATCCTTTAGACTATTATTTATAAATTTATTTATTTTATTATCATCATACATCACTTCTTTTAAATACAACCCTGCAGCATCCGCCTTAGGTCCTGCAAATTGACGTTCCTTTTTATCTAATATTTCTTTTATATATGGCGCTTCATATTTACCTGCAGCTACATTTTGTATAGTTCCTATAATTATCCTAACCATATTGTATAAAAAACCATTTCCTGTTATTTCAAAATTTACGATATTAGGATTAATTGCATCTTTCTCCATAGTTAAACTATATATCGTTCTCACTTTATCCTCAACGCTAGAATTTTTCGAACAAAATGATGAAAAATCATGTTCTCCAATAAAATATTGAAGTGACTCCTGAGCTTTCTCAAAATTAAAATCAAAACTATGTCTTCCTACATAATTTAATAAGAATGGATCTACTTCTCTTCCTATATATAATTTATAATAATATGTTTTTTGTACGCTATTATACCTAACATGAAAATCTTCCGAAGCTAACGTCGCCGCTACTATTCTTATATCTTTTGGAATAGTAGCATTTAACGCCTTAACCCAAGCTTGATCAGGAATATTTAACTCTGTATCAAAGTGTAACACCTGACCATAGGCATGTACTCCACTATCCGTTCTTCCACTCATATAAAGTCGCACATCTTTTTTATTAATTTTCTTTAAACTTTTCTCAATTTCTTC
Source organism: uncultured Gemella sp. (assembly GCF_963515875.1). Classification (GTDB taxonomy): domain Bacteria; phylum Bacillota; class Bacilli; order Staphylococcales; family Gemellaceae; genus Gemella. The sequence goes on along the minus strand of NZ_CAUPZX010000015.1, from coordinate 1,287 downwards.
TTGAATTGTATTATTATTTGGTTGTATCTGAAATCCATGGTAATTACTACCATCATATCTACAAAGTAAAACTACTCTCACTATTATCTCCTACATTTTTAATCTTTAATATTTTCCCTCTTCTTATAATTTATACATAAACTACGCTACAGTTTATATATAAATTATATTCTTTACTTTTCTCCCTTTATTTTTAACTCTACACAACTTATCATATATTAATATCTCTATATGATATTATAACACATCAAATTACTTTCTATAAATCTTAACACTAATAAAAATATTCTCTAATTAAAATAATACCGATTTTAAAGTTAGTATTTTCACTAATATTAAAATCAGTATTATATCTTGAGATAGTTATAAAAATGAATCATACTGCATTACAAGTGCTCTAACTTTATAATATTATTTTAAATTTCACCTTAATATCTTTGGTAAATTTCATATTTTCGTTTTTATAAAGTTATAATTATTAATATTTTCTTATAATGCTTTATTATTACTTTCTACTGTAATAAACTATATTATAAAATAATACTATTGCGCTTCCTAAACACATTCCCGCCAGAGTATCTGTAGGATAATGAACTCCTAAATATACTCTAGAACTGGCTATAAACAAAATCCCTATTATAGCTATAAAAATAGGTGTATAGACATTATTTTTCTTTTTCAATAATTTAATAGCTATCAAAGCTAACGTTAGATATAATATTGTTGCTGAAGTTGTATGTCCACTAGGAAAACTTAAACTATTTAATTCTACTAAGCGGTGAATATTGGGACGGGGACGATTAAATATTGTTTTAATAAATGCCATTGCAATACCACATGTCCCCATTGTGAAGGTTAAAAATAACGCCTCTTTCTTAAGTTTGTTTATAAATAACATTATCACAATTACCGTTGTTATTACTGCACTTTGTTTTTGGTCCGCTATATTAGTTGTATTAAAATATATGCTTGTAAGAACTGGATTTTCTAACCCTTGGATAATATTAATAATCATATTATCTAAAGGTTTAAGATAACTATTATACCCTCTCGCAATGAATGCAAACATTCCAATAAAAAATATAGCTAATACTCTCTGATTTTTCTTTGACATTAAACTTCCTAACCTTTATATTAATCTGTAATTCTTATAATAGTACCATAAAACTACGTATAAAGATAGTAAAACAATATATCAATTAAATTATTTCGGTAGCCCTCTTTTATTTTTTTTGATAGTGTATAATATTTTGTGTAAACAGAAAAGTCAAGAGAAGTTGAAAAAAA
>NZ_CAUPZX010000014.1:0-37653 GCF_963515875.1 uncultured Gemella sp. | reverse complement strand
TCTCATTAAAAATAGGCTGTTGATTCATGCATTTTTTGCATTTGTCAACAGCCTGTAGAAATAATGAGTTAATATACAATGTATATTAACTCATTATTTCTAGTATTTTCTTTTTATTATTATCATTTACTTCTATTCTTTCTTTTAAACCTTGCTTATCAAAATATAGTACTTCATCCGAGATTTGACAAAGAAATTCGTAATCATGAGTTATTATAAATATAACAACATCTTGTTCTGCTATTTTCTCTATCAAACGACTAAGCTCAATCATATTAATATAATCTAAACCACTAGTAGGTTCATCAAAAATTAATATTTTTTTATTTGATAATAAGGCTGAAGCTATAGCTACTCTTTGTTTTTCTCCTCCAGATAATGTATTAGGATGACGATTCAGAAACTTCCTAATATTTAATTTATCTACCACTTCATCAAATAGTTCTAAATTGTTACTACCTAATTTAATCTCTTTTTCTACAAGATTGGTAAATAATTGATAATTCACATCTTGCATTACTTGGAATGTGCTTCTTATTAAATCTTTCTTATTGAGATTTTTCCCATTAAGTACGACTTTGTGTTTAGATTTATGTAATCCACTTAAAGCATTAGCAAACGTAGTTTTACCACAACCATTAGCACCGATTATAGAATAAATTCTTGATGAAGAAAAACTTTCATTTTTTAAATAAACTTGATGATCATGGACTTTATAATCTAGTTGCTCAATATTTAAATATTGTTCTTTATTATTTCTAGGTTCTTTCTTGCCAAGTTCTACTTTTGATAAATCTATTTGTCTAGTTTGACATAATCTACTATCAAAGTCAGAAAGTTGTTCTTTTGTAACTTCATGAACTAGTCTACCATCTTTAATAATGTACATTTTATCAATTAAATCCTTCAGATAATAGATTCTATGCTCAGCTACAATTATTGTCTTTCCTTTTTTCTTCAAAGTTTCTATAATTGAAGATATTAATTCTATAGATTTTAAGTCTAAATTACTAGTAATTTCATCAAGAACATAAACATCAGCATCAAGCATCATACTAGCCATAAAAGCCAATTTTTGCTTTTCTCCACCGCTTAATTCTAAGACATTTCTATCCAATAAAAATTCCGCAGAAAATTCTGATATCACTTCATCAATTCTACTTTGTATCTCTGATTTAGAATAACCATAATTTTCCATACTAAAGGCAAGTTCACTCGTAGAATCAAGATTGAAAAACTGATTTTTAGGGTTTTGAAAAACACTTCCAACTACTTTTGAAAAATCTTTTAATCTATCTCCAATATTAAGGTGAGCTACCTTAAATTCACCACTATATCCACCATCAAAAAATTCTGGAGCTAATCCATTTAAAACTCGTAAAATAGAAGTTTTTCCACAACCACTGGCACCTGTAAATAGAATACATTCGCCTTTTTTTATATTAAGTGATAAATCTTCAATATTTAATTTTTGCGATTCAATATATTTATAATTAAAATTTTTAAATGTTATCAATTTATCACCTCATAAACATAATAGAACAAAAAATTATAGTAACAACTACCATAACTAAATAGTCAATTTTGTTGAACTTTAGCTCAATATAACTAGTTGGTTTTTCTTCATTGTCTATTCCTCTACATAAACAAGATACCGAAAGTTCATTTGCTATATTGGTACTTATAATTACATAAGGAACAAATACATATTCAAAGAACTTAATTGGATGAAGTAAGTAGTAGCCTCTACTTACTCCAATTCCTTTCATTTTTAATGAATTTTTTATTAACTTATAATCTGTAAGTAATACCGGGAAAAACCTATACAATACTGCTAGTACTATAATCATTTTCTTTGGTAACTTTATACTTCTCAAAAAGCAGATCAGTTCCGAAACTTTCGAACTACTTACTAAAGCCATACCTGCACATAATGGGAAATACAATGTCTTAAACATTAATGCAGTTAGTAATAAGAAACTGTCAATAACCTGTAATGTAACCGTATGAGCAAAAAATACTTCATAAGCAGTAAGAAAAATATATATTCCAAAAAACCTCGACATTCTTACGTAATTGGAACTTATTCCTAAGTATATTGAAAAACAGAGTGCAACTACCAAATGCATACTTACTGTCATCATTTTAAACATCAATATATTAGCAATGATCAATATAAAAATCTTCGTTCTTATATCTAACTTCAACATACTATAATCCCGCTTTATTAAAATTTTTGAAGTATAATTTTCTTCCTAGATACGTACCAATGATTGAAAAAATTATAGTAAATATAACTATAAATACGAATGTTTTCATATCTGTAGTACTCATAACTAAATTAATTTTCTCATCAGAATAATTCCTATTTTTAAGATGTTGAACATAAGAATCTTTCATAAAGAACATTGGTAATATTAATCCAATATTCCCTAAGTTAAAGAACAGATATGATAAATATTCATTCCCATATCTAAAAGCAATCTCCGCTAAAACTGCTGCTCCAATTAGAACAATTCCTCCTACTACAGAGTGACCAGAGACAGTCATGAAAATACCAATAATTGCTATCATTATAAATATAGCCATATTTTTATTAATTTTATTAAAAATTAAACTATACACACTTCCACAAACTAAAGCAGCTGTAATAGAAGTATAAGTAGCAAAATATACTTTCCCTCCAAATACTAATGAAGTTAAAAGTGTAGAAATTCCTATTCCCACTGCCATTACAAGAATTAATAAAATAGTATATAATCCTAACGTTATTAAGTCTTTAATTTGTAAATTTTTGTTTTCTTCTTTATTTATATATTTTAATTCTGTCATCTATTACCCCACTATATTTTTTTTAATTCTTCTAGTGCAGCTTCATAATTCGGTTCTTCTCCAATCTCTTGTAGAACTTCTTTATATCTTATTACACCTTCTTTATCAAGAATAAATACTGCTCGCGCTAATAATCCTAATTCTTCGACTAAAAGACCATTATTATTTTCAAAATCACGATATTTATAATCTGATACAGTAATTGCATTATTGATTTCCTTATCCGCACAGAATCTACCAAGTGCAAATGGTAAATCTTTAGAAACAGTAATTACAACAGTATTATTAAGATTTGAAACTTCTTTATTAAATTTAATTGTTTGTAATGCACAAATTCCAGTATCTACAGAAGGGAAAGTATTTATTATAACATTCTTACCTCTATAATCTGTTAATTCAAATTCTGACAATGTTCTTGTAACAGCTCTAAAATTAGGAAACACTTCTCCTACATTTAATTTATCTTCAATAGTAACTGGAGTACCTTTAAAGCTAATTGTTTTTTTCATAATTATTACCTCTTTAAATTATAATTTATTGATAAAAATATCTATACTTAATGATAACACATTTCAATTATAGATAAAAGTTTTTTATAATAATTTATTAGGATTTTAAGTAATATTTATATAATTTTATTATAATTTTTGATATAATAGAATGGAATAGTATGTGAAAGGATTTTTTTTATGTCAAAAGAAAAAAAAGATTTAGTTGTAGAAAATGAAACTACAGATTCTACTGAAGAAAAAGATACCTCAATCTCTTTTTTCGGTCGTATTAAACAACAAGTTAAAACTTTCAATTTAAAAAACTCTGAAACTTCTGTTACTGAAAGCAGTATTAAAAATAACGAGATTGATGAGACTGCTTTAGAAAATGAACTTCGTTTAAAAGAGAAAGAGGTTAGATTAAGAGAAGAAGAATTAAAAAAACAAGCACTAGAATTAGAAAAAGCTCGTAAAAGATTCGAAGAAGAACAACGTAAAATTGAAGATGCTCGTAAAAAAAATGAATTAGCCCGAGCAGAAAAGGAACGTCTTGAAAAAGAACGCATTGCTCGTGAAAAAGAGCTTGAGCGTCAGCGTATTGAAAAAGAAAAAGCAGAAAAACGTGAACAAGAACGTCTTGAAAAAGAACGCATTGCTCGTGAAAAAGAACTTGAGCGTCAGCGTATTGAAAAAGAAAAAGCTGAAAAACGTGAACAAGAGCGTCTTGAAAAAGAACGCATTGCTCGTGAAAAAGAGCTTGAACGTCAACGTATTGAAAAAGAAAAAGCTGAAAAACGTGAACAAGAACGTCTTGAAAAAGAACGTATCACTCGCGAAAAAGAACTCGAGCGAGAGCGTATTGAAAAAGAACAAGCTGAAAAAAGAAAAAGAGAATATAGAAGAAAAGAAAAAGAGTTCCAACTCTTAGAAGACAAAAAGAAAATAGAGTTTCTGAAAAAAGAAAATGAAAAGAGAGAACATGAAAATATACTACTTTCATTACAAAATTCTTTATTATCATTAGAAGACAAAATTGAAGAAAAAAAACTTACCCTAGCTACTCTTAAAAATAGAAAAGAAGATAAAGAAAAAATAACTCTTGAAGAAAAAAGACTTAGTAGTTTAATATCTCAAAAGCAAATTATTTTAAAAGATATCGCATCTGAGAAGAAAATAATTGAAAAGATTCAAAAAAATCTTGAAATCGAACTCAAACTCGATGGGATAAAGAAAGAGATACATAGCATTAAAAAAGAAGTTGTTAACGAAGATGAAACAGCATTCAAGATCAAATATATAGATAATAAAATAAAAAATATATTTTTAGTATCTATACTCTATCTTAAAGCATTTATAAATAAAAATATTTTAAGAAAAAATGTAAAAGATTATCCTCAAATACAAAATATTTCTAAAAATATAAAAGTAAAAATAGCTACTTCTATTATTTTAGCGACTTTGCTTTCAATATTCTTTTTAATTACTTTAAAATTCATCTCATCTGCTAAAGAACACTATGTGAGTTTTGGAGAAGCTAATACTACAGCAGTAGATACAACTGAAGAGATGAAAAAACAAAAAGAAGCTGAAGAAAAAGCAAAAATTTTAGCTGCTCAAGAGAAGGCTGAAGCTGCGCGTATTGATTCTGATGCTCAAGATGAAGAGATTACTGCAAAACTGGCAGGTAACTTCACATCTTATTCATTCGATGTTAACCGTGAAGTTACTGTTTCTAAAAAAATTCACACGTTTAAGTCTGCTAGTTGGTCAGATCAAGGAGATGTAATTGAACCAGGTACTAAGTTTACTGTAAATAAAATAGTTTCTCCTGCAGGTTATCTAATGTATCATATTTCATCAGGAAAATTCCAAGGACAATTTATTACAGCAAATGAAAAATTTGTAACTATTGACACAAAAAATGATCAACTTGATAACTTCATTTCTCGCCCTGTTGCTATTAAATTCCTAGCAACTCAAAATGTTTACTCTGATGAATCAGTAAGTAAAGTGAGAGTCACTTTTGGTAATGGTGCTCAATTAAATATTAACGGTATAGGAATTACAAATAATAGATTAATATACTATGTTACTGATGGTTCATTCGTACCAGTTAACCCTGTTCGTGTAACTGAAGTAAATAGAGAAACACCGAAATCAAAAAACATTGATAATAACAATAAGAACAACTCTCAAAGCAACCAAAAAACTACATCTTAATATTATATCCACCTTTGATAATATCTTAGGTGGATTTTTATGCAAAAATTTCATTTTATACAAAAAGGAATACCCCGACAAAATTGATTTCTACAAAATCAAGATTTTGTCTAGGTATCCCCTAGCAATGTTTATTGTATCTAAAAGTATTATAAAACGAATTTAGATGTCAATAAAGCACTATAGTTGTAAATTCTCACTTGTATTTTGGACATTTTGCTAAGTCCAGTTTTTATTATCTTATTTCTGCTCCATTAGGAATATCAGCATTGATTTCTACTACTCGTAAAACTCCATCTTTTTCTGCTGATAAAATCATTCCTTCACTTAATTCTCCACACAGTTTAACCGGTTTTAAATTAGCTACAACTGCAACTTTTTTACCAATAAGTTCCGCTGGATCATAGTATTTTGCAATACCAGAAATTATCTGTCTTTGATGATTTCCTAAATCTAATTTGAATTTTAATAATTTAGAGCTTTTCTTAACTTTTTCGCAATCTATGACTTGAGCAACTCTTAAAGATGTTTCAAAGAATTTATCTATTGTAATTTCTTCAGCAAGTTCAACATATGTATCATCTTTTGATTCTGTTTCCAGATTCTCAAGTGCTTTAGGAGACATTTGTTCTTTTATATATTCTACTTCTACTTCTTTATCAAATCTTGGGAAGATTGGAGTTGGTTTTTCCACTACTTTCACAGATCCATCAAATACACCAAATGTTTTAGCTGATTCAAAAACCAATAAATTTTCTTTAATTCCCAATTGTTTAGCAATTTCTGCTGGTGCTTTTGTTAAAGCAGGAGAGATTAAAATCGTAGCTATACGAAGACTTTCAGCTAAATAGTTCATCACTTTATCTAATTCTTGTTGATTAGCTTCGTCTTTAGCTAGAATCCATGGAGTAGTTTGATCAATATATTTATTTGTTCTAGAAATAAACTTCCATACTGATTCTAAAGCTTTTGAAAATTGCATATTTTCCATATATTCTGCGTACTCTGTAATAACTTCTTTTGATAAATCAATTAATTCTTTATCAAATTCAGTAGTTGGTTCAACAAATTCTGGAATTAATCCACCACAATACTTATTAATCATAGAAATAGTTCTATTTAATAAATTTCCTAAGTCATTAGATAAATCAGAATTAATTCTATCAATAAAACTTTCAGGTGTGAAAATTCCATCTTGTCCAAATGGAACTTCACGTAGTAAGTAATAACGTGCTGAATCTAATCCATAGCGTTCTATTAACATATATGGATCTACTACATTCCCCTTAGACTTACTCATCTTACCGTCTTTCATAAGTAACCAACCATGAGCGAAAACTTTCTTAGGTAACGGTAAATCTAATGCCATAAGTAATATAGGCCAATATATTACGTGGAAACGTACAATTTCCTTACCTACTACTTGTACATCAGCTGGCCAATATTTATTAAATAGTTCTTCACTCTCACCTGTTGCATAACCTAAAGCTGTAATGTAGTTAACTAAGGCATCAATCCAAACATACACAACATGTTTAGGATTAGATTTTACTTTTACTCCCCAATCAAATGTTGTACGAGTAACAGCTAAATCTTCTAATCCCGGTTTAATGAAGTTATTAAGCATTTCATTTTTTCTACTTTCAGGTAAAATGAATTCTGGATGTTCATCATAGTATTCTACCAATCTATCCGCATATTTACTCATTTTAAAGAAATAACATTCTTCACTAACTAGTTTTACTTCATTTCCACTTGGTGCAATACCACCAATCATATTTCCATTTTCATCTCTGAAAACTTCTTGAAGCTGTGTTTCCGTGAAATATTCTTCATCGCTAATAGAATACCAACCCTTGTATTCTCCAAGATAAATATCGCCTTTTTCTACTAATCTATCAAAAATCTCAGCTACTGCTCTTTCATGATAGTCATCAGTAGTACGGATAAATTTGCTATAATCTATATTCATAGCTTCCCACAATTTTTTAATATCCTTAATCATTTCATCAACATAAGCTTGTTCAGAAATACCTTTTTCTTGAGCTTTTTGTTGAATTTTTTGACCGTGTTCGTCTGTACCTGTTAAAAAGTATGTATCATATCCACTTAATTTTTTATATCTTGTTAAAGCGTCACACGCTACTGTTGTATACGCATGCCCTATATGTAAGTTACCGCTTGGGTAATAAATAGGAGTTGTAACATAAAATGTTTTTTTTGTCATCTTACAACCATCCTCACTTTCGTTTCAATTTTTAGTTAATATACATTACTATTGTACCATATATTTGAGGCTATTGCATGATTTTTTTAATTTTTTTCTAATTTCAAAAAATTTTTGTATAAAATATAGGGAGTGACTCAAAAATCTTGGTTTCTACGAAATCAAGATTTTTGAGTCACTCCCTTATAAATTATATTTTAAATTATTTTTATCTCTCACACCAAGGTGTGATTTTTTCTACTTTTTTGCTAGTTTAGCTATCTCCACTATTGTATCGGCTGCTTTTTTCATATGTTCTAAACAACTGAATTCATATTGCCCATGGAAGTTTTCTCCACCGACAAAAATATTAGGTGTAGGAATTCCCATATACGAAATTTTAGAACCATCAGTTCCTCCACGTATTGGAATAATCAATGGTGTCACACCAACATTTTTAATAGCTTGTTCAGCTACATCAACACAGCGTTTATCTTCTTTAATTACATCACCCATATTATAATATTGATCATATAATTCATATTCTACTACATTTCCATATTTTTCATTAATTTTAGCTGCAACTTCTTCTGCAAATTTTTTACGTGCTAAGAATTTTTCTCTATCATGGTCACGAATAATATAAACCATTTCCGCTTCTTCTATTCTAGCTTGCATATTATGTAATAAATAGAATCCTTCATAACCTTCCGTATGTTCTGGAACTTCCTTTTCTGGGAATAATGATGCTAATTCAGCAGCAATCATATTGGCATTTTTCATTTTTCCTTTTGCTGTACCAGGATGTACACTTACACCAGTAATATTATACGTTATTTGCGCAGCATTGAAACTTTCATATTGAAGTTCTCCTAGAACTCCACCATCCATTGTATATGCATAGTCTGTAGCAAAACCTTTCGCATCAAAATGATCAGCTCCACGTCCAATTTCTTCATCAGGCCCAAAAGCAATGCGAATATCCCCATGTTCTATTTCAGGATGTTCACTTAAATACTTTATAGCTTCAACTATTTCTGTAATTCCTGCCTTATCGTCAGCACCTAATAAAGTTGTTCCATCAGTTGTGATTAATGTAAGTCCCTTATAATTGTTTAAATTAGGAAACTCTTCTTTTGTCATTACAATATTTAAATCTTTATTTAAAACAATGTCTTCTCCATCATAGTTTTCTATAACTTGTGGATTAATACCTTCAACATTAAAATCAGCTGTATCAACATGAGAAATAAAACCTATTCTATCATAAGGTTTATCAGTATTGGCTGGTAATGTTGCAGTTAAAAACCAATTTTCCTCGTTTAAAACTATATCGCTTAGATTCAGTTCTTCTAATTGCCCTTTCAACATACGTAAAAAATCTTTTTGCTCTGGAGTAGACGGTATTGTCGTACTAGCTGCATTAGATCTTGATTTGAAATTAACATATCCTAAAAAACGTTCTAACATAGTTTCATATTTCATTATTCTTCACCTCATTTGTATTTTATTTTATTATAATATACTATTTAATAAAATGTAAAGGTTATACTACACTATTTTTTATATAAATATTTGGTTATCTTTTTCTAGTGTTATAAACAATCTTCTTAATAAAATTGTATTTTTATGTTACAATTACATATGTATTCTAATTTTATATTAGACATTAGTAGAATTAAATTTTAAGGAGAACTTTTTCATGCAAGAAGTTATGAACTATAAAGATACTAGGATTGAAAACTTCCATACTATTTATCCTAACCATATGAACAGACATGACACATTATTCGGTGGACAAACTCTATACTGGCTTGACGATGTACAAGGTTTAGTAATACGTAGATATACACACCTACCCTTCTTTACTGCAAGTATTGATACATATCAATTTTTAGACGTTGTACATAGACACGAAGCATTAATTATTGATAGTTATATTTCTCGAGTTGGTACTAGAAGTGTTGAAATTTTTGCTGAACTAAGTGCATTTAACCATGAAACAAGACATACTCGCTTAGTAGGAATTTGCTTTTCAACTTTTGCAATTAGCAAAAATACTGTACTTGAAAAACCTTTACCTAAAGTTGAATATACTGATGAAATTTCAAAATTTGTTAGCTCTTCTTACGCAGATAGACAAAGTGGAAAATTAACAGCTAGACAATTCTGTAAAGAATATCTAAAATATTATAATAAATAGTAAAAAAGGAAGCGAGATTATTTCTCACTTCCTTTTTTAGGTTATATACTAGATTCAAGGTATGGTAGAAACCAATTCAAAATTTGGATAAAGTGACCATTCCTTAGATTATTCTATTAATCAATTGAATAAAGTAATTCTAATACTTTTTCTTCAAATTTAACTAATTTTTCTTTAGCAACTTCTTTATCTGCATCTTTAACGTAAACATAAAGTTTTACTTTTGGCTCTGTTCCACTTGGACGTAAAGTATACCAAGATTCATCTGAGTAACTGAATTTAACAGCATCAGTTTTTTCGATTTCAATATCTTTTTCTTCACCAGTAGCTACAGTTTTTTCTTTTTGTACTAAGTAGTCAGTAATAGCTACTACTTCGCTTCCAGCTATTTCACGAGCAAAAATTTCGCGATATTTTTCCATCATACGTTTAATTCTTTGAGCACCTGCTGCTCCTTCTAAAACGATTGAGATAGTTTTATCTAGGTAGTAACCATATTTTTCATAGAATCCATCAAGTACGTCTACTAATGTTTTACCTTGTATTTTGTAGAATGCTGCAGCTTCAACTAATAACATAGCGATAGTTACACCATCTTTATCACGTAAGAATGTACCGACATTGTATCCAATACTTTCTTCATATCCCATTACATAGTTTTTCTCACCTGTAATATCCCATTCATTTGGTAATGCACAAATGTTTTTAAATCCAGTTAGAACATCGATTACTTCTACTCCATATTCTTTACAAAGTGGTTCAACCATTTTAGAAGTTACGATAGATTTAACTAACACTGGGTTTTCAGGAAGTTTATTTTGTTTAGCAAGATTTTCAATAACATATTGAACCAATACTGCTCCTGCTTGGTTACCATTTAGAGAAACTACTTCACCATTGTGGATTACTTCTACAGCAAGACGGTCACAGTCAGGGTCAGTTGCAATAATTACGTCTGCATTAACTTCTTTTGCTAGTCTTTCACCGTATTCAAATGCTGCAGTGTCTTCTGGATTTGGATATTCAATAGTTGGGAAAGTTCCATCTGGATCTTTTTGTTCTTCAACAACATGTACATTTTCAAATCCACGACGAGCAAGAACTGTTGTTACAGCTTTGTATCCAGCTCCATTTAATGGTGTATAAACTACAGAAATGTTTTTATCAATATTTTCATCATTAATTGCACAGTTTAAAGATTCTCTATAGAATTCTTCATCAATTTCTTGTCCAATATAAACCAATAATCCTTTTTCTTGTGCTTCTTCTTCTGTTAAAGTTACATAGTTGTCAAAAATATCCATAGAGTTAATGTACTCTAATACTTTATCACTTATATCAGATTTGATTTGAGATCCTTCTTGCCAATATACTTTATATCCGTTATACTCTTTAGGATTGTGACTTGCTGTAATGTTAATACCACTAGCTGTTCCTAAATAACGAACCGCAAATGATAATTCAGGAGTTGGTCGTAAATCTTCGAATAAGTATGCTTTAACTCCATTACTAGCCATTACTAATGCTGCTAACTTAGCAAATTCTTTTGAGAAAAGACGCGGATCATGAGCAATAGCGATACCTTTTTCTTGCAATCCATTATCAATGATAGTTTGTGCTAATGCTTTTGTAGCACGAGCAATGATAAACCTATTCATTCTATTAGAACCCATACCAACTTTACCACGTAACCCCGCAGTTCCGAATTCTAATTCTTTATAAAATCTATCTTCTTTTTCTACTTCATCAGCAGCTACATTTTTTAATTGAAGTTTTTCTTCTTCTGTTAAAGCTGAACTATTTAACCATTTTTCATATAATTCTTGATAATTACTCATATCATATTACCTCTTATTTTTTTATTTTTTAGACTAAACCTAAAGCAATTTCCATCATTTTTGTAAATGCTGTTTGTCTTTCTTCTGGTGTAGTTTCTTCCCCTGTTACTAGTGAATCACTCACTGTCAATATTGTTAGAGCATTAACTCCAGCAGCTGTTGCATTAGCATATAATGCTGTACTCTCCATTTCAACTGCTAAAACTCCCATTTTAATCCAATTTTCCATAGCTTTTTCGTCTGCATTATAGAAAATTTCACTACATAAGATGTTTCCTACATGTACTGCTTGCCCCATTTCTTGAGCTCTGTTGTATGCTTTTAATAACAAATCAAACGAAGCTGTTAAACTGTAATTCCCTGGAATATTATATTGGTGCATGTAGTTAGAATTTGTTGATGAACCCATTCCTAAAATTACATCGTATAATTTCACTTCTGGTTGTAAAGCTCCACAAGTTCCTATTCTAATTAAGTTTTTAACCCCAAAAGTGTGAATTAATTCATAAGAATAAATACCGATACTAGCTGGTCCCATACCTGTTCCCATTACAGAAATCTTTTTACCTTTATATGTTCCAGTATATCCAAGCATACCACGCACTTCGTTAAAACATACTGCATCTTCTAAAAATGTTTCTGCAATAAATTTTGCTCTAAGTGGATCCCCTGGCAATAGAATTGTTTCTGCAATTTCTACTCCATTAGGCTTAATATGTGGTGTTTGTTTGTGTGACATCAGATAGTCCCCCTGTAAATATATTAATAACTTTATTATACCTTTTTTTCTCTTCTTAAACAAGAGATATTAAAAAAATAATTATCTTTATTTTTTAATAAATATTCTGACAACAAAGACTATGTAATAACTTATTTTGCTTTGATTTTGAATTAATACTTTTTATAACATATATTTCTTATCATTGAAAAATAAAATTATATTCTTTAGTTTAATTTACTAATTAACACTAATTTTTATCGCTTTCATTTGACATTATAATGATACCTTGTAATTACAAATATTTCAAATTGAAAAATAATTATATAAAACTTGAATATTAATAGTATTTTAATCAATTTTGGTATATAATTAATGTTATAAATAAAATATATATGAAAGAGGTTTTTTTATGTTACAATTAGCTATCTTTTTACCAGTAATTGCTATGTTTTTTGTACCTTTCTTGAGGAAAAACTTTAAAAATATACATACTGGAAAATTTATTATAATTGTTCCATTAATCCTGTTTGGGTATTTTGTTTCAAATATTAATAATATCTATTCAGGTGGAACAATTTATAAAAAATTAGCATTTGTTTCTAATGCGGGACTTGATTTAAATCTTCACTTAGACGGGTTATCACTCCTTTTTGCTTTACTAATTACAGGAATTGGTACTCTAGTAATCTTATACTCTTGTTATTATATGAGTATTACAGATGAAAAATTACATAAATTTTACATATTCCTACTAATGTTTATGTCAGCTATGTTGGGAGTAGTTTTATCAGACAATATGCTTAGTATGTATATGTTTTGGGAAATGACTTCTGTATCTTCATTTCTTCTAATTAGTTATTGGCACGAAAACGACGCTTCAAGAAAAGGAGCACTAAAATCATTAATCATTACTGTTTCTGGTGGAGTATTAATGTTAGCAGGAATATTTGTTTTAAATAATATCACAGGTAGCTTTAATATTAGTGAAGTAATAGAATTCACTAAAAATCATGGATATAACAGTAAATATCTAATTGCGATGATTTTAATAATATTTGGTGCATTTACTAAGTCTGCTCAATTCCCATTCCATATTTGGTTACCTGATGCAATGGCTGCTCCAACACCAATCAGTAGTTATTTACACTCAGCAACAATGGTTAAAGCTGGTATCTACTTACTGCTTCGAATTGGTATTATTTTCTCATTCTCTACTACATTTGGTAATATTTTAATTATCTTCGGAACAATAACAATGCTAATAGGTTCTATATCTGCAATATTCTTAAAAGATTTAAAAGGAATCTTAGCTTATTCTACAATAAGTCAACTTGGTATGATGACGCTTATGATTGGTATTGCAAACCTTGGATTATATAATGATAATCATTATGTTTATACATTTGCATTTTATGCTGTTTGCTTCCACATCATAAACCATGCCGCATTTAAAGCATGTTTATTTATGATTACTGGAATTATCGATCATTCATTCCACAGCAGAGATATTGAAAAATTACGTGGAATAAAAAAATTCATGCCACTTAGCTTTATACTTAGTGTTATAGCTGGATTTTCAATGGCTGGAATTCCACCTTTAAGTGGATTTTACTCAAAAGAATACTTCCTAACAGTAGTCTATGGATTAACACAATCTAGTATGTTGTACATGGTTATTGTAATATCTGTTGTTATTGGAGCCTTAGGAACGGCAATTTATTCACTAATACTTGCCTTTAAACCTTTCTTAGGTACATTTAACAACAACGTACTTGGTGAGAAAAAATTACATCTTCCTAGTAACGGAATTTTCATCTCACCTATAATACTTGTAGTATTTGTTATAATTAATACATTTATAAAAGACTTCGTTGTAGTCCCAGCTCAACAAGCTGCTCTAGCTGTGAAAATTACAAATAACGAAGTAATAACTCACATTCATCATAACACTTTCTTATCGAGCGAGCTACTTACATCAATATTTGTAATAATTGCAAGCTTTGGGATTTACAAAGTATTTGCTAGTGAGAACGGTATTTATTCATTAAATCCAATAATCATTTCCATCCATGGAGCTTATGATAACGGAGGTGCTTTATTACATAAAATAAGTGGATATTTACATGATTCATTTATCACTAATCAACTTAGAAGAAATATGAGTTATATATTCTTAGTTTTATCAGCGACTATTATTGGTGGATATTTTGCAATAGGAAGACCACTGTTAATCAATAAATTTTCTACAATTCATTACATGAATATTTTCATTGGTATATGTATCTTGATTTGTTGTGTTGCTCTTACAACTGTATATAATCGTTTAGTTCTTATTATCTTATCTTCTGGAATTGGGTTTATGATGACTGCATTATATGTAACATTTAGAGCCCCAGACTTAGCAATGACTCAATTTGTTATTGAATCAATTTCTACTATTATTTTCTTAATTGCATTTATCTTATTAACAGATAAAACAAAACAAGTAGAAAAATATCAATTTAAACTTACAAATGCAATAATTGCTGCATTAACTGGTATTAGTTTTACTATTATCGGATTAGTATCATATGCATATAAAAATCCATCAGAAATCAGCCAATTCTACTTTGATAATGTAGTTGATTCCGGTGGTGGTAATATAGTTAATGTTATTATCGTTGACTTTAGGGGATTTGATACCTTATTTGAAATCACCGTTATGACAATGGTAGCATTGATAATTTATGCAATGTTTAAAATTATTAAAAGAGGAGGACCAAAAGATGAAAACTAATGATGTAATCTTAAAATCATTATCTGCAATTATTTCAGGATGTATTTTCCTACTTTCACTTAGTTTGTACTTTGGTGGTCACTTCCTTCCTGGCGGTGGTTTTGTTGGTGGACTTCTTTGTACAATGGCATTAGCACTAGCAATGTTTACATATGGAATAGATAAAGTTACCAAACTTCTTCCTATTAATTACGTTTATGTTACTGCTATCGGTCTACTTTTCTCTATAGGAACTGCATTTAGCGGTGTTGTAGTCGGGAAAAATTTCTTCAAACACCACTATACACATATTCACGTTCCTATAATGGGTGAAATGGAATTACACACAGCCGCAATATTTGACTTAGGTGTCTATTTTGTAGTTGTAGGAGTACTAATGTCAGTTATTTTGGCTTTCGGAAAGGATGGTAAATAATGGAATTTTATATGATTATCTTATGTGGTATTCTTGTTGGATTTGGTGTTTACCTTATGCTTTCAAAGAGTATGATGCGAATTATTATTGGAGTTGGTCTTTTTGGACATGCTGCAAACTTAATAATTTTAATCGCAGGAGGTTTATATGATGGTGATATTCCTATCATTTCTGAGTTAGGAAAAAATTATATAGATCCTATCCCTGCAGCACTTATACTTACTGCTATCGTAATCGGATTCGCAGTAACATGTTTATTAATTTCAATTTATATAGCTAACTACAAACTAAAAGGAAGCGATAATGTAATTGATCTTGAAGATGTAGATAATATGAAGGAGGAGAGAAAAAATGCATAGTAATTTACCTGTTATACCAATTTTTATACCCCTTCTATTTGCTGCAATTACAGTATTATTTAGAAAAAGAATAGCAATGCAACGTTTATTAACTACATTAGCTACTCTGCTGGTGTTAGCATTTTCTATCTACAATATTTATTTAGTTGATAAGCATAAAATACTAATACTAGAAATGGGGAACTGGGCTAGTCCATTCGGTATTACTTTAACCCTAGATGGATTAAATAGTATCTTAGTTACTACATCATCTATCGTATTTCTGGCAACTTTAATATATTCATTTAAAACAATCGACAAAGTGCGTGAACTTAGCTTCTTCTATCCAGGATTCCTATTAATCATGGTAGGAATTAACGGGGCCTTCACAACAGGTGATATTTTCAACTTATTTGTTTTCTATGAAATATTACTTATGTCATCATACTTACTACTACTAGTAGGTATTAATAAAGAACAACTTAAATCTTCCATAAGTTATGTACTAATGAATGTATTTGCTGGCAGTCTATTTGTTATTAGCATTGGGTATCTTTACACAATTGTTGGTAGTTTAAATATGGCATACATCTCACAAACAATCTCATCCATGGCAGATCGACGCGGATTATATCTTGTTGGAGCTGTAATGATATTTGTGTTCTGTATGAAAGGTGCCTTATTCCCTCTATTCACATGGATGAATAGATCATATGCAGCACCTCCAATATCAATCTCAATAATATTTGGAGCATTGCTTACAAAAGTTGGACTATACTCAATAATTAGAACATACGGATTGTTCTATTATGAATCAAGTTTTATTAAATCATATATATTAGTACTTGGAGCAATTTCTATAGTAGCAGGTTGTATCGGTGCAATCTATCAAAAAGATTTAAAACAAATAGTAATCTTCAATATAGTAATCTCACTAGGTGTTATGGTATGTGGAACTGCTACATTAAACACTTTTGGCGTTAAAGGAGCTTTATTCTATGCCGTTAATGATATACTTCTAAAAGCTGCTCTATTTATCATAGTTGGATTAATAATCTATATTAGCGGGGTTAAATATGTTAAAAAATGTGGTTTAATAAATAAATACCCTCTCCTTGGTTGGACTTACTTTATAGTGGTTTTATCACTAGCCGGAGTTCCACCATTTAGTGGTTTCTATGGTAAAGCACTTATTATTAAAGGTTTAATTACAAACAATAATACCTTTATAGCTGTACTAGTAGCTTTATCAGGGTTGGTAGTTTTCTACTCACTAATTAGAGTATTTTTAAATGTATTTTACGATAATATTAATAAGAGCCTAATTCTAAAACCACTTCCTAAAGGAGTACAAATTCCTCTTATTGTTATCGTTGCTGTCGCACTTATTGTAGGGATTAGTACTAACCTATTAGATAGTTTCTTCGATAAAGGGATACAAATGGTATTAAATCCTCAACACTATATTGATTTAGTACTTAAGAAAGGAGCATAATTATGACACTACAATTTTTAATTAATATACTAGTCGGTGTAATATGGACGTTCTTTTCAGGTAACTATAACTCTGAGTATTTCGCTGTAGGTTTCTTTTGGGGAATGGTTCTCCTATTCATATTTAGAAATACCTTCGCTAAAAATATCCTTGGAGAACAACTTTATTACATCTATGTCTATAAATGGATAAAATTAATCTTAATGTTTTTAATCGAATTATTAAAAGCTGATATAAACGTACTAAAATTGATGTTTAAAAAAGATCTCGATGTAAATCCTGTTATTTTTGAATATCCTTTAGAAGTAAAAAAAGATTGGCAAATCACACTACTTGCAAATATGATTACATTAACACCAGGTACTCTAACAGTTAACGTTGGGCATGATAATAAAGTCCTTCACATTCACTGCTTAGACACTGATGATATTGCAGGTGAAATTGAAGGTATAAAAAATAGTTTTGAAAAAGCAATACTGGAGGTTGATTTAGATGGATAAGATATTAGAATACTCTATTATACTAGGTATTTTTGCAAGTATAGCGATGATATGCTTCTTACTATTATATATTGTAAAAAAACCTAGCATATTCGATAAATTAATAGCAAGTGACCTTCTTGCTATGCCTCTTATTTGTTTGATAGTTTTAGTAAGTATGTATTTTAAAACTTTTTCATACATTTCTCTAATACTTATCATAACAATTATATGTTTAGTCGGAACTATCGTTACTGCTAGATTCTTAGCTAAAAAGGAGGTATTTAGCGATGATACTAAATAACATTTTAGACATTATTATTATACTTCTAATTTTAGCCTCAATTGTTGCTATGTTAGCTACTGTGATTGGCTTCATAAGATTACCAGATGAAATGACAAAAATTCATGCCGCTGGTGTTACAGGCTCTTTTGCTGTTGAATTAGTTCTTATTGCTGGATTTGTTTATTTCTATCGATACTTACATGTATTTGAGTTTAAATTTTTCTTAGCTATTGCATTTTTATTCTTAGCAGCACCTGTATCTGCACATATGCTTTCAATAAGTGCTATTATATATAATAAACACGTATATTCAAAAGATAATAAAGACGAAGCTAAAAAAGTGTTAGATGATATAGCAAAACTCAATAAATAAACTCTAATATAATTTCAAAAACCACTGTTACTATATTTGTTTCAGTGGTTTATTGATATCTAAATTCACTTTGCGAAATATTTTCGAAATAGTTATAAAATAAAAATTTACTGTTTTGATAAAATTGACTTTCAAAAATCACAAATTTATGATCACCTCCAGAAATTTTAAAATTTCCTGATAACTAATGTTAAGACTCCATAAGTAAGTCAATATTATGAAAATCTTGACTTATTTCACTTTATATAGTAATATTCATATAGATTATAAAACAAGGAGTCATTTTTATGAGAAAATATTTTGGAACAGACGGTATTCGTGGTATCGCAGGTGAATCACTTACTGCCGATTTGAGTTTTAAAGTAGGTAAAGCTCTAGGTAAATTACTTACTGAAAAAAAAGAACATCCAAAAGTAATAATAGGTAGAGATACGCGAATTTCATGCGATATGATTGAACATGCACTATCAGCTGGTCTTACTAGTACTGGAGTACATGTAATGACAATTGGTACAATTCCTACACCTGCAATTGCTTATTTAACTAAAACAATAGAGACTGATAGTGGTATAATGATTTCAGCTTCACACAATCCTTATCAAGACAACGGAATTAAGATTTTTGGTCCTGATGGATTTAAACTTACAGACGAACAAGAATTAGAAATTGAACATCTTATCGATAACTCTGATGAGATTAAAAATGTTAGTTTTGAAAAAATTGGAAAACTATACGGTGCGAATGAATTAAGCCAAAAATATATTCAACACATTAAACAATCCATTTCAGGAGATTTATCTGGAGTTAAAATTGCACTTGACTGTGCTAATGGTGCAACAACTGGTGTAGCTCCTTTTATCTTCGGTGATTTAGAAGCTGATATTGAAACTATTGGTTGTCAACCTAATGGAATTAACATCAATGATAATGTTGGATCTACAAAAATTAACACTATAGCTGAATTCGTAAAAAACAACGATGTAGATATGGGATTTGCATTCGATGGAGATGGAGATAGAGTCCTTGCTGTAGATGCCAAAGGAAATATCGTAGATGGTGATAAAATTATGTTTATCTTAGCAAAACACCTTAAAGACCGTGGTGAATTAAAAGATAACATGGTCGTTTCTACTGTAATGAGTAACATTGGATTCTACAAAGCAATAGATGAACACGGTCTTCAATCAGTAAAAACTGCTGTTGGAGATAGATATGTTGTAGAAGAAATGCGAAACAATGACTACTCACTAGGCGGTGAACAATCAGGTCATATTATACTTATGAATTATGCAACAACTGGTGATGGTATACTTACAGCAGTTAAACTTGCAGACATTATTAAATCATCTGGAAAATCATTAGAAGAGTTGGCCAACGAAGTGAGTATTTACCCTC
This sequence comes from uncultured Gemella sp., assembly GCF_963515875.1. GTDB lineage: Bacteria > Bacillota > Bacilli > Staphylococcales > Gemellaceae > Gemella. Next base: position 17,585 of record NZ_CAUPZX010000014.1, on the reverse strand, counting down.
AAAAACTAGTAAACATCAAAGTAATAGATAAAAAAGCTGCCATGGAAGATTCAGAGATATTAGATGAGTGCAAAAAAGTTGAAAAAGAATTAGAAGGTAACGGTCGAATTTTATTACGTGCCTCTGGAACAGAAAACCTTATCCGTGTTATGGTAGAAGCCAGCAGTGATGAACTTACAGATAAGTATTGTGAACAAGTCGCTAGAATTGTTAGAGAAAAATTCGAAATAAAATAAATAAAATAAATAAAAAAAAATAAACTAAAAAAAGGAGTTAGTACTAACATCTAACTTCTTTTTATTTTTTATATTCAGTAGATATACAATCATAAAATAATTTCTATTAAATATCAACTTCAAAGCCAACAAATTTTAGTTAACGAATAAAACACCTTCTCAAACATTTTTTTATATTCACTACTTTTAACCATATAATTATTAACTTAATATTATATTAATTTTTTTTTAATAATTTATTATCATTCATAGTACGTATATATAACAACAATATATTTACACCTTTACAGTAAATACAAATCACATATTATTTACTGTAATAATAGCATTGATTATAGTTAATATATAAATAAAACACTGTGTTATTAGCAAATATTTTATCTTTTTGTATAAACCAGGTTCCATTAATATTTTACCAAAAAAATACATCACTTTTTCAAAAAAAATTGTATTTTCCTCTTGTTTTTTGTATATACTTCTGTTATACTTATAAGTGAAGTAATTTTTATATTACTTCATATGTTCTTTTATTATAAGTCTCCCTAGCTTATAATAAAGACTTTTCATATTTACTCCCTTATTTCTACCTTACAATATTTTTTGTAAGGTAGGTTTTTTTATTTTTCTCTATATTTTTTTCTCAAAAACTTATTATTTTTGTGTAGTTTTTTAGATTTCTTCATATTTTTTTTCTGAATACAACAAAATTTACTTGACTTATTTTCTTTCCTAAGGTAAACTTTAATGTATAAACACAAAATAAAACAAGAAGGGACAAGCTATGATAAAGATAGAAAATTTAAATGTTACCTATAACCAAACTCCTGCCCTTTCTAATATTAATTTAGAAATTAAAGGACCTGGTATTACAGGTATAATAGGGCCTAACGGTGCTGGTAAATCTACCTTAATAAAAGCCGTTTTGAATATAATACCCTCGACAGGTATTTCAAAAATTGATGACAAGATTGCAAAAGAAAATCTTGACAATGTTGCTTATGTCGAACAAAAAATAAATATTGACTACAATTTTCCAATAAAAGTTAGAGAATGTGTTTCTCTTGGCTTATATTCTAAGATTGGAATACTAAAAAAATTAAAAAAATCTGATTGGCAAAAAGTTGACGACGCTTTAAAGTTAGTTGGTCTAGAGAAATTCTCTAATAGACAAATTAGTGAACTATCTGGTGGACAGTTCCAACGTGTATTAATAGCTCGTTGTCTTGTACAAGACGCTAAATATATATTCTTAGATGAACCTTTCGTTGGTATCGATTCTGTAAGTGAGGAGATTATCATGAATACACTTAGAAATCTTCGTGATAAAGGACATACAATATTAATAGTACACCATGACTTAAGAAAAGTTCATTCATATTTCGACACCGTAATTCTTCTTAACAAAGAAGTTATTGCATATGGTGGTACAGAAGAAACTTTCACAAGAGAAAACTTAACTAAAGCATATGGTACTGACCTATTCTTTATGGGAGGTGGAACTAATGATTAAAGAATTTATTGATGGACTTTACAGTTTTCATTTCTTACAAAACGCTCTTATTACTGCTATTGTCATAGGTATTGTAGCAGGAGCAGTAGGCTGTTTTATTGTTCTTAGGGGAATGTCTTTAATGGGAGACGCGATTTCACACGCGGTTCTACCTGGAGTTGCTCTATCATTCATTTTAGGAATTGACTTCTTTATTGGTGCGATTGTGTTTGGACTATTAGCGTCAATTATCATAACATTTATCAAAGGAAATTCAATTATTAAAAGTGATACAGCAATTGGTATTACATTCAGTTCATTCCTTGCATTAGGTGTAATTTTAATAAGCGTTGCAAAAAGTTCCACAGACTTATTCCATATCTTGTTCGGTAACATTTTAGCAGTACAAGATATAGACATGTACATTACAATTGGAGTGGGAATTTTCGTACTTTTAGTAATTAAGTTGTTCTTCAAAGAATTACTACTAACTTCATTTGATGAACTATTAGCTAAGGCGATGGGAATGAGAGTTAACTTCTACCACTACCTACTAATGATATTATTAACTCTAGTATCTGTTACAGCAATGCAAAGTGTTGGAACAATTCTGATTGTAGCTATGCTAATTACACCTGCTGCTACTGCATATCTATATGCTAACAGCCTAAAAACAATGATATTTTTATCATCTACAATCGGTGCATCTTGCTCAGTACTTGGATTGTTTATCGGATACTCATTCAATATTGCAGCTGGATCTAGTATCGTATTAACATCTGCTATAGTTTTTGCAATAAGTTTCTTTATTGCTCCAAAACAACGCTTTGTTAAACATAAAAAATAATATAATTTTGGTAATAATTTACAAATAATAAAGTAGTATTAATCTAATTAAATATAAATAACCCCTTTAAATAAGCTCATTAAAAAATAAAATACTTCCAAAATGAGTTTATTTAGAGGAGTTATTGCGGGGTTTTAATTGATAATGATTATTATTAGTTATGTAAATCTATTTTATTTTTGTTTTTACAAATAAATAATAAATAATAAAGGAGGCCTATAATATGAAAAAATTAGGTTTTAAAAAATTAAGTTTCTTAGCGCTTATTTTTACTCTAGCCGTTGGACTATTTGCTTGTTCTAGCGCTAAACAAGATTCAAATTCTAACGAAGCTACAAAATTAAAAGTAGTAGCAACTAACTCTATTATCGCCGATATTACAAAAAATATCGCTGGTGATAAAATTGATTTACATAGTATCGTACCAGTTGGTCAAGACCCACATGAATACGAACCACTTCCTGATGATGTTAAAAAAACATCTCAAGCTAATCTTATCTTCTACAACGGTATTAACTTAGAAACTGGTGGTAACGCTTGGTTTACAAAATTAGTTCAAAATGCTAAAAAAGAAGAAAATAAAGATTACTACGCTGTTAGTGAAGGTGTTGATGTAATTTATCTTGAAGGTCAAAATGAAAAAGGTAAAGAAGATCCACACGCTTGGTTAAACCTTGAAAATGGTATGATATATGCTAAAAACATTGCTAAGCAATTAGAAGCTAAAGATCCTAAGAATAAAGATTTCTACGAAGCTAACCTTAAAACTTACTTAGAAAAACTTTCTAAATTAGATAAAGAAGCTAAAGAGAAATTCAATAACATTCCTAAAGAGAAAAAAACAATCGTAACTAGTGAAGGATGCTTCAAATACTTCTCTAAAGCATACAATGTACCATCTGCTTACATTTGGGAAATCAATACTGAAGAAGAAGGAACTCCAGATCAAATCAAAACTCTAGTTGAAAAATTACGTAAAACTAAAGTACCTTCTCTATTCGTAGAAAGCAGTGTTGACGAACGTCCAATGCAAACAGTATCAAAAGATACTAACATTCCTATTTACGAAAAAATCTTCACTGATTCAATTGCTGAACCAGGTCAAAACGGAGATAGCTACTACAACATGATGAAATGGAATTTAGATAAAATTGCTGAAGGATTAGCTAAATAATTACTCCTAAAACAACTCCCTGTATAAATATACAAGGAGTTGTTATTTTTATTCCATCATAATTTTTTTAACATTTAAACCTTTTATCTTATTACTATAGTATAAAATAAAGATTTCATATATTAATACAAATGCTATAAAACTACCAATTACTGAAATTAAATCAAAGTTATATGTTGTTTCGCTATCTAATTTTTTAGATAAAACTTTTAGTAATGCTCTTATTAAAAAATACTGATAAACTGTTCCTACAGCAAAGCCTATGTATGCTACTACTCTATAACCTGATAATACTATTTTTGAACATTCACTTTTTGAAAAGCCCATAATATTTAAAATAGATATATTTTTTATATTACTACTAGCAATCACTTCTAATGAAATTAATAATATTGATAACGATAATATCACACCTATTACCATCATCATAATTCTTATTGTTCCATCAACAAAATCCCTCATACCAAATGCCATTTGAATCATTGAAGAAAATGATAATGCAGCAAAAATAACAAAGAATAATAGGGTTTTATTACTAAATAATACTGTTGCTCTTAATTCTTTAAAAAAGTTATTATATTGTCTAAATCTTCTTTTTCTAATTTTTTTATTTGTTGAATTTATTTGTTTAAGTAAGTTAATCGTCGGTACATTTAAATTAAGCAGTACATAAACAATTGATATTACTAAAAATAATAGTGATGGTAATATAACCATTATTAATAAAAGTTGAGGATGAAAGTTTATTGTAAGTTCAGATAATATATTATCTGTATTTCTACTATTATAAAATTTCGGCATAAACAAATGTGAACTACCATAACCTAATAATGAACCTAAAAATACTAAAAATCCAAAAATAGAAAACTTAGATGCTATAAAGTTATTACTATAACCTTGGGCTTTTAATATTCCAATTTTATGTTTAGAATCATCAATAAATTGTTTTATATAAAATATTAACATTACAGCTGCACTTATTGATAAGACTGTTCCTGTTATAATAACTACAAATTTAGAAACAATAAGCTGAGCATCATAAAACTTTTTCTGCATTATATTAAATCCCGTAATATCTAGGCCTTTCAAATCTAAATATAAGTTAGAAAAAAGTGTAGTTATAAATACCGCACAAAAACTTACTATCACTACTGCAATTGCTTTTCTTAAATCTTTTAACTGTACTAACATATAATTACCACCCTATCTCTTCTACCGATTTAGGTGTACGGTTTTCTTCAATAGAAGTTACTCTACCACTGCCTACATGAATTATCTTATTTGCAAGCTCAGCAATATTCTCATTATGAGTTACCATTATCATTGTAAAGTTTGATTTACCTTTTAGTTTCAATAAGTACTCTAATATTTTTCTTCCAGTTGCCTCATCTAAAGCTCCTGTTGGTTCATCTAAAAATAGTACAGTTGGCTTCTTAGCTAATGCTCTCGCAATTGAAACACGCTGTTGCTCTCCTCCAGATAACTCATTAGGATATTTACTTAATTTATCTTCTAATCCTAAGTCCTTTATAATATCAACATACTCTTTATTATTTGCTAAATTAGCTCCTACTTTAACATTTTGTTCTACTGTTAAATTATTTAATAAATAATATTGTTGAAAAACAAATCCTATTTTGTCTTTACGAAACTTTGTTAATTGTTTTTCTGAGTAATCACTTATAGACTCATTATCATATACAACTTCTCCTGAATCTGACTTTTCTAAACCAGATAAAATATTTAATAATGTAGATTTCCCTGAACCCGAAGCCCCAAGTATAACAACAAATTCATTTTTATCAATTTTTAAATCTATTCCCCTTAAAACTTCTTGATCATTATATTTTTTCTTAATATTTTTTGCTGTAATCATTTAATCAATCTCCCTTAAATATTGTACTATTAAACTTTTAGCTACTTCTGCTATGTACTCAATAATTTCAGACGGTGTAAAATTATATATTCCAGTAACTGTTAATGTTGCAATACCATGACTATATATAAATAAGTGCTCATAAAATTTTTTTGCATTTTCTATTGAAATTTTATACTCTTCATCTATAGACTCAATTACTGATTTATATTCATAGTCTCGCATTGGAAGAAAATCTTTAAAACTTTCTACTTCTATACCTTTTCTCATAAATAACCATTGAAATAATTTAGGTTCATTTTTTGAAAATAATATATACTCTACTCCTAATCGTTTAAATGGACTATCATCTTTTAAAGCTAAATTAACTTTTTCTGAAAAAATATTTTCTGCAGCAAACTTTGCTTCATCTTCTAAATTTTTCATATTAGAGAACAAACTAAATATTACTTTAGTAGATGACTCCAATTTTTTAGCCAACTCTCTTGCAGTTAATGCTTCTATTCCATTTTCTCTTATAAAGTCTATAGTTATAGTCAAAACCTCTTCTTTAGTAAATTTAAATTTTGGTGCCATATTCAAACCTCCATCGATAGGTAACACTTGTTTCTTATTGTAAATTATTTTGTATGAAATGTCAACAGAAAAATTATTGAATTATTACATGAAATTGTATACAATTAAAGATGAAATAAAATTTTAGGAGCTCTTTATGATTATTGTTAAAAGTTTACCAACACCTATAGCAGGTTTAGCATTAGGTTCTGCTGCATTAGGAAATTTATTACAACCATATTCCTCTTCACTACAGTTATTATTTAATATGTTATCTTTAATAATAATTGTACTTTTAACTATTAAGTTTACATTAGGATATGATGAACTAAAAAAAGAAATGGAAAAACCTATTATAGCAACTGTACTAGCAACATACCCAATGAGTATTATGCTTTTAAGTTCATTTTCAAAAAAATTTATAGGTACTTACAGTATACCCTTTTGGATAGTTGGAATTCTTCTTGATTTTTTTGTTGTATCTTATGCAATTTATAATTTTATTCTGAAAGAAAGGCATATTAAAAATATTTATCCAACTTGGTTCATTACATTCGTTGGACCTGCTGTTGTAACAGTAACAGCAATAAATTATAACTTAGAAACACTAGGATTAATTTACTTCTACTTTTCTTATATTAACTATTTAGTACTACTACCTTTTGTTCTTTATAGAGTTTATAAATATAAACATTATAAAGATGGGGATTATCCTACTATAACAGTATTTTCTGCCCCTGGTGGACTATTACTAGCTAGTTATATGATTGGAGTTACACATAAAAGTAATATAATATTAGCAATATTAATACCACTTACAATATTATTGTTTATATTTGTTTTAATTCAATTACCATACCTACTGAAAAGAAAATTCTATCCTAGCTTTTCTGCTTTCACTTTCCCATTAGTGATTTGTGCAATAGCATTTCAAAAAACTGGAATTTACTATCAAATTGCTGAATTTTCTATTTTAAATATTTTAATTCGTCTTAGTGAATTACTGGCAATAATTATTGTAGTATATGTATGGTATGGATTTATTAAGAATTTATCTTATTCAAATTAAGTTGAAAAAGACACAGTTAAGTTCAAACTTAACCGTGTCTTTTAACTTATTATAAAATTTTACCTACTACTCTACTACCTCTTCGAAGTTCTCAATAACATCTTTTAACTCTAATTCTAAGATATAACTAATACCTTTTTCTTGCATTGTTACTCCGTATAAAGTATCCATAGCTTCCATAGTTCCTCGTCTGTGCGTAATAACTAAGAACTGATTATTCTCTGAATAAACTTTCAAGAATTTAGCAAATCTATTAACATTCTCTTCATCCAGTGCCGCTTCTACCTCATCTAGTACTACAAACGGAGGATTTTTAACCTGTAATATCGCAAACAATAAACTTATCGCAGTTAAAGATTTCTCCCCACCTGATAATAATGAAAGGTTTTGAAGTTTTTTACCCGGAGGTGAAGCTTCGATTACTATTCCAGTATTTAATATGTCATTTGGTGATTCTAAAGTCATATCTGCATAACCACCTTTGAACAATTTTTTAAATATTTTATTGAAGTCTTCTGCTACTTGAACAAATGTCGTTAAGAAGCGTTCTTTTACTTCTTTATCAATCTCTGCAATAGTCTCTTCTAGTTTTTCTTTCGCTTCTACAAGATCGGTAATTTGTTCATTATAGAAGTCATAACGTTCTTTTACCTCTTCAAACTCAGCAATAGCATTCAAATTAATATTACCTAAGTCTACTATCTCTTTGCGAAGTCTTACTACATCACTCTTATACGTTGGTACTTCATCAATATTTTCAGACGTCAATCTATTTGATACACTTTCGTACGTTACATTATAATTAGTAACAAGATTTTCTAGATATTCATCAATTTTAACTTCTATCTTCGTCTGTTCTATAGTTAACTTTTCAAATTCTGAAGTTTTCTGACGTAAGCTTTCATTATTTCTTTGTTGAGCTACCGTAATTTCTTTTTCACGTTTGAATAATCCTGTTTTTTCCATATCAAGATCTGATAATAACGTCTTAAGCGTTGTTAAACGTTCAGTACACTCAATAATCAACTTAGAGTTATTTTCTAATATTTGAAGCTCATCTTCCTCACTTAAAGACTCCGCATCCTTAGACATTTCTAATCTTGTCAGCTGTTCATTTACATCCGCTATATCTGCTGATAGCGATTCTATTAACTCTAAACCATGTTTAGTTGTTTCTTCTAATTTTGATTTTTCTATCTTAAGCTCGGCAATTTTCTCTAAGAACAATTCTTCAGCACTTTGAGCATTTTGTTTCTTACTACTTTCTTCTTTGATTTTCTCATCAAGTTTTTGTAGCTCTACTCTAATTTTCTCAAGATTTTGAGTTAATTCAATAATATTACTTGAGTCATCTTCATTGTCTTTAAATTCTAGTAATTTCTTCTCATTAAATTCTATATTTTCTTTAATATCAGCAATCTCAGAATTTTTATGATTAATACTTAATTCTAATTGCTTAAGTTTTAAAATTGCCTCTTCTTTCACAGATTTAGAGTTTATGATTTTATCCATTACCTGTTGTTGTTGACTTTCTAATAAACTCTTCTCATCAGCTAATTTTTCAATCTTATCATTAACTTTATCAAGATTTTGCACTAGCTCATCTAGTTCAGCCTTATGTTTAATAGACGAGTTATTATTTTTATTAACAGCACCCCCAGTGATAGATCCACCACTATTGATGATTTGCCCATCTAATGTAATAATTCTATTTTTAAAATTAATCTTACGAGCTATTCTATTGGCATTATCCATATTATCAACGATAAGAACAAGCCCTAATAAATGAGATATTATGTTTTTATACTCTGTGTCAACAGTTATAAGATTCTCAGCAATATTGATAAATCCTTCTTCATTTACTACTGTTCTATAAACGTCATTGGCAATAGCTTTTGCTTTAATATTATTTAATGGTAAAAATGTAACTCTACCTTTATTAGTTTTCTTTAAGTGATTAATACATTGTTTAGCAACATTCTCATTTTCTACGATAATATTTTGTTGCGCTTGCCCCAAAGCAATATCGATTGCAACAGCATACTCATTATCAAATTCTACAATATTCGCTACACTATTATGAACACCAGCTAAAGAATCTTTATTAGCAAGAATTTCTTTTACTCCAATATTGTAGAAACTTAAATTATTAATCTGATCTTCTAAGAACTTCTTGCGATTTTCTAGGTTACTCTTGAAGTTGTATCCTGTTCGTATTTGTTCCTCAATATTTTTCCCATTTGAATTAATAAAAATATTTTTTTCAACTAATATATCAAGTTCTTTTTGAAGATTAGCTAATTGCTCATCTAGAGCTTTTTGTTCTTCAGTAGCTGCTGTAAGCTCTTCTGTTTTTATAGCTAAAACTTGTTTTTGTCTCTCTATATTATCTAGAATTTCTTTACTGTTTTCATCAGCACTCTCTAGATTTTTCTTAGCGAACTCTATACTATTTTCTAGTTTAGTTTCTTCGTTTATTAAGCTATAATAGTTATCTTTTAATTCTTCTATATTTCTTTCGATTAATTCTAGTTTACTCTCTTCACCTGATTCTAATGAAGAGATTTCTTTATTAATCTTTTGAATTTTACTTTTAGTTTCAGCATTAAGATTTTCTCTTTCTGCTAACTTACTCTCAAGATTTTGTTTTCTTTCCTCAAGATATTTAATATCGTCATTAATTTTTTCACTTCTAAGTGTTCTATTGTTTTTTCTTTCCTGAATTACACTTAATTGTGATTGAAGAGATTCTTTCTTCTGAACTAATTCTAACTCTTTATCATGATATTTCATGTAAGTTCTATCTAGAGAGACTAAACTATTTTTGATACTTTCTAAATCTTTAATAAGTTCTTCTTGTCTATTCTCTAAGTCAAGTTTTTCCGATTCTTTATCTTGTTTAACTTTAAGTAAATTTGCAAGTCTTTTCTGATATTCAGCAATGTTATAAACATTTAATAATATATCTTTTTCTTCGAGTTCTTTAGAATAATCAAGATACTTTTGTGTTTTATTCTTTTGATCTTCTAAGATTTCATAACGACCTGAAATTTCTGAGAAAATATCATATAACCTCATTAAATTGTCATTTGTTTTTTCTAATTTGAGATTGGTTTCTTTTTTCTTATTTTTATATTTTAATACTCCTGAAGCCTCTTCAATAATTGCTCGACGATCAACAGGTTTAGATGAGATAATATCTTCTACCTTACCTTGAGTAATAATGCTATAACTCTCCTTATTAATCCCAAGGTCCAAATATATATCTGTAATATCTTTTAATTTTGCACGTTTATTATCAATGTAATACTCACTATCACCATTTCTATACAAACGTCTTTTAATTTCACAACTATCTTCGTCGTTAGAAAATGTTACCGCTACTTCAGCAAAGTTTTTTCTTTTCGCATCTTCTGTCCCCGAAAAGATAACATCTTTCATGCTACTACCACGTAAATTTTTAGCAGACTGCTCCCCTAAAACCCAGCGAATAGCATCAATTATATTACTTTTTCCCGAACCATTCGGCCCAACAACACCGATTAAATTATTCTTAAATTCAAACGTTGTTTTCTTCTGAAAAGATTTAAAACCTGTAACTTCAACCTTTGCTAATTTCATCTTCTTCTCCTTTCATTGTTTTTAAATATTCTTACACCCTAGTTTTTCTAATGCTTGTTTTGCTGAAAGCTGCTCAGACTCTTTCTTTGTTGTTGCAGTTCCATTCCCATATTGTTTCCCATCAATTAAAATAGCACTTGTGAACGTTTTCGAATGTGATGGACCACTAGAATCAAGTACTACATATTCAATATCACCTAATTTAATTTTCGAAACATATTCTTGTAAGATAGTTTTATAATCTACAAAACTGTGATACTCAAGATCTTGCACTTCTGTAAATAAAGTATTATTTAAGAACGTTTTTACCACTTCAAGATTTGATTCTAAATACATCGCTCCTGTAAAAGATTCAAAAATATCAGCAAGTAAAGCTGCTCGACTTCTACCGCCCATTTTTTCTTCACCTTTTCCTAGATAGATACATTTATCTAAACCAAGTTGCAAAGCATATTTAACCAATGTCTTTTCACACACAATAGATGCACGTAACTTAGTAAGTTCACCTTCTGGAAGCTCAGAAAATTTTTTAAATAAAAATTCACTTGTTGTAAGTTCAACAACAGCATCTCCTAAAAATTCCAGACGCTCATAATTCAAATGTTTCTCGATTCTTTTCTCATTAGTATAAGAAGAATGAGAAAATGCATTTTTAAAATTATCACCGAATCTCAAATTAAATCCATACTCTTCATTCAAATTACTAAGTAATCTTTCAATATATGTCCGCTCCATAATTATTCTCCTTTCCTTTATATTTATCGGGAGAAACCGAAAAACTAACTTCATAAAACTTATCTAGCTGGTTTCTCCCCTTACAAAATTTTTATTATATTTAATCCAATAAAAACTCAGAGAACACATCGTTTCCATAGAATAATCCTTTTCTAGTCAAACGAAGTTTATTACCTTCGATCTCTAGGTACCCTTCTCTTATGTTTTTATCAATTACACCTTTGAATATTTCTTCTGCTCTTTTTTCATACTTTTCTTCAAACATATCTAAATCTACACCTTCTAAAAGACGCAGTCCTAAGAACATTTCCTCTTCGATTCTTTCCTTAGTTGTTACAGTATTTTCTTCACGTCTTGCATGCCCTTTTTCTAACATACTATCAATATAGAATTTCAATGCTCCTTGGTTAGCATAACGCACTCCATCAATATAACCATGCGCACCTGCCCCAAGACCATAATACTCTATATTCTTCCAGTAACTGCTATTATGAACACTCTCATGACCTGGTCGTGCAAAATTACTGATTTCATACTGTTCATAACCATTTTCTGTTAAGAAATTAATAACCTCATTGTACATTTTCTCTTCAGTTTCATTCGAAGGTAATGTAACTTTCTTATCTCTAACTTGATTATAAAGTTTTGTTTTCTGCTCTAATATCAATGAGTAACAAGAGACATGGCTAATATTATATCCCACAACCTTCTTCATACTATCATACAAATCGTCCATAGTCTGCTTCGGTAATGAAAACATTAAATCAACATTAATGTCCTCAATCCCATGTTTTTTACAATTAGCAATCGCCATATCCACATCATCAGCAACATGTCCTCGCCCAAGAATTTTTAACAACTCATTATTAAAAGTTTGAACTCCCATACTAATTCTATCAACTCCGTATCCCTTTACCAAAGCAACCCGAGAATCAACAAGATCCTCAGGGTTAGCTTCAAAAGTAAATTCACGCAGTTGTTGTGGAATTTTATTTCTTAATGCAGTTAGTAAACGATGAAGTTGTTCATCATTTAATGCACTTGGTGTTCCACCACCAATATAAATAGTTTCAACATTTTGAATATTTTCCATGCTCTCGATTTCTTTAATTAAGCAATCTATATATTTATCGACAGGTTGTCTTTGTATATAAAACTTGTTGAAATCACAGTACGAACAAATATACTTACAAAATGGAATATGAATATATACTCCGCGTGGATAACTTTTCATTATTCTTCATCCATTTTCAGAACAGCCATAAACGCATCTTGAGGAACTTCTACGCTACCAACAGCTTTCATTCTCTCTTTACCTTTTTTCTGTTTCTCTAATAATTTACGTTTCCTACTGATATCCCCTCCGTAACATTTCGCAAGAACGTTTTTACGCATCGCTTTAATTGTTTCACGAGAGATAATTTTATTTCCAATTGCAGCTTGGATAGGAATCTCAAATTGTTGCTTAGGAATAAGTTTTTTAAGTTTTTCTACAATAACTTTACCACGTTGGTAAGCAAATTCTCTGTGAACGATGAAACTTAAAGCATCGACTTGTTCACCATTTAATAGAATATCCATCTTAACAAGGTTACTATCTTTATATCCAGTTAATTCATAGTCGAATGACGCATATCCTTTTGTATTAGATTTAAGTTGATCAAAGAAATCAAAGACGATTTCTGATAAAGGTATATCATAAGTAATATTAACCCTTGTATCATCGATATATTCCATATTTAAGAAGATACCACGTTTCTTCTGACAAAGATCCATAACGGCACCTACATAGTCATTTGGTACCATAATGCTCGCCTTAACAAATGGCTCAGTTATCTTATTTATTTTTTGTGGATCTGGCATTTCTGATGGGTTTGATACATCTACTAAAGTTCCGTCAGTTTTCTCAACTTTGTAAATAACCGATGGTGCAGTTGCGATGATATCAATGTTAAATTCACGTTCAATACGCTCTTGAATGATTTCCATGTGTAACATTCCTAGGAATCCACATCTAAATCCGAATCCTAGTGCTTGTGATGTTTCTGCTTCATATTGTAAAGCAGAGTCATTAAGTTCTAATTTTTCTAATGCTTCTCGTAAGTCATTATATTTTGATGAATCGATTGGATATAATCCACAGAATACCATTGGATTTAATCTTCTATATCCAGGTAATGCTTCTTTTGCAGGATTATTCGCTAGTGTGATTGTATCCCCTACACGAGTTTCACTTACATTTTTGATAGATGCACAGATAAATCCTACATCCCCTGCAGTAAGTTCATCAACGATTTTTTCTTTAGGTGTGTGAATACCAACCTCAGTTACCTCGAACACACCACCAGTAGCCATCATCTTAATCTTATCTCCAGCCTTTACAGTACCGTTCTTAATACGAACTGAAACGATAACTCCTCTATACGCATCGTATAAAGAGTCAAAGATTAACGCTTGTAGTGGTTCATCAGCATCCCCAGACGGAGCTGGAATATATTCTACGATTTGTTCTAAGATTTCATCAATACCAATACCCGCCTTAGCTGAAGCTAGCACGATATCATCTGTCGGTAATCCAATTACATCTTCAATCTCAGTCTTAACTTTTTCAGGATCCGCCGCAGGTAAGTCGATTTTGTTAATAATTGGAATAATTTCTAAATTATTGTCTAATGCTAAGTATACATTAGCTAAAGTTTGTGCTTCAATACCTTGAGCAGCATCAACTACTAAAATAGCCCCTTCACATGCTGCTAGAGAACGTGATACTTCATATGTGAAGTCTACGTGTCCCGGTGTATCGATTAAGTGGAAAATATACTCTTCTCCATTTTTAGCAGTATATTGTAATTGAACTGCATTAAGTTTAATTGTAATACCTCTTTCACGTTCAATATCCATCGAGTCTAGAAGTTGTGCTTTCATCTCACGTTGTTCTAACGCCTTTGTTTTCTCTAAAATTCTATCCGCAAGAGTCGATTTCCCGTGGTCAATATGTGCAATTATAGAAAAGTTCCTTATTTTCTTTTGCCTTTCATTTCTTCTATTCATTTTATTCTTCCTTTACAAATCTTGTTTTTCTACATAGTCTTTAGCTGTATAATACGAAAAACCATCTCTTATTAGCTTTTCAATCAGCTTTTGTTTAAGTGCATACCCTTCGTATCTGCGACTATAACTTTGATAAGCCCTTCTATAATGCTCATCTAATATACCATCTTCATCTTCTTCCTCATAGTCTTCGAAAAATATGTCAAACACCTTTCTTATTATATCAGATGTAAAGCCATTTGTATAAAGTTTTTGTGTTATTTTTTGAACTTTTTTATTTTTTGTCTCTCTTCGTACTTTATATTCATGCTCAATAATCTTATAGAGCATTTCTATCATTGCTTCTTCAGTACAAATCTTCGCAATATTTTCTTCAATAACGTCTTTATCCAAGCCTTTTTCTAATAATTTTCTTTGTATCCAATACGGTCCTTTTTGATTTAGGTTAAAATAATCCGTTACCGCAGCTTCTACATAGTGATCATCATTCAGATAACCGATTTCTATCAACTTCTCTATTGCCTCATCAATAACATTATCAGCAATCTCTTTCTTCTGAAGATATTCTCTTATATCCTGCTTAGTTCTTAAACCAAATTGTAAGTAATGTACAGCCTTACTATAAGCACTTTCTATACTCTCATGAGCTATGATTTCTTTTAGTTGCTCTTTTGATAAATCTATTTTTTTTATAAGTCCATATTTTATTATCGTATCTTCAGAGACATAAAAATGTTTACCATTTTCTAATTCAATTTTATACTTAACTTTTAGCTTTGTTATATTTGTAACTTGCAAATTTACACCTACTTTCTACATTTCTAGCTAAAAAACTCTTACCTTTAATTTTATCAAAAATCATATAAAAAAGGAAATGTTAGAAAAAAATCCCAAACCATAAGGCTTGAGAATTTTTAATTTTAAGTAATATACTACTCTATTTTTTAATTAATCCTTCTTTTTGTAGAAATTCTTTTGCTACATCATAAGCAGGTTTACCTTCAATATCTACTTTGTAGTTCATTTCAGTCATTTCTTTTTCTGTTATTTTTCCAGCAAGTTTATTTAAGATTTTTTCAAGTTCAGGATGTTTTTTCAATGTCTCTTCTCTTAATAACGGTGCCCCTTGATATGGTGGGAATAAATGTCTATCATCATTTAATAATTTAAGTTTATTTGTAATTATCTTACTATCCGTTGAGAATACATCGATAATATTTACATCACCATTTGAAATAGCTTGATATTTCAACGCTATTTCCATAGTTTTAACATTTAGATTCAAGTGATAAAGATTTTTAAGTCCTATACCACCATCTTTTCTATCATTAAATTCTAATGAAAATCCTACTTTTGAAGAATTTTCTACTAATTTTATATCTGAGATATTATTTAATTTATTTTTATTTGCAAAATCTTCTGTTACAGCTAATGCATATGTATCCTGAAATTTTGTGGGTTTTAAATATACTAGTTTATCTTGTTCAAATATTTTCTTACGTGCAACTTCATAAACTTCATCAGGATCATTAGAAGGAACAGTTTCTGGTGTTTTCAATAATGTTGTCGTAACTGTACCTGTAAACTCTGGATAAATATCAATACTTTTACCTTTTAACGCCTCATATAAGAAACTAGTTTTACCGAAGTTCGGTTTAACCTCAACATCGATTTTAGTTTCATCTTCTATAAGTATTTTATACATATTTATTAAAATTTCTGGTTCTGCTCCTATTTTACCCGCTATAATTAGTTTATCATTAGACATTTTTCCAATTGGGAAAAAACTGATTGTTAAAGCTACTACAGCCGCAAGTAATGATGCTAAAATTGTTTTTGGTTTTTTATCTTGTAAGAACTTAATTAATAATCCAAAAATTATAGCTAAGATTGCTGAGGAAATTGCCCCGATTAGAATTAACGCAGAGTTGTTTCTATCTATTCCTAGTAAAATAAATGAACCTAATCCTCCTGCTCCAATTAAAGCAGCAAGAGTTGCTGTACCAATAATCATAATACTAGCAGTTCTTACACCATCCATAAGTATAGGCATTGCTAATGCAAGTTGGTATTTTTTCAATTTTTCTAGTTTTGTCATACCAAATGCAGTTGCAGCTTCTTCTAATGATGAATCAATCTCCGATAAACCAGTAATTGTACTTTGTAATATTGGAAATATAGCATAAATTACTAATGCCACGACTGCTGGTAATGTGCCAATTCCCATAAATGGAATGAATAGACCTAATAATGCAAGAGAAGGAATCGTTTGGAAAATACCAGTAATTTGTAAAAACCATTCACTTGTCTTTTTATTCCCTGAGATAATTATTCCTAACGGAACTGCAATAAATATAGCAATAATAAGTGATAATAATGAAATCTGAAGATGCTCATATAAACCAGTTATCCAATCACTTTTTCTTTCTAAAAATGTATTTACTAAATTCATTATTTATCCCCCCTTGCAAAAAATTCACGAACAAAGTCATCCGCAGGGTTTTCTTTTAATACCTCTGGTGTAGCAATTTGAACTACCTTACCATTTTTTAAGACACAAATTCTATCGGCAAGTTTCATAGCTTCATCCATGTCATGAGTTACAAAAACTGTCGTCATTTTATACTCATTGTGTAAGGTTTTTATCAAATCTTGTAATTGAACTTTACTAATAGGATCTAATGCAGAAAATGGTTCATCCATCAGTAAAATTTTAGGATTAGCAATAATTGCACGTAGTATTCCTACACGTTGCTTTTCTCCACCAGAAAGTTCTTTAGGAAAACGATTCATATAATGCTTAGGATCTAATCCTACTTTCCTTAATAAATCCTCTGTTTTTTCTTTGATTTCTTTTTTATCAAAATTTTTCATTTCTGGAATTAGCGCAATATTTTCTGCAACTGTAAGATTCGGAAATAGTGCAATTTGT
>NZ_CAUPZX010000013.1:0-37992 GCF_963515875.1 uncultured Gemella sp. | reverse complement strand
AAATTGCTAAAATTTTCCGTGGTGGATGTATTATTCAAGCGAAAATCTTACAAAACATTATAGAAGCATACCAAAATAATCCAAAATTAGAAAACTTAATCTTTGATCCATTCTTCAAGGAAGTAATCGAAACAAGACAAGATAGCTTACGTGAAGTTGCTGCCTTAGCAATTACTAACAGATTACCACTTAGTGCTATGACTTCAGCAGTGTCATACTTAGATATTTATACAACTGCTAATAGTGGAGCTAATTTAATTCAAGCACAACGTGACTATTTTGGAGCACACACTTTTGAAAGAACTGATAAAGAAGGAAATTATCACTATGACTGGGTTGGTAACAATGGAAAATAAAACAGCAATAACACTTTTTGGAGGAACAGGAGATCTTACATATAGAAAACTGTTACCTGCATTATATAACTTAAATGTATTAGGAAAATTAGCTGAAGATTTTAAGGTTGTCGTGATAGGTCGTAGAGCATACACGCAGTCAGATTACATAGATATAGCTCGTACATGGGTAAAAGAATATGCACGCACTAAGTTCGACGATGAACAATTTGATGAATATGCTAAAAGAATTATTTATTTCAAAATGGATATGACAAATGAAGATGATTATGAAATGTTACAGACATTTTATGCTGAGCAAGGTATAGAAAATCATGTATATTATTTTGCGGTAGCACCATCATTTTTCATAACAATAACAAATGGATTGAAAAAATATTGTGCAGATAATAATGCAAAAGTTATAATTGAAAAACCATTTGGAGAAGATTTAGAAAAAGCTGGAATATTAAATGATGAACTTGCAAAATTCTTTAACCAAGATGAAATTTATCATATTGATCATTATTTAGGTAAAGAAATGATTCAAAATATTCTATCATTACGTTTTGAAAATATTATTTTTAAAGGTATCTGGAATAAAGATTTTGTAGAAAATGTTCAAATAACCGCTGCGGAAACAGTTGGTGTTGGAACTAGAGCTAGTTACTATGATAAGAGTGGTGCTTTAAAAGATATGGTTCAAAACCATTTATTACAAGTTCTGTCATTAGTAGCTATGGAAGAACCGAAAGAAGAAGGAAGCCGCGGTATTCACGAGAGTCAATATAACCTTCTTTCTGCACTTAAACCGATTGAGAATGTTCATGATAGTTTAGTGATGGCACAATATGAAGGATATCTTCAAGAGGAGAATATTCCTGCAGATTCTAAAACAGAAACATACGTTGCTCTTAAATTATTTGTAGATAATGAGCGATGGGAAGGTGTGCCATTCTTTATAAGAACTGGTAAAAAATTAGAAAAACGTGAAACTCAAGTAGTTGTTCAGTTCAAATCTGTTGGAAATTCTCCTGGTAATGTATTAATAATAAAAATTCAACCTGAAGAAGGTGTGTATTTCCAATTTAATGCTAAAAAGCCAGGTACAGAACAAGAGTTACAACCAATTTCATTAGACTTCTGTCAAAGTTGTATATTAGAAAATATAATAAATACACCAGAAGCCTATGAAAGATTACTTGATGCTTGCTTTAGAGAAGATAGAGCATTATTCTCACAATGGAATCAAATAGTAGAATCTTGGACATTTATTAATAAGTTAATAGCTAGATATGAAGAGCAAGGTTCTCCGTTATACACATATGAACAAGGTTCAAAAGGTCCAAAAGAGGCAGATGAGCTAGTAAATTGGGTTAAATAATTATTAAGATGTATTGTATGACTTAAAGTCATGCGATACATCTTTTTTGAATATAAGTATTTTTAACCAGTTAATTAGTTAGGAAAGTTTACGTTAAGCGTTAAGTATAGTATAATGAAAATGTAAGTAAAATTATAAATAATGATTTTCATGAGGAGTTAAAATGAGACTGTTAGATTCAATGTTAGAATACAATGAGTATTTTGTAAAATTTGAAGAGTATGAAAAATATAAAACAGAAGATAAGTATCCTGCTAAAAAGGTAGTAATGTTTACTTGTATGGATACAAGATTGGTTGAACTTGCAACAAAGTCTTTGAATCTATCTTCGGGGGACGTTAAAGTAGTAAAAAATGCAGGGGCAATTTTGACGCATCCATTTGGATCGATTATGAGGAGTTTGATAATTGCAGTATATATGCTGAAAGCTGATGAAATTATAGTTATGGGGCATCATGATTGTGGAATGCAAAATATTGATACTAGTTTAATTATGGAAAAAATGAAAGACAGGGGTATAGAGCAAGAAACTTTAGATATTTTACAGTATTCTGGCCTTGATTTAAATACATGGTTACATGGATTTGACGATGTAGAGGAAAGTGTCGGACACGATGTAAATATGATAACTAGACATCCGTTGATTCCAAAAGATGTACCTGTTCATGGATTAGTGATAGATCCGAGTAATGGGAAGGTAGAGTTGGTAGTTAATGGTTATGATAATTTAAGAAAATAGAGAGGAGTTGTTTGAATTGAAAAAAATATTGATATTGAATACTGGTGGAACTATCTCTATGAGTGAAGATCAAACGACTGGAAAAGTTTCTCCGACTGATAGTAATCCAATAGGAATAGGTGGAAATTTATTTTCATATATAGGGGATTTGTATATGGAGGATCTTTATCACCTTGCTTCACCTCAAATTACAGAAAGAGAAATGTTGGGAATAAAAAATAGAATTGAAGAAGCTGTAAAAGAAGGATATAACGGAATTGTAATAACACATGGTACGGATACACTTGAAGAAACGGCTTATTATTTAGAATTAACATTAAATGTAGATATACCTGTTGTAGTAACAGGTGCTATGCGCTCAAGTAATGAAATAGGAGCTGATGGATTAGCTAATTTGAGGAGTTCTTTAGTTGTTGCAACTAGTGATGATAGTCGCGATAAAGGAGTGTTAGTAGTTATGAATGATGAAGTTCATACAGCTACTTATGTAACGAAAACTCACACGACTAATGTAGCAACATTTCAAACACCGACATTTGGACCTATTGGATTAGTCTCTAAAAATGAAGTTATTTATTTTCAAAAATTAGTAAGAGAAGAACATTACAGCGTTAATACTATAGGGAAAAAGGTTTATTTGTTAAAAGCATATGCAGGTATGGGAGATGAACTTATAAATGCAGTGCTTAATTTAGGAGCAGATGGATTGGTTATTGAAGCTTTAGGAGCTGGGAATTTACCACCTAAAACAGTATCAGCTATTAGAGAATGTATAAAAAATGATATACCTGTAGTTTTTGTATCACGTGCATTTAATGGAGTTACTCAAGATGTTTATGATTATGAAGGTGGCGGAAAAAGATTTCAACAAGATGGGGTTATATTTACAACAGGTTTGAGTGGACAAAAAGCTAGAATAAAATTAATGATTTTATTAGAGGCAGCTATACCTCGCGAGAGATTAAGAGAATTGTTTTAAAATAGTGTTTAATCCTATTGAAGTGTATATAAAGTTGAATATTTTTTATAATTATGGTAGTATATTAAATGATTTATATTAGAAAAGAGGTGTAAAGTTGGAATTTAAATATCACAAGTCGTATAAAGGATTTTATCTTATTGAGGGTAATAAATTTAAACGACCTTATCAAAAGTTAGATCAGGAAAAAACATTAGAAAATTTAAATGGAAAACTTGAGTTTGATGAAAATAGAATAATAAAGATTGATTCTAAGGTGGTTGTTTTTATTGATAAAAATGAAGGTAAATCTTCAAAAGAGAAAATAACAAAAGTTAAAAAGATTCAGAAAACTGTTGAAGAAATAGATTTTGAATCATTAGAACTTAAATACAAAATACCGAAGCTTTTATTGAAAAAGTTATATACTATTATTTCGGAAAATTCAATAAATGAAAAACGAGATTTACTATCAGTGTTATCAGTAATCGAAAATATAACAATATCAGATGGATTATTCTTTTCAAAAGTGAAAAAAATATTTTATTATGGTGAAGATGAACTAAATAATTTACTAGCTAGATACAATTTTGATAATTTAGACGTAGTTAACCTAAAGAAAGATATCGAGGTAAATTATCCTAGTCAGTTTATTTCAAATTTACCTATAGATTATAAAGAATACGAGATGATTTTCGTGTTTTACTTTATTATATTAATTGAATTAATAACTATATTGAAATAATAATTGAACTTTTTGATTAAACAAAACTAAAAAGACTTGATTTTTCTTCAGTCCTTTGTTATAATTTTAATCAGAAAGTTTATTTTTTTAACACCCGATGGTCGTAAATTGACCTAACTGGACGTAAAAAGTCCAACGATAAACTTTTAATATATTTTTAATATATATAGGGGAAACTTAAGATGGATATTTTACATTTGTTACATATGCAAAGTAGACTCGTACCTGAAATGTTTATGAAATTTAGTAATAGATATGAACTTCTGGTAACAATTAAAATTAATCAGCCAGTAGGAAGAAAATCATTATTAAACTTTATCAATATGACTGAAAGGCAATTACGAACAGAATGTGAAGTTCTATCCAAGTTAGGATTAATTACAAAAAACTCTACAGGAATGAGTATTACTGAAAAAGGAGAGACTCTTCTTTTAGAAATAAAAGAGTCAGTTATAAATGATTCTTTCGCAAAAGAAAGAAGTTTTATAAAAAATAATTTTTCAATAAAGCAAGTTCATATTGTAGCTGGCGATTTCGTTAATAATGAAGCTACTAGAGAAGAAATGACAAGCCTACTCTTGGATAAGGTTAATGCTAAAATAACTAAGGAATGCGTAATTGGAGTCAGCGGAGGTAGTACAATGTATTACATAGCCGGTAAAGCTAATGAAACATTTGGTTATGGAAAGGATGTTACTATAACACCGATAAGAGGTGGTCTATCTGTCGTTAATACGGAATATCAAGCTAATGATATTGCATCAAAGATGGCTAATAACTCTGGTCATAATTATCAATTATTACATGCGCCAGATAATATAGGACAAAAGGCATTAGAAGAACTTATAAAAGAACCAGTTGTAAAAAATGCGCTTGATGTTATAGGGAAAACATCTATAATTATCCATAGTATTGGAAATGCTTTTGAAATGGCACAAAGAAGAAAATCTTCAAAAGAGATTTTAAAAGTATTAGAAGAAAAAAAAGCTGTCAGTGAATCATTTGGAAGTTATTTTGATGAAAGCGGCAGTGAAATATTTAAAACCTCTACTATAGGTATGAGTTTTAAAGATGTTGATGGCATTGATAATGTCTTTACAATAGTTGGTGGTGAGGAAAAAGCTGATGCAGTATTTAGTTATCTAAATACAAAACCAGCTAATGCAACACTAATTATTGACGAGGCAATTTGCAAAAAAATAATAAAAAAAGTTAATAATAATTTTTAGGAGGACTAAAAAATGTCAGTAAAAGTAGCAATTAACGGATTTGGACGTATCGGACGTCTTGCATTAAGAAGAATCCAAAACGTAGAAGGAATTGAAGTAGTAGCGATTAACGACTTAACACCAGTTAATCAACTAGTTCACTTATTAAAATATGATACAACTCAAGGTCGTTTTGACGGAGAAGTATCTGCTTCAGAAGGAAGCTTAGTAGTAAATGGTAAAGAAATCAAAGCGTTTGCTAATGCTAATCCAACTGAATTACCATGGGGAGAATTAGGAGTAGATGTAGTATTAGAATGTACTGGATTCTTCACTTCTAAAGAAAAAGCAGAAGCTCACATCCAAGCAGGAGCTAAAAAAGTTGTTATCTCAGCTCCAGGTGGAAACGACGTTAAAACTATCGTTTATAACGTAAACCACGAAACTTTAGATGGAACAGAAACAGTTATCTCAGGTGCATCTTGTACAACTAACTGTTTAGCTCCAATGGCTAAAGCTTTACACGATAACTTCACAGTAGTTGAAGGATTAATGACTACAATCCACGGATACACTGGAGACCAAAACACACTTGACGCTCCTCATCGTGGTGGAGACTTACGTCGTGCTCGTGCTGCAGCTGAAAACATTGTACCAAACACAACTGGTGCTGCTAAAGCTATCGGATTAGTAATCCCAGAATTAAACGGAAAATTAGATGGAGCTGCACAACGTGTACCAGTACCAACTGGTTCATTAACAGAATTAGTAGCTGTAGTTGAAAAAACTGTTACAGCTGAAGAAGTTAACGCTGCAATGGAAGCTGCTGCTAACGAATCATTCGGTTACAATGTAGATCCAATCGTATCTTCTGATATTATCGGAATTTCTTACGGATCATTATTTGATGCAACTCAAACAAAAGTATTAACAGTTGGAGATAAACAATTAGTTAAAGTTGTATCTTGGTATGACAACGAAATGTCTTACACTTCTCAATTAGTAAGAACATTAAAATACTTCGCAGGATTAATTAAATAATCTAAAATATATATTATAGAAGAATAGATAAGATATAAGTCGAATGTGACTTATATCTTGTCTCATATATTCCAAATAAATTAAAAGGAGCTTTCCATGAAGAAATCTATCAAAGACTTAGGTAACTTACAAGGGAAA
Source organism: uncultured Gemella sp. (assembly GCF_963515875.1). Classification (GTDB taxonomy): domain Bacteria; phylum Bacillota; class Bacilli; order Staphylococcales; family Gemellaceae; genus Gemella. The sequence goes on along the minus strand of NZ_CAUPZX010000013.1, from coordinate 31,444 downwards.
ACTGTCTTAATGCGTGTTGACTTCAACGTGCCATTAAAAGATGGTGAAATTACAAATGATAACCGTATTACTGCGGCATTACCAACTATTGAGTATGCGCTAAATCAAGGAGCTAAAGTTGTAGCATTTTCACACTTAGGACGTGTTAAAGAAGAAGCTGACAAAGCATCAAAAAGCTTAGCACCTGTAGCGGTAAGATTATCAGAATTATTAGGTAAAGAAGTTAAATTTGTACCTCAAACTCGTGGTGCTGAATTAGAAGCAGCGGTTAAAGAATTAAACGAAGGCGAAATCTTAATGTTTGAAAACACTCGTTTCGAAGATGTAGATGGTAAAAAAGAATCTAAAAATGATCCAGAACTTGCAAAATATTGGGCTTCTCTAGGTGATGTGTTTGTAAATGATGCATTTGGTACAGCTCACCGTGCACATGCTTCAAACGTAGGTATTGCATCTAATATTGGAGAAGGAAATTCTGCATCAGGATTCCTAGTTGATAAAGAAATCAAATTTATTGGTGGAGCAGTTGATAATCCAGAAAGACCACTTGTTGCAATCTTAGGTGGAGCAAAAGTTTCTGATAAAATTGCAGTTATCGAAAACTTATTAGATAAAGCTGACAAAGTAATTATCGGTGGAGGTATGGCTTATACTTTCATGAAAGCACAAGGTAAAGAAATTGGAATTTCACTTTGTGAAAATGATAAAATTGATTACGCTCGTGAATTAATGGAAAAAGCTGGAGATAAACTAGTATTACCAATCGATAATGTTGTTGCTAAAGAATTTTCGAATGATGCACCAAGTCGAGTAGCACAAGGTGATATTCAACCTGACGAGGAAGGATTAGATATCGGACCAAAAACTATTGAGTTATTTAAGAACACTCTTGAAGGAGCAAGAACAGTAATTTGGAACGGACCTATGGGGGTATTTGAATTGCCTAACTTTGCGAAAGGTACTATTGGTGTATGTGAAGCTATCGCAAACTTAGAAGGAGCTACTACTATAATTGGTGGTGGTGATAGTGCAACAGCAGCAATTTCTTTAGGATATGCAGAAAAATTCTCACACATTTCTACAGGTGGAGGAGCTTCTTTAGAATACCTAGAAGGAAAAGTATTACCTGGAATTGATTCATTATCAAATAAATAATTTTAAAACTCAAGGAGAGTAACATTATGTCAAGATTACCATTTATCGCAGGAAACTGGAAAATGAATAAAAATCCACAAGAAGCTAAAGCATTCGTTGAAGCTCTTGCTGGGAAATTACCATCATCAGATAAAGTTGAAGCAGGTATTGCAGCTCCAGCTGTTGATTTAAGTGTATTACTTAGCGCAGCTGAAGGAACTGGATTAAAAGTTGCAGCTCAAAATTGCTATTTTGAAAATTCAGGAGCATACACAGGTGAAACTTCACCTAAAGTGTTATCTGAAATGGGTGTAAATTATGTAGTAATCGGTCACTCAGAGCGCCGTGAATATTTCCACGAAACAGATGAAGATATCAACAAAAAAGCAAAAGCAATCTTTGCTAACGGATTACTTCCAATCATCTGTTGTGGAGAAACTCTTGAAACATATGAAGCAGGTAAGGCTGCAGAATTTGTTGGAGCTCAAGTAAAAGGAGCTTTAGCTGATTTAACAGCAGAACAAGTAGCATCATCAGTTATCGCTTATGAGCCTATTTGGGCTATTGGAACTGGTAAATCTGCTACTAAAGAAGATGCTCAAAAAATGTGTAAAGCAGTTCGTGATGTAGTTGAAGGACTTTACGGAAAAGAAGTATCTGAAAAAGTTCGTATTCAATACGGTGGATCAGTTAAACCTGAAAACGTAAAAGAATATCTATCTTGTCCAGACGTAGATGGAGCATTAGTAGGTGGAGCATCTCTAGAAGCAGAATCATTCTTAGCACTTCTTGAAGGTGGAAAATTAGCTTAATTTTAGCAAAAAATAAAAAATTGTAGTATAATAAAATTATAAATCAAATAATAAGGAGAAAGTTAATGTTAGCAAAAACATTTGATATTATCGCAGAAGTATATGCAAGAGAAGTTTTAGATTCACGTGGTAACCCAACTGTAGAAGTTGAAGTAACAACTGAATCAGGAGCGTTTGGACGTGCATTAGTACCATCAGGAGCATCAACTGGACAATACGAAGCAGTTGAATTACGTGATGGAGACAAAGGTCGTTACTTAGGTAAAGGTGTAACTAAAGCTGTAACTAACGTTAATGAAGAAATTGCACCATTATTAGAAGGTAAATTCGATGTATTTGATCAAGTAGGAATTGACTACGCAATGATCGAATTAGATGGTACAGAAAACAAAGGACGTCTTGGAGCTAACGCAATCTTAGGTGTATCTTTAGCAGTGGCACACGCAGCAGCTGATGCATTAGGAGTACCTCTATACAGATACTTAGGAGGAACTAACTCTAAAGAATTACCAACTCCAATGATGAACATTGTAAACGGTGGATCTCACTCAGATGCTCCAATCGCATTCCAAGAGTTTATGATCTTACCGGTAGGAGCACCTACATTCAAAGAAGCTTTACGTTGGGGAGCTGAAGTATTCCACAACTTAGCTAAATTATTACACAATCGTGGATTATCAACTGCAGTTGGTGATGAAGGTGGATTTGCTCCAACATTCGAAGGAACTGAAGATGCAGTTGAAACTATCTTAGCTGCAATTAAAGCTGCTGGATTAGAACCAGGTAAAGATGTATTCTTAGGATTTGACTGTGCATCATCTGAATTCTACGAAAACGGAGTGTACAACTACGCTAAATTTGAAGGTGAAGGTGGAGCAGTTCGTACTTCAGCAGAGCAAGTTGATTACTTAGAAGAATTAGTAAACAAATACCCAATCATCACTATCGAAGATGGTATGGATGAAAACGACTGGGAAGGATGGAAATTACTTACAGACCGTATCGGTGATCGCGTACAATTAGTAGGAGATGATTTATTCGTTACAAATACTAAAAAATTATCTCAAGGTATCGAACAAGGTGTTGGTAACTCAATCTTAATTAAAGTTAACCAAATCGGTACTTTAACTGAAACTCTAAATGCTATTGAAATGGCTAAACGCGCTCGTTACACAGCGGTAATTTCTCACCGTTCAGGAGAAACTGAAGATTCTACAATTTCAGATATCGCAGTTGCAACTAATGCAGGACAAATTAAAACAGGTTCTCTAAGCCGTACAGACCGTATTGCTAAATACAACCAATTATTACGTATTGAAGATGAATTAGATGCTACAGCAGAATACCCAGGTGTTCGTGCTTTCTACAACATCAAACGTTAATTGATATATATAATCAATAAAAAAAGGTAAAAGTCGCAGACTTTTGCCTTTTTTTTAAAATTAAAAAATTATAATCATAAAACTATATTTTTAAAAAAATATTTGTCAATATAATCAAAAATATAAAAATATATTATATAATAGAATACTCATAAGATAATATAAGTTTTAAAAATAGTGCATTGTAAACTCTTACATTATAGAAAAAGCTAATTTTATTCGTGAAACTTGTAAATATCTATAGTCCGTATAAATTTAACACAATAAATATATGTTAATACATTAAATTTTTCATGTATATACATTATGAATTTAATTAAAATAGTTCTTTTGTTTATGTTCGAAAAATGGTAATAAATGTTTGATTTCTCGTTTTTTATATATTATTCATGATGATATAGTTTGTTTAATGTTTAATTAAAATAAAAAAATAATAGTAAACTATTAAAGTTACAACATTAAATAGTTTAAAATTAACCCTTTACAAACGGTTTCATATATGTTACTATTTTGGTGACAAGATAAATATATAAATTTGTAGGAGGTTAATATGGCAAGTTTATCATTAAAAAAAATATACAAAAAATATGATAATGGCTTCTGTGCAGTAACAGATTTTAATTTAGAAGTAGCGGATAAGGAATTCGTAGTATTCGTAGGACCATCTGGTTGTGGTAAATCTACTACTTTAAGAATGATTGCAGGTTTAGAAGACATAACAGAAGGAGAATTCTACATTGGTGACAGATTAGTTAACGATGTTGAGCCTAAAGATAGAGATATCGCAATGGTATTCCAAAGTTATGCTTTATATCCTCATATGACAGTATTCGATAATATGGCATTTGCTTTGAAATTAAGAAAAGTACCAAAAGAGGAAATTAAAGCAAAAGTAGAAGAGGCTGCAAAAATCTTAGGATTAGAAGAGCTTCTAGATAGAAAACCTAAAGCACTTTCTGGAGGTCAAAGACAAAGGGTAGCATTAGGACGTGCTATTGTAAGAAGTCCAAAAGTTTTCCTTATGGATGAGCCACTATCAAACTTAGATGCAAAACTAAGAAGTAATATGAGAGCAGAAATCATTAAAATTCATAATACTTTAGGTGCAACTACAATTTATGTAACGCATGACCAAACTGAAGCTATGACAATGGCTGATAGAATAGTTGTAATGAAAAAAGGTGTAGTTCAACAAGTAGGAAGTCCTAAAGAAATTTACGATCACCCTCAAAATCTATTTGTAGCAGGATTTATCGGAGCACCAACAATGAACTTCATGAGAGGTAAAGTTGTTGAAGGTAACTTCGTTACAAAAGGAGGAGGAAAAATTGAAATTCCTTTTGGATACTATGAAAAACTTAAAGAACTAGGTTATGAAGGAAAAGAAGTTGTTTTAGGAATAAGACCTGAGAATATCTCTAATGATCCACTAGTATTAGAAACTTATTCTCATGCAAAAATTACTTCTAAAGTAATCGTAGCAGAGTTATTAGGTTCTGAGTATATCGTTCACACTGATTTAAATGGTGAAAGTATCAAAGCGATTGTGCACTCAAGACAAAACATTAAAATGGGTGACGAATTAACATTCGCATTAGATATGAACAGAGCTCATTTCTTCGATGTAGATACAGAACTTAGTATCTTAGAATAAATTAAATAAGACGTCAAAATTTTAAAAAATACAAAAATAAGGAGGCTCATATTATGAGAAAAATAAATAAACTGCTTACTGTAGCAACTACTACAGCACTTATTTTAACAGGATGTGTGGGTGGCAAAAAAGAAGAAAAACAAGCTGATCCTAACAAGAAAGTAGAAATTACTTATTGGGATTTCCCACAATTTACAAAAGATAAAGAATTCAAAAAAACTGAGGATTTTGATGCAGCGTTAATCAAAGCTTTCGAAGCGAAAAATCCAAACATTAAAGTAAATTATCAAAAAATTGAATTCACTGATGGACCAGCAAAAGTTGAAACAGCTATTCAATCTAAAACTGCTCCAGACGTAATCTACGATGCACCAGGACGTGTAATTGCTTGGGCTGCTAAAGATTTATTAGTGCCACTAGATGAAGTTGATAAATCGAAATTAAATGATGCAGCAGTAAAAGCATCTAGTTACAAAGACAAATTATACCTATATCCACAAGGGGTAGCACCATTCTTAATGGGTGTTAACAAAGATTTAACTGATAAACTAGGTGTAACTGACCTTCTACCATTAAACAAAAAAGATAGAAGTTGGAATGTTGAAGAATATGAAAAATTCTTAAAAGCAGTTAAACAAAAAGATTCAAGTATAACTCCAGCTTTATTCTACACTAAATCACAAGCAGGAGACCAAGGACCAAGAGCATTTGTTTCAAACTTATACAACTCTTGGATCACAGATGATGCAAACAGTAAATATACAATCAATGACGCTAACGGTGTTAAAGGATTAGAGTGGGTTAAAAAAGCTTACGATGAAGGTTTATTAGGACAAGGAGTTGCTTTAGAAGCTAAAGATGCTCTTGAAGCATTTAAATCAGGACGTGCAGCAACTACAATCTTATTCTCTCCAGGTACAGCAGCTTCACATGCTAGTGGATTTAACTACAAATTCTTACCATTCCCTAATAATAGTGGAAAAGCTAAATATGAATATCTAGTAGCAGGACCAGCTATCTTCGATAACGGAGACAAAGATAAAGCAGCAGCAGCTAAGAAATTTGTTGACTTCATGGTTAATGATAAAGATTGGGGTAAACGTACTCTATTAGCATCTGGTAACTTCTCAGCTAAAAAAGATGAAAAAGGATTATATGAATCAGAAGAACTTAAATTTGCAGAAGGACTAACAGATCAATTCGGACCATACTACAACACAATCCCAGGATTTGCTAAAATGAGACCACTATGGTTCAACATGGTTCAAGGTGTGTTAAACGGAAAAACTTCACCTAAAGAAGGATTAGACAAATTTGTTGAAGATGCAAATAAAACAATAAAAGAAGCATTGTAATTTGACGTATGAAGGGGATAGAGTTGCTTCTATCCCTTTTTAAGATAAAATATAAACTTTTTAGGAGGAGCTATGAAAACTACTAAGAAAAGAAAAAAAATAGACTTTAGTGCATATTTGTTTATTTTGCCAGTAAGTATATTTTTCATTACATTCGTTTTGGTCCCAATGTTACGTGGACTTCAGTTATCATTATATAGTTTTGCTAAGAAAAATCCAGTATTTGTTGGATTAAAACACTATTCTGACTTAATGTTCAGTGGAAATGGAGCAACAATCCACGAACCATTTATGAAATCGCTTATTAATACAGTTATCGTAACTGTTGTTGCAGTACCTATAGTTGTATTAGTATCAATATTTGTTGCAGTAACAATCTATAATAAGAGTGCGGTTGTAAGATCATTCTTCCGTGGAGTATTCTACATTCCAGCAATTTCTTCTGTAGTATCTGTTACAGTAGTTTGGGCTTGGATCTACCACCCAGAATACGGAATTTTAAACTATGTATTTAAGTCAATGCACTTAATTAGTGAAAATGTTGACTGGTTAGGTAATCCGAAAACGGCATTGTATGCAATTATTACGATTCTGATTACTACTTCATTAGGTCAACCGATAATTCTTTATGTTGCTGCTTTAGGTAACGTTCCTAAAGAATTATTAGAAGCTTCAGAAATTGATGGAGCAACAAAATGGCAAGTATTTACTAAAATTACTTGGCCGCTGATTAAACCAACAACATTATATATTGTTGTTGTAACAACAATCAACTCGTTCCAAATTTTCGCTCTAATCCAGTTATTAACTGCTGGGGGACCAAACTATGGAACAAGTACAATTATGTATCTAGTTTATGAAGCAGCAATTAAAAACGGAAATCATGGTGTAGCTAGTGCGATGGGTATTATCCTTGCTGTAATTATTGGAATAATTTCAATCTTACAATTCAAGTTCCTATCTAGCGATAATGATTAGGAGGATTTAGAATGAAAAATATAAGTATTTTTAAAATAGTATCAATGATAATATTACTTGGGTTAACTATATTCTTTATTTTCCCATTTTATTGGATTGCATCAGGATCATTTAAATTACAAGACGTAGCAATAACAATTCCACCAGAATGGTGGCCATCAACTCCAACTTTGGAAAACTATGAGAAGTTATTTACATCTAATACTTTAAGATGGTTCTTTAACTCAGTATTTATCTCAGTAATGACAACGTTCTTAGTTTGTGCAACATCAGCATTAGCAGGATATGCATTAGCTAAGAAAAACTTCCCAGGTGTTAAAGTGATTTTCATGGTATTTGTAGCAGCAATGGCATTACCAAAACAAGTAATTTTAATACCATTATTAAACTTAATCACTGAATTTAACTTAATGAATACATACTATGCATTAATTCTACCTGCAGTAGGTTGGCCATTTGGGGTATTCTTAATGAGACAATTCTCTCAAGCAATCCCAGGTGAATTACTTGAGTCAGCAAGAATTGATGGTTGTGGTGAAATTAGAACATTCATGAATATCGCGTTACCAATCATTAAACCTGGTATCGGGGCATTAGCGATCTTTACATTCATCGCTAGCTGGAACGACTACTTCTCACAATTAATCTTCTCTAATACACCAGATATGTCTACATTACCTTTAGGGTTAGCTGCATTGGCACAAGGACAAGAGTTCTCTAATGACTATGGACTACTAATGGCAGGGGCATCATTAGCGTCACTACCAATGATTATCGTGTTCATTTGTTTCCAAAATTACTTTACTCAAGGTGTTACTTTAGGAGCCGTGAAAGGATAAGCTTATGGATAAACAACAGTTATTAGAGTATCTAAAAGGTGAAATGATAGTTTCTTGCCAAGCATTACCAGGAGAAGCCTTATACAAAGAGGAAGGTGGAGTAATGTGTTTAATGGCACAAGCCGTTAAAAACGCAGGGGTAAAAGCTATTAGGGCTCAAGGTGTTTTAGATATTAAACAAATTAAAGAGCAAACTGATTTACCTGTGATTGGTATAATAAAAAAATCATATGATGGATATGCTTCATACATAACTGCTACAATGGATGAAGTAGATGAATTAGTTAAAGTTAATTCTGATATAATCGCTTTGGATTGTACGAATAGAGAACGTGGAGATGGTAAAACTCCTAGCGAATTCGTAAAAGAAATTAAAGAAAAATATCCGAATATCTTACTGATGGCAGATATTTCTACTCTGGAAGAAGCGGTAGAAGCAGAAAAAGCAGGAGTTGATTTTGTTGGAACAACAATGAATGGATATACTCCATATACTGAGGATTCAAAAGAATTTAATCCTAGCTTAGTTAAAGCAATCGTAGAAAATGTTAAAATTCCTGTTATCGCAGAAGGGAAAATACACACACCGCAACAAGCGAAACAAGCTTTTGAAGCAGGTGCGCATTGTATAGTTGTTGGTGGAGCAATAACTAGACCGCAAGAAATTGCAACAAGATTTTTAAGTGAGTTGAGATAATGAGTATAATAGTTTTATTGGCATATTGGTATACCTATAGTAAATGGTATATATTAGGATCGTGGTTTATTACACATATTTTGAATATAGCGTTCAAAAAATTATGGCTTTCACCACTATTAATAAATGCACTTGCATTAATAGTATTGTTCATAGGAATATATTATAAATTAATAGAAGGTCAAGAAGTGGGAGCATCTGTGTTAAATGTATATATGCCGATAGTCTTTTCGAGCATTATCATGAATTTACTGATTTTTACGATTAGAAAAATAAAATTGAAATTAAAAAATTAAAATAAAGCTATTAATTAGTTTAAGGTTGTGAAATATTCTCATAACTAGGAGCTAGTTAATAGCTTTATTAATTGAGTGTAATGAGACAGAAAATTATCGATATAAATCTAAATAGGAATGAAAATCAATGAAAATGTAATTTTTTTTTGATCATCTTGCAATTATTTATAAATTTATATTTGTATTTTTATATATTCGTGAAATTATTATTTTAATATATCTTATTAATAATTATATTTTTATGAAACTTGTTAAATAAGCTTTTAAAGAGTGTATTTTTAAAAATAGTTTTTTCAACCGTAAATTTTTTTCACATACAAATTAATAATGAGTTAATTTTTATTGTGTTTTTTAATGAAAATAAGTATTAAATCAATATTTATTACTAAAATATTTTGTTGATTTGAAGCTATTTCTGTTATATAATGTAATTAAAGTATTAATTATCTATTATTACTTTGTCTTTTAATAACAGGTTTCTTGTAGATGTATACAACATATTTAGTTATCTTAAGCAAATAAATTTTTTATTGTAAGGTGTAAAAAAATGGAATTAAGAAGAAAGACCTTAAAATTAATGGGTTCTCATATAGATATTCTTATTTTCAATAGCATTGATGCTGAAAGTATCCTTGATGATGCTGTAGAAATGTTAAAGATGTATGAGCATAGATTTAGCGCGAACGATGACAGTTCTGAACTTATGGTAGTTAACCATAATGCTGGAATTAAAGCTGTAGAAGTTCATCCGGATTTATTTGATTTAATAAAGATAGGAAAACTTCATAGTTGTGCACCAAATAGTTTTTTAAATATAGCTATTGGACCAATTGTACAAACATGGAGAATAGGCTTTAATGATGTAAAAGTTCCAACAAAACAAGAGATTGATGACTTATTAGAAATAACTGATCCGAATCAAATATTATTAGATGAAGAAAAGCAATCTGTCTTTCTTGCGAAAAAAGGTATGGCTATTAATTTAGGTGCCTTAGCAAAGGGATATATTGCTGATCTTATGATAGAGTATATGAAAAAAAGAGGGGTTGATTCTGGACTTATTAACCTAGGAGGAAACGTATTAGCGTTTGGAGATGCTAAGCACAATCCAGACTTAATGTGGCGCATAGGTATACAAAATCCAGTTGAATCTCGAGGGAATCATTTATTTACTATAGGTATAAAAAATCAATCTGTTGTTACTTCTGGAATTTATGAACGTAAACACACAGAAAATGGAAAAACTTACCATCATATATTAAATCCTGAAACAGGGTATCCTGTCGAAACCAATGTAGCCGGCTTATCTATAATTTCAACAGCCTCAGTGGATGGAGAGATTTGGACGACAAGACTATTTGGTAAGAGTGTCGAAGATATTTTGGATGAAGTTAATAGCTTGCCAGATATAGAGGCTGTTGTAGTGACAACCGAAGGTAAAGTTTATTATACAAGCGGGGTGCTAGATAGAATAATATGTTAGATAAAACTATCTTGAAGAATACTGAAAATACTTTTAATTTAAGGAGGCTCTATTAAAGTGGCTGAAGCAAAAAACAAAAAAAATGTTAAAAAAACAAGACAAGAAAATCTAAATACAAATAAAGTAGATAGTACAAAAAAAGAGAGAGGAAACAAAAACATGGTAAAATTAATTGGTCTAGTTGGTACAAACTCTAAAAAATCTACAAACCGCCAACTTTTACAATATATTCAAAAACATTTTGCAGGTAAAGCTGACATCGAATTAGTTGAAATTAAAGATCTTCCTTTATTCAACAAACCAGCTAATAAAGAATTACCTGAAGGAGTTAAAGAAATAGCAGCTAAAATTGAAGCAGCAGATGGGGTTATCATCAGTTCACCTGAGTATGACCACGCTGTTCCTGCATCATTAATGAGTGCAATCGCTTGGTTATCTTATGGAATTCACCCATTACTTGATAAACCAGTAATGTTAACAGGAGCTTCATACGGAACTCTTGGATCATCTCGTGCTCAAGCTCACCTTCGTCAAATTTTGGATTCACCAGAAGTTAAAGCACGCGTTATGCCAAGTTCTGAGTTCTTATTAGGACATTCTCTACAAGCTTTCGACGAAGCTGGAGATATTTCTAATCCAGAAACAGTTGCTAAATTAGATAGTTTATTTGCTGATTTCTTATTATTCATTAAAATTACTGAGAAATTAATTAATGCTCATAAATTAGCTGAAAAAGAAATTGAAAACTTCTCTTGGGAAGATTTAAAATAGGATAGGAGTGTAGACACATGAAATTAGTAGGAATCGTAGGTTCAAACGCGGAAGTTTCTTATAACCGCAAATTAATGGAATTTATAGCAAAAGAATATAAAGATTTATTCACTTTAGAATTATTAGACATTACTAACTTACCAATGTTTAACCAAGATGAGGATCATTCAAGAGAAAACAAAGATTTATTAGTAATGAATCGTAAAATTTTACAAGCTGATGGTGTTATCATTGCTACACCTGAGCACAACCACACAATTACAGCATCTCTTAAGAGTGCATTAGAGTGGTTATCATTCGAATTACACCCACTTGAAAACAAACCAGTAATGGTTCTTGGGGCTTCATACTATGATCAAGGATCATCACGTGCTCAATTACACTTACGTCAAGTCTTAGATGCACCAGGTGTAAATGCGATTGTATTCCCAGGTCACGAGTTCCTTTTAGGAAAAGCTAAAGAAGCTTTCGATGCTGAAGGTAACTTAGTAGATGATCGTACAGTTGGATACTTACGTATGTGCTTAACTAAATTCGTTAAATTTGCTAATGTAGCTCAATCATTAGCGGAAAGAAAACCAACACCGCCAGAAGATTTAACTGCTAGTGGTGTAATCGATACAACAATCCAAGGTGTTGATGGAGATGCTGATGATTGGTATGAAAAAGCAGCTGAGAAAGTTAATGCTGTATCTGGAGATACATATGTTAAACTTGATCGTGGTATCTTAACAGTAGATCAACTTAACTATTTCTTAAATTCTATGCCGATGGAATTAACTTATGCTGATAGTAACAACCAATTCTTATACTACAACTACCACAAAGAAGATTACGAAATGCTTGCAAAACGTCGTCCAGTACAAGTTGGATGTTCATTAGCTAAAGTTCACCCTGAGAGAGTTTATAAGAGTGTTAACTGGCTAGTAGGTTTACTACGTTCAGGACAAATAGATGTATTCCGTACACACGTTCCAACTCACGGACCAGATAAATATGTAGTGCACAACTACCAAGCAATGTACGATAAAAATGGTAAATATGCTGGTATCAACGAGTACATCTTAGACTTTAAACCAATCGTTGACTGGTATCTAAAACAAACTGGTCAATCATTAGTTAAAAATGGAGTTCCAGTAGGTCACGGATATGCAGCAGCACCTGCACCAGCAGCTGACGCAACAAGTGGAGCTTCAGATGCTGGACATGGAGCAGCACCTGCACCAGCAGCGGCGGCACCAGCAGCTGATGCAACAAGTGGAGCAACTGCTTAATAGAATATTAAATAAGAAAAGTAGATTTCATTCGAAATCTACTTTTTTTCAAAATCGGTTAGTCTCTAGAGATACTTTTTATGAATTTTACGAATTGTATTGAATTACTTATTTCGCTAAATAATATAAATTTTAAAATGGCATTGAAATGGCATTAGAAACCAACTGATATGAGATTGGGTTATGTTAAAATTTCTAATAAACATGGTCAAAACATGGTCAAAGCGTAAAAAAAGAAAGCCCTGTTACTGATGTAATAGGGCTTGTAAGCTTCTTCTTATTAACGTACTTCTCTAATACGAGCAGCTTTACCACGTAAGTTACGTAGGTAGTATAATTTAGCACGTCTAACTCTACCTTTACGTACAACTTCAATTCTTTCAACTTTTGGAGTGTGAACAGGGAATGTTCTTTCAACACCAACACCGTTTGAAATTTTACGTACAGTATAAGTAGCAGAGATTCCTCCACCACGACGTTTGATAACTACTCCTTCGAATTGTTGGATACGCTCACGTCCACCTTCAACGATACGAACGTGTACTCTTACTGTATCCCCAGCTTTAAATTCAGGAATGTCTGATCTTAATTGCGATTTAGTGATCGCTTCAATGATTTTGCTCATTATTCTTTCTCCTTTTTTTACAAAATGTTCATTATTAATGCTTGATTAACAGAGGAACATCGTAATTTAATGTTTTCACATCTTTTTGATTATAACATTATTTTTAATAAATATCAATAGATTTCTTAATATTTTTTGTTAGAAAAGAGCTTTTTCCCAAACTTCTTCTTTAAAACCTAGTAAAAGAATATCATTTTCAAAATCAAATGCTAGTGGACGTTTAATCAACATTCCATTTTCGTGAAGAAGTTTTAATGCTTCTTCCAACGTTAGTGTGGCAAGTTTGTCTTTTAAGCCAAGTTCTTTATATACTAGACCACTTGTGTTAAATAACTTTTTTAATGGTAACTCGAACTTTTCTATAATATGTTGTAAGTCTTCGATTGAGGGTGTGTTTTCTTTAACATTGAAGTATGTAGCTTCTATTTTATTTTCAGTTAGTAGTTTTTTGGCTTTTCTGCATGTTGAACATGTTGGGTATTCGTATATGGTTAACATAGAATCTCCTCTCTAATATGTATTAAAATTTTAGTTAAAATTACTAATCTACGATATTATAATATTTATTATTTCTACTGTAAAGAGATTTGTTTTGTTTTTTTATTTAAGAAATCATTTATATTAAATGAGAAACTAATATGTGCTATAATTAAAGTATAGGATAAAGGAGAAATATTATGCAGAAAATAATTGTTAAAAATGTTTCTAAAGTATATGGTGAAAATAGTAGTAAGGTTATAGCAAATGATAATATTAGTTTTGAGATTAGTGAGGGTGAATTTGTTGTAATTTTAGGGCCAAGTGGTGCAGGGAAAAGTACACTACTTAATATAATAGGTGGAATGGATAATGCAAGTGAGGGATCTATTAATGTCTTTGGAAAAGAAATAGTAGGCTTAAATGAAGAGAAACTTACAAAATATAGAAGAGAAGACATAGGTTTTGTATTTCAATTCTATAATTTGATCCCAAATTTGACAGTTTTAGAAAATGTTGAATTGGCAGGACAAATAGTTAAACAGCCCAAAAAAGCATCTGAGATTTTAAAATTGGTTGGGTTAGAAAATAGGATGGATAATTTCCCCTCACAAATATCAGGGGGAGAACAACAACGCGTTGCTATAGCAAGGGCAATAGCTAAAAATCCTAAACTATTACTTTGTGATGAACCAACAGGCGCTTTGGATTATAGGACAGGTAAAAATATACTAAGTATGTTGAAGAGATATAGTGTTGATGAAAAGAAAACTGTAATTATTATTACTCACAATAGTTCAATAGCTGAAGCTGCAGATAAGGTAATTGAAGTTTATGATGCTAAGGTGAAAAAAGTAATACAAAATTCTAGTCCAAAAAGTATTGGCGAGATAGAGTGGTAGAATTTATGAAAGCAATTAATAAAGATATATTAAGGGAAATTTTAAAAACAAAATCAAAATTCACATCAATACTAATAATAATGTTTCTAGGAGTTTTTATCTTTGTAGGTTTAAAAGAGACCTCTCCGGCAATGATAAATACATATAATAATCATTTGAAACGTCATAAGATGTATGATTTAAGGGTAAGTCATAATTTTGGTGTTAATCAAGATGATATGAAAATTATTAATAGTCTAGATAATATAGATATTAGTGAAAGTTATTTTACAAAAAAACTACAAATAGCTAATAGCAATGAATTTGTGAATGTCGAATCTTTACCTGAAAAATTAGCAATACCTAAAGTTATTGAGGGTGGCTTACCTAAAAGTGAGGAAGAAGTAGCTATAGTAGAGTCGCTTAAAGATAGATATAAAATAGGAGATGAAATCACCTTTATCTTAGATAAAAATGATACTAATACTTTAAAACACACTAAATTTAAAGTAGTTGGTTATGTTCAAGGTGCAGATCACATAGAAGTATCTAACAATAATCCTGCGAATAAAGATTATTTCGGATATGTGAATAGAGATGTTTTTAAATTTGACAATATCAGCGGGATAAATATAAAATTAAAAAATATTAATTATAAGTATAGTGATAAAGAATATATAACTGAGATTAATAAAACAAGGGATGCTCTTATTGAAAAATTAAAAATTCAGCGAGAAGTTGATGCTAAAAAATATTTAGAAAAAAATTATAGTAAATTAAATGAGAATGAGAAAATAATAAATGATGCCCAATCTCAATTAAATGATATTAAATCACAGATTGAGTTATTAAAAAATGTAGATATTAGAAATTATAATGAGCAAATAGAGAAACTAAATAAATCACAAAAAGAGATTGATGATAATAAAAAGAAATTGAATGTTGGTAAAGCGAGTCTAAATGAAGAAAGTTATCCTAGATTTTCAGTGGAAAATATTAGAGGTCTAAAAAATTATGCTCAATTTATAGATTCAGCAGGTAGTTTAACTTTTGTGGCAAATGTTTTTTCAATATTTTTATTTGTTGTCTCTATTTTAGTTTCATTAACAACTCTGACTAGAATGATTGATGAAAATAGAATAAATATAGGAACACTTAAATCGCTAGGTTATAGTAATTATCAAATTTCTAAAAAATACTATGTCTATGGTATATTTTCAACTTTAATAGGTACAATATTAGGTGTAATTGGAGCATATTTAGTTATTGTGCCTATAGTATATAATTCTTATGCAAGATTTTTTACATTTAATTCACCGGAGATTGTGTATACACCGGGTATAATTATTGCCGCATTTATTATTTCATTAGGATGTATTAGTCTAGCAATCTATATACCGTTAAGAAAAAACTTAAAAGAAAAGAGTGCGTACTTATTGAGACCTAAAGCACCTAAGAGTGGCAGTAGAATTTTTTTAGAAAGGATACCATTCATTTGGTCGCGGCTTAGCTTTTTAAGAAAAGTAACGTTTAGAAATATTTTTCGATATAAAATTAGAATGTTAATGACAATCTTTGGAGTTGTGGGATGTTTAGCTCTTATGTTTATTGGATTTGGTATTCGTTATGGGGTTATAGATATTTCTAATGAGCAATTCAAGGTGATTAATAAAGTTGATATAGCAGCTACTTATAATCCTTATATTGATGACGAGAGTATAGAAAAGCTGCAAAACAAGTTGAAAAATAATAATAGTGTTAATAATATCACAAAAATTAATATGCAACTTGCAACTTTTGAGAGTAATAATGAGATTCTAGACTCTGCACAATTGATAACAGTGGATAAAGATGATTATAAAAACTATATTAAGCTAAAAGATAGTAATACAAAAGATATTAATATTACTTCGAATTCTGCTATAGTTAGTGAAAAGCTTGCTTATCTTCATAAGTTAAAAATAGGGGATAATTTCAATGTAATTGTAAACAATAAGGAATATATATTTACCGTTGGAGAAATTAATAAAAACTACTTTGGTCATACAATATATATTAATAAAGACTATTATGAATCAGTATTTAAAAAGCAATATAAGGAGAATACATTCTTAATACAAACTACAGGCGGTAAGGAAACCGTAGAAAGTGTAGTGAGTAGCTTAAATGATAATAGCGATATAGTGAATATAAGTGATAATTCTAAAATACAAGAAATTCTTGATAATTTTATTAAAGGAATAGATATTATAGTGGCAGTTATGGTTATTTGTTCAGTTACATTAGCGCTCGTAGTATTGTATAATTTAATAAATGTTAATGTATCTGAGCGTATTAGAGAATTATCAACGATAAAAGTACTCGGATTTTATCCAAGCGAAGTAACTATTTATGTGTTTAGAGAGATTTTTTATTTAACTGGGGTGGGTATTATTTTAGGCAGTTACCTAGGTTATAAAATGTATTTAAAAATAATATTAGAACTTGCGGGAAGAGATATGATGTTTAGTAGTAAAGTGCCATTAGTAGTATATTTATTGGCATCGGGAATAACAGTTTTGATTACTATAGTTGTAATGGTAGTAATGCACAAAAAATTAAAAAAAGTAAACATGGTAGAAGCTCTTAAAGCAATAGAGTAGATAGGAGAAAAAATGACAATTATAATAAATGAAAAAGCAAAAAAATTATTAAAAGACAAAAATAAGAATCATGTATTGATATCTTTATTTCAACAGTTTTGTTGAGGGGGGAGAGTAGATAGAGCTGTCGTGGTTTCGATGGCTGATAAATTTGATGAAAAATTATTTTCAAAATATGTAGTGGATGGAATAGATGTCTATATTGATTATAGATTGAATATAGATGAAGATGTAGAAATTGGTGTAGAGAAATTTTTCTTTATGAATCGATTGGATCAAAAGGGAATAACAGTTTAGAATATAGAAAGAAAGACAACTAGAGGAGCAAAGTAGCATCTCTAGTTGTCTTTGTTTAATTGTTAGAAGAAGCAGTAAGTTCTTCTTCTTTTTTGTGTTTATCATTATAGATTTTTTTCATAATACCTATGACAATAGATAGTGCGAATAGACACATTAACCCGATGAACATATTTCTAACTCCTCCAGACAATGTACCACCTACGTAAGAGTAAACGATTGTTGCGGGTAATTGTCCAACTCCAGTAGCTATGAAAAATCTCCAGAAATTCATGTTTGTTAAACCGGCAGCATAACTAACGAAATCGAATGATACGAATGGCAATAATCTACAGATAAGAATAGCTTTATCTCCGTATCTTTCAAAGAATACATCGATACTAGCCATCGCTCCCTTACTTGTAAGTTTTTCTACTACATCACGACCTAAGCCACGTGCGATATAAAAACATACTGCGGCTCCAATCATTGCTGTTGACCAAGAAAGAATAGCTCCAATGACCCAACCAAAAATTGCGGCATTAGATAATGTAATTAAGAATGCAGGAATAGGCGCAGCGATTGATTGAAGAACCATTAGAACTCCAGAAACAACAGCAGCCCATGTACCCCAACCACGAAGATATTCGATTACAGCGTTTGTATCAAATTGAGATAAAGTGGCGAATGCTGTGTTAATACCAGTTTTAAAACTAGGTACTGTGAAATAAACTGCAAAGAAGATTGCAAAAGAAATGAGTGTAATATATCTAACTTTTTTACGTTGTGCTTTTAATTTTTTCTCTTCCTCAGGATTAACTTCTCTTAAATCACTAAGTTTTACCTCTTTTTGTTTTAATACTTTAAGTTCTTCTTTAGTATAAACTTTTTGGTATTTAGATAGTGTTAAAATAATATACAGATTTATTAAATTAACAACTACAACAGCAATAATAAATGGAATTTTAACTTGGTTTAGTGAACTGGCGTGTAATACTTCACGTGCTATGTATAATAGTGTTTTTGTTTTTCCTGAAAAAATAGCCATTAAAAGTATTATCGCTTCAATTATAAAGAATGTGTACTTGCGATTAATACGTTTGAAATATAAACCTGTCATTATCCCATAAACAGTCCAAACAAAAATCACAAGACTTTGATCGGCTAACATTTCGAATTGTGTAAAGAAGAACAGAAGGAAAGCGAAGAAGTAACCAACTGCTATACCAACACTTGTAAAATAAAATAAAAGTCGTAATCGATTCATTAAATCTCTCCTTAATTAATAACTACTACTTTTTAATGCTGTAAATCACTGCTGCATATGTTCCGTCTTCTGGTAGAACATCTTCATTACCAGTGAATTTAACCTCTTTACGAGTTTCAACAGCACCATAAGTATAAGTAGTATTAGAGATGATTCCTACTGGACAACTATCTAAACAAGATAAGCACCCTGTATTCTTGTCGATAGCACGTTCTAAGTTGCCTCCAAAGCGGAAATCTATTTGCTTACCGTTACTATCTTTTACTACTTCATTAATATCATACTTTTTATTTGCACCATTCCATGTTATTTCAGCTTTGATTGGCGTTCCTTCAACGTGAGTAGTTGTTGCGTTATTTGGATTCATATTGTTTCCAGGTTTTGCACCAATTTCAATTAGAGCATTGTAGAATTCATCGGGTTTAGCAAATGCTGTAAAAATAGATTTTGCACCATTTGTACCACTTTGTTCTACAGAGTTGTGTCTTGTAGCTTCATCAAAGTATTTACCGTTGATTTTTGTAAGAACAGTTACTGTGCCTGCTTCTTTATCAACTTTTATTGGTTTATCAAGTGATACCCCTGCCACATAGTCTGCAGGTTGATTTGAATTTTGTGATGACGAATTAGATGAACTGCTACAACCAACGGCAGTAAAAGCTAATCCAGTAGCCATAAGGACTGACAATATTTTTTTTGGTTTCATTAAGAAAACCTCCCTATAATAAATTATTTATTCATTTGTATTATAACATTTATATAAAAAGGTAACAATAATATATATTTAATATCATGAAAATTAAATTATTAAAGAGATATTTTATTATTATATCGTAAAAAAATATTCTTTTATTTTAAATAGTGATTCTATTAAAAAAATAATAAGTTAAAATATATATCAAATAAATAAATTATTATAAATTCTATATTCTAGATTATAACATTAACCATTTCCAAGTAAGGTTATAATTGAGAACGTTTATCGATTATGTGACGGTTAAGATTATTATAAATTCCCAAAGTAAATTCTGGTTAAGATTATATGTTGTAGAAACTTTAATTATTAGCGAAAAAATTTTAAATGTGATATAATATTTCAGTTATATATGAAATAAGTAGGATTTTTATAAGAATTAGGTAAAATATTATTGAGAAAGGAGAAGAAATGTTAATTCAATTAAACAATGTAACAAAAAATTTTGTGGTTAATGAAATATTTTCGAATGTTAAATTAGAAATTAATGATAAAGATCGTGTTGCTATAGTAGGAAGAAATGGAGCAGGGAAAAGTACTCTTTTAAAAATTATTTCTGGTGATATTAGTTTTGATAGCGGAGAGAGAACTGTTTCAAAAAATACAACTATTGGATATCTTTCACAAGAGTTTATTGTAAGGGAAGATTTATCGATTTATGAAGAGATGATTACTTGCTTTGATGAGATAATTACTTTGGAAGCTGAATTAGAAAAACTGTCTTTTGAGCTGACTCCAGAAAATATTGAGAATGACTCAACATTACTTAATAAGTTTGATAGACTACAAAATGAAGTTTTAACACATAAAGATTATCATTACAAGAGTAAGATAGAGAGTGTGTTATACGGATTAGATTTTTCAAAAGAAGTTTTTGATAAGAAAATAAGTACGTTCTCAGGTGGAGAAAAGACAAGATTATCTATGGCAAAACTATTGCTAAGTGAGCCAGATTTATTAGTTTTGGATGAACCGACTAACCATCTTGATATGGAAAATGTAGCGTGGTTGGAAAATTACTTATCATCATATAATGGTGCAATAGTAATAGTAAGTCACGATAGATACTTTTTGGATAAGGTAGTAAATGTTGTCTATAATTTAGAATTTGGAAAACTTAAAAAGTATGTAGGTAATTATTCTAAGTTTTTAGTACAATATGAAGAAGATTATGAAAAACAATTAAAAGAATATACGAGTCAACAAAAAGATATAAAGAAATTAGAAGAATTTGTTCAAAAGAACATAGCAAGAGCTTCGACAAGTAAGATGGCTAAGAGTCGTCAGAAGGTACTAGATAAAATGGAACTTATTGATAATCCCAAAAAAGATGATAAGGCTGCTGGTATAGAGTTTTTAATTAAAGAGCAAAGTGGACGTGATGTTCTAACTATCAGTGATTTACAAGTAGGTTATAATGGAACTAAGATAGGTCAAAATTATAATTTTGCGGTTTATAAAGGAGATAGAATAGCAATTGTTGGAAGGAATGGTATAGGTAAGTCTACTTTAATAAAAACGATAGCGAAGAGACATAAGGAAATTTCTGGGTCAATTCAATATGGTAGTAAGCTATCGTTAGGATACTATGATCAGAAACAAGCAGAATTCGAATCTTCAAAAACTATTTTAAATGAACTCTGGGATGAATATCCGCTTATGAAAGAAGCGGAAGTAAGAACTGTACTTGGAAGATTTTTATTTAGAGGTGATGATGTTCTAAAAATTGTAAGAGATCTTTCAGGTGGAGAGAAAGCAAGGTTACAGCTAGCGAAGCTTATGCTTGAAAAAAATAATCTACTTATATTAGATGAGCCGACTAACCACCTTGATATCACAAGCAAACAGGTATTAGAAGAAGCGCTGAAAAACTATGAAGGGACAATACTTTTTGTCAGTCACGATAGATATTTTATTAATAAGATTGCTAATAAAGTATTAGATATTACAGATAATGGTCATAATATTTACTTAGGTAATTATGATTATTATTTAGAAAAAAGAGAGCAAGAGAGAATAGCTCAACAACTAAGTAATAGAGCTAAAGATGTAGTTGTAGAAAAAGAAGCTAATAATTATATATTAGATAAGGAAGAAAAACGACGTATCAGAAAACTAGAACGTACTCGAGATGAGTTGATGAATAAGATTGAGATTATAGAAGAAGATATTCAAGTAGTTAACGGTGAACTTGCAAAAGAAGAAGTCTATACTGATATGATAAAAACTCAAGAATTCAATGGAAAGCTACAACAATTGACTGCTGAACTAGAGGAATTAAATGAGTCATGGTTAGAAATTGAAGAGGAATTAGAGAGTATAAATGGATAGTAAAATTAAGATAACAACTTATGTCGATGCAGAAAAAATTCATGAAGAATTATATATTGGCACATACATTAGCCAATTAGATAGCGAGAAATTAATTTATAAAGATAAAAATAATAAAAAAATAGAAATTTTTATTGACAAAATAAAAGAAAGTGTTAGTATAGAAAAAGACGATTCAAAAATATATTTATCATACACAAAAACGAGTAATGATTATAGCACACAATATGGTCAGATGAAATTGGAAACACAGCTTGTTAAAATAGGTAAGATGTCAAAAAATAATTTTACTTTATTTGAGATAGTATATAATATATTTTTTGGGAATGAGGATAAACAACAAAATAAATTGAAAATACTAGTGAAAAATATTTAGTAGTTAATTAGGAGGAATTTTTGGTGAAAAATAAGATAGTAGAATTATTAAAAAATTCTTTAGCCAAATTAGAAATTGATGGAGTTGATATTCATGTTGAAACTCCAAAAAATACAGATAATGGAGATTTTTCTTCAAATGTAGCGATGCAATTAACTAGAGTTTTACGTAAAAATCCTAGAGTAATTGCCGAGGAAATAATTGAAAATATAGATTCTGATGAAGCGGTAGAGAAAGTTGAGATTGCTGGTCCAGGATTCATTAACTTCTTTGTTAAAAAATCAAGTCTTGGAAGTGTTGTTGGAAAAATCTTAGAAGATGATTTTAAATACGGTGAAAACAACATTGGACAAGGTAAAAAGGTTCTTTTAGAGTATGTATCAGCTAACCCAACTGGAACATTACACGTAGGGCATGCTAGAAATGCTGCATATTCTGATTCATTAGCAAGAATAATGAAAAAATCAGGATATGATTTATCTCGTGAATACTATATCAATGATGCTGGTAATCAAATTAATAATCTTGTAATTTCTGCGATCGTTCGTTATAAACAAGCACTAGGTATGGATGTTGAAATGCCGGATGATGCATACCACGGTGAAGATATTAAAGTTCTAGGTCAAAAACTAAAGGATGAATTTGGTGAATCATTATTAGAAAGAGAAGACTTAAATGAGTTTATTCGTGAGTATGCAGTAGCGTATGAAATGGAAAATATTAAAAAAGACTTAGGAGATTTTGGACTAGAGTACGATGTGTTCTTTAGTGAAAAATCTTTATATGAAAATGGTCTTGTAGATAAAGCTTTAGAATCTTTAAGAGAACAAGGGTTTGTTTATGAAAAAGATGGAGCTTTATGGTTAGAAACAACAGCTTTAGGGACTGGTGATGATAAAGACCGTGTATTAATTAAGGCAGATGGTTCACTAACATACTTAACTAGTGATATAGCTTACCACAAAAATAAATTGGATCGTGGATTTGATTTATTACTAGATGTTCTTGGTGCAGATCACCACGGATATGTTGCAAGATTAAAAGCAAGTGTTGTTGCGATGGGATACAAGGCGGAGCAATTAGAAGCTTTAATTATGCAAATGGTACAACTTCTAAATAATGGAGAAGTTGTAAAAATGAGTAAGAGAACAGGTAAAGCAATTACACTTCGTGATTTAATAGATGAAGTAGGAGCTGATGCTGCTCGTTACTTCCTAGTAATGAGAAGTGCAGATAGCCATTTAGACTTTGATTTTGCTGTAGCAAAAGAACAGTCAAGTGACAATCCATTATACTATGTTCAATACGCACACGCTAGAATTTGTTCAATCTTACGTCAAGCTGCAGAACAATCTGAATATGATATAAATAACTGTGATTATGAGCTGTTAACAGATGAGTACTCAGTAGATTTACTGAAAAACTTAGCTTATTATCCAGAAATTGTAGCTCAGGCTGCTAAAAATTATGAACCACATAGAATTTGTAATTATTTACAAAGTCTTGCAAGTTCATTCCACAAATTTTATAATAATAATAAAGTAATAACTGAAAATAAAGAACAAACTCAAAGTTACTTAGCATTAATTACAGCTGTTAAAATAACTTTAAGAAATGCTCTAGACTTAATCGGGGTATCAGCTCCTGAAAAAATGTAATAAATAAAAAAAGAAGGGAATCTAATATAAATGGTAAAATTAAAGGAATTAAGCGCAGAAAAAATTAAGGAAATGTCACTAATAGATTTATGTTTTGCATATATGGTAGAAGAAGGAATTGAAAAATTAAATATTTATGATTTCCTAGATTATATTAAACCATTAAGAAATGTTGATGAGGAAGAATTTACAGCGCAAGCTGCATACTTTTATACTGATTTAAACTTAGATGGACGTTTTGTTTGTGTTGAAGATGGAAGTTGGAAGTTAAGAGATAGCTTATTTGTTGAAGATATTAAGAATTTCGTTGAACCAAGTGTTCAAAAATTCGAAATTGACGAAGAAGATATGGATGAACTTGGAGATGAAGATCAAGATGACATTCATGATGCAGTTGATGATCTTATAGAAGACGAAGACATGGAAGAAAGTGAAGATGTTTACGACTTCGATAATGATGGTATAGTTTCTAAATTCAATATTTCAGCTGAAGAAGAAGAGTTTTAATAAAAAGGCCGAGAGGCTTTTTTATTTTTAAGAGTCTTATTGTTTGCATATTTTAGAAAAATGAAGTATACTAATGAGAGTCAATAAAACATATAGTAAAAATTGTAATACAGGTTCTAAGTTTTTTAAGTGAATAACACAATATCACATTTATTTTATTTATTATCTTTAACGGCAAGAATACGATTGATTATTGATAATAAAATATAAAATAAAAAGGAGATTGTAACTTATGAAACAAGGTACAGTAAAATGGTTTAACGAGGAAAAAGGATTCGGATTTATCGAGGTTGCAGGAGAGAAAGATATCTTTGTACACTTCTCAAGCATCAAAAAAGATGGTTTTAAAACTTTAAAAGAAGGCGATAAAGTTGAATTTTCAGTTGAAGATGGTGCTCGTGGACCACAAGCAGCTAACGTAGTTGTTCTTTAATATAGAAGGATAACAAGCTATAATTAGATTTCTATCTAGTTATAGCTTGTTTTGTTTTTTTGTTGGTAAGTATATTTTATATAATTAATTTAAAGTTTTGAAAACGAATACGATTTATATTGAAATAATTTTTATTATAAATTATAATAAAATTGAAAGTTAAAAAAAATATAAAAAAAGGAGGAGAACTTTAATGAAGGGAATAAATAGTAATCTACTACATGGTTATCCAGTAATTGATGGTTATACGGGTGCTGCATCAATTCCGAAATATCAAGTTACGACATTTGATCAAAAAGAAGGTTATAAAGACTGTGGAAAGTATTCATATAGTCGTTTTGGAAATCCTACGATATTAGCATTAGAAGCAGCTGTGGCTAATTTACATAAAGCAAAATTCGGATTTGCATTTGCATCGGGGATGTCTGCTATTACTACAGTTTTAATGATTTTAAATAGTGGGGAGCATATCATTTTGCCTAAAGATGTTTATGGGGGAACGTTCCAGTTTAGTTCTAAAATTTTGAAAAAATATGGAATAGATGTTAGTTTTGTAAATTATCAGAATCTAGAAGAGTTAGAAGATTCTATAAAAGAAAATACAACTATGATTTATATAGAAACGCCATCTAATCCTTTATTAAAAGTTTCTGATATTAAAGAAATTGTCAAATTAGCGAAAAAATATAAAATAAAAACTGTAGCTGATAATACTTTTATGACCGCATTATATCAAAAACCATTAGATTTGGGTTGTGACATAGTAGTAGAGAGTTTGACTAAGTTTGTAAATGGGCATAGTGATGTTACGGCGGGGTGTGCAGTTACGAATAATGAGGAAATTGCTTCTGAAATATGTTTATTACAGAAGAATTTTGGTGGTATTTTAGGGGTAGAAGATGCATGGCTAATTTTAAGGGGTATGAAAACTATGGGATTGCGTATGGAAAAGTCTGTAGAGAATGCCATAGTTTTAACTAAATATTTAGAACAACATGTTAAAATTAAAAAAGTTTATTATCCTAATTTAACAAGTTGTAAGTTTTATGACATTCATACACAGCAAGCTAGTTCGGGAGGAGCGGTTTTTTCATTTGAATTTTTTGAGCAAACTGATTTGAAAGAATTCTTAAAAAAAATAAAGATTCCAATTTATGCAATAAGCTTAGGAGGAGTAGAATCTATTATTTCTCATCCAGCAACTATGTCTCATGCTTGTATGAGTGAAGAGGAAAGATTAGCTCAAGGAGTTACGCAAACATTACTAAGATTTTCTTGTGGTGTGGAGGATATTGAAGATTTAATTGAGGATTTAGAGCAAGCATTAGCTGATTAATTTATATAAAATATATTTAAAGGAGATTTATAAAATGAAAATTATAGAGGTAAATACATCGAAAGCACCAAAAGCAGTTGGACCATATGTTCAGGCAAATAAAGTGGGGAATTTTATTTTTTGTTCTGGACAATTAGGTATCAATCCAGAAACTGGAAAAATTGTTGAAGGTGGAGTTATTGAGGAAGCGAAGCAAGTATTTAAAAATATCGAAGCAGTTTTAGAAGAATCTGGTAGTTCGATGAATCACGTAGTTAAATCATTAGTGTTACTTAAGGATATTAATGATTTTGCAGAGGTTAATAAAGTTTATTCAGAACAATTTAATGATGTTCTTCCAGCGAGATCTGCTTTCCAAGTTGCAGCTTTGCCATTAGGTGGAAATATAGAAATCGAAGTTATTGCTGTTGAAAAATAGAAAAATCAAGGATAGTTTTGTCTATCCTTGATTTTTTGCGTTATAACTTTCGATTGCAGCGTTAATTTCTTCATTCGTGAAGTTTGAAATATCACCTTTTAATTCATTTTCAATTATGCTTCTACTAGTGCTTCCTTCTTGTGTATAACGAATTGTGTTATATGTTTCAGGTACTTGTTGTCCAACTATTTGAGGATGATTTTGTGTATTAGGTATAGTAGATGACTTTTTATTATCTGTTGAATTGTGTTTAGCTGCGGTATTAGATTTATTTTCTGAAGATTTTTCTTTTTTATCTTCCTTGCTGGCTAATTCTTTTTTAGCTTCTTCTTTTTTTGTAATATTAGTTTTGTGGTCTTGTTCTAATTCTGAAACCTCAGAATTTAGAAGTTTTTCTTTTAAAGCAGTGTATTTGAAATGATATCTTGATAGAATAGTTTTCACTTTATCAGCGTAATTTGCTAAAGTTATATCTAATTCCAAAATTTCAGTAAGAGCATTGTCATAATCTTCTAATTGCTCATCTAAATAAGATGTTGCTTTAGAAAAAGTGCGATTAGTATCAAGTTTTTTAGCTTTCTTTAAAGAATCATGAGCACTTTCGATATCGGCTTTATTAAGTGCGTTATGTGTTTTAACTAATTCGCTAGCAATCGATACTTCAGTATCTATATTTCTTAATGTTTCTTTTGCTTTTTCTGTAGTTAATGATTCAAGACCTTTTAATCCAGAATTGAAATCATGCGAGTCATTTATTAATGATATATATTTTGAATGTTCTTCTTTAAAATTTTTATTTCCTGCATTTAGGTAGTAATATGTACCGCCCACTAAGAAAAAAATCGCTAATATAGGCATTAAAATAGAGATTATTTTTTTCATAAAGGTATATACTCCTTTCTTTAATGTCTTTATCTATAATTTATTGTATAATGTTAAGGAAAAAAAATCAAGTGAATTAAATAATAAGTAATTAAATAAAATACATAAATTACGAAGTTGTAAGCTGAAATTATATATATTATAGTGTAAAAAAATGTGACTATTAATGTTGAATTGTCTAGAAAAATAATCTTATTAGATTACGTAAGGTTTAAATAAAATAATGAAAATAAAATTTAAAAAATATAATAATTTCTTGACAATAAAAAGAGATTGGTATAATATATTTAAAAGAAGCGTGACAAAATTAGTAAAAAGAATTTTACTTTATGTTTT
Organism: uncultured Gemella sp.; assembly: GCF_963515875.1. Classification (GTDB taxonomy): domain Bacteria; phylum Bacillota; class Bacilli; order Staphylococcales; family Gemellaceae; genus Gemella. The sequence continues at coordinate 3,570 of NZ_CAUPZX010000013.1, read as the reverse complement.
AATATAAAGAGAGTTTAATCCTGAGGCTGAAAGATTAAATATTAATGATTAAGGTAAGGAACACTTTTTGTAAAATTTAATAATTTAGAAAATAAGGTATCGAAATTCCGATATGAATTAGGGTGGCACCACGAAATTTTGTAATCGTCCCATATAGTAAATCTATATGGGACGTTTTTAATTTGTGTTGGAATGATTAAAGTTAAGAATCGAAAGGAGAAAACTATGGTAATAACTATGCCAAGAGGGACACAGGATATACTACCTGAAGAGAGTAAAAAATGGCAGTATGTTGAAGAGAAACTAAGAGAAATTAGTAGAAACTTTTGTTATGAAGAAATAAGAACGCCAATGTTTGAATCAACAGAACTATTTAGCAGAGGTGTAGGAGATACTACAGATATAGTTCAAAAAGAGATGTACACATTTATGGATAAAGGTAATAGATCTCTAACGTTGCGACCAGAAGGGACAGCTGGAACAGTTCGTTCGTATATTGAAAACAAATTATTCGCTAATACTATACAACCTCAAAAACTTTATTATGTTGGTCCTATGTTTAGATATGAAAGAAAGCAAAAAGGACGTTATCGTCAGTTTGTACAATACGGCGTTGAGGTAATAGGAGAAGAAAGTCCAAAAATCGATGCTGAAGTAATTAGCTTAGCCTATAATATTTATAAAATGTTTGGTATTGAAAATATTAAGGTGAGCATTAATTCACTAGGGAATCCAGAAGAAAGACAAGCGTATAATGAAGCGTTAGTTAAGCATTTTGAACCTAGAATTAATGAGTTTTGTGAAGACTGTAATAATCGTCTTTATAAAAATCCTATGAGAATACTGGATTGTAAAGTAGATGCAGGACACGAGCTTATTAAATCTGCACCAAAACTATTAGACTACTTAGGAGAAGAGTCTAAACAATATTTCTCAGAAGTTTTAGAACACTTGGATGCATTAGGTGTTAAATATGTGATAGATCATAACTTAGTTCGTGGTTTAGACTATTATACGCATACAGCATTTGAAATAATGATAGATAATCCAGAAGTGGAATTAAAAACACTTTGTGGAGGAGGACGTTACAACGGTTTAATTAGACTGTTGGATGGACCTGAAGATAAAAAAGGAATTGGTTTTGCATTAAGCATCGAAAGACTATTATTAGCATTAGAGAGTGAAAATACTGAATTACCTATAGATGAAGCAATAGATGTTTTTGTAGTTTCTATGGGAGAAGAGGCTTCTAATGCAGGAGTTAAACTTACTAATGATTTAAGACTAGCTGGATACAGCGTTCAAAACGACTATTTTGATAAAAAGATGAAAGCGCAGATGAAAATGGCAGATAGATATAATGCCAAATATTCTATAATAATTGGTCAAAGTGAGCTTGAAAGTGGAACACTTGTTATAAAAGATATGAAATCATTTGAGCAAGAAACTATTAATTTAGATATTATAGTTGATTATTTACAACAAAAATTGAGAGGAGAAAAATAATGAGTGCATACGGTAGAACAGAATACGCAGGACGTATAGATGAAAAATATGTAGGAAAGAGAGTTACATTAAAAGGTTGGGTTAGTAAACGTCGTGACCTTGGTAATTTAATCTTTATTGATGTAAGAGATAGAATGGGCGTGGTTCAATGTGTATTTTCTGGAGACAAGAATGCAGAATTACATGAAGTTGCTGGAACTTTAAGAAATGAATTCGTAGTTTCTATTGAAGGTGAAGTAGTATTAAGAAATGAAGCTACAGTAAATGAGAAAATTGCTTCAGGTAAGGTAGAAGTTATTGCTGATAAATTAGAAATTTTATCTAAAGCAAAAACATTACCATTTGTTTTAGATGATGCGAGTTTATCAAGTGAAGAATTACGTTTAAAATATCGTTACTTAGATTTAAGAAGAACAGAACTTGCAGAGGTGTTACACTTACGTTCAAAAATTACTAAAGCAACTAGAGATTACCTAGATAACAATATGTTTGTTGATGTAGAAACACCTATTTTAACAAAATCAACACCAGAAGGAGCACGTGATTACTTAGTACCAAGTAGGGTTCACCCAGGTGAATTCTATGCATTACCACAATCACCACAATTATTCAAACAATTATTAATGGTTGCGGGATTTGATAGATACTATCAGGTAGCTCGTTGTTTCCGTGATGAAGACTTACGTGCAGACAGACAACCAGACTTTACACAAATAGATATGGAAATGAGCTTTATGTCACAAGAAGAAATTCTTACTATGATAGAAGGTTTAATTGCACATGTTATGAAAGAAGTAAAAGGAATTGATGTAGTATTACCATTCCCAAGACTTGACTATGAAGAAGCAATGGAAAGATTTGGTAGTGATAAACCTGACACTCGTTTTGGAATGGAATTAAAAGATGTTAGTGATCTTGTTAAGAACTTAGACTTTAAAGTGTTCTCTAATGCAGTAGAACAAGGTGGAGCTGTAAAATGTATAGTAGCTAAAGGTTGTGCAGAGCAATATTCTCGTAAAGATATTGATGCTTTAGGTAAATATGTTGCAAACTATGGAGCTAAAGGATTAGCCTGGGTTAAAGTAACTGAAGAAGGATTAAGTGGTGCGATTGCTAAATTCTTTACAGATGAAGTGGCTCAAGAATTAGTAGCTCGTGTAGATGCAGAAGTTGGAGATATTATCTTATTTGCAGCAGACACTAAGAAAGTATGTTATGCTTCATTAGGCGCATTACGTCAAAAATTAGCAGCTGATTTAGATTTAATCGACAAAGATAAATATAATTATTTATGGGTAGTAAATTGGCCGTTATTAGAGTACGATGAAGAAAAAGGGCGTTACAGCGCAGCACACCACCCATTCACTATGCCAAAAGTAGAAGATGTAGAATTATTAGAAACTGCACCAGAAAAAGCATATGCACAAGCTTATGATATAGTACTTAATGGTTATGAGTTAGGTGGAGGAAGTATCCGTATCTATGATAAAGAAGTCCAATCTTCTATGTTTAAAGCATTAGGATTCACACAAGAACAAGCTCAAGAACAATTTGGATTTTTATTAGATGCATTTGAATATGGTGTACCCCCTCACGGAGGATGTGCATTAGGATTAGATAGATTTGTTATGTTATTAGCTGGTCGTGATAATTTACGTGATACAATTGCATTCCCTAAAACTGCGAATGCAGCAGATCCAATGACACAAGCACCATCGACGGTAGATTTAGAACAATTACTAGAATTAAATATTTCTTTATTAAGAAAATAATGAAAAAATCTGAGGAAAAGGCGAACTTTTCCTCAGATTTTTTAAAAATTGTATTGACATCGTATATAAGTGATGTTAGAATAGAAAAAGTCTTCTTAAGAAGAAGACGAACAATCAAATATTTAAAAAGATTAAATGTTAAGGAATTATAAAAAAGTTCTTGACAAAATATAAAAGAAATGATAAACTTATAAAAGTCTTAAATAAAGACAACATCAATCGTTTCAGTATAGTAAACGTTTAAAAAGATTTTTAAAAAATATAAAAAACTTATTGACAAAAACTTATTGAA
>NZ_CAUPZX010000012.1:0-38636 GCF_963515875.1 uncultured Gemella sp. | reverse complement strand
ATTTGTACATTTTTATTTTGTCAAAACTGTACATTCTTATTTTATCATTCTCATTCTCTTTGTTCGTTCTTTGTTCAACTAAATACTTAATACTTTTTAGGGGTGCCGAAACTGCCGAATAATTTTAATTTTCTCGGAGTTCGCTCGGGGTTCAACCGCTTCTAAGGATAAATAAAAAGACACCTATTAATAGATGTCCTTTCCTCTTTTGGTTCTCAAAAATACCCTTTTTTAATATGTCACCTTTGTCACCTTAATATCTAAAATTATTAAGCTCTTCAAGATTATCATTCCATATTTCGTCAAGCTCTTCAAGGGAACGAGCATATTGTTTATCAAGTTCTTCAAAGTCAATACTTTCATCAATCTCCTTTAGAGTTTCTTCTACATTTATTTCTTTAATCATTTTTTCCAGTTCATCCATGTGTATTTTATCCTTTCTAAATTGTTTAAATTTTATGACTATACAGAAGCGGTATTATAGTTCAATAAAGTATAAATAGCTATTGTGAAAAATTAATATACTGTTAACAGGTTGATTTAATTTATTAGATATTTCTTCCCAACTCTCAAGATATATGTATCTTCTTTTAAAAATATCTTTCGTAAGCTCATCTGTACACTGCATATTATTAATAGCTTCTAGTATGTTCTGTTTCGCTTGTTTGATCTTAATAAGTAGTCTTTTTCTTCTCTCTAACTCTTCTATTTCAGATATTATATTAAGGCTAAAATCGATACTATCTTTAATGCCGTGTACTCTCTCCTTTGAATAGTCAACGGCTTTAATACTATTCTTATACTTTAGCTTTTCTTTAAGAACTTCAATTTTTACATTTATCAATCCTACATCTTCTGTAAGTCGTTTATATAGCTCTAACTTGTATATTTTTACTTCTGTTTCATCCTGTTTCTTTCCTAAAACTCCATTTTCTACAAGTAAATTATACATATTAGCTTTATGCTTTTCTATCCGTTGCCTTTGGCTTTGGCTTTTAATCTCTTTTTCAAATTTAAAATAAATACTTATCGGTTCATCACTATCAGAAGCGGTCAAACTTGATAAGTATTCATCTATCAACTTAATTGCTTCTACTGGTCTGTTCTCATCGTCTATGTACCAGTCTAATCGGTTACTTTCTGAAGCTGTTAACTGCATTTAGATAACCTTACCAATATGTAGAAAGGCTTTCACATAATCATGTGGATATTCAATTTCACAATAATTAATGCTAATTAATATTTCATCGTCTTGTAAATTTTCTACAACGTCCGCAACTTTTATTTGTAAAGTTTCATAATGGCACTTAAAAGGCACAATTCTAGTAATTTTATACATCTTCTTTTCTCCTTATTTAATTTGGTATGGAACAAAGTATAGTTTTAAAATCCTTTTTATCGCTTTTAAAACATTGTTAAATCAACGTTTTAAAGAGTTGGTATAGATGTATGGTTTATTTTAACAAAATAATATATATAACTTATATATGGTAGCTGTAATATATATTTATTATACTCATTATATTTATTATATTTTTTATTAATAATAACTATACTTCTATACCAAACATTAATAAAACATAGATGTATCAAGGTTTTTCATGTGGGAGAGTTTTTTAAAAAATTCCATACTCAACTACACCTAATCTATACTTAAACTTTTAGATCCTTATTTTTTCTTTTAAAGCCATTCACTTTTTTACCGTTTCTATCAATCTTATTTGACTTTTCCCAATTTGGTAAATTGTTCATTACTTTGTTTATATCTTTAGCAAGTTTTGAACCTCCTAAATTCATTTTAAATTCTTCTCCCTCTCCAATTAAATACCCTAACTCATATGAAGTAATGTCTTGTATTTGGGTTTCTTGTGGAATACTTTCATCAACAGTACCAAAATTAACAAATTCATTTACATATTTATAAAATTTAAATCTATTAGCACCATTTTTAAAATACTCTATCCAGTTTTTAGGTACAAGCATTTCTAGAATTATATTTATACGTTCTTCCAATGGGTTATACTCTAAAGCATCGCTAGTTAACTTTCTCATGTGTAGCTTTGTTTCATTTGATATTAATAGAGTTTCTCTATTTTTATACCATTGATAAACTTCGCTCCATAATTGCAATATATAGTCTTCCTCAATGTCAAAAATATTCATCTTTCTATTTTCTTCATCTCCATACATCAACCAATATCTACGATTTCCAGTCCTATCAGTTAAAATTTCTTTATCATTAGTAGTTCCGCAAATAATAAAATGTCGTTCATGAACTCTAGCTTTTTTATCGTATTTACCTCTATAAGTATCACTTGTTTCACTTAACCACGCTTTAAAGGTATCAATATCAGTTTTTTTCATTGTAGCTAATTCTGTAAAATCAACAATCCAAGCTAACTCTATTTTTATAAGTGTTTCTAGTGATAATCTTTCTGTTTCTGATACGTAAAAATTCAATGCTAACTTTTTAAATGTTGTACTTTTACTTAAACCCTGGTCTCCGTGTATTATTAACATTTCATCGAATTTAGTTCCAGGCTCAAATAATCTATATATGCCAGCTAATAGCCATTTTCTAGTACATTCACGATTATAAACATTGTCTTCAACTCCTAATACATCTATAAAAAAGCTTTCTGCTCTAGGTATTCCGTCCCACTCTTCAGAAAGTATTTTACTTTTTATAGGGTGATATCTAAACTTATCACTAGCACAAGTAACTGCTGTATCTATATCACCATTTTTAGCTTTAATTTTAAATCTTTTTTCTATATCCATTCTTATTAAGTTCCTTTCGCGTTCTTCATAGTTTGTTGTTTCACCTTGTTTATTTACTATCTCTATCGCATGTGTTAGTTCATTATATGAAACTGGTACAATTGATAAGATAATCTTTTCAAGGTTCACTAGGGTCTGAATAACCTTTCCATTTTCATTGGTTGAAATTTTCATTTTTTCTTGAGTAACTGCATTAGTTACCTGTATGCCTTGTTGAGTTTTTTCAAACTTACTTTTAAAAGTATAATCATTCTTAAAATACTCTATACTGCCGTTGGCTCGCTTTATTTCTCCGTTAAGTTCTTTAACGTTGTTTTCTTTCCACTCTTCATTACCTAATGCCAACATCTCTATACATACAATGGCTGTATCGTATTCTATTTCACCAGTAACCACGCTTTTAGCTATTACAGTTAAACAGGATAAGTAATTATTATTTCTCTCTAGTAGATTATTTTTCTCATTATCTATATACTTTTCCATTATAGAAATAGCTTGATCATGTGGTATTTTCTTTATAGGTTCATTAGAATACGTGGCAATAACTTTCTTTTCTTCTTTAACCGCTTCTTGTACTGGATATGCTTCACCCTCCAACTGTTTAATACTTACTGTTTCTTTCCCTTCAACTTCAATAGGTAACCCTTGAGGTTGAGACCATGCATAACTTTTAGTATCATAATTTACACCTACTAGAGCCATAACATGCTGTATAGTTGGTTTGTATTCATCTTCCAGTATTTCCCTATTAGGTTCTAATACAAGCCTTAAACGTGGGTTATTTGGCTCATGTGAGATAGTTGAGTATAAATAGTATTTATAGCTAGCTAATTTCTCTTGAATGATGTTTTGTACCTCTTGAGAGTTTAATCCTGTTTTCTCTATATCGATTACTATTAAATCTCTTGAGTTTACGTTGCTATCATTCCTTGTATAGCTACCGTCTTCATTAGGTGTAATATCTCCACTTAAAAACTGTAAAGATTTATCTGATTTATACTTTTCTAAGTCTTCATTTTCACTTACAACATCCAACGGTGTATTTGCTAAGACTTCTAAAGGTGTATTAAAACTATGTTTAATCAACTTTAACTTACTGGTATTTAAACCAATTTGTCTATATATCAAATTACATCACCTCATTTTGTTCTAAACTATGAATTAAATCGTCAACATCTTCAAAGAATACTTCTTCAAGTACTGGTATCATTTCACTAATAGAGGTTACAAAGTCCTCTTTAAACTGTTCTAATATCTCAACATCTTTAGGTACTTGTTCAGCATAATTATTTAATACACTAAGGTTTATAACTGCACCTCTTACTTTGCTTTCAATCTCTTTTAGTTTTTTAATTTGGTCTACTGTTTCCATTATTGCCAATCTCCAATCTTTTATTTTTAGAAGCGGTACTATAACCGCCTTTATTAATTTCTTTTACATGTGCTAGATACTCAATATTTTTAAATAGTATTTTCTCTTAAAAACTTGTTTACTTGGCTTTCAAGATAAATATACTGCCTACCAACTTTAGTTGGTCTTAAACCGCGTCTATTTAGGTCTGATAGTGTTTCTAAGCCTATCCCTAAAGTTTCACATAGTTCTTTTTGGTTATAGCGTTTATCTTGCTTTATTTCATCCTGTAAGATGTCTTTAACTATCTCACGAACCGCCTTAATTACTTCTTGTTCAAATTCTGTACTAAACATATAATCACGCTCCTTTAATAAATGCTGTCCATTAGCATTGTTAGTATATAGATAAATGCTGTTATGAATGGTATAAACACCACTGCACAACAAAAAGTATTAATGTATAGATCTTTGTTTTCCATTTTGTTAAATCCTCTCTTATGATATAATGTAAGAAAGTATTTTTGTTAAATACTTGTCTTTAAACCTTTTAAGTATTGTAGTTGGCAGCTAGGTACTTGAAAGGTTTTTTGAGTATTTTTTTCTACTTTATTTTTAAAAAAATAAACTATCAATTGTTTCATCTGGAAAATATTCCTTGAAAAATTCTAATAGCGTTACTTTTTCTTTGTCAGTAAATGCTACTACTCTCCTTTCTTTACGCCCATATACTACATGATTAATATTAAGCAACTCACTCATTTCTTTTTGAGTTTTACCTATTGCGTATCTATACTCACGTATTTTACTTATTTTAGGTTTCATTTTCAAAACTCCTTCCTTTATTATTTTGAGTATTTTTTTCTACTCGGTAATTAGATATTACCATGACAAAATAAAATAGTCAATACTTTTTGAGTATTTTTTTCTACTTTTTTGTTTCTTTTTTTACTTGTATAGTGTATAATGTAAATATAAATTTGATTTAGAGGACAGATATTATATGAAAATTAATATTAATAAAAAAGCTGTTGGCTCTAGAATAAAGCAAATAAGGACTAACAAAGGATATACTTTAGAAAGTTTTGGTAAGCTATTCGGAGCTAGTAAAAGTAATGTTCAAAAATGGGAAACAGGTTTTACACTTCCTAACAAAGAAAGATTAGCAAGCATATCTAAAATTGCGGATTTAACCGTTAATGAATTAATGTACGGTTCTATTGATGAATTCTTAGAAAACAATTTAGAAAATTTTATATTTAACAATCCTATTATTTCAAGTGAATTACTTTGCTTTAATTTTTTTGAGATTACTAAAAAATACCTTGAAAGTAAATCAAAAACGATTAATGATATATCTGATATCATTAACCTACTTGAAAAAGACTTTGACAAAATACTAGATTATGCACTAGATGACTATGTACAATCTAATTTGTTTTTACTAGATAAATATAAGCAATTAGTTTTAAATATTTTAGATGATGAAACTGCATTGAAACATGCTATTTATGATATTAGCAAAGGTGATACAAGAAAATTACATATGTATCATAATTTATTATTAGATGAAACTATACCATATACTTTTGCTGAATTACCAAAAGAATTCAATTATTATAGAGTGTTATTAAGTATTTTAAAAGGTGATGATATTAGCAATAAATACCAAATTCTCCCTTTTTTCACTGACTTAATAGACACTATAAAATACCGATTAAGATTAACTTACAGTAATGATAAAATGTATCAAGAAATACAGGATACTATTGAAAAGGTATTAGAGAATAATGGTGTATTTGAAATACCTTATAAAGAAGCGGTAATAAATAACTTAACTACTGCAATTATAGACAAAGTAATAGAAATGACTGAAGCTAACAATTAATAGTTAGAAGTTTCCCTTATTACTTAAATAAGATATTTCTTAAAACAAAAGAAAGGAACTAACTACTATGAAAGATATAATCGGAACTGATGTTCTTATATTACATTATATTAATAAAAATAGCCGCGCTTCTGAACTTAACCAAAACTTTTGGCAAGAAAAATACTATAACGATAATGAAAAATCATTACAAAGACTTTTAGAGTGTGGATATATTGATTATAGAGAAGATTGCTTCACTTCGTTAAATAAATTAAAGGTAGAGGAACTAAAAAATATACTTCAATTGGAAGATTTAAAGACTGTTGGGAAAAAAGCAGAATTAATAGAACGTATAATAAATACCGCTTCTTTAAGTAATTACCAAGAATACATAAAAAAAGAACGTGTTATCACTGCTAAAGGTTCTGAAATAGTAAATAGTACTGATTTTGTATATTTGTTACATGATTATAATATAGGTTATCCATGTGACGTATATAACTGTTACTTATCAAATAAAGAACTAAATAAGGTGGATTTAGTTATAAAATTTATTGAAAGTAAATGTACTTTTGAAAAAGAAATACACGAATATTCTAACCACTCATTTCTATATAGTCAACTAGCAGAAATACTAATAAAATATAACGCTAAAGATAAAGCTTTATATTATCTATTAAAAGCTTGTTTTGAATATCTTTCTAGTTATACATTAGATTACTCAACCGATACACTAAAGAGGTTTAAAGAATATGTGAAAAGAATAGATTTTTATACTAATAAAATGAAAATTCTATTAGAAGCTAACTTTGATTTAAAAAATAATTTAACTGCATACTACCTAGAGTTAACAAACCTATATACATTACACTATTTCACTGATGAAGAAATAGAAAGCCTTATTACTGCTTTTGCCTTAAAAAATTCTTATGGGGTTGATAGTATCATAAATAGAATTTATAAGAGGAATAAAGAACAAGGTAAAATAAAAAATCCTTATGAAGAGTTAGACAAAAATTTAGAATTATACAGACAAAAAAAAGAAGAAAAATTATTATTAGAGAATAAAAATAAAGAAAAGAAAAAAGGTTTCTTTAATTCTTTAATGAATTTCATTTTAAAAGAAAAGTGATTAATCTATATTAAGCTAAAGTAGGAATTTAAAAAACACCAGTAAAATAAATTACCAGTGCTTTTAGGATCTAATAAAAATGAAAAAATTATATAAAATGATTTAATACATAGTTTCTTTATTAAAGAATATATACCTATTATACCATACAAACGTTGTTATATCAAGGTTTCCGCTTCTTACTTAAAATCACAAGCCGTTTAAACCGCTTCTAAGCGTTCTAGTTATTAAAAGGTGTAATTACATTACCTAACCTTTAAAAGTCTCACCACGTTTATTATACAGGGTGTTTTAACTAATCATTTATTAATTTCTTTTACATGTGCTAGATAGAAAGGAAACTGAAAAATGATTAAAGAATATATAAATAAACGTGACAATAAAAAATATTACATGGTAAAACTTTATCTAGGTATAGACAATAAAGGACGACGAAAAGAAACTACTAGACGTGGTTTTAAAACTAAAAAAGAAGCTCAACTATGCGAAGCTAAGATTAAAACTGAAATAGCTAATAATGGTTTATTAAATACAGATGTTACAACATTTAAAGAAATATATGAATTATGGTACGAGGGTTACCAACATACCATTAAGGAAAGTACTTTACTAGTCAATCAACACATCTTTAATTTACTACTTGATAAATTAGAAAATATGCAACTAAAAAAAATTACGTTGCCTTTTTGTCAAAAAGTAATAAACGATTATAGCAAACAATTCTCCCTTGCTGTTCTAAAAAAAATAAAAATCTATGGTAGCATGATTTTAGATTATGCTGTTAAGATGAAAGTTATCTACAGTAACCCTATGAAAGATGTTTTGTTACCTAAGAAAGATGATGATATTACTTCAGATGATAAGGATAAATATTACTCTAAAGAAGAGTTAAAACAATTCCTTACTTTAGTTGACAATGAGAACGATATAAAACTAACTGCAATGTTTAGGGTTTTAGCTTTTACAGGTATTCGTAAAGGTGAGTTACAGGCTCTTGAATGGTCTGATATTGACTTCACCAACAATACAATTAATATAAATAAGACGTTAGCATTGAATACAGAAAAAAAGGTAGTTGTTCAAACTCCTAAAAGTAAAAGTAGTGTAAGAAATATTAGTATTGATGAACAAACCGCCAATATTTTAAAACGTTGGAAATTAAACCAAAAGAAAAGGTTTTTAATGGTTGGTACAAAAGTAAAGAAACAACAACCTTGTTTTACTGATGAGGTTACAAACTCTTATTTATACCTAAATTTCATGAATGCTAATTTAAAACGTATCTGTAAAAAGCACGAGTTTAAAGAAATTAAAGTACATGGTTTCAGACACACACATTGTAGCTTACTTTTTGAAAGTGGTATTACCATTCAAGAGGTACAAGAAAGATTAGGTCACTCTGACTTAAAAACAACAATGAGTATTTATGCTCACGTAACAGAAAAACAAAAAGAAGAAGTTGGGAAAAAATTCGCAAGATACGTAAATTTTTAATGTGTGGGTCAAGTGTGGGTCAAATGTCAAAACAAAAAGCCTTAAACGTTGATACTTTAAGGCTTCTCTAACTTTATTATTTAGTTTCTCTGTGTAAAGTCACTTTTTTTAATCTTGGACAGTATTTTTTAAGTTCAATACGGTCTGGATTATTTCTTTTGTTCTTTTTAGTAATGTAGTTTCTATCACCACATTCTGTACAAGCTAATGTTACATTTACGCGCATTAATATAACCTCCTATAAAATTTAATCTTAACAACTTTTTCATACAACAAAATATATTATAACATTACTTTATAAATATTTCTAGTATAAAATACAATTTTTTAAAAATTTTTTTAAAAGAGATATATTTTTATGAATATTAAACTATTTTACTACTTACTCACCAAATACTTTATAATAATCTTGCTTAAATTTTTCAATGCCTATGTCTGTTAAAGGATGTTTAACCATTTGCTTAATTACACTATAAGGAACTGTAGCAATATCACATCCTAATTTAGCACATTCTGTAACATGAATTGGATTTCTTACACTCGCTGCAATAATTTGCGTATCAATATCATTATTGGCAAAAATCTCAACTATTTCTTCTATTAACAACAATCCATTACTCGCAACATCATCTAGTCTTCCTAAAAATGGAGATACATATGTTGCTCCTGCTCTTGCAGCTAGTAATGCTTGAGTAGGACTAAAAATAAGGGTAACATTAGTTTTTATTCCCTCTTTTTTCAGCACACTAACAGCTTTCAAACCATCCTCAGTCATAGGTATTTTCACTACCATATTAGGATGAATTTTTGCAATTTCTCTTGCTTCATCTACCATGTCTTTCCAATCAGTAGTAGTTGCTTTTACTTCCCCACTAATAGGACCATTAACTATTGCTGTAATTTCTTTAATTACTTCTGTAAAATCTCTTCCTTCTTTTGCAATTAACGATGGATTTGTAGTAACTCCGCAAATTACACCTAAATCATTAGCACTTCTAATATCTTCTACATTTGCTGTATCGATAAAAAATTTCATTATTATGTTCCCCTCTCGTTTATTATTACATTTATAATATCACACTTTGGAAGTGATTTCAATTCAACAGCGTATCACTTACATATTTGTTTATTGTTTTTTAACTCAATATATGATAGAATAACACTATAATTAGGAGGCGAATGATGAAGAAATTTTTAGAAAAAGTACCATATTTAATTTTTTCTTTCTTTTTATTTATAATACTCCCTCTGTGTTCTTATTTTATATCAAATAGATCAGGTATGATAATATTACTTTTAATTATTTTATACCCAGTTATTAGTTTTCTAATCTCATTTTTATATGCATATAACAAAGAAGACTTTAGCTATATTTTCTCATTTATTATAGGGATTTTTTATACAATATCTTGTTTAATCATATTAAACTTTGATATTCTTATATATGGTTTAGGATATATATTCTTCAGCCTTTGTGGTCAAGGGACTGGTTTTTTAATTGGGAAGTTTCGAAAACATAAAAAAAGAGCTAAACAGAGTTAGTTAAATTTTAAAAAGAGAAGGAGTTTTTACATAATGTAAATAACTTCTTCTCTTTTATTATCTCTAAATACTATATTTTCATATGATACTATTAAGATTTATTTCCTATATTTCGTATCCTAAAAGCATTCCACCTTCTTCTCCATAAAAACTACAGATACCAGAAGTAGGAACGATAATAAATTCTATATTTGAGAACTTTTCTCTTAATTTATCTTGAATTTTTTTGCAAATATCTTCATTGTTTCTATGAGTAACAACAACTCTTCCACCTTTATATCCTGCTTTTATCATTTCGTCTACTACTGAAGAAACAGCCTTTTTCTCTCCTCTGACTTTATGCAGTAAATGTAAAGTTCCTTCATTACTTGCTTCACCAACCATGCGCATATTTAATAATCCTACAACAGTAGCCGCAAGTTTGTTTAATCGACCATTTTTCACCAAATTATCAACTTTTTCCAATACAAAAATAAGTTTAGAATTTTCTTGATATTTCTTCATTTCAGAAACTACTTCATCAAAAGACAATCCTTCTTTTATTAGCTCATTTATCTTAAGAAGGTATAAATCATTTTCTCCACCAGCAGAAAGAGTATCAATGATATGAATATTAACATCTTTATTTTCTTCTTTTAGCATCTTTTCACCAATAACAGCACTATTATAACTTCCAGACATTGCTCCTGTTAATGTAAGTACTATAACATTTTTCGCTCCTCTATAAGCGGCTAAATATGCCTCTGGACTAGGACAAGCTGATCTTGCTGGTTCTGAACTAGCATACATTTCTTCCATCATTTTATCAATATCTAAATCTAGTGTATCAACAAAAACTTTGTCTTCAATTTGCAGTGAAAATGGAACCCTCTCATAAATAACATTTTCTGCCTTGTTAGGAATTTCTCTAAAATCGCAAGCAGTATCAACTACAATTTTCCACTCCATAATATACCTCCAAGTATTATTTTAAATTATTTTTTCTACTAAATCATGTGTCTTTTTATATAATCTAACCGTATCACAAGCTGAAACTATTACTTCTGGCAATCCTTCTCTTTTTTCTTCGTTCATACACATTACAAAATTATTATACATTGTTTCAGAACTTTCTTCGATAGTCAAACCATTAATTGTTTTACTAATTTCTTGAATTGAAAAAACATTTTTTAAACATGTAATAACTATCAATCTTGCTAACTGTCTTCTATTATACTTTTTCTTAATAGGTTTCTCTAAATGACCATTTTTAACATAATTATTAATCATTGCCGAGGTCAGTCCTTTGTCATCATCTACGATTGAACAGTTATCTAATTGATTAACATATAATAAAACCTGATCTAGATAAAGATCAATATTAGGTAATTCTGACCATTTTGGATATACTTTGTTCAAATACATACCTCCCTATAATCTAGTTTTAATAACCATATTATATAGTCTTTTAAAAAAACAGTCAAGTTATTATACAACTAAAAAAGGAGAAGTTCGACAAAATCAATTTTGTCAAACCACCCCCACAAAGTTTATTATGCACCTAAAAAGCCTCTACAAAGCGAATCTAGATATCAATAAATCACTGCATCAATGATTTATTATATAATTTTTTAAAATTTAGAACTTTTGATCCAGCAGTATATTTATTAATTAGCTAATTTTATTTTCTTCTTAATTTCTCTTCTCATAAATAGATAATAGAATAATACACCTAAGGCATAAACGGCAAGTCCAATTATCCAACCTATCCATAATCCTTCTATGCCAATTCCCATTTTAAAAACAAAATAATATGCACAAGGAATTCCAACTAGATAATAACCAACAAACATAACTACACATATTGGTACTACTTTTTTGTATCCTCGTAATACTCCTGCCAATGCTGATGCGAATGAATCACACATCGCAAAGCCGATTACAAATAATAACAATTCAGATGTTAAAGTAATTACACCAGTATCATTACTATATAAATAAGGGATTTTAGTATTAAATAACCAGACGATTAGTCCAGCTACTGTAGATAATATCATTCCCATTATTACTGTTAATTTTGTATACTCAGTTGCCAATTTATAATTTTTAGCTCCTACATGAAAAGCTACTATAATTGTTGCAGTATTTGCAACACTAACTGGCAGTGTATATAAAAAACCAGCGAAGTTTAATGAAGCTTGGTGAGAAGCAATGACTGTCGTATCAAAACGTGATACCATTAAAGATAATGTAGAAAAGACAACTGTTTCTAAAGCTGTAGCTATAGCTATAGGAATTCCTAATTTAAATATCTCTCCCCATTTTTCAAATTTAACTTTTTCTTTTTCAAATATTTTATACTTATTAATTTTAGAATTTGTTAGTACTATAAATAATGCAATAAAAAATAATACTGTATACGTTACCGAAATAGCAATTGCATTTCCTGCTCCACCAAGTTCAGGCATACCAAATTTACCAAAAATGAAACTATATGCAAAAAATATATTTACAGGTACTGATATAATCATCATTATCATAGATAATCTGGTTAATCCTAAACTATCTATAAATGAACGCAAAACTACATATAAGAAGATTGAAAGTACTCCAAAACTTTCATAAAACAGATATTTTTTTGTTATTTCTGCTATGCTACTATCCATACCTAATCGATCAACAATCGGTGTAGCTAACGTATTTAATCCAACAACTAGAATTATACTTATTATTACAGCTATATATAGAAACTGTCTAACAATTGTAGGAATATCTTCTTCTTTATTTTTTCCTATTAATTGTGAAACTATTGGAATTAATGCTAAAACAATCGCATTTAAAGTATACATAATTGGATTCCAAATATTAACCCCCATACTGACACCTGCTAAATCTGTAGGACTATAATGTCCTGCCATAAACGTTCCAATCATTCCTGATGAGTACGAAATTACTTGATAAACCAAAACAGGCACCAATAGATTAATAAATATACCTGCACGTTCAGAAAAGTTTTTTCCCTGATACATACGTTCTCTCCTTTATATATTTTTCTTTTTCACATAAAAAAAATCCAAAAGCTTATTACTTTTAGATATCATCGATTTATACTATATGCAACCGAGACTTGAATAGATTAAAAAACCGTTAGTCTAATCGCCAACTCAACCTCAACAAAAACTCACACCCACAATAAACTTACTTAATGCTGCTTCCTTCCGGACCTGACATGGTTCATAAGTATTGCGTCGTAAGGTGCCTTAGTCTCAACATTACGTGTTAAACTCGACATTCCCTATTCTACCCGCATCTCGGTATTCGGTCTTGCTAAAGCGGATTGCAAGTACAGGGCACCGCTAACTCCCCACCTAGCATTTTTTTATTATATCAAATTTATATATAAAAATCAAGAAATAAATAATATTTCAAGATTAAGCACGAAATTGCTTATCCTTAGATACTATCAAAATATCATTTCATTAATAATATTTTGATATTTATTATTGTTTATTTTTTAATATTAGTTAACTCGTCAATTTCTAATATACATTCACTTTCGCTAATAACTAAACAAGGTATACCGATTTTCATATTGCCTCTTATTCCTTCAAATTGTGAATATGTATCTCTAACATATAAGAATTCTTTAAAATTCCTCAACGAAGACATAACCTCTACTTCTTTATATGTTATTTCTAATTCTGACAACTTTTCTTTAAATGGTGCTGTATCCGGACAACTTTCTGCAAAGTATAGTATATATTCCATAATACACCTTACCTCCTTTTATAAGTTTCTAATACCTCTATTATATCACTTTTATCTCTTTCTTTGAATTTTTACCCTTTGAATTGATGCTGAAAATACAGACGCCAATAATATCCCCATTGCAATTGCACCAGCTTGAAGAATCGTCTCTATTCCCACTTTAGAAGCTACTCCATAATTTTTAGTTACAATATTTTGCATAGTATTATACATTCCATACCCAGGAACTAAAGGAACCATTCCAGTATAAATGAATATCGTAGCAGGCAATTTTAACAATCTAGATGCATTAGTAGATAGCACCCCTACACAAACTGCCCCCAGAAAACTACTTACTACAACGTCTACTAATAGCAAATTAGTCACTACATGCACTAACCAACCGATGGCACCAATTAACCCACAAGTAAATATAGACTTCTTAGGTGCATTAAAGAAAATACCAAAAGATGCACTAACCACAAAGCCAGCTATAAATTGTATAAAAATATTATTCTCCATAGTTTCTCCTTACACTAATTTTAATCCCATAACAACACCAAGAGCAATAGCCGTTGACACAAAAATTGCTGCTTGAATACCTATCATACCTGAAAGATAATCTCCAGCCATAAAGTCACGAACCGCATTTGTAACCTGAACTCCAGGAACTAGCGGCATTAAACTTACGATTATTATACTAAATGGGTTATAAATGAATAAAACTTTACTCGCAACCATTACTAGTAATGTTGTAATAAATGCACCTAGGAAATTACTAACGAAAGCTGTTACTTTATACTTTGCTGTGAAATTTATAAAAATAGCTTGTACTGCCATTATTAAAATAGCATATAAAGAATCCTTAAAAGTCCCACCGAACATTATAGCAAAAAATGGTGCTGACATCATTAAAGCAGATATCACAATATAGGCTGGGTATCTTTTTTTAGCTTTAATTTCTCTCATTTTTTTAAATGCATAATCTAATGTGCAACCACCCATTACCATTTTCCTTGAAATATCATTCAAAAGTGCAATTTTTTCTAAATCACGATCTCCTAAGACAACCCTACGCATCGCTGTATATGTATTATCATTGTATATAAAAGATACAATAACAAAGTTATACGTAACTAAACTATTGGCTGCCTTAATGTTATCAAATGATTTATAAATTCTATTCACTGTATCTTCGACTCTATAAACCTCTGCACCATAAGATAACATACTCTTAGCTATCTTCACACTAAAATTTAATAACTTTTTAGCTTCTCTTTCATCCTGTAAAGATTGTAACATCCCTTCCCCTCCTTCTAAATCAAAATATTAAGAAATAACTTCTAATATTTTTGCATATCTACTTTTAAATTCAGCAACCTTATTCTCTTGAACTTCATTTGCTTTTTCTAATTGATTTAAGATATATTCAATCTTTGATAGTTCTTGTTTTTGTTTTTTTATAAACAATTCATTTTTTTCTTTCATCAAATACTTTCCAAAATTAATTTCATCCTCTGATAAACTCATCTCACCTGATTTTGCAACGATGATTTCATAAATATGTCCATCTTCTTCAATAATGTTCTCTGCTATTATTTTGTATCCTAATTGTTGTAATTTTTCTCTAACAAAGTTCTCTCCGACATTAGGTTGCAGCACTAAATTTGGTTTATTTGCTAGTTTCTCTTTCCCTTTTTCTAGTATATCTGCAATTAACTTTCCACCCATACCACAAATTGTAATCACTTCAATATTATCTGATAATTCTATAGCATCTAGCCCTGCTGCCTTGCGACACTCTATAGTACCGACTAAGTTTTCTTCTATAACATTTTTTATCGATACTTTATGCGGTCCTTCAACTATCTCTCCAGCGACTGCATAATCAATTTTATCCTTTTTAGCTAAATAAATAGGTAAATATGCATGATCACTACCAATATCTGCTAGTCTTCTATTTTCTACATACTCAGCCACTAATTGTAATCTTTTATTAATTGCTACCATCTTATCTCCTTCTTTATTTTAGTCTAAAAAATCTTTACTAAAACTTGTCGTAATTACTGTCTTCCCTCTGTTATCAAAACTCTCAAAATCAGTTATAATATTATCCCCAAATTCAGCTTTTAATTTTTTAGAAAGTTTTCTAAATTTCTCTTCTTCTTTATAATCTTTTTTATCAAAAATATCAAGTTGAACTTTTAATTCTTTAGACTTTTTAATATCATTCAATGATACTCCTAAAAGTCTAACTCCTTGACTGAAATCATAATGTTCAATCAAAAGCTCCCATGCATAATTAAAAATATTATTCGCACTAGAAATAAATTCTGGAATCTTCTTAGATCTAGTAATTGTTTTAAAATCACTAAACCTAACCATTATCGAGACATTATTTCCTACAAAGTTACGAGATTGAACTCTCGAACTCACCTTCTCACTCAATTTTTTAATTTCTTTTAAGATATCGTCTTCATCAATTAAATCACTAGAAAATGTTTTTGAGTTTCCAATAGATTTTCTATCAACTGTATATTTCAGCTCATTATTTCCTTCTCCATTAGCTTTATTCTTAAGTCTTAAACCTTGAACACCTAATAGGCTATGAAGAATTACCTCATTGGCTTCTGCAATATCACCAATTGTATTTATCCCTATTTTTTTCAATTTTTTAGTAGAAGCTTTCCCACAACCATGCATCTCTCCTATATCCAAACCCCAAAGAATATCTTTATAATTTTTTTTATTTATAATAGAAAAACCAAGTGGTTTTTTTAAATTAGATCCCATTTTGGCAAAAAATTTATTAAAAGAGACACCTACTGAAGAAGGCATACCTAATTGCTTATAAATCCTTCTTTGTATAGTAGCTATGACTTTTATAGGTTCTGAAAAATCAGTCAAATCTATATATGCTTCATCAACAGAAACTATCTCAATTTTATCCGTATATTCTCGTACTAAATCAAAAATCAACTTAGACTCTTGTTGATATTTAGGCATATCAGGACGAAGAATTTTTATATTAGGACAAATTTTCCTAGCATCACCTACGCGCATCGTTGTTTTTATCCCTAATTTTCTAGCCTCATAATTAGAAGTTACTATTATACCATGTCTCGTTTTCACTTCTCCTGCTATTGCTAAAGGTTTACCTTTTAATTCAGGGTTATATTTTTCTTCTACGCTAGCGTAAAAACAATTCATATCGATATGAGCAATAACTTTTGACATTCTTTCACCCCTTTAAAATAGACTAAAAACGGGAACAATAAGGAGTAATTCAAAACTGATTTATTGACAAATCTTCTGAGTTACCCCCTATTTCGTTTCCCGTTATATTTCATTACTAAATTAATGAAAAGTTAATTATTATTATTGGTTTTCTCTTAGTATTATCATAAAGTAAGCTTGAAAGCATACTTCTAATCTCAGCTTTTACGGCAGCACACTCTCTAATACTCTTAATTGGGTTGTTTTCTAAATACTCAATTACTTTTTCTTCCGCTTCTTTAATTAGTTCCATGCTCTTCTTAACATAGACAAAACCTTTAGTTTGAATAACCGGTCTTCCTACTAGAGTTTTCTCTTTCTTACTAATTGCATATGAAGCGACGAAGATTCCATCATTTGATAATAGTTTTCTATCTTTTAATACACTATCTTCTACATCCCCAATACCACGTCCATCAACTAGTACATTTCCAATTGGTACGTTATTTTGTAATGTTTTAGATTTATTACCACTTAACTCTAGAGTAGTTCCTTTTGATAAAATATGAATATTCTCAGCAACTACCCCAGTCTCTGCTGCGATTTCAGCATGTTTACGAAGATTTCTAAATTCTCCTTGTACTGGAATAAAGTGTTTCGGCATAAGCATATTTAACATCATTTTCAATTCTTCTTTTGTTGCATGGCTAGCAGCGTGAAGACGTTTAGAAGCTGTCACTACATTCGCCCCAAGTTTAACTAATAAGTTAAGAGTTTGGAATAACATCACTTCCATATTTGGTGAAGGTGTAGCTGCAATCATAATAGTGTCTCCAGATTCGATTTGAATACCTTCTATTTTCTTCTCAGCAATATTTTTCATAGCTTCTATCGGTTCACCTTGATCACCTGAAGAAAGAATACACACTTCATTTTGTGGATAGTTTTTTAACTCTTCAATAGAAATCAAATTACTATCTTCAATTTGTAAATAATTCATATTTCTAGCAGTATTAATAGAGGCTTTAATAGCTTGACCTAAAAGTAAAATCTTTCTATTCTGTACTAATGCAGCTCTTACTATATGAGAAATTGTTAAAAAGTTAGACGCATAACACGTAACTATAATACGTTTATTAGCTTGATAAAATGCATTATCGATTTGTTCTGCCGCTTCATTCTCAGGAACATTATAACCTTTAACATTGGCATTACTTGAATCACTTAGTAAAGCAAGAACACCTTTTTGACCTAATGTACTGATTTTTACGATATCAGACTTATATTCTTTACTTACTGATTGATCAAATTTAAACTCACCAGTATATACAATATTTCCTTGACTTGTTTCAATACAAATACCTAAAGAGTCTGGCATTGAGTATGTAGTTTTAAAGAATGTTACACTTGCATTGTTGAAATCATATTTATTATTATCTTTTACATAATAAAACTTAATTCTTCTTTTAATACCTAGTTGTTTAAGATGATTTTTTAATAAATCAATAGTTAATTTAGAACCATAAACTGGACATTTTAATTTATCTATAATATATGGCACAGCTCCCATTGAACTCACATGTCCATTAGATAAAAATATACCTTTAATTTTTTGTCTATTACGTACTAAATAACTAATATCAGGTATAACTGCATCGATACCAATCATCTCTGTTTCAGGGAACATTAACCCTGCATCAAGAACATAAATCTCGTCCCCAATTTCAACCATGTACATGTTTTTTGCTACTTCTTCTACTCCTCCTAATGGAGTTATACGAATCTTAGCTAACTTTTTAGATTTATTTTGTTGAATTTTAGCTTTATTTGTATTATTTATATTCTTAACTACTTGTTTTTTATTTCTTTGTTCTTTTGCTACAACTTTATTTGTATTTATAGATTTATTATTACTTTTCTTACTTAGCTGAGCATTATTTTTTTTATTATTTTTTTGTATATTTCTAGCAATACTTATTCCATTATTATTACTCATTTTTTTCCTCCTTGTATCATTGATTTTATTGGCTCAAAATCTCTTCTATGAATCGGTGTAACACCATGTTCTTTTAAACCGTCTAAATGTTTTTTTGTTCCATATCCAGCATTATTTTCAAAATCATAATACGGATATTTTTTTGCATATTCTTTCATTAAATTATCTCGATAAACTTTAGCAACTACTGAAGCTGCTGCAATAGAAACACTTTTTTCATCACCTTTTACCATACTAAAATTTGGTATCGAATAATTCTCAAATGGCATAGCATCTATAAGCAAGAAATCTGGCTTAACATCTAACTTTTCTACTGCCCTTTGCATTGCAATACGAGCCGCATTATAAATATTGTATTTTTCTATTTCAATATTATCAACTTCACAAACTGCATATGCTACCGCTTCTTTTTTTATCAATTCATATAATTCTTCACGTTTTTTCTCTAATAATTTTTTTGAATCATTTAATCCTTCGAAATAGCTATCTTGTTTTAAAATTACCGCTGCTGCAACTACTGGTCCTGCAAGTGGTCCTCTTCCTACCTCATCTATTCCGCAAATATACTTACACCCATTATTATAACATTTATTTTCATAAAATGATTTTTTTTCATACTCTTTTTTATAAAAAAGTTTTTTTTCTTGTTTTTTAGTATAACTTACAAGTAATTTCTGAACTCCACTTCTTTCATCTTTTTTTAATTCAGTTAATATTTCTTCGGAAATATATTCCTGGTTCAAGAGTTCTTTTACCTCACTAATTTTCATCTTGTTCCTCTTTTTTCAATAAATCACTATAATTATCTAATGTAATAAGTCCAAACTTTTGTGTTCTAAAATCTTGAATCAGCAACTTAATTGTCGAATCGTAATCATAGTCACCACCAATTTTTTTAAATCTCTTTTCGGCCACTTTTTCCATAATAGTTACATTTTCATCATCACTAGTAACATTTATTTTATAAAGATTATTTAAATTCTCTAAATAACTTTGTTTTAACAACTCTATTAAATATAAACTTACATCATCAAGCGGTGTAATATCATCCTTTATAGAACCAATTAGGCTTAATTTTTTCCCAATCTCTTGATTATCAAACTTAGGCATAAGAATACCCGGTGTATCTAATAATTCTATGTCTTTATTTAACTTCAACCATTGTTGTTTTTTAGTAACCCCCGGCTTATTAGCTGTATTAGCGACATTTTTCTTAATGAGTTTATTGATAAATGTTGATTTCCCAACGTTAGGCACTCCGATTACCATAGATCTAATCGCTCTTGGTTTTATTCCTTTAGCTACTTGACGTGCTATTTTTTCTGCAAGTTCTTCTTTAGCTTTATCAATAACTTTATTCAAATTATTACTATTTTTTGCATCAGTATAAACTACTGTATACCCTTTACTTTCAAAATAACTTTTCCACTTAGCCGTCTCAGCTCTATCACACAAATCAATTTTATTAAATATAATTATTTTTTTCTTATCTTTTACCACTTCATCTAAATACATATTATGTGAAGAAAGTGGGCAACGTGCATCTACTAATTCAAAAACTATATCTACTAGTTTTAACTTTTCTTTAACTTCTCTTGTTGCCTTAGCCATATGGCCTGGAAACCATTGAATAACCATAAGTCCAACTCCTTATCTTCTTATTTTTTAAATTTCTTTATTTTAAACAGTCTTTACTATTTTACCACATTTTGAAATATTTTTAACCTATTTTGTTATCATTTATTCGTAAAACATTAATAGTTTAAAATTTTTAGCCAGTGTTACACAGTAAGTTTTAAATTTTAAATAAGATTATATACAATCTATCTGGAGGTGACTCTACAATATCAATATCTCTGAGGTCACTTCTTTAAGTCACTTCCTTTCATTCAACTACTTTAAAAAAGCTCTGTTCTTAACAAAAAAGAACAAGATAGCTTTTCCTACCTTGTTCTTTAATATTATCTCTTATCAACTTTTTTAACAATCGTATCACCAAGTATTTGAATAGCAAATACAATGATTAATATTAACACTGTCGCTACGAATGTTAAAGTACTGTTATTACGTTGGAATCCATCTAAATAAGCCAAGTTACCAAGTCCTCCTGCACCGATAACACCTGCCATAGCTGTTGAACCAACTAAAGCAATTGCTGTAACAGTTAATCCCGATATAATCGCAGGTAAACTCTCTGGAATTAAAACTTTTGTAATAATAGTAGTATTTTTAGCTCCCATTGCACGAGCAGCTTCGATTACCCCTTTATCTACTTCACGCAGACCAATTTCTACTAAACGAGCGTAGAATGGTGCAGCAGAAATAATAAGCGCAGGAATCGCTGCTTGAACTCCGATAATTGTACCTACTAAAGCCTTTGTAAATGGAATTAATAATACAATTAAGATGATAAACGGAATTGCACGAAATATATTAACTATTGCAGTAACAACAGCGTAAAAACCACGTCCAAAAGTACTCTTACTATTAGATGTTAAATATAATAATAACCCTAAAAATAATCCTACTAAAAACACCGCAATCAATGACTCAAAAGTCATAATAAGTGTTTCAATTGTTTTATCTTGTACTTTAATCCAATTAACTCTTGAAAAATCAAACATTATAACACCTCCGTTAAGATACCTAGTTCATTCAGTCTAGATATTGCTTTATCAGTATTTTCTTTAGACCCAATTAATTGGACAAATAACGTACCAATATTTGCATTTGCCGTTTTATCAATATGTCCATTAATTATATTAAAATCAAAATCTATTTCACGTACTAATGTACTAAGTATTGGCTTTTTCGATGTATTATTATCAAATGTGAATTTAATAATAACTCCATCAGTAAATACTTTTTTCCACTCTTCAATATTTTCTCTTTCTTCAAACTCTGATGCGAATGATGTTTGTGATAAGAATTTTTTCGTAACTTCTTGTGTTGGATGATAGAAAACTTCAGAAACCAATCCATCCTCAGCGATTGTTCCACCATCTATAACAGCTACTTTTGTACAAATTGTCTTAATAACATTCATTTCATGCGTAATTAAAACAACTGTAATATTTGTTTTGTTATGGATTTCCTTTATTAAATTTAATACCTCAGCTGTTGTTTCTGGATCAAGAGCACTCGTTGCTTCATCACAAAGTAAAATTGAAGGATTACCCGCTAGTGCACGTGCAATACCAACTCTTTGTTTTTGCCCACCAGAAAGTTGAGACGGATAAGCATTTAGTCTATCTTCTAAACCTACTAATTTAGCAAGTTCTTCTACTCTTTCTTTAATTTCAGCTTTTGATTTCCCAAGAATTTCTAACGGAAATGCAATATTCTCAGCAACTGTTCTGCTCCATAATAAATTAAAGTGTTGGAAAATCATTCCAATTCTTTGACGTTTTAAACGACGTTGTTCTTCAGTTATTTTATTAAAGTCATCACCCTCAATTATTACCTCTCCATCTGTTGCAACCTCAAGTCCGTTTAACAGCCTTACTAACGTACTTTTCCCAGCTCCAGAATAACCGATAATTCCGTAAATATCACCTTTTTCAACTTTTAAATTAATATCTTTTAGAGCATGAACTTTATTATTATATATCTTATTAACTTTTTTTAATTCAATCATGTCTGTCTCCTTTCTCTTTTTGAAAATAAAAAACACCCTTACTCTGAAATCCAGAATAAGGGCGTTATACGCGGTACCACCTTATATTTTACTTATTACAACTACTAACATAGTCTATCCTATAACGTGGACCACCGAACAAAGTTTACAAATTATGTTTACCTTATTAACCACTCGAACCATCTTCATAAATTTCATAATATACCTTTTCAGCTCACGGTACTCTCTTAAAAAATTCCATTTATTACTTATACGAGTATTGGTTTCTATTTATTTCTAACTAGTATAACACTATATTTTTCTTGTGTCAAGCGGATTTTTTGAAAACACCCTGAAAAAATCTGAAAATATCATTTTAGTTTTCGATTTTAATCTCATTCTCTCTTAAATATTCAGCTACTACATTAGCCATATCATCTAGTAAATCATCAAGTTCTTCCCAATTTTTCACTGTTGCTCCACTCGCCAATGGATGACCTCCACCAGCATATTTTTCAGCAAGAGTATTGATTACAGGACCTTTAGAACGTATACGCACACGAACCTTGTTACCTTCATCAATAGCAAAACACCACGCGTATAAATCTTTCAGACTTCTAAGCAAGTTAACTCCTGTAGATACTTCTCCTGGATCAACTCCATATTTATCCATATCTTCCTTAGTAATTTTAAGATATGCGACTCCATCTTGATAAACATCATATTTTTCAAAAATAAATGCTCTAAAACGCATAATATTTTCACTAATTATCTCCATCTTATCTAATAGCGCACTCATATTAAAATCATATTTTATTAGTTCCGAAGCTACTCTTAATGTATCATTAGAAGTATTTGGGAATAAAAATCTCCCTGTGTCTCCTACGATACCAAGATACAATAATTTAGCTGCTTCATCATTTAACTTTATATCATAATTTCTATTTAAATACTCATAAAAATTATATATTAATTCACTGCAAGATGAAACTTCTGTATTCACTAAATTTATACTTCCATAATTATCTAATGGTGGATGATGATCTATTTTTATAAGAAAGTTGTTTTTTGTAAATAGTTTCCCATCTATTCTTGGAAAGTTAGCTGTATCAGTAACTATAACTAAAGTATCCTTATAATCATCTTCTGTTACTTCTGAATTTTTAAATAAGAAATCTAATGATGGAGAATCTTTACCTACAGTAATTACTTTTTTCTCGGGAAAATTTTCCTTAATAAGTTGATACATAGCACCTTGCGATCCATAAGCATCTGGATCTGGTCTTTCATGTCTATGTATAATAATACTATCATTTTCCTTTATCTTTTGAAAAATTTCCTCATATAAGTTTTCGTAGTTTGTACTCATTTAATTTCTTCTTTCTTTAATTTCTTTGGAATACTTGGCAAGTTACCATAGCTTTTGCGACTAACTCTGTCTTATCATATACTTCTACATCGAACTTAGCTGTTTTACGTCCAATATCTAAAATATTGACTTTTGTAGTAATTGTTCTATCTAAAGGAACAGACTTCAAGAAATAAAGTGTAGTATTTTGCATCAGGACTTCACTTCTATTGTAATTGTAGCTAGTTATATGAATAGATTCATCTATTATACTTAATAATGCTGAGCTTGAAAATGTCCCAAACTGATCTAACATTTGAGGAATAACCTTAACCTGTAATCCATCAGCTCTTGGAACTATTCCTTTTCTCATTATTTCATCAAATGTATCATTATTGTGTCCTTCTTGGAATCTATTATTCGTTAACAATGAATTAATAACGAGTTTTCTAGTTACTATTCCTAACAATGTATTTTTAGAATCTATTACAGGCATTAATTCATACCCTTCAGACAACATCGTATTAGCTACTGATGATATTGGAGTATCTAAAGTAGTAGTAGCAACTTTTCTTTCCATTACTTCTTTTATTAATGCATCTTTATCCTGTAAAAATACATCACGTGCTGTTATTATACCTACTAGTTTTCCATACTCATTAACTACAGGATACCTAGTATGTCCGACTTCTAACTGAAGATCATACCAATCTTTTACAGTATTATTCAAATTAATTGTATATAAACTTTCAACTTTTATATAAATACTTTCAACTGTTATAATATCCCTTTTAATAATTTGGTCATTTGTTACACGATTAATTAAATGTGTAACTGAGAAAGTATCATGTGGAGTTATAATCAATGGTAAATTCTTACTATCAGCTAAAGCTTTAATAGAATCATTTGGAACATAACCTCCAGTCACTAAAATAGCACATTCTTTTTCTAATGACATCTCAATAATTTTCGGACGGTTACCTATTATTAGCAGTGTACCTTTTCTAATATGTTGACCAACTTGCTCTGAATCCATCGCCCCGATTGCAAAGTCCTGAACAATTTCATGAACTCCTCCACGACCAGCAATTAATTGTCCGCTTACTATATTTACGATCTCAGAATACGATAATTTCTCAACATTATCTCTTTCTTTTTTCTGAATTCTAACTGTTCCAACACGCTCTATAGATGAAACAAACCCTCGATTCTCTGATTCTTTAATAGCTCGATATGCAGTTCCTTCACTAACTTTTAACTCTTTAGCAACTTGTCTAACTGATATTTTACTTCCAATAGGTAAGCTCTTTATATATTCTAATATTTTTTGGTGCTTTGATTTCATAATATTTCCTCCTTATATTTTTATTATAATACAAACATTTTATTTATAACACATTCTTTACATATGTAATTATATACTTTTTACTTAACTATTTCAAGATAAAAAAAGATGAATGATAAGTTATTTTACTTACCTTCCATCTTTTTCCTATATAATTTTAATAGCTATGTAATAAAATAAAGTTTTTTTAACTAATTTATTGATACAGTTTCTTTCTAACCTTTTTACTATAACAATTATTAATATATTATACTTTAATATTTTACGATTTTCTTCCAGCAGGCATTTTTTTTGCGTAACCTACTTTGTTTTCTTGTTTAACACGCGCTATTACTAATGCATCATCTGGTGCATTTTCTGTTACAGTAGTTCCTGCAGCAACAACCGCACCATCTCCTATCTCAAGTGGAGCTATCAAGTTTGAGTTACACCCAATAAATGCATCACTACCTATTTTTGTTTTATATTTATTTTTCCCATCATAATTAACAGTGATTGTTCCACAACCTATATTGGTGTTACTTCCTACTTCAGTGTCACCAAGATAACTTAAGTGAGCAGTTTTAGAGCCATCTCCATATGTTGTATTTTTTAATTCAACAAAATTCCCAACTCTAACATTTTTTCCTAGTTCACAATTGTTTCTAATATGTGAATATGGTCCTACACTTGTATAATCACCAATTTTTGAATCACTAATTGTTGAGGAAATTACTTTTACACCATTCCCTATTTGTACATTTTCTAAATATGAATTAGGCTTAATTTTACAATCTTCTCCAATAATAGTGTTTGATTTAATAGTTACATTTGGATAAATAGTTGTATCACGACCAATAACTGCATTTGGTGCAATATAGGTATTTGTAGGATCAACTAAAGTTACTCCTGCTAACATATGTTTCGTATTTATTCTATTTCTCATTACATTTTCAGCATAAGCTAACGCTACCCTATCATTAACACCAAAAGTTTCATCAAAATCGTCACAAAGATACGTTTCAATTATTTCTTTTTTCTCACGAATTAAACCAAGAACATCTGGAAGATAATATTCACCTTGATTATTGTCATTTTTTACTTTTTCTAGCATTTCAAATAAAAGTTTGTTGTCAAAACAGTAAATACCTGAGTTGATTTCTTTGATTTTTCTCTCTTGTTCAGTAGCATCTTTTTCTTCAACAATCTTAACTAAATTACCATTTACATCACGAATTATACGTCCATAAGCGAATGGGTTATCAGCTATTGCTGTTAAAACTGTTGCTTTAGCATTCATTTTTTCATGGTGATCTAACATATTATTAATAGTCTCCGAGCGAATTAATGGAGTATCACCATACATTACTATAGTAGTACCTTCTTTATCTTTTAATTCATCCTTTGCTACTTTTACTGCGTGAGCAGTACCTAATTGTTCCGCTTGAAGAACAAACTTAGTTCTATCACCTAGTACTTCTTTTACTCTTTCAGCACCATGCCCGACTACAGTAATTACCTCTTGCATTTCTAAATCACTAAGACTATCTAACACAAGCTCAACCATAGTTCTATCACACACCTTATGTAGCACTTTATATAGTTTAGACTGCATTCTCGTCCCTTTACCTGCTGCTAATATTACTGCATATCTATTATTATTCATTCTCAACATCCTCTTTTTCTACTTGACGTAATTTTTCTATAACATTCCCTAATTTAACATCAAAAGTTCCATTGTATTCATCAATATTTTCTATTTTTGATAAATATAGATAATCATCTTCATGTTCTCTTGGCGAATCAAAACACTGTGTAATGATTACTTTACCCACTACATCAACATCAAATTCATTCATCAGACTTTCCATACCTGTAAGAACTCCTCCACCACGCATGAAATCATCAACTAATAGTACTTTTGATCCTGTATTTAAACTACGTTTTGATAAAATCATTGTTTCTATTTTCTTTGTAGACCCAGAAACATAATTAATCGCTACTGTAGTTCCTTCTGTAACCTTATTGTCTCTTCTAATAATTATCACAGGTTTATTTAAAATTGAAGCTATCGCATAAGCTACAGGAATTCCTTTCGTAGCAACTGTCACTACTGCATCAACTTCCTTATTCTTATATACAGTAGCTACTACTCTTCCCAATTTATTCATTAAACTTGGATCACCAATTATATCAGACATAAAAATATATCCACCAGCTAATAAACGATTGCCATCATTAATTTTCACCATAAAATCATTAAGAATTTTTTTGGCATCATCTTCTACCAAAGTTGGTGTAAAAACCACTCCACCACTTACTCCAGCTAAAGTTTTTACTTCACCAATATTTTCTTCTTTAAAACCCGTTTTTATTATATGTATATCTTCACTTATTGAAGATTTAGCCTGATTAAATTTTGAAACAAAATATGTTAATGGAATTAATTTATTAGGGTTATTTAATAAATATTCCGTCATCACTACTATTCTTTCACTTCTCTTTAACTTCATCTTATACTCCTTACATAGCATATTTGGTAAATTACCACACTGTATACATTCAATATATTTATTCGTATATTATATGTATATAATACCACTATTGTTCGGAATAGTAAAGATAAACTAAGAAGTTTTAAGTACATTTAAAGTAATTTACAATTATTATTCATATTGAAAATTAAAGAAGAGATAGCTTTTTCTTTCTATCTCTTCCATTTTCATCTATTTCTCTTTCCAAACTTCTAAAGTTCGTATTTGATTTTCTTCAACTTTTCTTACCACAAATGTTAACTTATCTATAGAATATACTGCACCAACTTTTGCTTCGTATTTTTCTAAATATACATAAGCTCCAATTGTATCTACTTCTTCATGTGGAAGTTGGACATGGAATAGTGCATTGACATCTTGAATTGGAACCCATCCATCAATTAAATAATGTCCATTTTTAAGTTTTTTAACTAAACTTTGTTCATCTTCATCAAACTCATCACGAATTTCACCAGTAATTTCCTCAACTATATCCTCTAAAGTAACAACTCCACTAGTTCCTCCATACTCATCAGTAATAACAATCATATGTTCTCTATTTTGTTTTATAGTTGTTAATACTTGCGAAATAGGTGTGTGTTCAAAAATTTTTATAGCTGGTGTTATATATTCTTCTAAATCTTTTGTATTTTCAAGAGGCTTATCAGCAAATAATAATTTCTTAACATTTAATATACCTAGAATTTGATCTTTATCACCATCTTCTATTACCGGGTATCTAGTATATTCTTCTTGCTTTAATTGCCTCATAATAATTGCTAATGAATCGCTCATATCAATAGCTTCCACCTCTGTTCTAGGTGTCATGATTTCTTTAGCAATTTTATTGTCAAATTCGAATACTCTTTCTACATAACGATACTCAACATCGTTAATTTGACCGTGCGCTCTTGAAGATTTCATAATTGTTCTTAGTTCTTGTTCACTATGAATATCATCATGTTCAGAAGCTGGTTCATATCCAAACATTTTCGCTATAACATTTGCTAGTGAATTAAGCAACCAAACTAATGGACGCATTACTTTATCAAACATATACATTGGCCAGGCTACTCGTAAACAAGTTTTTTCTGCGGATTGAATAGCTATTGTTTTAGGGACTAACTCTCCTAAAACAACGTGTAATAGTGTCATAAATCCAAATGCCACTACTAAAGATATTGTATGAGTTATGGCTTCATTAAGATTTAATAAAGAAAATATCGGATTAAACATCGAATGAAATGTAGCCTCACCAATCCAACCTAACCCTAAAGAAACAATCGTTATACCTAACTGTGTCGCAGATAAGTAATGATCTAATTGTTCTACCATTACAACCAAAATTTTAGCTATCTTATTTCCTGATTCTACTAATTCATTTACCCTTGTTGGTCTAAGTTTAACAAGTGCAAATTCAAACATTACGAATATTGCCGAGGCAATAAGTAACAATACTATTATTAATATTTTAATTAAGATACTGAGATCCATATGGTTTCAATTTATCCTCTTTCCTTATTTTTTAGTCATTAATAAATAATTCTACTACAGATAAACTTTTTTTTCAATTATTATACTATCCATACTATGTCCTACTTCTTTTAACATAAGTCTAAATAATACCCTATTAAAATTCTTATTAATGGAAATTTCTCAAGCTAGATGATAGTTAAACGAATAAAACGTTAAATAGAAGATTATACTATTTATTTCTACTTATAGTAGTTCTTATATCTCCTAGTAAATCTTTTAAGGTATTTTGTATGTCGGATACACTTCCTACTCCTTATTCTGATACTAATTGTTTCATTAATTTCGGTTTTTTTGAATATCTTTTTCTTCTTGGCGTTTTTTATCCTCCCTAGTTAATTTCAGTTTAACATAGGAAGGGTTATTTTTACAGACTTTTTTCACAGACTCACATTTAGTCGTCTTTTCTTTTTTTAAAAATTTTTTCTCTTATAAATGGACTTACAGTTGTTGTTATATATATTACTATTATGTATGGATTGTTTGTTTTTAAATAAAGTATTAAGAATAAAATAGATATTATAATTATAAAAGTAAATTTTAATATTCTCATTATCTTGGTTTGCAATTGATTCCCCCCAATGTTTTACAGATAACTCTACTCCATCTTCTGGAAGATCTGTATTGTAATTTACTGTGTTAGCTATGAAAAAAGTGTGACCTACACTTAATCCTATTACACATCCTACAAAACCTCCCAGAATACTTGAAAATCCTGCAACAACGCCTTGAGTTATTCCAGATTCATTCATTTCATAGGCATATCTATAAGCTACTGCATCTGTATAAAAGAAATGAAGAGTTTCCTACCAATGAGTTTGCCTATGGTAATTTGGATCAGAAAAAGTTCTTCTGGTGATTTGAAAGTTGTTTTTAATTTTATTTTTTCCCAATTATTAATTATTTGATTTTTTATATTTTTTTATTTTCTAATACTATTTTACCGTCATTAATTTTTACATTAGGTTCTAAAATTTTATAAATAGTATCTTTTGGTTCTTCTTTAATATAAGAATTAGCTTTAGCAACATTATTAAAATTATTAGTTAAACCAGAAACAGGAGTAATTAATAAACTAGCAGATAAAATAGCACTTGACAATTTAAATTTATTATTCATAATATACACCTCCCTTTTATAAATAAATTTTTAAAAATTTTATATGTATTTGCAACTACATATAGAATTATAGTATACTATATAATTTACACTTATAATATATCACAATAAAAATAAAAAATATAGACTGATAATAAAAATATATTTATGATATAATAAAAGAATAGAGGTAATTATAATGAAGCCAAAAAATAAAAAGCAGGAGTGAGTTATAATATACTCTTTTTTTAAAATTTAGGACTTTTGAGTCAACTGCTCTTCCTATCTATTAGTAATTCATATTGATGGATAATTTTTCTTTCGAGTGATAATATATTAAGTAATTGAAAACGCTAAATGGGAGATTATAATGAATAGTAAGAAAAATTTCCAAGATTTTTGGTTTAAGAAAATCGAATACATAAATAACCTTCAAATCAACTATAATTTAAAGGAAACTTCATTTTCCACATTTGAAAATATAGAATTTTATAATTTAACTTTTACTAGCTTTGATAACTCAACAATACACGCTAAATATATAAAAAATATAAAGTATAGAACACTATATCCAAACAAAACTATCCCTATACTTTTCTATTTTCACGGTTATCCTGCTTCTAGTAGAAACTGGTTAGAAAAGTCTACCTTCGTTTCTCTTGGATACGATGTAGTCGCTATAGATTTTAGAAATCAAGGAGGATTAAGTAAAGACAAAAGCAATTCTTCTCCTTCAGTCTTTGGGCATCTTACAATAGGTCTAGATGAAAATATAGAAGATATGATATTTTACAAAAATATTTTAGATACGCTTATTCTTTCTAGAATAGTTAGCTCATTTGATGAAGTAGACTCAAAGAATATAGCTAGCTATGGCGCTTCTCAAGGTGGAGCTTTTTCTATAATGTTTGCTGCATTAAACAAAAACGTTACAAAATGCATAAGTTTATATCCTTTTCTTTCGGATTTCCAAACCTTCTATGATCTTGATAATAGAAAAAATGCATACGCAGAATTTACTCATCATGGAAGATGGTTTAACACTAAAGGTGAAAACACCAAAGCTTTCTTGAATAATCTTTATTATCTTGATACTTTGAATTTCGCTAAATTATTAAAGTGTGAAGTGTTATTTGGAATTTCTAATCTTGATGAAGACTGTCCGAAAGAAACTCAAGAAAAAGTATTTAATAATATTGAAAGTAAAAAGAAAGCATGTATTTATAAAAAGTATTACCATGAGAATATCCCACATTTTAATAATGAAGTATTCAACTTTTTACTTGAAGAAAAATAGGAGCAAAAAATGAAATTAGAAAAACATAGAAAATTTGATTTTGCAGAAACTTCACTAAATACACCTCATCCTTTTGCTAAATATAAAAAAATAACTTTTCTAGGTACAGATAATTCAAAAATTGAGTTAGATCTTGTTATTCCTAATTCAAAAGTTAAAGGAGTTATCGTAGATTTTCCTGAGTTCAAAGTTAAAAACAAAGACTATTTAAACTTGACAAAGTATTGTATGCTAGATTACGCGCTAATTTCTATGCATATTAGAGGTCAAGCTGGCAATAGTGAAAATAACACACCTTATTCTCATTTCTCATTTATCGATAGCGAGTATGAGATACCATATTATAATCTAGTATTTCAAGATGCACTAGATACTATCCATATTACTGAGAGGATGTTTCCAAAAAAAGATATAATTTTAACAGGTCTTGGCCAAGGTGCTGCGATTAGCTTAGTTTGTGCTAAGTATTTTGATTCAGTTACAGAACTTTTTATAGAAGATTGTTCACTTTGCGATATAAAAAATACTTATATTCAAAACAAAAAAAATCCAATATTTAAAAAGTTATATAATTTTGAAATTGATTTTCCTGAAAAAATTAGTTATCTGTATGACGTACTAGCCTTGATTGATATACTCAATATTAGCAACCTCATCACACAAAAAGTTCACTATGCAATGTCATATCTAAGTCCTAAAACACCTCTTGAGGCTCAATTTAAACTAGTCGAATCACTTAAAAATGTTACAGTTCAACATTATAAATTTTTGGATTATAAAAAAATATTTCAACACCAATTCGATGATTATATACTTGAAACCCTAGCAACTAAATAGTAAAAAAGAATCAACACGAGATATCTCATGTCGATTCTTTATTTGTTATTAGCTTAATTTACCTTTTAGCTTCATATTTTTAACAATTTTTTCAATAGAGTTCACATAAGCAGCTTTTCTCATTGGGATATCAAATCTTTCTTTTACTTCCCAGATATCATTAAATGCTTTCGTCATTACTCTTGCTTGTTTTTCAACTACTTCCTCTTCAGTCCAGTAGTATCCTTGTAGGTTTTGTACCCATTCAAAGTAAGATACTGTTACACCACCACTATTTGCAAGAATATCAGGAATTACTACAACACCTTTTTCTCGTAATGCTTTATCTCCTTCTAATGTTGCAGGACCATTAGCACCCTCTGAAATAATAGGAGCTTTAATTAAACTTGCTTCTTTGGCATCAATAGCATTCTCCAAAGCACAAGGACAAAGAACATCTACATCTAAAGCCCAGAATTCATCTAAAGTTAGGCGTTTTGTATTTGGCAATGTGTAGAATCTAACTTTTTTATCTTTACATTCTTGAAGTTCAGCGTATGATAATCCAGCTTCACGGTAAACTGCATATTGAATACCGTCATCATCACGTTCAGTAACTGCAACAACTGTTGCACCAAATTTAGCAGCAGTATCCACAGTGTAGCTTCCTACGTTACCAAATCCTTGGACAGCAAATTTAGCACCTTGTGTTGATTTTCCTAATTTTTCTAATGCTAATTTCGCAGCAAGTGCAACTCCATATCCAGTTGCTTGTGTTCTTCCTAATGAACCACCTAATTCTAACGGTTTACCCGTTAAAGTACCAACACCTTGTTCTCCAGTAAGAACATTATATTCATCAATCATCCAAGACATAATTTGACCGTTTGTATTTACATCTGGTGCAGGGACATCTTGTTTTTCGCCTAGATATTTGTATAATCCTCTGATATATCCTCTAGAAAGTCTTTCTAACTCGCCTTTCGATAAATCTTTCGGATCTACGATAATACCACCTTTACCTCCACCATATGGTAGATTAGCAACCGCACATTTAAAGGTCATCCAAATTGATAATGCTTTTACTTCATCTGCTGTTACAAGTGGGTGAAATCTTAATCCACCTTTTGTAGGACCAATTGCATCGTTATGTTGTGATCGGAAACCTTTAAAGTATTTTACCTCACCATTATCCATTCTAACCGGAATTGAAATCTCAATAAATCTTTGAGGATCTTTTAATGATTCATATACTTCTTCTTTATAACCTAATACTTCACACGCACCTTTTATCTGTTCTCTTGCGTTAACTAATGGATTGTTATTCATAGCTGTATCTCCTTAGAATGTTAATTTTACATTTATAATGTAATGTTATTTATCCTAATTATATCAAATACATCGCTATTTTGTAAACTTAAATTTATAAGAACTTTTTTATGTTTTTATTTTTATTACGTTAACTTTTTCTCAAAATTCAAAATATAAAAAAAGTTAATTTTACAACCACTAATATGGTTTAAAATTAACTTTTCTTTAAAATTAATCAAGGATAACAGAGAATGTTGTACTACTTTTATAAGCTATTTAAGTTGAAATATATTTGAAATTAAAAGAAAACTAAATAATTTTAACTTTTATTTATCTTCAATTTTCTGTCTTTTTAATTAATTATCAGAAAATTTATTTTGCATCATACCAAGATACTCCACTACTAGCTTCTGCTTTAAGTTGAACATCTAAGTTAGCAGCTTCTTCCATAATTTTAATCATTTCTTTTGTAAACTCTTCTTCTATATCTTTATTTACATCGAAGATTAATTCATCATGTACTTGTAATAATAATTTTGCATCAACATTTGTTTTTTCTAAGTACTCGAATACATTAACCATGGCTATCTTAATAATATCTGCAGCAGTCCCTTGAATAGGCGAATTCATCGCAATACGTGCGTTTAAGTTTGCGACAATTTTATTCTTAGCATTAATATCCGGCAAAGCCCTTCTTCTATTGAATAAAGTTTCAACATAACCATGTTCTTTCGCAAAATCTACAATATCTGTCATATATTTATCAACACCTTTAAATGTTTCTAAATACTTGTCGATAAATTCTTTCGCACGTTTTCTAGTAATGCCTAGGTTGTTAGACAGCCCAAAATCAGAAATTCCATAAACAATACCAAAGTTAACTGCTTTAGCTTCTCGACGCATTGACGAAGTTACTTCATCAAGACTAACTCCATTAACATCACTAGCTGTTTTAGTATGAATATCTACATCATGTTTAAATGCATCTATCATACCTTTATCTTGTGCAATATGAGCTAGTACTCTAAGCTCTATTTGAGAATAGTCGATTGACAAAATCACTCTATCTTCAGAAGCTGGAACAAATGCTTTTCTAATTTTTTTCCCCTCTTCAATTCTCGTTGGAATATTTTGAAGATTTGGGCTCACAGAAGATAGACGACCAGTTTGAGCTAATGTTTGTTCGTAACGTGTATGAATTTTTCCTTCACGAGTAATATCTTTCACTAATCCTTTTGCATAAGTCGAGTTCAATTTTGTAATTGTTCTATACTCCATAATTAACGGAATAATCTCATGGCTATGTTGAAGTTGTTCTAATACCTCTACAGCTGTAGAATATCCAGTTTTCGTTTTCTTAACAGGCGGTAGTCCTAGATCTTCAAATAACACAACTCCTAACTGTTTAGGTGAAGCTATATTAAACTCTGATCCAGCAAGCGTATATATGCTAGATTCTAAAGTTTTAATTCTTTCATCGAACTCAACACTCATTTCCTCAAGAGCTTTTTTACTAACATGTATTCCTTCAAATTCCATATTAGCTAACACTTTAGCAACTTTTATTTCAATATTTCGGTATAAATCCGTCATATTTTCTTCAGCAAGTTTTTCTTCCATTAGCGGCTTCATTAGTGAAATACACTCTGCTACTTCTGAAATATAAGGATTTATCACGTCTTGAGTAGGTAAAGTTCGTTTTGCGCCCTTACCATATACTTCTTCATCGCTATTTATTATTTTTCCAAGATAATTAAATACAATTTTATCAATTTCAGTTTTTGCATTCACATCAATTAGATAAGATGCAATTTTAACATCAAATACTTCTCCGTTAATATCAACACCATTTCTCTTCGCTATAAATAAAATCTTTTTAAAGTCATATACGGTTTTAACCAATTCACTTTGAAGATATTCTACTACAAATTCATTAGTAAAAAATTGTTCTTCACTAAAAATATAAGCAACTCCTTCTTTAAAGACTACTATTCCTACTACATCTGAATTATGATAATCTTCAGTATAGCACTCAACATGAAGCGAGCTTCCTGTAAAATCAATTTTCGTGTTTTCATCCGCTAAAATAACATTAATTTCTTTTTTAGGAGTAACTGTTTCTTCATTAGCTACCTCTACATCTTCAGTAGAACTTTCTTGTGATAATCTTCTTAAAAATGAAATAAACTCAAGTTTCTCAAATAGTTCTCTCTTAAGTTCCACATTCTCACTATATGTTAAATCTTCCAACTTATTATCAACTGGAACTTCAGTATAAATAGTTGCTAGTTTCTTACTTAATAGAGCATCTTCTCGGCCTTCTGTTAGACGTTCTTTAAGTTTTTTACCACTAATATTATCTATATTTTCTAGTACATTCTCTACAGTTTTATATTCAGTTAATAGTTTTATAGCAGTTTTTTCACCCACTCCTGCTACACCAGGAATATTATCGCTCTTATCTCCCATAAGACCTTTCATGTCAACGATTTGTTCAGGAGTTAAACCATATTTTTCAGCAATAAACTCAGGCGTATAATAATCTATATCCGTTACACCACGTTTTGTATAATAAATAGTGATATTCTTACTTGCTAGCTGTGTTAAATCTTTATCTCCAGTTACTATTATTACTTCTAGCCCTTCTTTTTCAGCAATCTTAGCATAGCTTCCAATAATATCATCCGCTTCATATTCAAAATGTTCTTCATACTTAATTCCATAAGAATCTAAAAGTTCTCTAACATACCCAAATTGTTCAACTAACTCACTAGGTGTTTTATCTCTAGTTCCTTTGTACGCCTCATAACTTTGGTGCCTAAACGTCTGTTTCCCCTTATCAAAAGCAACTAACACATACTTCGGATTAGTATCTGCTAATATTTTTTCTAACATTAATGTAAAGCCATATACACTGTTTGTATATAAACCTTTTTTATTTTTTAAAGCTGGCATAGCGTAAAAAGCACGATAACTCAAACTATTTCCATCTATTAGTATTATCTTATCCATTGTATTCTCCTAATTTTTATTCTAAAAACCAAAACATAAAAAGATACGACTCGAAAATCACGATTTCAAAAATGATTTTTGAGTCGTTTAGTACACTTTATTTTATATTGTCAAATTCTAATAAACCATGTTTAATATATATCAAATATATTCTATAGTTATTTATTTTACAACAATTCATAAATAATTTCTATTTTCTTCTTCCAAGAATGACGTTCAATCTCTTCTAGCAAATCAACAGGAATTTTACGATTTTCTCTTGTTCTTTCTATCATTAATTCTAAAGCCTCTACAATCCTATTTATGAATGCAGGCTTCTCTTCTTCTACCGCTTTGTCTGTATCATAAATTGTAGGCATTTTAATATACTCAATTATCTCAGAACTATTTATTTTTTCTCCAAGAAATTCAATAAGCCCTTCTATCTCAGTAGCAACCACTCTCAGACCACTACCTAAGGCTTCTACTGCGATTAATCCTAGTCCCTCAAAGTAAGATGGTAATATAAATACATCTTTATGTCTCATAATCTCACCTAAATGAACTTGATCTACAGCATTATAAATCCTAATTTTTGTAGAATCTCCAACTAATTCCTCAACTCTCAGTCTATCCTCTTCTTTCAAATTCCCTATTAATTCTAATTCCACATTATCGTCTTTTACTTCTAATAATCTAAACGCCTTAATCAATTCATAGAAACCTTTCGACTCATCAAACTTTCCTGCATATAAAATTTTAACATTATCATGGTTTTCATATTTTTTCACAGGATAAAAAATCTTCTCGTTATATCCAGCACCAATATTTACAATTCTTTCCTTAGGAAAATTATAAATATTTGAAATTTCTTCTATAGCACCACTACTTAATGCTAGTATCTTATCTAACTTCCCTAGATTTTTAACATAGTTATCTTTCATAATTCGGTTCTTCTCTGCTTGCCTTATATCCGTGTTATGACAAACACCTATTACTTTTTTATCTTCAAATACATCGCAAACTATAGAACTTAAAACCCATAAATGATGTGTAATAATTACATCAGGCTTAAACTCTTCTTTGGCTGCTTCTAAC
Source organism: uncultured Gemella sp. (assembly GCF_963515875.1). Lineage (GTDB taxonomy): Bacteria > Bacillota > Bacilli > Staphylococcales > Gemellaceae > Gemella. The sequence continues at coordinate 563 of NZ_CAUPZX010000012.1, read as the reverse complement.
TTCCTACGAAATGCATTTTGCCACTCTTCCATCATGTCATACGACATATTTTTATATAGAGTATTTTCATATGGCATGATATCACTCATTCCAACAATAGGGAAACTTATATCCTTACCTTGAAATTCAACTTCATATTTTTCATCAACAAAATTAAAATTATACTCCGAGGTTGTTGCATAAACTGCTGCTTGTTTAACATCATACTGTTTTAGACCTTCAATAACATTTGTAAAATATACACCACTACCTGTTTTAATCGGTAATTGAGCTAATACATGTAAAATTCTCATAATAATTATCCTCTATTTCATATTTTCCTTCATTTATATTATAACCCAAAGCACACTATTTTTATAGTAAACATATTAAATTAAAGTATATAAAAAATCACTCAAAGATATTTCTTCAAGTGATTTTTCAAATTTTTATTTTCTTATCTAGACTGCATAGGATGTAACTTAAAAGTCTTTAAACACAGAATTTTATTATAAACGATAACCTATCGTTTCAGGCTGTTGACAAATGCAAAAAATGCATGAATCAACAGCCTATTTTTAATG
>NZ_CAUPZX010000011.1:0-38737 GCF_963515875.1 uncultured Gemella sp. | reverse complement strand
TCTCATTAAAAATAGGCTGTTGATTCATGCATTTTTTGCATTTGTCAACAGCCTGAATCAACTTTTGTTGATCCAGATAATTTTGAAGAAATTGAGCAAGCAATTACTGATAAAACTAAAGCTCTATTCGTAGAAACATTAGGAAATCCATTAGCAAACGTTGCAGACTTAGAAAAATGGGCTGAAATTGCTCATAAACATAAAATCCCATTAGTGGTTGACAACACATTTGCTAGTCCATACTTAATCAATGCATTTAGTTATGGTGTAGATATTATTATTCACTCTGCAACTAAATTCATTGGAGGACACGGTACATCAATCGGAGGGGTTATCGTTGATAGTGGTAAGTTTGATTGGGAAGGTAGTGGAAAATTCCCACAATTAGTTGATGAAGATCCAAGTTATCACAACTTAAGTTATACAAGAGATGTAGGAGCTGCGGCGTTCATTACAAACGTAAGAACACAGTTATTACGAGACACAGGGGCAGCATTGTCACCGTTTAACGCATTTTTATTATTACAAGGTTTAGAAACATTATCTTTAAGAGTAGAACGTCACATCGAAAATACTCAAAAAGTTATAGACTTCCTAGCGAAACACCCTAAAGTAGCTTCAATAAACTACCCAGGATTAGAAGGAAATAAATACTATGAACTAGCTAAAAAATACCTGTCTAAAGGTAGTGGATCAATCTTCTCATTTGATGTAGTAGGAGGAGAAGAAGCTGCGCGTAAAGTTATTGATAGTTTAGAAATCTTCTCAAATTTAGCAAATGTAGCAGATGTGAAAAGTTTAGCTATTCACCCAGCGACAACGACTCACGGTCAATTAAGTCCAGAGGAATTACTATACACTGGAATTACTCCAGAGCAAATTAGATTATCAATTGGATTAGAAAATGCGGATGATTTAATTGAAGATTTACGTTTAGCATTAGAAAATATTTAATAGAGAAAAGTTTCATAAGAAACATTTGATTAAAATAATTAATATTTTATTAAATTTTGTGGGTTAAGACAGAATTTTTAACACCCTTGACATCCATTTATTTTAATACTAATACTTAAAAATATCTTAATCCACAATTTTCTCTTTTTGAATAGAGATTACCTAGAAGTTTGAAATAGAAGCAAAACAGTGTGAATATTGCATAATACTACTTCTGCGTGATCTCTATTTTTTATTGAAGATAGAAATTTTAAAGATAATATTAATTTTTTGTAGATATATATCAAATAAAATATCTTTATGATATAATTTTAGTAATAATAGTAGCTAAGGGGTGAACATATGTATAAAGTGATGATAGTAGAAGACGATGAGATAATTTCTAATTCTATAGCAGGATATTTACAAAAGTGGCAGTATGCTACACACGAAGTTGTAGATTTTCAAAATGTGGTTAAGGAATTTGTGGAGCAATCACCTGATTTGGTTTTAATGGATATCAACCTACCTTACTTTGATGGTTATTATTTTTGTGAAGAGATTAGGAAATTGTCGAAAGTGCCGATAATTTTTATTTCATCTGCGAATGACGATATGAATATTGTTATGGCTATGAATATCGGTGCGGATGATTTTATAGAAAAACCATTTAAGTTAGTTGTCCTAAAGGCAAAAATTGAAGCACTACTCCGCCGTGTTTATAATTTTAGTGGATCTTTGAATCTTGTAGTGTATAAGGATGTAATTTTTGATATGAGCCGTGATGAGGTGAAATTCCAAGATAATCACGTAGAATTAACTAAAAATGAGAGTAAAATTCTTACAGTATTATTAGAAAACAGAGAGAAAATAGTAACAAGAGAAGAAATAATTACCGCCTTGTGGCAAAGTGATAACTTTATCGATGAAAATACTTTGTCTGTTAATATAAATCGACTTCGTGCAAAATTAAAAAGTATCGGAATAGATGAATTTATTACTACTAAAAAAGGTAAAGGATATATCGTCTAATGGAAATATTAAAAAGTTATTTAAAGAAAAACACGAAAATTTATGTTTTATTTGTAGTTTTTATTGCCACATTTTTCTTTATGTTTTATTTATATAATTTGCCACTAGAAGCTTTAATTTATACAGGAAGTTTATGTTTTTTAGCGGGTCTTATTGGGAACGTGATGGATTTTATTAATTACAGAAAGAGTTATAAAAAATTAAAATTTCTAGAGAAAAATATAATTAATGATCGTGAAGATTTACCGAAGAGTTTGGATATTAGGATTGATTATTATCATAAAATTATAGAGAAATTATATGAAGAATTAGAAAAATTAACTCAGGAGAATCGACAAAAAAATACAGATATGGTTGATTACTACAGTATGTGGATTCATCAGATAAAAACGCCGATTGCTGCGATGAATTTTCTATTAGATAATGAAGAAGTAGATCAGAAAAACTTACAGCAAGAATTGTTTAAAATAGAACGTTATGTTGAGATGGTTCTGACGTATATAAGATTAGATAGCACGTCATCAGATTACGTTATAACTAAGACTAATCTTGATGAAGTTGTGAAAGATAGTGTGAAAAAATATGCGACTATATTCATTAACAAAAAAATAAAATTAAACTATGTTTCACATGAAACAATGGTAATTAGTGATAAAAAATGGTTAGGTTTTGCCTTCGAACAAATACTAGGTAATAGTGTGAAGTACTCTAGCACTGGTGGAGAAATTACTATAGAAACCTATGAAAATAGACTTGTTATAGAAGATAAAGGGATAGGAATCAAAGAAGAAGATTTACCTCGAATTTTCGAAAAAGGTTTTACAGGTTTTAATGGAAGATATGAAAAAAAATCGAGCGGCTTAGGTTTGTATTTATGTAAAAAAACTTTAGATAAACTAGGACATCATATTGAAATTTCTTCAAAAGTAGGTGAAGGAACTAGAGTAGAAATAACATTCCCGAAAGAAGATACTTTGAGGGATTAGGGCTAGATATGAAGATATTTTATTACGTTGAATATTCATAGGAAAAACTCAAGTAACTTCAATAGCAAATAGAAACTAATAAATATCCCAATCTTACAAAAGTGTAAGGTTGGGAGCTTTTTTGTAAGGAAAATCGATAGAATCTGTAAGAAAAGTAATGTAGAATATAAGTATAAACAACGAGGAAGTTGTAGAAAAGTTCGAACTAGGAAGATTAAATAAAAAGAATTTAGGAGTGATAAAAATGTTATTAGAAGTCAACAATGTAAGAAAAGTTTATACAACAAGATTAAGTACACAAAGTACAGAAGCGTTAAAAAATGTAAATTTCGCAGTAGATAATGGTGAATATGTAGCGATTATGGGTGAGAGCGGAAGTGGTAAAACTACTTTACTAAATATTATCGCAACATTCGATAAAGCAACATCAGGAAATGTGAATTTAAACAATTTAGATTTAAGCAAGTTGAAAGATAAAGACTTAGCGAATTTCCGTCGTGACAATCTAGGATTTGTCTTCCAAGATTTTAACCTACTGGATAATTTCTCTATAAAAGATAATATCTTATTACCGTTAGTGCTAGCTAATAAAAAATATAAAGATATGGAACAAAGATTAGAGAAAGTAACTAAACCTTTAGGAATTGATAAGTTAATCAATAAGTTCCCATATGAAGTATCTGGTGGTCAACGTCAAAGGGTTGCTGTAGCTCGTGCGATTATTACGAATCCAGCATTAATCTTAGCGGATGAACCCACAGGAGCATTGGATTCAAAATCAACAGATCAACTGTTAGAAGTTTTTGAAAAACTTAATAATGCAGGACAAACAATAATTATGGTTACGCACTCTGTGAAAACAGCAGCTCGTGCTAAACGTGTATTATTTATTAAAGACGGAGTAGTTTTCCATGAACTTAGAAAAGGGAATGCGACTACAAGTGAAATGTTCCAAAAAATTAATGATACGCTAACTTTAATGCAGGCAGGTGAGTAAGATGAGCTTCTTTTATAGCAAATTTGCTTTAAATAACCTTGTAAAAAACAAACGATTTATAATACCTTATGTATTATCTACAATTTTCACAATAATGTCGTTTTATATCTTGTCATCTCTGGCATTTGGGGATAACTTAAACAAACTTCCAAATGGTATTGAGGCGACTAAACAGGTGTTAAGTTTGGGAATAATTGTAATAGCAATTTTTTCTACAATATTCTTATTTTACACTTACAGTTTTTTAGTAAAACGTAGAGTGAGAGAATTTGGATTGTATGCCGTGTTAGGTATGACAAAAAAACAAATAGCGAAAATTTTAGTGCTAGAAACGATTTTTATCGCTATAACTACCTTAGTAGTAGGTATTGGATTAGGTATTTTATTCGATAAACTTATGCTGTTAATACTATTGAAATTATTCTCAGCAACGGTTACTTTCGGTTTTAGTATTACACCGATAGCTGTAGTATTCTCAGTATTATTATTCGGAGGAGTATACTTATTATTATTACTTTATACTGTTATAAAAATAGCTAGACTTAGAATTGTAGCCTTATTAAAAGATGAAAATAAAGGTGAAAAAGAACCGAAAGCTAGATGGATTTTAGCGATAATTGGTTTAGCATTAATTGGTTATGGTTATTACACAGCCCAAACTGTACAAAATCCTATAAAAGCAATAACAGTATTCTTCTTTGCGGTAATTGCAGTAATTATAGGTACATATTTAGTGTTTATGGCAGTTAGTATCACAGTACTAAAAATTATGAAAAATAATAAAAATTTCTACTATAAACCTAAAAACTTCATCAGCGTTTCTGGTTTATTATACAGAATGAAGAGAAATGCAGTAGGATTAGCGAATATCTGTATATTATCTTCTATGGTTCTAGTAACTATGGGAACAACATCGGCGTTATATGCAGGTATGGAAAAATCTTATAATGAGAGATTCCCAAGACAATTAATGGTCGCAGGTTATCATTCTACTAGTGATAAACTAAAAGAAATTGAAAATAATGCAAAATTATCAGCTAAAGAAGCGGGAACTGAAGTAGAAGATATGGTTTCATATAATTCAGTACCTATAGTAGGAAGATTAGTTGAAGATAAATTTAATTTCGAATCAAATATAGGTATAGACTTAAGTAATGTTAAAATGATAGTTGTCCTTGAATTAAAAGATTATAACAAGACAGCTAATAAAAATATAACATTAGAAAGTAACGAAATTTTATTACATATCGATAAAAAAGGAAACTACAATCATAATAATATTTCTCTAAATGGTAACGACTATAAAATTAAAGAAAAATTATCTGAGTTTCCAGGAGCAATAGGTTCAGCAGCAGCGAATATTATTGATACTTACTACGTTGTTGTAAAAGATGATAAAGAAGCAGAAAAAATAGCTACACAATTAGCTGCGAGAATGGACGAACTTAGTAAACAAAATCCAGATAGTAGAGGAATAAGTATAGCAACTGGAACAGCTACAGTTCAAAACTACGTTGCATTTAATATTAAAGACACTACTAAAGAAGCCAAGGTAATCGAAAGTTTTAAAAAATTAGAAAAACAAAGTGGTATAGAAATTGAAGGTAAAGATGAGAATAAACTTACATTCAGAGGAGTCTTCGCATCATTCCTATTCATCGGAGTGTTCATAAGCTTAATATTTGTAACATCTCAAGTGGTAATCATGTACTACAAACAAATCTCAGAAGGATATGAAGATAAAGGAAACTTTGAAATCATGAGAAAAGTAGGTATTACAGATAAACAGATTAAACAATCAATAAAATCACAAGTATTGTTAATCTTCTTCTCACCGCTAATTATAGCGACATTACACACGATAGTAGCATATCCATTTATCGAGAAAATCTTAAGATTATTCTTAATAACAGATAGCAGCATATTCTTACAGGCGCTTGCTGTGACAATCGTAGTCTTCGCAATCTTCTATCTAATAGTTTATGCAATAACATCAAAAATTTACTATAGAATTATAAAAGAATAGACGAAAACAAACTCCAGAGGAAAAATCTGGAGTTTATTTCTTTTTATTTGCATTTGGACTTTTGTTCTTATAAAATAGAAAATGTAAGAACAAAAAGGCGGTGGGAATGATGAGTAAAAAAGAATTACTACTAAATAAAATGAAGGAAAATAATGGAATTATTACAACAAAAGATGCATTATCATTGGGAATCCATAAGGATACGTTAAAAAAACTTACGCATGATGAAGAAATAGTAAAAGTAGCGAACGGATTATACGTCTTAACTAATGAAGAAATAGACGAGTATCTTTATTTTTCTCATAGAATACCAAAGGGAGTATTCTCTCATGAAACTGCAGCCTACTTGCAAGGTTTATCCACAAGAATGCCACTCAACTATGTTATGATGGTAATGAAAGGTGATAATGTAAGTAGAATTAAGAAAAACAGGGATGATATTTCCTTTAAATATAGTAAAAAAGAATATTATGATTTAGGTAAGGAAAGAATAATCAGCCCATTCGGTAGAGAAGTTAGCGTGTATGATAAAGAAAAAACTATACTAGATCTTATAAGAGATAAAGATAGAGTTGATTCTGGCGTATTTAGTGAAGCTATGAAATTATATTTTGGAGGTGAAGATAAAGATTTATTAAAATTATCTAAATATGCCATGTATATGAATATGGAAGAACAGCTGAAACCTTATACGGAGGTATTATTATGAAGACAGCAGAACAAATAAAAGGGGCTATTAGAAATATATCGAAAGAAAAAGGTGTAAATCCCAATTCTTTGCTACAAATGTGTCTTTTTGAAGGAATACTCGAAAAGCTATCTAAATCAGAATATAGTGAGAATTTCATATTAAAAGGAGGCTTATTAGTTTCTTCTCTTATAGGAGTTGATATGAGAAGTACTATGGATATGGATACCACAATTAAAGGTATTCCTGTAAATGAAGAAACTATTACTAGAATAATTAATGAAATTTTAGATATAGAAATTGATTTAGAAATCAGTTATAAATTGATAAAACTAACACCGATAAGAAATGCTGATATCTATGAGGATTTTAGTGCAAGTATTGAGTGTAAATTCGGGAAAATTAATACAAAATTAAATATAGACATAACGACTGGTGACGTTATTACACCTAGAGAAATTAAATATTCTTACTCTAGAATATTAGAGGAAGGGACAATTCCTATTATTACATACACCATAGAGACAATACTTGCGGAGAAATTTGAAACAATTTCAAGTAGAAATATTACAACAACAAGAGCTCGTGATTTTTATGATTTATATATGATATACAATATGTATAATAGTAAGATTAATCAAGAAATATTAGTGGAAGCTATAGCAAAAACAGCGAGACAAAGAGGTTCTTTGAAAGCAATTATACAATATAAGGAAATAGTAGAACTATTTAAAATTAATCGTACAATAAAAAATATATGGGACAGATATGCAAAGAATAATCCGTATACAAAGGATATAAAATTTTTAGATACAGTAGAGGTATATGAGAAAATTGGAAATATATTAGATTTGGATGAAATAAAAGAGGTGTAAATTTAATGTCCTAATAGTTTATGCAATAACATAAAAAATTTACTATAGAATTATAAAAGAATAGACGAAAACAAACTCCAGAGGAAAAATCTGGAGTTTATTTCTTTTTATTTGCATTTGGACTTTTGTTCTTACATATTTAATTTTGTAAGAACAAAAGTTCGTTTGAGAAGCTATTTTAGAGTTAAAATAAAAGTTATTTTGATAAAAAATCTGAAAATTAGAAAATAAAATGTGATAATTTTCATAAATTGTATTGATTATATTTGTTATCTCTGATAAAATTTATACAATAAATATACTTTTAGAGTCAGAATGTAAAACGGATTTTAAAAGTTAGTATTAGGGGTGAAAATCGTGTTTAAGTTATTATTTAAACAAAAATATAGCATACTAGTATTTATTATTACGGTATTATGCGCAGCAGCACAGGTTGCGACGTCTTATGGATTTAGTTTGATTATCCAGGCGACGGTAGATAAAAATTTAAGATTTATGGTGTCGGCGACTATTGCAGTTATGTTGATATATGTTGTTTTAAATACACTAGGTTATTTCAGAGCGATATACGTTGAAAAATTGATTCAAAATTTTTCTACAAGTCTTAGAAAAACAGCGATTGCAGATTTCAAGAAAAAGTTAGTTTATAACGAGAAACATAATAATGGAGCAGAATGTATAGCTTTAAATACTACTGATATTCAGCAGTTTGAGCAATATGCGGCTAATTGTTTATTTGCGATTTACAGTATATCTTTAGTTGTTATCTCAACAATTGCATTACTTAAGGTGAATATTACGTTATTTATTATCTCACTTGCATTGTCTTTATTAATGATGGTTCTACCTAAGTATTTCAACAAAGCGATAAAAATAACGACAAAAGACATTTCAAAAGCTACAGAAGATTTCAATAAGGATTTAGAGAATGCGCTGGCTAGTTCAGAAATGCTAAACAACTTTTCTGCGTTGAATTTATTAGATAGAATTGTAAATGTAGGTTCAAAAAATATAAAAAATGCTAAAGTTAATAGAAAAAAATCTATTATGACTTTACAAGGATTGAATGTGACAATAAATGCAGGTAACCAAATTGCATTGATTTTCATAGCGGGATATTTCGCATATAAAGGGTATATTGAATTTGCGATGATATTTGCGATATCAGGTTATACAGGGGAATTCTTTGGAGGATTGACAAAAGTAATCGAACTATATCCGAATTTCGCTTCTGCTAATGAGTTACTGAATAAGTACCCAGAAATTAAAGAAGAGAAAAGTTTACCGAGAGTCGAAAAATTAGATAAGGCGATTGTAGTTTCTAATGTTAAATATAACTATCCAGATAAGACGGTAGAATTTCCTAATTTAACTTTCGAGAAAAACAAGAAATATTTAATAAAAGGTAAAAGTGGTAGTGGAAAATCAACATTGATAAATATTTTAAATGGTGATTTGAAGAACTATGAAGGTAGTGTAGAATGGGATAATAGAGAATTAAAACAATTTGATATTAAATCGGCAATTTCTACTATGAATCAAAAAGTACAATTATTAAATTTATCGATTAAGGATAATATTATTTTAAACAAAGAATATAACGATAAGTTGTTTAGAGAAGTTCTGGAAAATTGTAAGTTAGTTGATGTGGTTGATAATTTAGAAGAAAAAGAAAATACAATACTAGACAATAAAAACTTAGCTTTATCAGGTGGACAGTTGCAACGATTAGGACTAGCGAGAAGTTTATATCATAAAAAAGATGTATTCATAATCGATGAAGGTACGGCGAACTTAGACAGTAAGTTGGCAGATGATATTGAGGAAATAATATTAAAAGACAAAGAATCTACAGTTATTATGATAACTCATAGAAATAGTGAAAAAATTGAAAACTTAGCAGATAAAGTAATAACATTAGGTAGCTAGATGAAAAAGAGGGTGGGAGTGACTCAAAAATCGTAATTTCTTAAGAAACAAGATTTTTTTGAGTCATCTCTAAACCTTCTTTTTTATTGTGTAGACATGGATTTTTCTTCTAACGAGAAGGAGAAGATAAGAACAAAAGTAATTAAAAGAAAAGTCGTTTCAGGATTGATATTTTAAAATATTTTCAGGAGCAAAAGAAAAACGCTAAGGGCGGCAACCCAAAGCGTAAGTAATCTTTAATATTTCCCAAAAGGGTAGACGGCGTCCCAACCGTTCTTTTTTATTATAACATAAAGTCATAGAAAGAAATAACATAAACGTAAGCCAATTATGCTGTTAGACTTTAGAAATAAAGAAATATGTAAGAATAAAAATTGCGAGTGATACACCTTCTACTTGAATTAATGTGTATAAGTGTGTATAATAAAAATAAGGAGGACAATACAATGCCAATGACATCTAAAGAGATGATTAAGCTTTTAGAAGCAAATGGCTTCATTTATGTAAAAAGTGGAGATGGTTCGCATAGAAAGTTTAGGAATCCTAAGACTGGTAGGGTAACACAAGTTCCGTTTCATAATCGTGCTTTAGGAAAAGGTCTAGAGCATAGGATCTTGAAACAGGCGGGATTGAAATAGTTCCCGCTCCTTATTTTAATAATAGGAGGTATTATTATGAATGTAGTCTATCCTGCTATATTTTATAAAAATATAGAGAATGACGGATATACAGTGGTTTTCCCTGATTTAGATTTTGGTGCTACTGAAGGAGAAGATTTAAAAGATGCATTTTTTATGGCCAGTGATTATTTAGGTGCTTGGTTGTATGAGTATTATATTGATGGAAAAGAGTTTCCGATAGCAAGAGATATAAAAGATTTAGAAATTGAAGTAGATGAGTTCTCAATAAAAGAGGCTAGTTTTGTGAGTTTAGTTGGTGTTGATATGTTGGAATATGCAAGAAAATCAGAAGTAAAAACAGTAAGAAGAAATGTATCGATACCTAGTTATCTAAATGAGTTAGCAAAAAGAAATAACATAAACGTCAGCCAATTATTACAAGAAGCGTTAAAAGAAGAATTTAGTATGTAAATATGAAGACAGCAATTCAGTAAAATAATAAAACTGAGTTGTTGTCTTTTTCTAATGGACACACAACGAGTAAAATGGCAGGAAAGTGTTCGTTCGAGAAAGACAGCTCAGAAAAAGACTTTGCAGTATTCGTCCTCTCATAGAGAACAACAGAATGAAAATTATAAATATCTAGAATAAATCTAAAACTCTACTTTACGAACATTATCTATATTTTTGAACATTTTCGTAACAATAAACTTTAAAGCTATCTTTTAATTTATCTATATAGTATAATAAAAAAGGTGTAATTGATAATTAATATCAACGCAGGTAACTAGGACCTTTTTCATAAAAAGAGTGAATGCTGGATTTTTATAAAAACAACTAAAAGCCCACATTACTATTTTTTACTCTTTTTGTGTAAATAAATCTAAATTTGAAATTAAATAAGGAGATATTATGAAGATAGATGGTAGAGCGATGGCTCTCTTCAATATCAAAAAAGAAGTATATCTCGTAGCGATTCTTAAACTTGTTGCCTTTTGGTGCTCGCTATTTTTTATCTACAACTTCGTAGATTTTCTATTTTATTCACTAGGTGAAGAGAGTAGAAGCGGTGCTGTACTAGGGTTTATCCTAAAGACGGTGGTAGGTTTAGTAGTGTATTACGGAGCTACAACTGGGGATAATTACTTCAGTCACAAAATTTCTAAACAGGTTAGAAATACATTAAGGAAAGAGATTTACAACAAAGTAGAAAAACTTTCACTAAATTACACAGAAGCAGTAAATACTGGTAGTCTTCTTGTGATGAATTCTTCATCGATTGTGAACATCGAGTTTTATTTCAATAAGTTTGTACCGCAGATGTTTGCGACGTTATTTATAGTACTTAGTTCGTTTGTGATTTATGGGAAGATTCATATCTTACTATTTATAGCGATGTTATTACTATATCCACTTATTCCTGTTTCTATTATGATTATTATTAAGAAGTCGAAAAAGGCTAATAAAAAGAACTTCAGTGACTTCTTAAGTTTATCTGAAGTATTCTATGATAGATTATCAGGTTTCACAACGGCAAAAATTTACGGTAAAGAAGATAATGTAGCGGGTGATGTTGATACTCGTAGTGCCAAATATAGAAAATCAACGATGGCGTTACTTCGTCACCAACTTAATTCTATTAATGTGATGGACGCTATTACTTATATTTCTATTTTTGTTTTATCGATTATTGCTATTTTTGCGGTGAAAGATCAGAAACTTATTGTTTTCGTAATCGTAGCTTCTCTAGAATGTTTTAAACCGTTACGTGCTTTAGGTGGCTTGTTCCATATTTCGATGAAAGGGAATGTTGAGTTAGATAATATCTATAAACTTCTTGATCATTCAGAACAAGAAAAAGACGAGACTATCGAGGTAGAAGCTGGAAAGAATATTGTTCTGAACAATGTAAGCTTCTCATATGGTGAGGAGACGACTTTAGAAAATATTAATATGATATTTAAACCTGGTACGAAAACAGCATTAGTAGGAGAAAGTGGAAGTGGTAAGTCTACTATTATCAAACTAATCTTAGGTTTAAATTCTAACTATAGCGGAAGTATAAAATATGATAACTTCAATATCGATAGTATTCCTACTAGAGAGATGGCTAAAATTACGACACTTATTACTAATGATAGTTACTTAGTTAAAGGTACTGTAAGAGAGCATTTAAGTATTCGTAAAAATATAACTGAAGAAGAAATGTACAATGCATTAGAAAAAGTTAATCTTAGAGATTTCGTAGAAGAACACGGAGGTCTAGATTATGAGCTTGCGATAGGAGCTTCGAATCTTTCTGGAGGTCAAAAACAAAGACTACTTGCAGCAAAAGCAATTTTGAAAGATTCTTACCTATATATACTTGATGAAGCTGTATCGAATATTGATGATTACAGTAAAGAAATCGTGCTTAATGCTTTCGATTCAATTAAAGAAGGAAAAATTATCATTGTTATTTCTCACGATTTAGAGACTGTGACAAATGCAGATAATATCTATGTTCTAAAAGATAAGAAAATTATTGAAGAAGGAATACATGATGAGCTGATTGAAGAAAATTCATTATATAGAAGATTGTTTACAGACCAACAACAACTGAAATCGAAATTTTTAGCTAAGGAGGTAGAGTAATGACATCATTAAGAGAATTAAAACAACTGTTAGCTATTGCTCAAGATTTTAAACGTCCATTGCTTAGAGCGACTTTATTCGGAAGCTTAGGACATTTGACACTTGTTGTATTTACCTACTTCATCTCGTTATTCTTTTTAACAAAAATAACGACAATAGCTGTAATTTTATTTGTAGTAATCTTTGCTTTAGCCGTGTTAAAAGGGTTATTCAGCTATACTGAGCAACTTTTAAATCACTACGTAGCATTCAAAGTATTACATGCCCTACGTGTTAAAGTTTTAGAAAAATTTAAACGTATTTCTGTCGATAATTTTACGAAAAATACTTCAGGTGATTACATGACGATGATTACGACTGATATTGAATTATTAGAAGTTTTCTACGCACATACGATAACACCGTTTATGATTTATATAGTGCAAAGTTTAGTAGTTAGTTTCTTCCTATTATTCTTTAGTGTGAAATTAGCATTAGTAGCATTAATAATTTATATTGTAATTGGACTTGTATATCCGTTAAGTTTTAGAAATGTTGGGCAAGATGTTGGTGAAAATTATCGTCGTAAATTGACTCAAGTAAACAACAATTCATCAGAAGAAGCTTATGGAATTTTTGAAACATTACAATATGGAAAAATTGATGAAGCAAAACGTAATATTGATATCGAAACAGAAGAACTGACAAGAAGTTCATATCTTAAAAATAAATTTTTAGTAGATTTGAATGTGCTAAATGTTGTAACTTATAATATCGGGGTGTTGGTATTTATCTACGTGGCATCTTCACTTGATAGTCAGTTTGTAACTGTTTCATTAGTTGCGATGTTTATCGTATCGTTTATTCCTATTTTATACATGGGGAACCTTGCTTCAACATTAAGTCAGACGATGGCTAGTGGAAAGAGATTTTTAGAGCTTATGAATACATCAGAAGAAGCGGAAAATAGTGGAGTAGTTGTTGATTTTAACGAACTTAAAGTTGAGAACTTAACATATCGTTACGCTGATAATACTGTAGTGGATAATCTAAGCTTCGACGTGAAAAAAGGTGAGATTATCGGATTAAGTGGACCTAGTGGTTGTGGTAAATCTACAATAGCGAAACTTATTATGAAATTTATCTCAGATGAAAATATGGAAGGTAATATCACTATCGATGGTATTGATCTAAGAGACATAGATAACCGTTATTTTAGAGAAAATAGCTCGATAATTCTGCAAGATAGTTACTTATTCAATGCAAAAATTAAAGATAACCTTACATTCTTCGAAGAAGATTTAGATAAAGAAGAGTTGGATGCATCGTTAAGAAAAACTAATTTAAGAGGTTTTGTGGATAACTTAAAACGCCGTGAAAATGAAATCGTTGGTGAGAGAAGTTCGAACATAAGTTCAGGTCAAAAACAACGTTTATCAGTAGCTCGTTCATTCTACAATGATAGTAAACTTCTGATTCTTGATGAAGCAACAGCGAACATCGATATCTTCAGTGAAATCGAAGTGCTAAAAGCTTTAGAAGAAAGTAAAAAAGACAAGATAACAATAATAATTTCACATAATAAATCAACATTATCAATATGTGACAAGGTAATTAGATTAGGTGAATAGAAAAAAAGAGGGAGTGACTCAAAAATCGTGATTTCGGAGAAATCGCGATTTTTTTAGAGTCACCCCCGCACAGTTTATTAGATATCTAAAAAGCGTTTAAAAAGCGAATTTAGATATCAATAAACCACTGCGTCTATGAGTTCTCATATGAACTTTGTTAAATTTTAGGGGCTTTTGGGTAAGCTCCTCTTTTTCTTACCTTGTTAAGTTTTTATAAATTTGTTGTTTAATAAATTGTAGATCATGCTCCTCAGTAGGACATGGAATATTCTCAAAAAGAATAAATCTTTGGACTGAGTACGTAGTGATAGGTCCTGAGAATGAACGAATTATCTCAGCTGTCGATAAGTTTTCGTTAACTTCAGGATTATTTTCTTTATATGTTTGTAATATAGCTTTGAAATCTATTTTTTCAAATGTTATTTTTAAAGAGTCAATAAGTTGTGTTTTAAAATTTTCATTTGTTAATATTTCTGAGTAGATTATTTTTACAATATCCTTATTTTCTTTTAGGAAAACCATGCGATCTTCCACAACATAACTGATTAATTCTTCAAGTGAGTTAGTATTTTGAGTTCTTTTTAGAAAATTTAAAAATAATTTAGGAATAACAGGGACTATTATTAAATGTAATAAATCTTCTTTAGTTTTAAAGTATTTGAATACTGTTGCTTGACTAACGCCTGCTTCTTTAGCGATTTGAAGCGTAGATGTACCGTGGTATCCTTGTTTTGCGAATAATTTAATCGCAGCTTCTATTGTTTTTTTCTTACCAGGTGGGAAGGTTTCGTCATGAGATATGCTAAAGTAAGATTTTAAGATGTTTTCAGTCATAAGAGTCTCCTATTGTTTTTTTAAACTTTTCTATATCGTTTTAAGCCCAGAATATTAAGAATTATTAGAAGGATGCAAAGTGCAAGTAGAATTATTATATCATTTGTAATTGCAAGAAGATTTTTACCTTCTAAAATTATTTTGCTTAAACCGTCACTAGCATAGGTAACAGGTAAGATTTTACTAATATAGACAGCGATTTTTCCCATACTCTCAACAGATACTATTCCTGAAAAGAACATTTGTGGAATAACTATTACCGGAACGAACTGCATCATTTGAAATTCTGATTTTGCAACTGTTGAGATCAGTAAACCTAATGTTAAGGCAACCATTGCTAATAATACATTAACTATTATAACATAAAATGGATTTCCAGCAACTTCAATATTTAATAAATATACAGATGATAAAGTGACGATAATAGTTTGAATTATAGCTAATGAGCTATAAGATAATACATAACCTAGGACAACCTCGCTTCTTTTTACTGGAGTTGCCAAAAGTCTATCTAAAGTTCCGCTATTACGTTCTTTTAATAGTGCCATACCAGAGATTAGAAATACGTAGAAGAATATGATATAAGCAATTAAAGTAGGTGCAACTTTATTGAAAAATGTTGAATCTGCATTACCATAATTATAATATTCTTTAACTTCAGGTTCTTGTTTGTTTTCGCTTAATTTAGGATTCACTTTTTTAACAACTTCTACCAAGTTTTTTACTTCCGATGCTTTTATAGAACTTTTTAAAACTTGTTGAGCTTGCATAGTTTTAGTAGAATCTATATTAGCGTGAGTTACCGTATAAGTATTGTTATCGTAAGAAATTACAGTATCAATCTCATTATTTTTTAATTTTTCTTCAGCAGCTTCTTTTGATTGATATTCTTCTAGATGAACGTTATCGATATCTTTCATTATAGATACGACACTTTGAGGAGTGTTTACAGAAGCGACAGTAATTTCAGAATTTGTATTTGCTGAAAAGACTATGCTGATTAACCACATTATAAAAATTGGGGCAACGAACATCATTGCTAAAGTTCTTTTATCTCTAAAAAATTCTTTAAAAACTCTTTTTGAAATAGTTAAAATTCTCATGTTATTTTTCCTCCACTTTTAAGAATACTTCTTCGATAGTAGTAACATTATTTTTTTCTTTTAGATTTTTTGGTGTGTCAAAATCTATAATATCGCCACGAAGAAGAAGTCCAACTTTGTCTGTAAGTTCTGCTTCGTCCATTACGTGAGTTGTTACTAGTATGCCAACTCCAGTATCCCTTTGCTTGAACAATTCTTTCCAAATGTTACGACGAAGGCTAGGGTCTATACCGACAGTAGGTTCATCGAGTATAAGTAACTCGGGGCTGCCGATTAGTGCAATAGCGAGTGAAAGTCTGCGTTTCATCCCACCTGAGTAATTCGATACTGATTTTTTCAAGTGATCGGTCAGATCAACAATTTTAGCTACATAAGTTATCTCTTCTTTTAGTTGTTTTGAAGGAACACCTTTCATTCTTCCAAAGAATTCTAAATTTTCATAGCCACTAAGCATCTCATAAAGGGCATCGCTTTGTGCCATATATCCAATATTAGAGAGAATCTCTCTTTTTGGCATTTTGTTATCTAGAACAAGAGCTTCACCTTTATCCGCTTTTTCCATACCGAGCATTGTTTTTATTAATGTTGATTTTCCAGCTCCAGAAGGGCCAATAAGGCCGACAATTTCACCTTTTTCTAAGTTGAAATCAATGTTATCAAGGACTTTTTGATCCCCGAAGCTTTTTGATAATGAAGTAATTTGTATTAATTTTTTCATAAGAATTATCTTCCTTTCCGAAGTGAGTAAACACTTACTCTATGATTAAAAAAATATAGCTGAGATTATTTGAGGAATATTAGTTCACCTAATGTTTTTAGAACTACGATTATTATATAGTTCAGAATAGGTGCTAAGAAATATCCCATTAGAAATAAGATTTCAAATCTTTGGTAAGTAAACACTCACCTTATAGTCAATATTATAGTGAGTAAACACTCACTTGTCAAGAAGAAAATTTGAAAAATTTTAAAAAGGGGGATAAATGGCAAGTATTTTGACAAACCAAAATATTTGTTATAATATTAAAGATAAAAAAAAGTCTTATTGAAGTAGAAAAGGCTCTCTACACACTCTTTTATAGAGTACCTGAGATGATGGGTACGCCGTCCATCCTTTAAGACTCTTGTCAAAAAATGAAAGAACATTCTTCGGAGTGTTCTTTTATTTTTTAAGATAAGTATTTCACAGATAATATGGTTTTGGAGATATTTATTAAAAATCTTATAATATAAACTTAGATTAGAGTCACCTGAGTATAACAAGTAATATATAGCATATAAATATGATATAATATTTATAAGATCAGAATAATAAAATATGAATTAAGTTTTTAGAAAATAAAAAGATTATAAATCATACGAGGGGTATTATACCAGGGGTATGCAGTAATTCAAGTGAAAAAAATTTTGTTAAGGGGGACGTACGTCATAATGAAAATACTTGAGGTTCTAAATGAGTTTTATGGTGATTTTGAATTCATTAAAGAAAAGTGGAATGAAAAATACGAAAGTATCCTTATCAAAATAAAGGAAGAGCAAGGATACAAAAGATGTCGCTTGGCAAAAAAAACACCAAAAAAAGAAGGATATTTTACAGCCTTTTGGAAAAAAGACTCAAGAAATAAGAACATTCCATATACTAATGAAGATCTAGGGAATGAACTCGTTATTGTTGTGATCGATAACGATAAGAGAGGACTTTTTATTATTCCAAATGATGAGGCTATCCGTAAAAAAATTCTCTCGACAAAAGACAGCAAAGGAAAAATGGCTATGAGATTTTATCCACCTTGGTCTACGGATTTAAATAAAACAGCTCTAGAAGCACAAAAATGGCAATTGAAATTTTTTAGAATAATTGAATCACAAGAATAATTTTTGGTACTCTTGGAGAAAAATATTGATGAAATCTTTAGTGGATTCATATATACGCAAACGATTTTGTTTTTATGCTCGATAAGAATTTCACTGTTAATGTCATTTTTAAGATGTTTATTAAAAATCTTATAATATAAACTTAGTTTAAAGTCGCTTGAGTACAATAGTTAATATATATCATAGAAATGTGATATAATATTTATAAAGTCAGAATAATAAAATATCAACAATAAAGTCAGGAGGAATTTATTATGATAGATGGATTAAATAAAATTTGGAATAAATTTCTTAATTTTTTAGAAGATAAAGAGATGTATAAATCATACGAAGGAGCTTTAATCTCTGGGGTATGTAGTGGTTTAAGTAAAAGATTTGGAATAAGTGCTAGTTTTTTACGAGTGCTATTCTTATTAGCGAGTATTTTCTCATTCGGTAGCCCAATATTGATATATATACTGTTATCGATAATAATGCCGGTAAAACCGATGAAAGAAAATTATAGAAACTCAAGCTACATCGATGGACGTGCTTGGGAAAAATAAACAAAAAGTTCTAATTGATCAAGTGTCAATTAGAACTTTTTGTTTATTTCACTGCATCGATAAATCTAGCTGCTATTTCTTTAGGTCGAGTGATAGCTCCACCTACTACTACACTGAAAGCTCCAGCGTTATAAGCCGCTTTAGCATTCTCAGGGTAGTGGATACGACCTTCTGCGATGATTGGAACAGAAATAGTTTCAGATAATTTTTTAATAAGGTCTAAATCCACCTCATTTGGTCTATCTTTAGTGTTTTCAGTATAACCACTTAAGGTAGTTCCTACGAAATCAACACCTATTTTTTCCGCGTTTACACCTTCTTCAAAAGTTGCGATATCTGCCATTAAAACAATATCAGGATACTTAGATTTGATTTCAGCAATAAAATCATTGATTGTTGTTCCATCAAAACGAGGACGTAAAGTGCAATCTAAGGCGATTATTTCACAACCTGTTGCTACAAGTGCATCTACTTCTTTCATAGTAGCTGTGATAAATTGAGACATACCCTCGTAACTTTGTTTAATAATTCCGATAACTGGTAGATCTACTGTTTCTTTAATTTGAATTATGTCAGTAACGCCCTGAGCACGAATACCAACAGCTCCAGCTTGTTTAGCTGCAAGAGCCATAAGTTTCATGACACCACCTTCTTCAACATATAGTGGTTCACCTGGTAAAGCCTGACAAGAAACGATAATTCCGCCTTTAATTTGGTTTAAGATTTTTTCTTTTTTATTCATAGTTAACTCCAATCAGAGCTTAATCTTTAATAGTTAAGCTATAGTATTTGTAATTTATATATATTTTTACATATTCAAAAATTTTACCATCTGCAAAGTAAGTGTACCTATCAAACTCAAAACACGGTTCGTCTGAGATGTACTTAGCAATTTCTTCAGGAGTATCAACTATAACTTGCATAGTTTTTTCAGATTTTTCTTGGTGAATATCGATACGATATTTTTTTCTAATCATAGTAGCAAGTTCTTTAAAACTGTCGATGTCGTTAATATTAACATCAGGTAAATATTTAAGTGGGATATAGTTAGTTTGATGAGCCCAAACAATATTACCGATATACTTAATACGAGCAACTTTCAGAAGTTTTTGATTTTTTAATTTTAATTTATTACAAAGTTCTTTATCTTGAATAATTTCAGCTTCGATAACTTCAGCGTGTTCAGATACTGATTCTTTAAAGTGTTTATGGAAGTTGTTATTTTCTGTGACTAAAACTTTCTTATTAACTAAAGTTTTATTTACGAAACTTCCCTTACCTTGAATTCTAAAAATATATCCTGCAGTTTCAAGTTCGTTAAGTACACGTACGGCAGTAGTACTACTAACATTATATATTTCTTTTATCTCTTTTTCTGTATAGAGTTGTTCACCTTCTTTAAAAATACCGGTTTGTATCTTTAAGATGATGTCGTTAATAATCTTTTCGTATTTTTTCAAGTTGATCCCTCCCTGACTAATAATTTATAAAAATATGTTTATTAAAATTTAATGTGTTAATTTAAATTTATATTATCATTAAAGCAGGACTTTGTAAAGAAAAAAATTAGAAATTTGTAAAAAAAATTAAACGATTACAATAGAATGAAGTGATTAACTATGATATCGATAAAAAGCAGCTTATTATATATGAGAGGAATACAACCTGAACCACAGACTTATAATATATAATTATTGAAAACATCCATCCTTACGTCAAGTAAAGGGTGATAGCCCCCAAATTTTGACAAATTTCGGGAGCTATCACCAAGAGAGATTAAAATTTTAACATTCTATTTTTGCACAAATGGGCTAATAGCACCATAAAGAGCAGCATCATTTCCTAGAGAAGCTGCTAGGAATTTAGTTTGGTTATTTTCGATTGGGTGAAGTTCACGAACTTTAGCCTCAAGTTTGTTTAATAAATAATCACCTTGAGCAGAAACAGCACCTCCAATTACGATGTATTTAGGATCTAAGATACATAGTAAGTTAACAATACCACGAGCAAGCTCGAATAACCACGCATCTAGCACTTTTAAGGCACTAGCATCTTCACGTTTGCAAAGATCGAAGAATTCGATAACACTTAACCCTTCATACATCTCAGCCTTAATTTTTCTATCTAATGCGATAGTAGAAGCACGTTGTTCATAAGTAGTTTTAGTGTCGAAATCATAAACAGATTGTCCAATTTCCCCTACACCAAAGTTTGATCCGAAAGGTAGACTGTTTAGATAGTAAGCACCACCGATTCCAGTTCCTAAAGCCATACAGAATACTTCGTCTAACCCTTTAGCTCCACCAAGCCATTGTTCACCAAGTAAAGCACAGTTCACATCGTTATCAGCATATACAGGAATACCTAATCTATCCCCAAAATCACGTTTGAAGTTAGTCCCAAGATAGTTTTTAATAGTTGGAGCAGAACGGATTACTTCCATGTGAACATTGTCGATTACACCAGCTGCAGAGATACCAGCAGCAGTGAAGTTGTAAGTTTCACGAATCTTGCTAGCGATTCTAAACATCTCGTCAGTGATTTTTACAGTAACATTGTCAGGTGTTTTACAAGTTTCGTAATGTACAATCTTATGATTGTCATCAAAAATAGCAAATTTTATACTTGTACCACCAATATCAATACCTAATAACATAATATACCTACTTTCTAAATTAAGATTTAATAATCTTTAATTTTGTTATTTCAAAATTTCTATACAACGATATATTACCATAAAATTAATTTTTTGAAAACAGTTTCCTGAAAAAAATTACAACTTATTTACTATATAAAGAATACTAATTGGTGTATAATGAACATGTAGTTATTAAAATTTACGGAGGGGAAAATGGATAAAATAGTATTTTTAGAACCTGTATTTTGCGAAAGAATATGGGGAGGTCGTAATTTAGAAAAATTTAATTTTTCAATTCCACAAGGAGATATAGGAGAAGTGTGGGTTATTGCAGCTCATGATAATGGTAGCTCAAAAATTACAAATGGTTCGCTAGCAGGATTAACACTAAAAGATGCATACGAAAAACATCCTACATTATTTACCGAAAAAGTTTATGACAAGTTTCCATTATTAATAAAAATTTTGGATGCAAGTGATAACTTATCTGTTCAAGTTCATCCAGAAGATGACTATGCAAAGGTGAATGAAAATGGAGAACTAGGAAAAACAGAATGTTGGTACGTACTAGATGCTAAAGAAGATGCGAAATTAGTATATGGTCATAGTGCAAAAACACATGAAGAGTTTAATAGTAGAATAGATAATGAAGAGTGGAATGAGTTGTTCATCGAAGAAAAAGTAAAAGCGGGAGATTTCTTCTACATACCAGCAGGAACGCTTCACGCTATAGGAGAGGGTATTCTTATATACGAAGTCCAACAAAATTCAGACACGACATATAGAGTTTATGATTATGATCGTGTAGATAAAGATGGAAATAAGAGAGAATTACATATAGAGAAAACAAAAGATGTAACAAAAGTTCCATTTGAAAAAGTAGCGACTAATCCAAAAGAAGAAAAAGTAGGAAAATCAACTATAACTTACCTAGCAGATGAGAAGTATTTTTCAGTCTTCAAAATAAATGTAATAGAACAGATTGTTATAGAAAAAAATAAAACAGGGAACCTATTTACAGTCCTTGAAGGTGCTGGAAGTGTTGTAATAGATGGGATTAAACACAATGTTAAAAAAGGAGATAGTTTTATACTAACAACTAAGTGTGATAGCTATACACTAGAAGGAAATATGTTTTTAATAGGAAGTTACGATAGATAAAATAACGATAAATAAGTAGATTGTAAGATTATGTCAATCTGCTTATTTTTTATTTAATTAGATACTTTTAATGTATTAAATAGGAAAAGGCGGTCTAGACAAATAGCTTTAAAATCGTGATAGTATAAAGGAGAAGAGGTAAGTTGTAAAATATTAATAAACACATTAACAACTATATGATTTAAAAGGTTTTCAAAAAAATAAAAAAAATTATTTTTTCTATTGACAAACAACAGAAAACGTTTTACAATATAAGTGTATTAAAATTTAATGTGTTAAATAAATACACGAAATTTAAAAAAATAAAAACAAATAACGGAGGTTATTACAATGAAAGATTTAAAAGGAATTTATTCGGCTTTACTTATTCCATTTGACGAAAATGGTGAAGTTAAAGAAGAGGGGTTAAAACAAGTTATAGAACACAATATCAACGTAAGTAAAGTTGATGGTCTATACGTAAACGGAAGTAGTGGGGAGAACTTCTTATTAAACACTACTCAAAAGAAACAAATCTTTAAATTAGTAAAAGATGTAGTTGGAGATAGAGTTAAACTTATTGCTCAAGTAGGGTCATTAGACTTAAACGAAGCAGTAGAATTAGCTAAATATGCTACAGAATTAGGATATGACTCATTATCAGCAGTTACACCATTCTACTATCCGCTATCATTCAACGAAATCAAACACTACTACAAAACAATTATCGATGCTACAGATAACAGCATGATTCTTTACTACATCCCATTCTTAACAGGAGTTAAAATTAGTTTAGATCAATTCGCTGAATTATTCGAAGATGAAAAAGTTATCGGTGTTAAATACACTGCAGCTGACTTCTATCAATTAGAAAGATTCAGAAAACGTTTCCCTGACAAATTAATCTGGTCTGGATTCGATGAAATGTTAGTTCAAGCTGCTATTACTGGAGTAGACGGAGCTATCGGTTCAACATACAACGTTAACGGACAAAGAAGTAAAGAAATCTTCAGACTTGCTAAAGAAGGAAAAGTTGCAGAAGCTTACGAACTTCAACACAAAGCAAATGACGTAATTGAAAAAGTATTAGAACTAGGATTATACCAAACTCTTAAAGAAATCTTAAAAGTTAAAGGTATTGATGCAGGAACATGTAAAAAACCTATGAAATCATTCGATCCAGCTAAATTAGCAGAAGTTGAAAAACTTGTTAAAGCTTACGACCTATAATTTTAAACAATAACAGAGTAAAAAACGAATAACTACGGACTAAAAATCAGGGGAATAGGAAGAGGAGCACCCCTCCTCTTCCCTAAATGGAAAAATTTTTCCATAATAAAAAAGTATTATTAAATAAAACAACGAAATAGGAGGGAAGTACCATGGACAAAATAGGATTTGGTACACTTAACAGTATAGTATTAGGAATTTACTTAATAGCTATGCTAGCAATAGGTGTGTATTTCACTAAAAAAGCAGGTGAAAGCACGGACGAATTCTTCAAAGCCGGAGGGAACATTCCATCTTGGGCAGTAGGATTCTCGATTTATGCAACAACATTATCGGCCATTACATTTATGGCTACACCGGAAAAAGCATTCAACGGAGACTGGACATATGCAGCTGGGAACTTTTCAATTATCGCAATTATTCCTATCTTAATCCACTACTATGTTCCATTCTTTAGAAAATTAAATGTAACTACAGCGTATGAATATTTAGAAGAACGTTTCAATCCTAGTGTTCGTGTAGTAGGAAGTGTGTTATTCTCACTATTCCACATCGGACGTGTAGCTATCGTTATTTATTTACCAACAGTTGCCATTACATCAGTATCAACACTTAACCCATTCTTAGTGTGTGCGGTAATCGGATTACTTTGCGTAGTTTACTCATTCTTAGGAGGGGTTGAAGGGGTTATCTGGACAGACGTTATCCAAGGTATTATTTTACTTGGAGGAGCTGTTTTAGTAATCATCTTAGGAGCATACGAAGTAGGTGGGTTCGGACACATTACTCAAGATGCTTTAGCTAACGGTAAAATTATAACTGCTGAGAAATTTAACTGGTCATTAACTGCATCTACTATTCCAATTATCTTCATTGGATCAGTATTTAACAGTTTACAACAATATACTGCTTCTCAAGACGTAGTACAACGTTACAGCACAACAGAATCAGTTGAAGAAACTAATAAATCACTTTGGACAAACGGATTATTAGCATTCATCTCTATTCCAATCTTCTACGGAATGGGAACAGTTCTTTACAGCTTCTACAAAGGTAGCCACGCTGTAACTAAATTACCAGACTTCATGAACGCTGAAGTAGTAGGTAAAGCAGCAAACACAACAGCTTTAGTACCTTACTTCATCTTAACAGCATTACCAGCAGGTATCGCAGGATTAGTAATCGCAGCTATCTTAGCAGCTGCTCAATCAACTATCGCATCAAGCTTAAACTCAATTTCAGCTTGTATCACAGTTGACATTAAACAACGTTTCTTTGGATTAAGTAAAGATGCTAAACAAGATGTTCTATTAGCTCGTGTTATCATCATTGTAGCAGGGGTATTAGGAACAATCGCAGCATTATACTTCGTAAATACTAACCAAAAAGAAACTTGGGATTTATTCCTTAAATATATCGGACTTCTAGGAGTGCCTTTAGCTGGTACATTTGCACTTGGTATCTTCACTAAACGTGCAAACGGAGCTGGAGCATTATTAGGATTATTAGTAGCAGGTATTGTATGTTGGTACATCCAAGACTTCACAACTTATGCTAAACAAAGTCCATTCATCTTCTCAGGATTCTCATTCTTAAGTGCATTAGTATTCGGTTATATCTGTAGTTTCTTCTTCAAATCTACTAAAAATATCACTGGACTTACTATTCACACTAAAGATCAAGAATACGTAAAAGAAGTGAAATAATAAATTAAGCCCTTAAAGTATAAATATAACAAAAAAGCAGCCCTAAAACATAAGGAGCTGCTTTTTCTAGGTTGGGGCTATTAAAAAAGGCTACTAAAAAAATAAATATTATAAAAATTATAAGTAGTTATTGAGATACTTTTATTAAGAGGTTATAATTTAACTGAAGAAATTAATTATGAAAATAACAGGAGGATATTCTATGGATATTACCAAATACTTGGGGACTTGGAAAAGACCGTTAGATTTCGATTCATATTGGGATAAGAAGTTGGAATTTATTAATAATGTACCTTTGGATTATGAATTAATAGAGACGGAATTTTCTAATTTTGATGGAGTGAAATACTACGATTTATATTTTAAAAGTTATGATGGAGCACGTATCTACGCGAAATTCATAAAACCTATGAATGATAAAGAAGTGCCAGCCTTGTTTTATTTTCATGGTTATCCAGGGTGTAATAGAAATTGGTTTGAAAAAACAGCATATGCCTCGTTAGGGTATGCGGTCTTTGCAATGGATTTTCGAGGTCAAGGCGGGAGAAGTCAGGATATAGGAGGTATTCAAGGAACTACCGTTGCTGGTCATATCGTTGCAGGTATCGATGATGAGGTAGATAATATGCTTTTTGTTAAAAATATTCTTGATATGTGCTTACTTATTCGCATTGCAAAGGATATTGAAGGAATAGATGCGGATAATATAAACTGTGCAGGAGGTTCGCAAGGTGGTGGTTTTGCAACAATTTGTGCTGGGTTAAACGACATAAAAAAATGTGTAATTCTCTACCCGTTTTTATCAGATATGAAAAAAGTATATGATCTTGATTTAGATCTAGTAGCTTATGAAGGAATTCGTTATTATTCGCGTTGGTTTAGTACAACAGGGGAAAATGACGAGAGATTATTCGATAGATTATCCTATATAGACGCAAAAAACTTCGCTCAAAGAATAAAGGCAAAAGTGTTATTTGGAGCTAGTAATATTGATGTTATATGTCCGATAGAAACTCAGTTTGCAGTGTATAATAATTTGTCTTGTGAAAAAGAGATGATTTTATACAAAAAGTATGGTCACGAAAATATACCAGATTTTAACACTAAAACAGCAAGATTCTTATTAGAAGATTAAAAAGAAGAAGTGAGTATTAAACTAAAATATAGAAAATCTGTTAGGAGGAAAAAAAGAGATGAAATTAGATAAAAACAGACAATTTGAATACAATCTAAACAAAATTCCTTACAAACACCCACGGTTGGATTACTACGAATTAACATACACAGCAGTAGATAATTCAAGAATTTATACAGAGGTGATGGTTCCAAAAGGAGAAACTAGAGGAATATTTGTAGAAATACCAGATTATAAGGTGTTCCCAAAAGATTATTTGAACCTAGGACGATATGCAATACTAGACTATGCGGTAGCTTCATTACACGTGAGAGGGCAAGCAGGACAAAGTGAAAACAGACAAGCAGCTTCGATATATTTCCCATTTTTAAACAATCAAAATGAAGAGTTATATTATAATTTTGTCTATCAAGATGTAATAGACTTAATCGCAGTATTGAAAAAAGAATTCCCAGAGTTAGAAGTTAACGTTCTAGCAATAGGTCAAGGAGCAAGTGCGGGCTTAGTTGCGGCGGCAGTAACAAAAGATATAGCGAACTTATTTATATCAAATGCTCAGAATATTGATTTCTCAATTATTTTTAAAGAAAATGCAGATGTAGGAGTTTATGAAGCTATTCGAGATTATAATCGTAATTACCCTGAAAAAGAAGATTATATGTTGAGTCGTTTAAACGAAATAGATATACTGAATTATGCAAAAGAAGTAGAAGCAAAAGTTTATTACGGTTATTCCCACTTGAATGTGAGAACACCTGAAAAATGCCAGGATAAATTATTGTCTTTATTAACGAACAAAGAAATCATTCATTATAGAAAATTTGAACACGAAGTACTCCAAGAACATTTCTTTGATGAATTTGTTTTAAGAAAGTTAGGAGAATAGCGATAAAAATACGATATAATTGATGCAGATATGCTCTAAGAAGGCGAGAAAATGAGATTAGAAAAAGAAAGAAAATTAAATTATAAAGTTAGTATAAAAAAAGACTATCCTGAGTTACAAAACTTAACCATAGAATATAATGCAATAGACAATTCAAAAATCTATGCTGAAATTGTAGTGAAAAAAATAAGAGCCAGAGGAATAATCTTAGAGATACCAGATTATGAAAAAGTGCCGAATAACACTGTTAAACTTATGAAATATTGTGCTTTAGGCTATAGTGGGGCGACACTTCATGTTAGAGGAGATAGAGGAAGAAGTGAAAACAAACAACCAGCGTCTATGTATTTTCCTTTCCTAACAAACAATCAGCAAGAAGAGCTATATTACAACTATGCCTATCAAGATGCGATTGATTTAGTGAATATTTTAGTAAAAGAATTCCCAGACTTAGAAATCAATATCGTTGCTAAGGGACAAGGTGCAGCGATAGCTCTAGTAGTTTCAGCAATTTCTAAAAAAATATCTAGGCTATTTATCTCAAATGTCCAAAATGTTGATTTTAAATACATTCTTGATGAAAATCTTGATATCGGAGTATATGATAGCTTGCGAGAATATATTCGCAACTATCCAGAAAAAGAAGAGTATTTACTAGAAAGATTAGAGGAAATAGATGTGTTAAACTGCGTTGGAGATGTAGAAGCGGAGATTAACTTTGGCTATTCGACATTAGAAGATGAGAAAAACATTGTTATTAACAAAAAGATAACTAGTTTATTTGAGAAAAAGAATGTTACAATTTTCGAAAATGAAGAAGGAGATCTTCATGAAAAAATATTGGAGCTGTGGTTGATGGAAAGTGTGTAAAAAGAGGATAAACAGTAGGTGAACAATAAAATCCGAGTCTAGTTATTTACAGTACATTTGTAAAAATAGGGAGTGACTCAAAAATCGTGATTTCAAAGAAATCGATTTTTGTCGAGTTAGCCCCAACTGTATAACTATAAGACTCGGATATTTTTATTATTTAAGTTTTTCTAATTCTTTAGTAAGAGTTTCTTCATTCACAGCTCCAGCGATTCTAGTCTCGAATGTACCGTCACTATTAATTAAAATATGTGTCGGGAACGAACGAATTGCGTAGTTTATAATGAAGCGGTCATTAATGTCGAAAAGCACAGGGTAAGTTATACCAAGTTCTTGTGCTTTCTTAAGAATAACATCCTTACTCTTATCTTGTGGATTCTGGTTTTTAAAAACAGCATCATTAGGTGATGTCATAGATAGAAAGACGATATCATTCTTATCTTTTAATTTTTGATAAACTTTTTCTAACTCAGGGATTTCTCTTATACAAGGACCGCACCAGCTAGCCCACATATTTATATAGACTTTTTTACCTTTAAAATCACTAAGTTTTACAGTTTTTCCATCTTTATCCATCGCAGTGAAATCAAATGCTTGGGTAGGCTTAGTTTCACTAGATGAAGTAGTCGAAGTTTGCTTGTTAGTCTCTTCCTTTTTCTCAGTAGAACTAGAACATGCGCTCAAGATTAAAGCACTGCTAAGAAGAGTTGTGCTAAGTATAGACAATTTTTTCATATTATATTCCTCCAATTAAATAACAAATTTATGAAAAATAACGAGTTAATGTAACAAATGATCCACTTAGTATTAAAATACCGATTAAAATAAGGATAATACCAGAGATAATTTGTGTGTATTTAAGTATATTAGTATGTTTTTTGAATAGATTCAATAATTTTGAAGCGAAGAATGCAACAAGGATAAATGGTAAAATAAATCCTAAGCAGTACGCAAAAATCAATAAGAAACTCATAACACCAGTGTGGCTAGAAGCGTATAAGAAAACACTCGCCAAGATAGGTCCGATACAAGGTGTCCAAGAAAAACTAAAAGTGAATCCCATTAAAAATGCAAGAATCGGAGTAGTTTTATTTCCTTTTCTCTTCACCTTATTCTTTATTGAAAATTCCTGTTTTAAAAATCCAATTTTAAATACCCCAAGTTGTAATAATCCCATAAAGACAATTAAAACACCACTAACGATTTGTAAAGTTTTGATATTCTCATTTAAGAAAATACTAATAAAACTAGTCGCAAATGCTAGGATAAAAAATGTAGAACAAATACCCAAAACAAAAGAAAGAGTATTTGTAATAGTATTACGTTTATTAAAAGTTAGTTCTCCATGTTCGTTCATCTCTTTTTTTCCTGCAAGAATACCGATATAAATTGGTAATATTGGTATTATGCACGGAGAAAGAAAAGAAAGAAGCCCTTCTAAAAAGACAAGAATCATCTTTAACGCAGAACTAGCTGTATTAAAATCTGTCATAAAACCTCCCAGATAAAAAATAAAAATTACAGATTTACTATATTATAAAAACGTTTCAAATGCAATTAAACTGCTTATAAAATAACCTAAAGATTACGGAATCAATCTAATGTAACAGAGAGTTATCGTTATTATTACAAAACTGTTACAAACCTTGAAAAAACTATCTATTGCACATATAATGGTAGTATGTCAAGATTATATAGAAGTTCGGCCATAGCTTGAACGAGATCTATGACGTTTATAGTTTAGGAAATAGTAAAAGAAATTAAAGATTAGAAAATAAAACAGTATTTATAAATAGATGAATGAGTCGCTTGACTCGAACCTAATTTAAGGAGATCAAAAAATTATGAGTAAATTACAAAAATTAGTAGCCGCAACGGCAATCGTTTCGACAGTAGGTGTTGGATTATCTCAAATCGCTGACGCTGATACATATACAGTAAAAAAAGGTGATACTCTTTGGGATATCGCAGTAAACAACGGTACAACTGTTGAGCAACTTATGCAAGATAACAACTTAACAAGTGCATTAATCTTCCCTGGAGATAAATTAACTTACAATACAACAGTAGCTCAAGTGGCTCAAGCTAAAGAACAAGGATACTACACAGTAGTATTAGGAGACACTTTAGGAAAAGTTGCTGACAGATTTGGAGTTTCAGTAGACGAGCTTGTTAAATTAAACAATCTTTCTAACCCTAACCTAATTTATGTAGGAACAGTATTAAAAGTTGATGCAGGTGCAGCGAAAACTGCAGAAGTAACAGTTCCAAAAGCAACTGTTGTAGAAGACACTGCAGAAAAAACAGTAGTAAAAGTTGACCCAGTTCAAACAGTAGCTCCAAAAGCTACAGTTACACCAACAGTAGCAACAGCAGCTGCTCCAGTAGCGGCACCGGCTCCAGCGAAAGTTGAAGAAAAAGCAGCTACACCAGCAGCGCCAAAAGTAGAAGCTAAAAAAGAAGTAGCAGCACCAAAAGCAGAAGTTAAAGCTGAAACAAAACCAGCTACTACTCCAGCAGTTGCGAAAGCAGCAGATAAACCAGCAGCTACACCAGTAGTAGCAACAGCAGCTCCAACTGTAACAGCTCAAGCAGCAGCACCAGCTGCAGCAGCAACAACTCAAGTTGCATCTTCAAACAAAGGAGCAGCGATCTACCAAGCAGCATTATCTCAATTAGGAGTTTTCCAAGATTGTACACTGCTAGTAACAAACGCTCTTAAAGCAGTAGGAATCAACTTCCACGACTGGCCAGCAGGATACATGAGCTTAGGAACTGTAGTTCCAGCATCTCAAGCTCAACCAGGAGACTTAATCTACTATGCGAACGGTGGAATGGGATTAGCTCATATCGCAGTTTACGCAGGAAACGGACAAGCTATCCACGGTGGATGGAATGGTAACCAAACAGCTCTTAACACTGCAAACGTAGGTAGCGGAGCAGTTTACATCCGTGTTAAATAATTAGAAAATGAATAAAAAGCAATTGGATTTCCAGTTGCTTTTTTTGTTTGGACAATAAAATTATATTCCTTCAAAGGAAACTACCCCAGGACATAAGAGCTAGAATTAAATTTCAAAATCTTTTAGATATCTAATAAACTATGAAGGAGTGGCTCGACAAAATCTTGTTTCTTCGAAATCAAGATTTTTGAGGCACTCCCTTCTATATAATTATTTGAAACTAATCGAAATCTCCCCAGCAGCTAGTTCTCTGTGTACCGTCGTGAGTCCCTATTGCCATATAGTGGCGCTCATTTGAATAGGAAACATAACTAATCCAAACGAATCCTTCTTTGATAACATAGCTATCATAAAATACCTTTTCTCCCTTATAGTAGGTGTTGAGCACCTTTCCGACTTTGCTAGGTTTATTTCTAACATTGATAGACGGTACATTTACAGTAAAACGTCCATTCTCAGGTACGCGAGTCCACTCCTCGCTAGAATCATAGCTAGGTCTAATAAATCCTGCAAGATAAGTATCATTCCTGCTCATAATACGAGCTATACCTCCACGTTCAGGTGTTCCATCAACATTCTGTTCTACAGAAGTTATAAGCCCGTTGTTGACTTCTATAACAATACCGACATGACCATAACTATCCCAATCTCCCCAATGCCATATTGCTATATCCCCAGGTGCAATCTCAGCATCACCTTTAAAGTATCTTCTCCAGCCGGGAGGAATAGGATTGGTTAAATAATCGATGGCGTTGCCGTATATTTGAAAATCTGCGAAATTCTTCACATACGCCATAGTAAGATCAACGCATTGTGCACCGTACATACCATCCATGTCAATCCATTTATACACATTATCTTTTGCCCAGTTTACCATTGTTTGTTGACTTGTCATAATATTTACTCCCTATATCATTCTACTCTTTAATATCTAGGTTTAACTTTGTTTCTATAATACGTGTGAGATCATTTAAACTTTTACCTATACTTTGAAGAGTATTATCCAATTTTAATAAGAAAAATACCGCAACAAAAATAGGAAAACCTACAGTATTAATAAAATTTAGTATATCCATAAAAAAAGGTGCGGCATAAACCGCACCTCCCTCCCTTCTATTATTGAAGTTCGCTAGCTTCACGAGTGACGTAAGTAGCTTTTTTAAAAGCTGTTAAAACACGTTTTTCATTGTTTAGAACTTTTGTCTCAACAATCTTTTGCGCAACAGCCTCTACAGTAGCTTTACTTAAATCATCTTTAGGATGTGAAATCGCGATGTGATAAGTTTTTTTATTTTCAGTTGTGAAATAAATGTTTAATTTTTTTTCCATAATATAATCTCCCTTCTAAATTAGACAAGTTCTTTAATGTTGATAGTCACAGTGTCGATAGTTTTAGAAACTAATTTTTTCAATTCCTCTCCAACCTCTTTTAACGTATCATCGTTAGCAGTTGGATTAACATCGAAATGATAACTTTTAATAACCTGTTTTTGCCCTTTAGCCTCACTGTAGTTTAAGTGTAATACTTTTTTTAGTAATTTCATTTTATGAATCTCCTTTATGTTTAAAAATTTTTGTCTTTGGCCTCTGACACTATATATATCGAAAAAACAAAGAGGATTTTTTCACGAAAAACGAAAAAAATTAAAAAAAAATTTAAAAAAGTTATTTCATCAAGACTTATCAAGGGTATGATAAAAATATATAAATAATAATTAAAAAAGTAGTGGAAATAAAACTGAAATAGTATT
Source organism: uncultured Gemella sp. (assembly GCF_963515875.1). GTDB lineage: Bacteria > Bacillota > Bacilli > Staphylococcales > Gemellaceae > Gemella. The sequence continues at coordinate 5,731 of NZ_CAUPZX010000011.1, read as the reverse complement.
ATAATATATTAGAAACAAAGGAGGGAAATACCATGAAAGACAATAGATTACTGAAAGTATTATGGGGAATAGTATTAGCTATATTTTTATGTAGTGCGTTATTCATAGGAATTAGTTATTTCACTGGTGGTGACAGCTCTAGTAAGAAAAAAGACGAAGAAACAACATCAACATCTAAATCAAAAGACAAAGAAAAAGATAAAGATAAAGAGAAAAACAACTCAAAATCTAAAACAAAAGAAAAAAGTGATGAAGAAAAATATAGAGAAAATAAAGAAAATGGAAATACTTCATCATCTTCTAACAACACTAGATCAGAAAATAACAAACCAGCTAACAGCAACACTGCTGTAAATAATGCACAAAACTCTAACAATAACACAACAAATAATAAGGCGAATACTTCAAATAAAGATGATAAAAAAGAAGTTGCTGAAGCAAATGGTGGAGCAACAGCGCCAGGAACATTTAGTAATGTTGATGCAGCAAAAGCATATGCAAATGAAGAGATCAACCGCTTAGTAAAAGAAAATAAAAAAAGTTACAGTTATACATTAGAAAGTAATAACAAAGGTGAAGTTGTTGTTAAAATAACACAAGGATAAAATAGAAAGCTCATAGAGTCGTAAGAAAATAATCTATAAATTATGAAGGGTTATTGCTTGCAGAGACTCTGTGAGTTTTTTACATTAACAAAAAACATCTTATTTATCTGAGATGAAAAGATAAAATTCATAAAGAAAATCCACAGTGTAAAAGCGATGATAAAAATCTTTAAATCTTAGCAAAATATACAGATAAGTGGTATAATATTATGTAAGTATAAAAAAGGAAAAGGAATCATGGAAAAAAATAAATTTATTAAGATTTTGGTATATAGTGTGATTTCACTTGTTTTGGCAGGGGTTATACTTTTAATATTTAGTTATTTTGGAAAAGAAGAGGAAGTTAAAAAAACAGACTCGTCTCAAAAGGATAAGAAACAAGAGCAAGTAGATCGCAAAAAAGAAAAAGAAGAAAATAAAGTAAAAGAAAACGAAAAAGAAACAGAGAATGAAAACAAGGTTTCAACAACAGTAGAAAAGAAAGGGCAGGAGGCAGAAGGTAATGTTCAAAATAAAGCTGCTGTTAATGAAAATGCCCAAAGATCTGCTGTGACAGAAATCTATAAAGGTAAAAAACTATCGGAATCAGAAGGTGTCGGTACTACAGGAAAAGTATTCAAATCTCAAAAAGAAGCATTAGACTTCGGTAAAGCAGAGATAAAAAGGCTAACTGATGGAGACAAGAAAAAAAGACAATTTTCGATAAGTAAAGTAGCTGCGGATGATGGAAGTCTGGTAGGGTGGACTGTTGATATTTTTGAAGATAATAGTGTAGAAAAAGTAGATGTAGATTCAAAAAATACTACTGACGAAAAGAAATCAAAAGAATAAAAGAAACATAGCGAGGGGGTTGCTTAGTATATGCTAACGGTATCTAATATATTAAGTGGTCGAACTCGCTTGCTTTTGTATAGAAATTAAATGAAGTTGAAAATGTGAAAAGAGAGGTGAAAAAATGAGAATAGGTATAGTTGCGGAATTTAATCCCTTGCATAGTGGTCATAGATATTTGATAGAATGTGCAAGAAAGATAGCTGATGAAAATAACGGTGAGGTTATTTGTGTGATGAGTGAATTCTTTACGCAAAGAGGAGAAGTCGCTATTGTCGATGGTTATGCTAGAGCTAAAGAAGCTGTAAGGTGCGGTTGTGATTTAGTGATTGCTCTACCGTATTTAGGAAGTGTGGCATATGGTGACGATTTTGCAAAGAAAAGTATCGAAATTTTGGCTGGGGCAGGTATAACACATCTTATCTTTGGAACTGAAAACGAAGATATAAATATTTTCCAGGAAATATATAAAAAACAAAAAAATACCGCACAAGAAGACTATAAACAGTTTATAAAAAAAGGTTATAACTATGCAAGAATAAATAGTGAATTATATGGTCTGGAAAAAAATAATCCGAACTTTAGTTTAGCATACAGTTATTACAAAGCTATTAAAGATGCTGATTTAGATATAGAACTGTTACCTGTGAAAAGAGAAGGGCAGGGGCTAAATAGTACAGGATTGAGTGAGTATGCACATCTTAGTGCAACAGCTATAAGAAAAAATATTAATGACAAAAAAGTCGAAAAGTATCTTACAAAAGAAATGTTAACAGATCTAAAAATAGATGAAATAATAACGGAAGATAACTTGTTCCCTTTTATAAAATATAAAATATTATCTCTCGGAAAAGATGGGATAGAAAAAATTTATGATGTGAGTGAAGGTTTGGAAAATAGAATTTTTGAAGCGGCACTTAAGGTTGAGAATTATAGTGATTTAGTAAAAACTATAAGCACTAAAAGGTATAGTAACAAAAAAATACAAAGGATACTTTTGCACATTCTCACTCATACGACCAAAGAAGATTTTAAAAACTATTTTTCAACAAAAAACTACAGGGTGCTAGCTGTGAAAAGAGCATCATCACCGCTGATACGAGAGATAAATAAAGAAGGGAAGATCACGCTAAACCCTCTGTTAAATAGTAAAAACAGTATGCATTTCAAACACGATATAAAAGTAGCAAGAATATATGAGATGTTGAAAAAAAGTGGAGACATTTTTAAAGAAAATGTGAAAATTATAGATTAATGAAAAATAAGAAATAGGGGAATAATTGTCTAGAGAAATATTGTATGCTAAATCTGTATATTCAGTTATGGTTGTTGTTTTAGTTGATAAATAATGTGTTTTATTGATGTTATTAATAGAAAAAATACCCTTTCTAGAGTATAATGAAGGTAGGAATTAGCGGAGATTATGAAATTTTTTTAAAATAAATAGGGGGATTCAAAATGGAAAATATAAGACACAAAGACGTGAAACCGATGATGGATTTAATGGCGAAAAAAATATTTAGCGATACAGAAATAACTGCGGAATTTATTCGAGATATTTTAGAGTTGCCGGTCGAAAGTGTAAAAATATTAGATGGAACTCAAATACACGTAACAACTAGTAAAATCTTACCAGATTTCACTACACAGGTAGATGTACTAGCAGAATTAAATGACAAGACACAAGTTGTGATAGAAATACAAGTAGCCTACCAAACAGATTTTATAAAAAGATTATGGATATATATCTGTGAACAGGTCTCAAAAAATTTAGATAGTTATAAAGGTGATAATATATTAACCCACCATTTAGCGAAAGAATTAATACCAGTTTATGCAGTGGCGATAGCAGAGGAAAATTATTTTGAAGATGATAGAGCGATTCACAATTTTAGTTTAAGAGATAGTGAAACAAAAGAAGAATTAAAAGTTAGAGTAAAAGGAATAGAAGAGAAAAGAAATCTAGTACAAATAGCATTTTTGGAGTTGAAAAAATACAAACCAGAGATGAAAGCAAGTTATAATAAAGTACGCTGGATGGAATTATTTGGTAACAAACCATTTACACACAAACCGGGAAATATAATAGCGAAGGCGGATAGAATACTAGATGTAAAAGAATGGAATAAGGAGGATAGAGCTATGTTTGATGAGTACATACGAGCTTGGGATGGTTGGAATGCGCATCTAGCTTATGTAGAAGAATCGAGAGAAGAGGCGTTAGAGCAAGGACTTCAACAAGGAATAGAACAAGGAATTCAACGAGGAAGAGAAGAAGGAATTGAGCAGGGAAGAGCACAAGAAAGAGTGGAAACAATAAATATGATTGCTGATTTAGTAAAAGGAGGGCATCTAACTAAAGGAATAGGAGCTAGTAAATTAAATCTAAGCGAGCAAGAATTTGAGAAATATCTATAGTTGAAACAGCTATAACCTAGTAATTTTAAATTCCAAAAAGTAACAAGTAAATATTAATATCGACATCCGAATTCGCTTTAAAAGTTTTTTGGATGTCTAATAAACCGCTGCAGGAAGTAACTCTAAAAAAGTGATTTCTATGAAATCGCGATTTTTGAGTTGCTCTCAAAAATGAAGAAAGTTGAAAAACTCGAATCTAGGAGAAATCTTATGTTCGAGTTTTTTGTATAGGTGAAATAATAAGAACAGTTTAATGACAAATAATTAGAAATTATAGGTGTATAGATAGAGGGTGGCTATATTTATTTTTAAATTATTATCGTCCATAAATTTCTTGTACTCCTTTAAATCTTCTAATGAATTCAACTTAATTTCAGTAGGTGTTTTTATTTCTAATATTATAGATGTCTCTTTTTTTAAGATATCTACATTATATATTTTTTGTACATTTTTATCTTGAAATTTGTTTACACTTTTATTTTAACATTTACAATTTATATAGATATATTAAATAGCATACCTATATTTTAGTGTTATAAATTGAGGGTGGTTCTAAATTAAGTATTATTTTTTAAGTATAAGGGTATTGGAATTTATAGCAACCAATATCGATTTACTGAAAAAGAATAATTGTTAGATTGGAAAGTATTTTTAAATACCTAATAAGAGATATTTGATGGTTATAATTATAAAAAATATATTATGATTTAAGTTGTTTTTAAGTATGTTTAAAGTTAAGGGAATATAATTAATATTATTTTTTCTGTAATAACTTAGTTATTTAGAAAATATGAACTTTAAAACATTACTATAATAAGTTTTTGAGTCCTGTTACATCTTTTTTATGTAGCTGTATTAAGAATATTAATGTTATCTGTATAAATAAATTATTTTATAAATAATATTAGGAAAGTAAAACTTTTTCTGGGTCATAAATAAAATATTTGTTAAAATTATATTCATTGCTTTAAGATGTATTTTTTAGTTAATTTATGAAAGAAATACATTTTTTATAGGAGAATTTGAGAACAATAATTTTAAAGGTTATCAATTATTAGGAGGATGAATATGACAAATAAAAACAACTAATATTTATGAATGTTGAGAATAAAAAGAGAGTATAGTGTATTTCTTTGAAAAAGGTAAATATATAACAAGATGAATATACTAGAAAATGGATACTTAAATCGATACTATATTTAATATGGTTAAGCGTTGAAAGTTAAAAATTTTTGGCGGATTACTGAAAGAATAAGAGATTGAAAAATTAGATAAAGTGAAACTTTAATGTTTCTAGATAGTTATAATAATTTATATATATGTATGTATAGTTATTGTGAAACACAGTGCTCGTAATAGTTTAAAGTGATAAATAAGAGTGTTAATAGTTTTATTGAATTAAGACACTCAGTTTAGCAAAATAAATATAAGATAAAGAAGTGTGATGAAAACAACTTTATAGGCTAGTTTATATAGAAAAAAGTAATATTGGAGTGGTATTATTTTCTTTGAAAGGTTTCAACTAATATGGTAATTGCATTTTATATTTTAGAATAGAGAAATACAGGTTTACAATTTTATATGTTTTTAAAAAATATTTTATTATAGTAATTTTGGTATGTGAATTTGATAAAATAATCAATTATTTAGTAATAAGGTAAATAACAATAAAATAAGCACAAGAAGTATACTTAATAATTTAAGAAAAATAGTTGTATTTTACTAATCTTACCATTTGAAAATAATTTAAAAATATATTATTATGGTAACAAAAGAGAACTAAAGTTCGAATTTTAATGGAGGAGATGTTGTTCTGAGTAATTGATATGTACCCCTTTTACTGGACAAAACAGTGAAAGGGGTGTTTTTTATGAGTT
>NZ_CAUPZX010000010.1:0-42292 GCF_963515875.1 uncultured Gemella sp. | reverse complement strand
ATTTCATAATAAATAGCCCTCCAAAATTTGTCCAAATTTTGGGGGCTATTACCGGGCTGTAAAGATCTATTTAGTTATTTTTCTTTCCATGTTCCGTAAGTATCTCCAGTTTCTAGGTTCATAGAAGCTACATAACGTCTTACACCGCTATTTGAGATATAAGATAACCATTCATAACCTTCTGCATAGCAAAATTCCATATAGTTAAATTCTTCTCCATTTTCGTAAGTTCCTACTACTTCTGAATTTAAAGATGGTGCATTTCTGATATTAAGTTTCTCTACACCAACAGTGTAAACACGGACTGTTGGTAGTGATTGTAATTTAGAAACGCTAGTTGCTTCTCCTTCTAGTTCATCTGTTGGGAAGTAGAACCAACCTATAATACCATCAAAGTTACGTTCTCTATAGCGTGCAGGTCCACCTACATATAAACTATCTGCATTTCCATCAACATTCTGCTCAATAGTTTTCATAGTATATCCATCACTATCTTCTATCACTACTCCAGTGTGTCCGAACGGATGACCATATATATATGTGGTATCCATTACAAAGATAGCTCCAGCTTTAGGTTTACTATCTAAGTTTCCAGCCTCATTATATTCTACTCTATATCTTAACGCTTTTGCACTATCTAATAAATCAATAGCGTTACCCCACAATGCTTTACCAAAATATTTTACTGATAAATAGTTAGGTAAATCAACACATTGTGTACCATATGCTCCGTCTTGGTCTACTCCTACTCCTAAATTAGCTATTCGTTTAGCTTCTACTACTAAAATATCATTCATTATTTATCCTCCTAATTTTTATATAATAAAAAGACTAAGAATTTACTTAGTCTAACCATTTTATATTTTTAATTGTCGTTCTACGAGTTTTATTATATTTTCTAGAATCACTTTCATGCAAAGTAACCAGTTTATAAGAATTATTAATTTTTCTTAAACCTAATACTATAGCGGTTCTTCCAGTTATTTCATATACCACTAAATTTAATTTCATACCATTTCTAGGGATATCTTTATCTACAACACATATATTTATTTCTTTACCATAAAATACTTTCTCAATAAAATTATAATTCTTAAATCTAGAAAACATCTTGAAAAAATCTTGATGTTCAGATAAATCAGAAATTAATAATTCATTATTTTTTATCATTTCTATACTTTTATTAGCGTAAATATTCTTAGGTAAAACATAGTGAAGTCCTAATAGATGATGTAAATCAGTTTCACTAAATACAACCATTACATCATTCATCTTTTTATAATTCAACTCTAACAAACATTTTTTATTACAAAATTTTTCTTGATAATCTTCTAATGTGCTTTGTAATGTTGCATCACTATCCATACAACCTCCTATATAAAGATAAAAAATAAGCACGGAACGGAAGTAGTCTCCGTACGGGACAATCGATTAGTTGTTGATAGTGGAACAACTAACTCCCTACTGTTGTGCTTCTTAGGCTTATCGCAAGGGAACAGTTCTTAAGCTCTGCCAAGCGGTGCAACGTGCTTCTATTACACCTCTATATCACTATAGATTATTTGCGTTTAAACGGGTCGAGACTGGAAAGACGATTAAAAGGCTTCTTTCTAGCTCATAATTTATTTTAATATAAACTTTACTTTTTGTCAATTTTTTCTATTGACACCTACAAAAATAACCCCTGTTTCAGTGCTTAACTGCCTATATAGGAACAGGGGGATTGATATATTTAAATTATATCACTACTTCTCTGAATTATCAATTTTATAATTGTTTCCTACAGTTTGTCTGTAAATTTGATGCACACCAACAGCACCAACTCCAAGTGTTATCGCTGTTGCATCTTTAAATAGTATTATTCCTATTAATCCTCCTAACACTCCTAGAAAATTAGGTATCATTTCATTAGGAAAGAATTTTGATTCTTTCAAAAACTTACCTAACATTCCAAGTAATGTTACTATTAAAAATACTAATGCTGGTTTTAAAAATTCTAATTGTTCCATATATTTCACCTCCTTTATGGTAATTGTTGCGGCCACTGGTCGTCTGTTAAATAGCTGATTTGACTTACACGTATATCTCCAATATCACTATCCGTTGGCACTGGATTTAAGAATTGAAATCTTAAGTGGTTTGCGTCTCCACCGTTTCCAACATACCACGTTCCATACGCTGTACCTCTATCATTGTATATAGAACCGATTAATGAGTTAGGTGCTCTAAATCCGGCAGGAATGCCATGTTCTCCTACGATGAAACAGTTTCGTTCTGTATCCGTAGTTTGCATAACATATCCAGCTCCACCACGTCTCACAATTCCGAACCATCCCCAAGAAAGCCCTCCAAATAGATATGTTACCTCATTGTTAACACGTCTCACTTTTACATAAGAGTTACCTAGTTTAGACACAGAATTTAGTGTTCTCCAACCAGTATCTCCACTTAAAACTTCCCAACCTTGATTGCCTCCGTTAGTAGTTTTTATCCATTTGAAAGCTCCGTTAGTTTTGTTTTTGTCAACATAAGTAGTACCTATTTCAGCTTCTACAACACCGTTCGGCATTCCAGTTCCGTGAATTTCATATTGACTAGCAGGTAGTGCAACGCTATTCCCACCACTAATACTTAATGTACCATTGTTAAGTGATAGTGTTTGATTAGGTTTAAGAGTATTCAATTCATCTTTAGTTACAATTTTTTTAGCTGTCAAAGTTTCTTCAGTAATGAATTTTGATGTATCTACAGTAGGTTTACTTTCCAATACAGTTAAACGTTCTTTAACCTCAGTATCATTGTAGACTGTGTCGTTATCTTGTTTATTTTCAAGAGTTAAGACACGGTCGCTTAATGCTTTGTCGTTATACGGCTCTGGTAAGTCTGTTTTTTTAACGTAAAACTCATCTGCTTTAGTTTTTGTCAAATATGTATCGAAAGGTTTACTCTCAAGAGCCGTTAAACGTTCGTTAATAGGTTCGTCGTTGTAAACTGTATCTTTATCTTGTTTTGTCTCAAGAGTTGAGACACGTTTAACCAAGTCAGAATCATTGTACGGCGTCGGTATAGTCGTTTTAAACGCCTCGAAGTCCGTGTTTGATACTTTGTTGTTAAGTTCTCTGTTAAACGCCACCACGTCATCTTTAGTAGCGAAATTCTCGACATTTACTTTTGGTGCGTCCTCTAGGGCTCTAACCCTATTACTTAAGGCTGTATCATCATATATTGTATTATTGTCTGGTTTGTTTTCTAAAGCACTTACTCTATCGCTTAACGGCTTATCATTATAAGCTGTAACAGTAGGTCTTGCTTCTAATTCTGTCAAACGTCTATTTACTTCTGAATCATCATAAGATGTAATTGTAGTAGTAGGTTTGTTTTCTAAAGCTTGCACTCTACTTGCTAAACCACTATCGTTGTAGGGTTGTGGTATTTCTGTTTTTAAAGCAAAATTTGAAGTATCAATATCGGGTTTGCTTTCTAAAGCTACTACACGATTTTTCAAATCAGTATCATCATATACTGTATCCTTATCAACTTTATTCTCAAGATTAGTAACACGTTCTGTCAATGCACTATCATTATATGCAGCAGGAATTTCTGTAGTTTTTGCATAACCTAGTTGTTTAATTTCCTCTACAACACTTTTCTTAGCTTCTGCAATATCGCTAGTTGTTGCAAAGCTAGTAACGTTAGGTATTTCATTCTTAGTAGCATAAATTTCTTCTGCTTTTTCTTTAGTTAGATAGTTATTTAAGTCAATACCACTGTTTACTTGTAGTTTCTTAAGCTCTTCTTCTAGTTCAGAACGTGTAATTACATCTACAACCTTTTCATCTTTAATATATCTGAATCCACGTTTACCTACTTCTTGTTTGTCAATTTCAGATAAAATTACAGTAAACTTAAATTTAAATATATCAAGTGAATCAGTTTCGCTATCTAAAAATAAATATCCTATTACTTCCTCACATTTCGATATTAGATCAGTATCAAATTTAATTTTAACTACATTTCCTTCAATAGTTCCAGTAGTTTCCCATGTTATATCAGTTTCTCGAAAATCAAACAACGCTCTAGCCTTATATTGCGATAAATCTACTTCATTTTTAATCACAAACTCAAATCCAGCATTATTTTTATCATGAGAATAAAGTTGTACGTTTAAATCTCTAACACCTCTACGCAAGGTAGTACTATTAAAATCAGTTCTTACTACTTTTTTCATACTATCCCTCCTTTTTATTTATAGGTAATTTTCTAAATCGATTAAATAAAGTTTCAATCTTACCATTTCCACCTATTTCTGCGTAGCTTTTATATAATCCACTTAATTCTGATAAATCTTCACTTGTCGTATATCCACGCTCTATAGCTTCGCTAAATTCCTTATGTAATCTATACGACATAATGCTTTTATTAGAATCTCTGTTCTGCAGTCCGATTTGAGTTACTTCATCCACTTTATCTTGTGTGTTCTTTACTTCCATACTTACTCTATCAAGTTGCTTTTCAGTTCTATATTGCGTGCTTTTTACTTCCCTACTTAAAATTTCAAATTGCTCTGCTATTTGTTTGTTGCTATTGTCAAACCATATCTTAACTAATGGAATGATTGCTACCGTAAAAAGTTGCAATATAAATTGCAAAATATAGTTTGTCATTTAGAGTACCTTTAAAAAAAGAACATGCTATTCAGCATGCTCTTCTTTTCTTTCTGATTCAATAGTTTCTTTTGGTGCTTCGTTCACAGTTGATGTTGGTGTGACTACCTCTTTTAGTTTGTAACTTTCTTGAGAATTTCTTTCAATTCTATCAACTTCTGCACTTACAACTTCTCTTAAATTCCCAATATCAGGAACTTGTTCTATAGTTTTTGATTTTCTTAAAACCTCTCTTACAAACATTTTAACGAATGGATTTTTCGCTTCAAATACTTTCTTACTGAACTTCATGAGTATTACCTCCTTCGTTTTGTGGTAAAGTTTGATTGCTTTCGCCTGTAGGTTGTGTAGTGTGTTCGGTAGTTTCATTTTCATGGTCTCCTTTATTTTCTTTATCATCATGCTCTGAATCTTGGAACATTGACATTACTGTTGAAATAGCATTTGTTACAGCTTCATCTAATTGTGCTTTAGTAATATATCGATGGTCTTCATCTGCTAATTGCTCTTTATTTTCACTTTCAGCACGTTCAAGCACGATTTCTTTATATTTTGTTGGCTCATTGCTAGGAATCCACTCAACAACACTTGTGTGGTCTTCTACAACTTCGTATAGTTTGTTTTCATATTTGAATTTATCTCCTACAGAGTAAACTACATTTACTTCATAAGAGTCAAATGCGTTGATTATTACATCTTTTTTAGCATTAATAGTCTTAGGATCTAGCACATTTAAAAGTAAAGCCATAATCACTTTATCGTTGCCTTTATTAACTTTATTAGCAAACTTAGTTAATGCTTTCTCACGTTCTACTGTATCTTGTTTATTACCAGTAAGAATACCCACTTGTTTGTTAAGGTTAGCATATTCAGTTACTAGTGCTGGAGTTGCTTCTCCAGTATATAAATTAATAGCAATTTGCTTTCTAACTTCCTCTAAAATTTCAGCATCACTCACAGTTGCAAATTTCCCTGGCAACTCTACATTACCGTTAAAATAAACTCCACCTGTAGTTAAACTGAAGTAGACATTTACACTTCTATATCCTCCTGCTGTTGGATTGGGTTGTCTTGTTGTTAATTCTAAAGCCATGTTATTGTACCTCCTCGTGTTTTACTTCTTCTTTAGCTTTTTTTAATTCTTCAATCTCTTTTTCTTTAGCTTCTAACTCTTTGCTTAATTCATTGTAAGCAACTTTATAATGAGCTAATTGCATAGTTTTTTCACTCAATTCTTGAGCGATTAAATCAATCGGTTGTAATGTATTATCCATTTATTTTTTCCTCCATTTTTATAATTCTTTGTTGTAATTCTTTGTTTTGTTGTGATAATTCTTGAATAGCTTTGATTAGGTATGGTTGCATTTCGAACGGTTCATAAGTATAATATCCTCCTGGATGGTCTACAAAAGCCTCTGGCATATATTCTTTAACATCTTGTGCCATTATTCCCAATTCAATATCTTTAACATCTTCTCTATACTTACGTGTGAATGAATATGTTTCAAACTTGTTAAGTACTTCTAATGCGTTAACAGTAGATTTTTTAATGTTACTTTTAAATCTTCTGTCAGATATCAATGAGTCAATATTTATATAATCTTTCAGCTTATTTTGTCCTGTCAATGATAATCTATTACCTGATTTGTTTATTTCGGTATAAATTGGTGAATAACACCACACCCCACTTCCGTAACCATTATCGTAAACAATATTTCCTGTTACTTTTAAATTTCCGTGTATTACTGGTTCATTCCAAAATTCCGCTTTATTGTAACACATCATTTTTCCATCTGGTTTAACAAACCACGCTTCATTTCCTGCATAATCCCAGTTACTACCCCAGTTTACCCACAATGCTGTTCTATCCCATGAACCATCACTCATTCCAACTGAGAAGTTATTAGCTCCAGTTATCCATTGACCACTACCACCCCAGTGTTCACCTAAGATAAAATTACCTATTCGTCCTGTATAGGATTGTAAATCATCAGCTTCAATCTTCGTAGTCGTAACCGTTATAGCATTTAAATTCTTAATGAAAGCATCTTGTGCCCAAAGCTTTGTGATGAAAGCTTTATGAGCGACAAATGCTTGAATCATTGCATCATCTACAAGTAAATTCCCAACTTTGACCGCATTAGCAGCAATGATATCTGAAGTGATACTACCTGCCTTGTGGTGACCAGTTTCAAGCGTTTTAGCTTTAATGTGTCGCCCCTCAATCGAACCTTCAACAGTTAATTCTGCCGATTTTTTCTTGTAGATTTTAGGTAGAGTAACATTTGCTATAACAAAATTACTTCGTGTGTCTTGTAAAATACCTAGTCTATAATATTCTATATTTGTAATATTTTCAGGAATTTGTAAAGTCACATTGCTATTTAAAAAGTCTCGTGTAGTATTAGCATTCATAATAGGAACTTGATACCAGCGATAATTACCATCTTTTGTTTTAACTTCAATCATGAATTTAATATCGTGGCGATTAACAACTTGAGTACTAACCGAACCATCAAATATAAATTCTGCACCTTGTTCTAAATTAACATCTTGGATTTTAGGTGTTAACCATAAATCACGTTCATTAGAAACGGCACTTGCTCTATATTCAAAATCTACTAAATTCTCATTAGCAGGTGTGATTATGAATTTATCAGTAATAGCTTTAATATTTTCAGGTTGTGTTGTTAAGATACTTGATATTGTTCGTCCATCAATTACTTTTCCTGAACCTAACTGAATACCAGTATTAGTTATAGAAATCTCATTTTTTCTTAACGAATTACTCTCTAACGTTGCTACACTATTAGATATTCTATCCGCTTTTTGGTCAACATTACTTATCGTCCTAGCTAGCTCACTATTTATTCTTGATAAGTTACTACTTACACCATCTACATTTCGCGTTACTGTTGCAACACTATTTGTTACACCATCTATTTTCCTTGTTAAAGTTTCCGATATACCATCAGCATAACGTTTTGATTCAGAAGTCAACGCTATTACTCTATTATTCATAACAGTGTCGATTTGAGTTCTTACTCCATCGATTTTCTCATCTACACTAGAGTTAATAGTCCTTGTTTGTCTTTCAACAATTCCTTCTGCTGTTTTAACTATCTCATTACTTAACGTGGTAGTGTGATATTCCTCAATTGTTCCTCTAGCAGTCTTCTTAATTCTAGTCCAGAAGTCGCTATCAGGGTCTGTCATCTTAACATCTAAATCACGTAAGTTTTTAAATATACCACTTAATGTATTTGTGCTTTGTTTAGGTGCAACAAAGCCAGTTGGCTCTGTTCCTTGTTCTAACTGAATACGATTTAATCTAGTATCTCCAACACATCCCATATGATAGAGTTTTACAGTCTGATTAGCAGTAGTAGGTGTGAATGTGTGATAGAATTTTCCATTTCTAAAGCTAGCTTGTTGCTTATTGTCATTTACTTCTATATCCATTTTTACCTCCTATCTACGTACTAGTATAAAGTTTCAAACTTACAACTTTTTTTCCGTTACCATTGTTATACCAACTTGCTGTTTCAAAGTATTTATATAGTCCAACTTCGTTATCTGAAAGCATTAACATAGTAGGAGCTTGAGGGGGTTTAATTAATTTCTCTGTTTTTAATTTAAATATTTCTTTATTGTTAATTTGAATGTGAGTAACACTATTTTCAGGTATATTGTTATTTCCTACTTCTAACAAATAACTTACAAAAAACGGATTTATAGTAACATTATCTTTTTGAAATATTAATCTTAATGCTGGTTCTGCTTCCCACACCAACCTACTACCTAAATATCTTTTGCCAACTTCTCTATTGTTAACTATTATCTTTGCTCTATCTCTCATATACACACCTACTTAAATACATCATATATTGTGTTAGGGTCTTTATTTGAAATAGCGTTATATTGTTGTTCAGTTCCACACCAGTATTTTAAAGGTTGTCTATTGAGTTGGTTTATTATGTTTTCACCTGCTGTTCCCGCTGGTCCTTGTGGTCCTCGTTCTCCAGTTGCACCTCTAAGTCCTTGCGGTCCAGGAATACCTTGTTGCCCTTGTTCTCCTCTTGGTCCTGTTGGTCCAGCCTCTCCTCTGTCTCCTTTAAGAGTGTTTCTTTGTGCTTGAGATAAGTTTTCAAACGTTACTACACCATCTCTACCAGCTGGTCCACGCTCTCCAGTTTCACCTTTTTGACCTTGTATTCCTTGCAATCCTTGAGGTCCTGTTTCTCCACGTGGACCTTGCAATCCTGGAATACCCTGTGGACCACGCTCTCCACGTTCTCCTCTAGGTCCAGTCAAATATTGCAACTCACTAAATCTACTAGTACCATTACCAACCTTAACAAAGCCAGTATCAGATTCGATACCTAACTCTCCATCTAATAAAATAAGTGAACTGTTACTCCAGTCGCTTGCACTCATTCGTTTTTGTTGCATACGTATTTGTATTTTTTCACTCATTAATTACCTCCTCCATCAAAAATAAATTTAGGTTCATTGTTCCACTCACCTCGATACTCTGCTGTTTCAATTCCCTCCGCATAATCTTTATAATTCACTTCTACGTTGATAGTGGTGTTTGTTGTAATGTTTTTATAAATGTTTTGTATTTTATACCACTCACTTTCAAAAGAGATGTTATATCCACCGTTATAAACACTAAATATAATCCCCTCTTGCTCTGTAAAAGTCTTTTCAGCAGTAGGATATAGAGTATTGGTTGGTGTCATAGTTACCTTAATAGGAAACTCGATTAACCTATTAAATACAAATTTAACGTTGAAATTATCATGTGTTCTACATGTTGCTTCCCAACTGATAACATAAGATTTACCAACTTCAAAACCATCTCCGTTATGAGATATTTCTATAAATGGTGTTCCTAACGGAATATCCCTTTCAGTACCACCATCTAATCTGTTTTTATTAAACCTCTCTGTACCATCACTTCCAACCATTTTCAAGGTAGTTTCTGCTTTTTCTGATACTTCCTCGATTTTAGTTTTTAATTCCTCGATTTTAGAATTATCTATATCAATTCCTTTTAGATTTTCTTTGATACGTTCTGGTAAACCTTTAGTAAAATCATTAACAATATTATTAACTTCTTCTCTAAGAGGTGTTAGTTTCGACTCCAAATCTTGTTCAATTTTTGCTGTTTTCACTTCACTCGAAGCCTTAGCTTTTTCGAATCCATCCTCGATTCTTTTTGTTATCTCATCAGAGTTTTTCTTAAATAACCTATCATAATTTTCACTTCGCTCTTTAATTTTTCGTTCGATATCGATTGATAAACGGTCTGTATAAGCATTAGCTCTAAATTCAGCTCCACTACTAGAATGAGAAACTTCTGAACCTAATCTACCCTCTTTTTCACCAAGAATAAACTCTTTCCATTTTTTTAACATTGGATCATAGTGAGTTTCAACTACTCTTATTCTTTCATCTACACCATATTTTAAATATTTTAAAATTACAGTATCACCACGATTAATATTTTCTGATAGCTGTTCATAAGTTACCTTAATAGAGTTTTTAGGCTTATCAATATTTCCTTTTGTGAAATACTCCATAGCCCATTCCTCTAACTCTTCAGCAGTTCTTAAATCGTTGTTAGAAATCGATATTTCATTAATGAAAGGATAATCATTAATCAACGGACTTTCTACAGCTAAACTTATAGTTACTTCTTGATCTAAAGAAGCTGTTTCCTCTTTTTGTTGAGCTTTTAAAGAGTCTATTTCAGATTTCTTTCTATCAGCAAGTGCTTGGCTTTCTATTTTTCTTTGTTGAGCCTTACTTTCTCGTTCTTGATATTTAGCTCTAACTTCTGATTCTATTTGCGAATATGATTTTGATGTTGTTCCACTTCTTTTAACTGATTTATTTTGCTTAGCAAGTTCCTTAGCATACTTCTTAGCTATCTCTTCTTGAATTTGTTGAGATTTTTTTTCAGCGTTCCTACTTTGTGAATACTCTTTTTGAGACTGCCTTAAAGCTCTTAACTCTTCCCTGTGCCTTGCTTGTAAATCTGTCTTATCCTCTTTATCACCAACTTTGAAAGTAGCAGTTGCATATATCCTAGTAACTATTTCATCAGAATTACTAGTATTAACAAATTCACTAATATTTTTAGCTGTAGTCAGTACTTCTTCAGTATCTCTTCCTAGCTTACTTAATAAACTAATTTGCTTATCATGCATATCTATATCTGCAGAATACAAACTTGCTATTTCACCTAGTAGCTCAAATGATACCTTAGGTTGGCTGTCTTTTTCGTCTTTATAACTAGAGAATGAATTTGTATCATCTATATCAGAATAATAAGAAAAATCCTTTTCAGTTGATAGAAAGTTGCTATACCACTCATCTAAGACCGACATACAACCAACTCTAACTCTACTGAAGTTATTCACTAACCTTTTACTAAAATCATAGTTCTTTTGATAAGCTGTGACAGTAATACATTTATCATTTTCAGATATATCAATATCCTTAATTCTAAATAAGTTTGTTCTGTCATGTTCATCAGCTTTTACAATCATACCTTTTTCAATGAATGAATATATATCGTTATCAACAGTTGGATATTTGAATGTTAATTTATACATTGTATTTAACACCCAGTGAATATCTGAATCGTAAGCATTATTCAACACTATTCCGTTATAAGTAAAATCCGTTTCAAATTCATCATATAACCATAACATTAAATAAACGCCCCCCATCTACACTCTATTTCCAACTTAGTAATTCCATTCCCTAGAACAATCCCACTCACTCCTGGTTTAATCTCAAAAAACGCTCCTAGCATTACACTATTTAATAAATTTCCATTCTTGTCATATACATTTTGTTCTCCTTGTTTGCATTCAATAACTAACTTTTCAGATAGTTGTTTTAATCTGACTACCTGATTACCTATGGTTAATGATGTGCCACTCGTTGAATTTCCATATAGAGTAATTTTAGGATACATTATTACATTAGTTTCATTGTTAATAATCCCATTTCCTGTGTATGTCTTGATATCAGAAGCAACGCTATATGAAAATGGATTACAAGTAAATACTACATCTATTTCATATTCATCTACTTCACCTAGTCTAGCTCTAACTGCAGATACTGTTAACACCTCATAGTATCTTCCAGGATTATCAGAGGCTATTAATTTGCCACTACCTTCTAACCACACTAATAATTCATTGATTTGGTTTAATTTTACATTGTGGATTAATAGCTTATATGATTTTTCTACAAGCTCATAAGCTGTAGAAGTTCTTACAATTCCTCCTGACATATCATCAGATGTAAATATTTTGTCTTTTCTTTTCCCTTTATTGATTCCATCATTTTCTATTACAAAAATTTCAAAGGGAAAATCGGCGGTAGACTTCCCTTTGAAGATTAACTCATTATAATGTAACGACATTTCTACCACCTCCAAAACTCATATTTTTGTATTCTTTCATAGATCTCACTAGTTTTTGTTCAATCTCTTTTACTAATGTATCAATGTCTTCTTTGTTGTTTATATTATTACCTGTCACGTTGATGGTAATATTAACATTAGGATTATTCGCTCCATATTGTTCTGCTAACGTTCCACTTATTCCTTTAATTTTCTCTCTTGTTGATAATGGTGTAATATTTACACCACTTCTTGTCACTTGGAATAATTCTGGGCCAGCTTCTCCTACGATACCTGTATATTTAGGTGGTAAGTTTTGAGTTGTACTGATGTTTCCACCTGTCGCAAACATCCCAATATGTCCACCCATTGCATGCATTCCGATATGTCCACCAGTAGCATGTTCTCCTCCGAAATACCCACTAATTGTGTTTTTGATAAGATTCCAAGTTGTTGTAATAACTAATGGAATAGCACTAATAGCTTCTGCTGCACTGTTCGCTTTATGTGTGATATTATCTTCAGCTTCTAATTTTTTTGTAGGTGTAGGTGTTGCATTAAATCTTTCTGTGCTCGCTGTTGCTGCGTCTGTAAATGGTGTTGCGTTACCTTGTGCCATAATACTCTTAGTTGCTGGATTTGTTGCTGCAAAAACATTTGTTCTATCTGTGGCATCTTGAATAAATGGACTGGCATTTCCACTAGCTGATAGTACTTTTTCAGCAGGATTAGTATTGATATATGTGTTTAAATTTCCTTGTGCATCTGTAATTGGTTGACTTGCATTATCTTTTACAGTCAATTTCTTCTCATTAATCACTTGTGCATTGTAATTTAATACCTTATTAAATACATTATCTATACTTGTACTTCCCTCATCTCTTAACATAATTGATTTAGGAGGTAAACTAGCATTTTTGAATGTATCTATTTTTCCATTAATGTTATCTAACGGAAGACTTGCTTTATCTACAATCTCAACATTTTTAGGATGTATTCCTTTCTTATCCAACCAATCTAAGTCTTCTTTAGTCATCTTAATAGTACGACCTTGACTTTCTGCAATAGTTATTGCTTTCATTATATCTGGTAATGCCATAAGTCGTTCATAATCGCTTTTGAAATTAAATACAAGATCATGACCTTCAAATTTAATTCCTATTGATTTAATATCAGAGTGACTAGTCCAATTATTCAGAATTTCATTAACTTCTTTTACTTTAGCTTCAATAGAACCTAAATTATTAATGTATTCTTCTTTAGTGTCAGTAATCAATCCAATTTGTTTTAATGCAGCAATTTTAGCGGCTAAGGCTGTTTCTTCCATTCCCTTTTTCAGAAGTTCTTGAGCTTCTTTACTAGATGTTGCAGCCTCTACAGCACTTTTACCTAATCTTTTATAGAGATTCTCTATTTCATTCATCTCTTGAGTTGTTAAACTTCTATGATCTTTTGCAGCATTAGATAGAATTTCTTTAATTCTTCCCTGTGCTTCTTTTGCTGAATTAATTTGAGTATCAAAGGTTTGTTTTATAAATTCAGCTTGTTTTTTATATTCAGCTTCCTCTATTAAACCTTGTGCTTTCAAAGCCTCTAGTCTATCCATTTCAGCTTTTCGACGCTTCTCAATACCCTCAATAGTAGTCAATGTTAAATCATTAACAGTTTTTATCTGAGCCATTGCATAATCTGCTGTGATAGTTTTATTTTGTAGATAGCTTGATTGAATGCTTGATAATGAATTACCTAACATAATTCCATAGTTTCTAAACTTACCTTCAATCTCATTTACATCTTCATCACTTAAAGATAGATTCTCTTTTAGTTTCTTTCTTAATTCACCATCTGAAGAATACCAACTGCCTTTTTTAAAGTTTCTATCAAGACTCTCTATGATTGAGGTATTGGCTTTTTTAATCTTTTCAGCTTCTTCAACTATGGCTTTACTATTATTTTGAACATCACCTTTTAATCTATCGATTGCACTTCCAGATTGTGTTGCACCTTTAATCACTTGATTGTACCACTCTTTATACTTCCCGTTTGTTTGTTCAACGGATGCTTCATGATTTCTACTGTCTTTTGTCATTTCACGATATATTCCATATCCTAATCCAACAAAAGCAGCTCCAATTAATGCAGCACCTGCTACATATGGATTAGTTAGCATAGAAGCCATGCTTCCAGTAGTTGCTGCCTTAGTCCCTACTCCAGCAATTTCAGTACCTAATTTGGCAACATCAGCCACTGCTTTACCAGTTCTGATTTTACCTAACCATTGAATCAAAGTACCTATGCTCTTAACTCCTGCACCTGCACCAGTTGTTAATCTACCTAGAACAGATAAGAATGGACCCATACCTAACACGGCTAATTGAACCGCAGGTGGTAGTTTACTAAACCATACCATCATATCACCTAATGTTTTCACAACTGGCTTAGAATGTTGTAACACTTCTGCTAATCTCGGAAGTAATTCAGAACCCATTTCAATTGCCATTTTTTGAATTTCATTCTTAGCCATTTGAATTTTACTAGCACTTGTTTGGTATCTGATGCTTGCTTCTTTAGTTAATGCTGAATTTTCTCTCCATCCTTTATTAGCAATTTCTAAGGCTTTACCTAATCCACTATCACCATCTAATGCTCCAGAAAGTCTCTTCATTGCATCTGCTTCACGAATACCTGATACCCCTAATGATTCAAGTACTTCATTAACATTTCCGCCACTTTCTTTTACATGTTTTAGACCTTTAAGAACCAGTTCTAAAGCTTCTACAGGTCGATTATTAAATGCATTAGCAAATTCACTTGCACTAACTCCAGCAGCTTTTGCAAACTTACCTAAGTTTTCTCCACCTGACATTACAGCATTTTGCATTTTTGTCATAACCTGTGTCATTGCACTACCACCAGCTTCTGCCTCGATACCAACAGTACTCATTGCAGCCGCTAATCCTAATACATCAGCCTCTGACATATTAGTTTGTTTACCCATACCAGATAATCTTTGAGACATTTCTACAATAGATCTTTCATTTGTCGCAAAGTTATTTCCTAATTCTACTAACGTAGAACCTAGATTTCTGATACTACTTTGGCTTGTTCCCATTACAGCCATGAATTGAGCTAAACTAGTTGCTCCCTCTTCACTACTTAAATTTGTAGTAGCTCCTAAATCAGCAATAGTTTTTGTAAAGTCAACTATATTTTCAGTTTTAATACCTAATTGTCCAGCTACTTCACCTATTCTCGCTAATTCATTTGCACTAACTGGAATTTCTGTAGAAAGATTTAAGAAACTCTGCCTAATCTTTTCTAGCTGTTCTGGAGTTGCATTTACAGTTTTTACTACTCCAGCAAAATCACTTTCAAAATTAATTGCACTTCTAGCAGCTAATAACATTCCAGATGATATCCCAGCTGTAGCTCTCGTTAAGCCGTCACCAACTCCCGACATTTTCTGTCCTAGAACTTGTGCCCTAGTTCCAACATCATTAAATCTTTGAGCAGTATCAGCTAATCTACCACCACTATTTCTAAATGCAGTATGAGTTTTCTCAACTGCATCTCTTAATTTAAAATAGCTTGTTTCAGCATTCGCTATTTTAGTTGGTAATGCTCCTAATTCTTTTTGTTGAGTACTTAACGTACTATTTAAGCCTTTAATTTGCGTTTCAAGACTTTTGACTTCTTGTTCAGTCTTCTTATATGCTTTGCTTGTATTTGCTACTGTTTCTTTATATTTCTGAACAGCAGCACTACTTTTACCATAAGTGCTTTCTAAGTGTTTTAAATGCTCCTTTTGACTTTGTAACAACGTTCCATTAGTCTTTAGAACTGATTGTTTTTGCCTGAAAGCATTCGACAACTTTTCAATCTCTTTCGGTATCTCACTAGTAGATTTTTTTAAAGCATCATATTTATCTTTTAAACTATTAACATTACTTGCTGATTGCTTCATTTGAGTAGTTAATCCACTCATCTTTGCCTTGTAGATATCGTATGCTTTTGCACCACTACCTAATGATGCTATATTTCTTCTAGCTTCTGCTTGAAGTTGTCGTAAGGCATTTTCACCTTGCTTGATAGCAGAGGTAAAAGACCCTACACCTTCTGCAGTCAGTATGACACCGACTTTATCCATGTAATTTGCCATTTTTACCTCCTACAGTACATTACTTATGTTAGTAACTCGCATACCTTCTTCTTCAGAATCATCTATTGTATAATTTTCTTTAATATATCTATTTATCATGTAAATAATATAGTCGAATGAATAATCATACATAAATTCATCCTTAGTCATGTTGAACCAAGTTCTACACTTATAAAATAAATCATCCCAATCTATTATTTCTTGTATCTCTTCTTGGCTTTCTTCGGATTCCTGCTCACTACTTTTGGTTGTGTATGAACTAGGTCTTCTACCTGTTCTTCTAAAAAACTCTTTCCCATTTCGCTATCATCAGTAATTCCTAACATTTGAAGTAATGTTGCTGTTTGGTCTCCATACATAGCTTCTTGATATTTTATAAGAAATACTTCCAAGTCTGTATCAGTGACATTTTCTAAAACTTCCTCAAGTGTTGTTTTTAACTTATTAGCTTTCAAAATTGATACTAAAAACTTAGCAATTGCTATATTTTTTTCTTTAGTAATAACATCTACCCAATCACCTTGTTTAATACCAAAATCTACTTCTAAATGTAACCAAACTGCTAAATTACATCTTAATTCAACTTCATACCCAAGAATATCTGTTTTAAAAGTCTCTATATTTTTTTTAAAAATACTCATTTAATACCTCCAAAAAAGAGCCAACTTATGTCGGCTCTTTAATCTTATTTATTATCCTCTAGGGACTACTGTAGAATCTGTTTGCCCTTCTTTAATACAAGCTTTTAAAGTTGCTGCATCATAGAAACCATTTAATAATAATTTCTCACGATCATATAAATTAGTTGTACGTAAGTCAATTTTAGCGTATACAGATTTATTATCACTTCCAATTACTGGGAATGCCTCAATAGTAACCTGTGAAATGTTTTCTTTTTTCTCATCAGTTTCTGTTTCTGCATTGAAATCTGGATTTTTCAATTGGCAAACAGGGAAGTTGTAGATAATTTCATTTCCGTTTTCGTCTGTAACAGGGAACGACCATCTAAACTGTTTATATTTAGGGCTGTCTCCTTGAACGAATACACCATTAGCTAGTTTAATCATTCCACTCATTTCTTCTACGAAACCTTCTGGGAAGAAACCAATATCTACTGTCATCTCAACACTTGAGAATTTAACAATATCACGAACTTTAATATTTGATAGATATACTGATTTCTCCTTCTTTTGTCCTTTAAAAGCTACTTTATCGATTGCCGCCACTTCATATGTTTTGTCCTCATACGTTAATCCACTTTCACTAGTTGCTTCTGTTTTTACTTTTTGTAAATATCCAGCACCAATACCTGTTAGTAATGCTCCGTCTACTCTCTCTTTAGTTACTGTCATTTCAGTTCCTCCTATTTATTTAATAATTTATCTTTAACTTTCTTAGCAAATGAATCTTTGTGTTGTAATGCTGCAGGTCTAATATGTGGCTTAGGAGCAACATATTTTCTACTACCTTTTTTATATCTTCTTGCACGTTTACCACGTCTTTCTCTACTAGTTGCTTTAGAAAATCCAGCATGAAATCCTACTTCATGGAAATATAAATGTAGGTTGGGCCTACCTGCCCAACCTACTGTACTTTCATATAATGCATGTTTTGCGATAATTCCCTCAACACCAGCCCCAGTCACTTTTAAACCTTTACTAGTGGCAATTTTTTTGGCATCATCTTTAATTTCTTCTGCTTCTTTTTCTACTATGCTATTAATAGATTTAGCGTTACTGCTAATCTTATTTAACTTAGCAATTGCTCCACTAAAGCCAAACTCTTTTGTCATGAGTAAATCTCCAGGTAATACATGAATTGATTTTCTTTTTTATCAGCATTCACATCAATTACTTCTTGCCAAGAACCAGTATTTAATTTTGTGTTATCCTCTAATGAGTTTTGTATTTTTCGTAAAATTTCTGAACTGTCTAAATCGTGTGGCACTAGATCATAGAAATTTAATTGATATACATGGTGTTTAATTTTCTTTTTGTTAGAAAGTCTTTTTTCTGTTGTATTTACGTGAAAATATACTATTTTTGGAAAATCAGTCTCTTCACTAAATCCATATGAATATGGAATGTTCAATTCCATACCAGTTATGGTTTGAAATATTAATTCCTTAATGGTCATTTCTAATCACCTCTACCAACGATAATTCAGTTTCATTTTTCACATGATTATGATAAATTCTTGAAATAACATAAGATTTATTTTTTATAATCACATAAAGATCACTTAACAAATAGTCATTAATATTGTGAAACAACCTAATAGCAATCCTTGTAGAAACTTCTGTATCTACTTGTAAAGACTGATACTTTTCATTAGCTGTTACACCTAAATATCTGAACCAAAACTTTCTGATTTCCTTTTCAGTTTTATCAGATAATTTAGTATTAAATTTATCTTTTGTATGAGTATATTTAATAAACCTTACTATTCCATCATTGTAAGATTGACTAATCTTGTTTTGCTTCATCAGTTTCTTCTACAGGAGCTTCCTTAACTTCTTCTTTAGTTTCAGTTTCTGCAGCTTCTACTTTAGTTTCAGTTTCTGCAGCTTCTACTTTAGTTTCAGTTTCTGCAGTTTCTACTAGTGCTGTTCCTTCCTCAACTAACTCTAAGAACTCTCCACCATAAATTGATAGGTTTTTCTTGAATTCATCATATCTAGCTTTTGTAATGTCCAAAACGTCACCTGGTTTATAAACTGTACCTGTATATAAATCTTCAAATACTTGTAATGCTTTTACTTTAACCATTTTATCTGTACCTCTCTTTTTCAATTCTTATTAATAGACTTGACATCTCACCTAAAAAATTAGTGTCAAAATATTCTAATTTATCATTGTATTCATACCTTGCTCTCTCAAACACTAATGATTTTCCTTGCTCATTATTATCAATATCAAAGAAACCACATTTTTCACAAAGAATTTCATAAGAAAAAGACAACAACCTCTTTAGATTGTCGTCCTCATCATCATGAAGTATATGTAATTTATCTTTGAATTGCTTTAATAAATCATCTGAAATATCAAACATAAGCCTATCCTAATGGCACTGCCACTGCTAAATCTTTAGTAAATGTTAATTTAACTACTGCTTCTTTGTCTACAGCTTTAACATCAAATCTAGTGATTAAACGTGTATCATATGAATTACGTGTGAATGCTTTACCACCAACATCTGTAGATAAAATTTCTAATGTATTTAGAGAATATACACGAACTGCTTCATGTAAATCACCTACATATAACGGGAATGATCCGTCTGTTTCTTTAGGGAATTGTGTGTCTGGTAATACAACAACTTCTTTTCCAAATAAAGTACGTTTTGTTGGTTCAGTTACAACCTCTTGTAACAGATACTTGTTATTTTTATCTTTTAGAGTGTCTAATACATCAAATCCACTTTGATTTGTTATCACTTTAGTGTTATCTAAGAAACCAGGGTCTAAAGTAATATTCATCGCTGTCTTGATTTCATCTACTTTGGTAATAGCTTTTTTCGTAAATGAATTTAATACTTCTAAAATTTCTTTGTTTTCAGTAACAACTTGTTTCTTAACAAACCATTTAGCTAAATATGCTAATAAGTTTTCTGGAGTATCCTGTAATAAGAATCTTGATACTGGTAAAATACCTCCATAATTTTTTACTTGATAAGAGATATTTTCGAACGTTGACCCGTCCATTTCAGCAATTTCTCCTAATTCAGTCATATTAGTTAGTGGAACTAATTGACTTGTTTTTTCGTAAACTTCACTACCCGATGGAACTACAACATTACGTACATCTACATATCCTTTTAAAGATATAAATGAACGTCTATATTCATTAATTTTTGTTTGAACATCTTTAGGTACTAAATATCCACCATTTTCATTTTCAGATTCCTTTAATGGGCCTGCTGCATCTACTACACCTGTTTTTATATATCTTTGTAGGGCTTGTACTCCAGTTTCTACTTTGTTTTCAACTGTCATATCAACTACTTTATCATCGTCTTTTAAACTGATTAAGTTTTGAATATTATCAATTTCAGTTGTTAAATTTTTAATCTCTGCTACTAAAGAATTAGCTAATTCCTTATCACCATTATTAATTGCTGTTTCTGCAGCTTCTACTTTTTCTGCTTTTAATTGTAATAATTCTCTTAATTTTTTATTCATTTATTGAACCTCCAAAAATTCTAAATATTGCTTTGCTCGTTCCGTTTGAAATTCATAATTATCTTTAATTAATTCTTTAGGAACATTTTTAAATTTATGTGCTTGTTCTTTAGTTAAACAAGCTGCCATTTTTACTGGCTCTGCTATTTCATCACATAATCCTAGTTCTAAACATTCATCAGCATTTAACCAACTTTCTTTATCCATTAAATCTCTGATTTTTTCTTCTGTAGTCTTATCTTTAGCTTTAGATAAATAAGTACTAACTATACTGTCATTAATGTGATCTAAATCATCTGCCATTTTTCTTAAGTCATTTGCATTTCCATACATTCCAGTCCATGCATTATGAATCATCATCATGGCATTTTTTGGCATAACTACCTTGTCTGCTCCCATTGCAATTACAGTTGCAATTGAAGCAGCTAAACCATCAACATATGCTGTCACATATGCTTTATTATGTTTAATTAAGCTATGAATGGCTTGCCCATCAAACACATCTCCACCATTTGAATTAATATGTAAGTCTATGTATTTAACATCACCTAATGAGTTTAATTCATCTGCGAATATTTGTGCTGTAGACTTATTTTCCCACCAGTCATAACCGATATCTGAATAGATATAAATTTCCGCCTTATCTTCATTTAAGGCTTTCATCTTCCAATTGTTCATTACCTCTTGCTCCTGCTTTCCACATTTGATATTCTTTGATAGTATCGATAGGAGCATAGTTTAATGACATAAATCTCATATCACCATACTCATTATCAATTGTTGACATATCCTCTGAACGTAATATATCGTTGATTGTATAAACTCCAACATGTTGCATTTTTTCATAAAATTCTGCTCGTGATTTTTGGTCTGCTCTTAATTCAGCTTCCATATTGAACTTGAAATAATAGCCTCTTTTTCTATCTAAATCTGTTAGAATTTTAGTATTTAATTCAGCCTCTATATTTGTTACGTATGGCAACATAACATTTTTTACATAGTCCATTGATTGTGATAAAGCGTTAGAATGGGTTAATCCACTGTAATCACCATATTTATATGGTGGCACTTTAAAAATACTAGCAATTTCTGCTTTGTTGTATTTCATAGTTTGGATAAACTGTGCATCAGATTGTGGAATTCCAACACTTTGATAATCAAGATCTGGATTCAGAATAGCTACATTATTATTTTCAAGATGCTTTTTCCATGATTCAGCAACTATTTCTTTATTTTCAGCTGTCAATGGTATTCTTGTAGCTTTCAATATAGCTAACGGAATGCCCTCTCTTTTAAAGAGGTTAGATGCCATTTCTCGTCCTTTTTGGTTTCCTTGAATACTTTCTCTCAATACTTGAACAGGAGAACGTCCTATCAAACCATTAATAGATAAGTTTTTAAAATGTAGTAATTCATCACTATTCAAAGTTACTTGTTTACCTTTATAGATTGTTCTATAGGTTACTGAATTTGTTTCAGCATGATATAGTACGCTTGTAACTCTAGGATCTAACGGAACAATCTCCTTTACTTGACCATTTCTTCCAATTTCTAAATAATGATAGCTATTTCCCCACAGATTTAACTGTGTCATGACTAAATGTTTCCATTCAAAGCTAGTCATATTTTTATTTGGCTTATCTTTTAATAAACTATACACACTATGTTTTTTTGCTTTCTCTACAGTTCCTTTATTGTCATAAAGTAAATTCAATGGATACTTTGCTAAATCATCAGCTAAAACCTTTACTGAACTATAAACTTCTGAAGTACTAATAGCACTTTCTTCTGTAACATTGTTTCCTCGATTATTAAATAGATTGAGAAACCAATCAGCAGGATTTCTTAAATCACTTGCCACTTCACTACCTGTTGGTGTCTTATTTCTAAATATCATCTTCATTTCTCACCTCCTTCCTAAGTGTCTAAATTAGTATCTAAAACATAAGTACATAGCATTAGAACCACTCCCAACACTACAAATCCTAATGTTTTACATAATAAAAAGCCTGCGTACACAAATGATACGAGGCTCAAAAGGAATAGAATTCCTATTAAAATTCTTATTAATTTTTTCATTAGAAACTAAACGCTCCTTTACTTATTTCTTCATTTAGATCATATCCGATATTATCGCTGTACATAGCACGAGTAAAAGCGAAAATACCAGCAGCAGCCATATCTATCCTATCAGTAGATTTTTTCTTATCTAACATGATATTATCCTGTGCATCAAATTTTGTAACTGCATTCCCTAGACACCAAGTCAAGGCTTTATTTCCATCATGATGTATTTTTTGTTCATACACACACTCTCTAAAATGTTTTGTAGGCTCATTCAACGTTAAGACACCTTGTCTAACTTCAATCATTAAATATCCCAGTTTCTCCATTGATTGTGCCCATTGAGTTGCATTATAAGGATCATAACATACTTCTTGAATACTATACTTACTTCTTAAGCTTTCTATATAATCAATAACGAAATCATAATCAATAACTTCTCCTGGAGTAGTTGTTATCCAACCTTCATCTACCCAAAGACTATAGTTTACTCTGTCAGTATTCATTCTTTGTTGTAGCATTTCCTCTGGCATAAATCCTTTACTTCTAACTGCATACTTACCTTCACCTAGTACAAATATTGAGGTTACTGCAGTTAAGTCTAATCTTTTTGATAAGTCGACACCAACAAAACAAGGTTTACCCTCTAATTCATCATCAGGTACTTCACACAGCTTCCATTTCTCCATATCCATATATTTATTTTCTGGAGCATTTACCCAAATATTCATATTCTTAGTAAGAAACTTAGTCATAGTATCAGGCTTATCAATTGCTTCTTTCAACCTATCTCTTAAGAATTTTATACCCTCATCATAGCTTGCAAGAATAGGATTAGATTTAATCCAATTTCTTTCATCTTTGATATCATCACCTTTATCCAGTTCACAAACCATAGCATAGTAAGTATCGTTTTCTACAGGACTATTAGGATCTAATAATTTAGAAACATATTCATACTCTGTAGCGTAACATGGACTGTTTAAATTGAATCCAGCAGTTGTAATAATAACAATTAATGGTTGACTTCTTGCACCTTGACCAGATTGAATAACTTCTAAAATCTCATCTGTAGGATGTGCGTGATACTCATCCATTGCCCCTACTTGAGGGTTAAATCCATCTGCAGTCTTCCCAGAATCTCTGGATAAAGCCATAATATAGCTATTACTTCTTTCATGTTCTATCAAGCTTCTAGTAATCTTAAATTTATTCCTAACTTCACTACCTTGTAATTGTGCTTTTATTTCTTTAAAAACAATATTCGCTTGATCTCTTTTAGTAGCTCCAATATATGCTTCACTTGAAGATTCACCAAAGGCAGATATCTCATAAGATAAACAACAAGAAACATCTTGAGACTTTGCATTCTTCCTTGCTACCTGATAATAAAATTTTCTAAATCTTCTTAAGCCAGTTTCTATATGAATCCATCCATATATATTTGACCAGTTAAAAATTTGAATAGGTGCAGGATCTATATTCTTACCTGCCAATTTACCTTTAGTATGTTTAAATAATGACATCCATTCTAGAAATCTCATAGCTTTGTCCTCATCAAAAATAAAAGGAAACTCTTTAGTTCCCTCTCTTTCTAAATCTCTAAGAAATCTCATACATGCCCATTTCTCTTTTTCACAAACTAAACGATTTCCATTAACAGCTTCTTCTGCCCATTTTTTCATTGCATTTTTCAACATTAGATATTACCAAACCTTTCATGAACAGAATCTTTTGGCAACTCTTCATATGCTTTATCCATAGCGATTTTAGCACGTGCTACTGGTGTCAATCCAAGTTCAGATTGAAGTGAACGTAAGATATTAAATAAATCTTTTTGTCTAATTAATAGAGGATGTTGCCCCATAGAATAATCTACCGTTCTTTCATTTTCTACTGTTTTAGAACCACGTTTTAAAACTCTCTCTGTTTCTTTCGTGTAACCTTTATCTGTAATTAAACCATCTTCTTGAATAATCCTACTGCATTCCACATACTTCTCATAAGTATCGCAGTAAACAGCTAAAACATGAACATCTAGATTATTTAAAAGATCAATAGAATCTGTCTGACTGACAATATATCTAAATTCTTTCTTCGCTAAATCTCCAAGCCACTTCGGAGGCTTCAATTTATCTTTTGATAATTTTAGCTTATTTTCTTCTATTTTTCGTGCCTCTATTTTTTCTTTTGATAACCTCTGTCTATTACCTCCTAAAAGCTTTAATGACATAGGTTCAGCCTTTCTTGCCAAAGTATCACCACCTTCCTAAAAAAATCTCATTTGGAAAAAATAATTAAACGCATTTTGCGTGCAAAAAAGAGACGCCCGCTCGTAAGCAAAAATTATTTTTCAAATTTTTTCAGGGGGGTATCCCTGGGAAATATTTCCCAAAAGGCTTGATAAAATCCTATTTGTAATGCTCTATCTTATTATGGCAGTTACGACATACCGACTCAAGGTTGCTCATCTCTAGCCTCTTGCTCCAGTCCGTCCTTACTTCCACCTTGTGATGCACTAGGTTGGCAGTGCCACCACACATCACACAAGTAAAGCAATCTCTTTTAAGTACTTCTTGCCTTGTCTCCCTCCACTCCTTCGAGCGATAGAACTTCATTGCATCATCATTCTTTCTTTGTTCATTGTAATATTTACTTTGTGTTTGTTTATGTCTATCACAATATGCACCACGTTTAATAAGTGTTCTGCAATTGTGATGCTTACATTCTTTCATAACTATCTGTTCTTTCTTAAGTTATTTCCAAAATAAAAAGAGATAGCAATTAAACTATCTCTTAATATTCGTATACAATATACGCTTGTATTAATAATTATGTAGTATTGGATACTAATATTATATCATAGACAAACCCGACATTTCCGACAACTTTTAATTCACTTTAGAATATCTTTATTTAAGATTAACGTTAGCCTCTTCTTATCTTCTATAGTTTGTTACACTACTGCCTCAACGTTCATTATACTATACATTGATTGCTATACTTCATATCTATATCCCTCTTGTAAATCTATTTACTTGCTCATCTAATTTAAATATTATTTTCTTTTTAGATTTTATTTCTTTTAAATTTTTCTCTAATTTATTTTTCCAGATTTTTTATATTTTATATTTTCAAATAAAAAAAAGATTTAAGCTCTTTCTCTTAAATCTTTATCGTTCATAATATTATATAATTTATCTTTAAAGCTTTGTATTCTTCTTTCTACAGTTCTCGTATGATAACATACTTCTTCTGCTACTTCATCTATTGTTAGGTTATATGTGTACTTAAACTTAAGTATCTTTCTATCTCTAACATCTACTAATTGCTCTTCAAATTTTTCAATACATTTCAATGCATAACTATCTTTTTCGAAATCATAATCAGAAAGTTTATTAACTAAATTATTCTCATTAGCATTTGTAAAAGTATTATTGCTAGTTTTATTCTCATCAATACTACTTAACTTATCTCTTAAATATATATTTAACTGCCTTTTAATCTTGTGTCTTGCTTCTAAATAATAATCTACATCGTTTCTTGTATAATTAAACTCTCTCATCTTATCTCCTTTACTGTGTTGATAGAGCTGGATATCAACACTACTTTAATTTCGGAAGGACACTTAATGCTATTTTTAAAGTTATCTCTCACCTAGATAACTATACACAAAAACATTTCCAGCTCAATTTTTATTATATCTTTTTTTATTGACAGATTAAATAGTTCATTACACTAAATTTTCACTAAATAAACTTTTATAGTGATTATCTAATAAGATTGCCATAGTTATTACATTCTCATTCAAATCAAATAAATATTTTCTATTTTCATATACCTTGTCATCTATCCAATATACTAATACTACATTGTTTTTTTCTAGTAATAATGTTTTTTGATCATAATTAATTGAGTATCCATAATTATAGTAGTTGCTTAATCTTCTAGCTAACGCATGAATAATATTTCTATATCTATCTTTTACTATCTTTTTATTTTGTTTAGTAGCTGTATCATTTTTAGAAATAATACAAGATTCTAGTGATTCTCCTAAAATCTTTTCCAATCTCCTAAGATATATAGCTTTTATATAGTTCCCTTGAGCTTTATTCAATATCCTTCTAGCTAATAAGGTATTAAACTTTGTTGCCCCTTTTGTTCTAGTTTCTTTTATTTTAAGCTCAATCGTATCTTCAAGTTTCTTATCAACTCTCAATAACTCATTAATTTCACATCTTTTTTTTAGATAACAAAAAATATGTTTTTCTAAATCAAAGCTAATCAAATCCTTAAGTTCTTCCGCATCTTCAATCGACATTACACAATTATTTTTTTTCAATTGCTTATAGATATAACAAAATGTTCTATTCTCTTCTTCTGTGAATTTACTAGTGGATTCTAAATCTAATTCTTTTATTATTGATTCATAAAATCTTATATATCTATACACTCATTTTTCTCCTGTCCTATTCCATTTTTCATTTTAAATAGATTTACTTCTTTCTCAATATTATTAAGTAATACTGATTCTTCTTCAATATCTGTTTTATTTTTCACACCTAATCTCTTAACATATTTTTTTTAATGCATGTTTTATAATTTGTGCATCTTTATACTTTAATGCTAAATATATTCTGTTAGTCATTCTATTCCTCCTTCTCCATGTACACTGTCATCAAATATCTGTTCTCATATAATTCATGTGTGTTTAAATCATAAGCTACAACGTGCCAATTATAGCTTTCTATCTCGTCAACTACTTCTTTAACCACCTGTTCTACTGTTTGATTCTCGCTAACTTCTATCGTAAGATATAAGAATTGTTTATCATCCATTAGTAAAGTACCTCTTTAATTTCATCTCCGAATTCTTC
Organism: uncultured Gemella sp.; assembly: GCF_963515875.1. Lineage (GTDB taxonomy): Bacteria > Bacillota > Bacilli > Staphylococcales > Gemellaceae > Gemella. The sequence goes on along the minus strand of NZ_CAUPZX010000010.1, from coordinate 14,923 downwards.
GATAAATTGTTCTGTAATTTTTTCTGACTTGAAATAAGGTAGTTTTATTATTTCTTGATAACGATAATTTTTAAAAATTTCAAGTTTTTTATACCCGTTATCGTACATTATACTCCTTTTTTCTTCATCTAAATTATCCCAGTTAGGTGTCCAGTCTCCTTGATGTTTTTTAGCCCAATTCTTCAGTTTATTTATTAATATACGTTCCTTATCAAATTGTTCAGCTTCCTTTCTAGTTTTGAAAGCTAAACCACGTTCAAAAATACTCTTTTGCACTCCATCCGAGTAACTTATTAAACTTTCTATAAGTCCATCTGCATCAACATAATAATAATCGTCAATATCCTCTGGCACTTTCACCTCATAAGGCTTTTTATCCGCCTTCCTTTCTAACAGTTCAATTCTTACTTCTGTTAGTTGTTCTTCTAATCGTTTTACTTTTTGTTCTAATTCTTCGTTAGTCATTTTTAGTCCTCCATTAATCTACAAATTCAAAATCATAATAATCAGCTGTATCATATCCATTTTGATTAAAGAAATAATCACACGCTAATTCTTCTAATTCTTCTTCAGATAGTTCTTCTATATCAAAATCTTCATCTACTGGTACATTAAACATTACTCTCATTTCAACGTTTAACCATTTTTGTTCATCCATATTTTAATCCTCCTAATCGTCTAATTCTCCGTTGTATTGTGGTATTTCCATCCAATATATAACATCATTATCAGCATCTTCAAAGCGTAATCCGTCTCCAATTTCTCTCCATGTATCTATACGTGTATCAACAAACTTCCCTGAAGACAAAGGGTAAGTGACTAGTACTTCTTCGCCAATTTCAGGAGCATGCCCCTCCCACATAAAGTTATATAAATCACCATACTCTTCTTGTTCTTCTTTAGTTAACTCTCTTACTGTTAATTTATTCCATTTCATTGTTAGTCCTCCAATAAATCCTTATTTTCATTAATATTGCCAATTACCGCATAATCAAACATATCAATTAGTCTAAAAACAAAATTCCCGTTGTTTGTTAAGTAATGAAATTCCTTTTCTCCGTCTTGCTCAACTAAAACTTTTCTAACGTAATATTTATTTGCTTCTCCTTGACACTCTAATATATCTCCTGTATAGATGTAATTACCGTTCATATCTTTATATCCAGTATTGTAAATAAATTCAACTTCATCAAACTTATAAGGTACAAAATCAGCATTATCATTGAAATACACTTCAACCATCTTTTCATGGTAATTAATCACTTTTACAGGTAATACCACATCTAAACTCTTAATATACACTTTTGGTTGTTTTATCATTTTCTATCCTCCTAAAATCTTGTACATAAAAAATATCCAAGCTACTAAACACACTATTATATATGCGATACACCAACTTATTAATAATTTTCTATGATACTTTGATAATCCTTTTTTTATCTTATTTTTTAAATTTTCTACTGCTTCTGAAATTGTTTGTGGTTCATTTTCCATTAATTGTTCTCCATAATCGCACGCCACATGAAATAATCTATGTCATTAATAAATATTTCACGGCCATTAATTTCTGCCGCAAAAATCATTCCATCGAACTCTTCACTATTATTATGAGTCACCTGCAAATAATTAATCATACTTGCAGTGACTACTGTTTCAATTTTTTCACCATCATTCATAACAATGGTTAAGCTATACTCTGTAATATCCATACTCACCTCTAATAATCTCCAAAACTATTAACACCAAAATTATAAGCTAACCTATATTCCTGACATAGACTCTCAACTCTATCAATAAAACCTAAATAATCTATATCGGCTTTAAACTCTCTAATCAATCCTAAAGTTATCTTTAAATGATTTTCTAATCTACTTACTACTAATTCATCTAAACTTGAATTTATAGCGTCGATATCTATTATTTCTTTTTCTTGAGGAATAGTCGGTGTACTCCATTTATCATCTTTATTTATACAAACTTCAGTATATATAACTTCTTGTTTGTTACAGTTATACACTTCTTTATGTACCTCTTTATATTCTCCACTCTTAGCAATCACTAGGAATAATACTGGAATAGGTGTGTCCTCAAATGCTCCTTCAATTAGATTTAATTCAACTAACCTATCTCCTATTAAATCTCTCATTTTCTGTTCAGTTTTTCTATAAGCAACTCCAGGAAAGCAAATGTGAAAAGCAAATTGTTCTGTATAGTTTAATGATTTTAAAATAAAAATATCATCAACTACACCGCTTTTTTTCCAAGGAAATTCATTTTGAATGTTAGTTTGTTCTTCTTCTGATAAGTCTTTAAACTTAATCGAAAATGGTGGATTCATAACGATACAATCAGCCGTTACATCTTCATCGAAGTTAAAAAAACTCATATTATAAATATTTCTATTCGGAAATAGATCACTGTTCTTTTCAAACGTATCACAGGATGCTTTTTGTATTTCTACACCTATTAAATGTTTTGGTTTGATAAATTGTTCTAACTGACCGCTACCAATTGCACCATCAAATACTGTAGGATTTTCACCAACATATTTTTTTACCTTTTCAGCCACATACTGCCTTAATTCTTTACCAGTAATATATTCAGCATGTTTTTTAGCTATATCTCTGTTATTATGTTCAATCAAACTATATCAACTCCTGTTCTTTTAAACTTGCATATTCTTCTAATATCTCTCTTAACTGTTCAGGTAATACTTGATAAGTTAAAAATACATCAGAAGATTCAAAAATATGTAATGATTCTTCACCTAAAAAGCTCAACATTCCATAAGGTATGATTAATATAATGGGCTCATCTAATTCAGAGTTCGCCTCTCTTTCCAAGAATGCAACAATAAAATCTCTATCACCTTTACACCTTATCCCCCATTGTCTTTTAGGAGCTTTACTTTTATTTCTAAGAGATGAATATTTCACATCAATAGTTAATCCTTTATACTCAAAATCAAATCCAGGATTATTCATTCTATACAACTTATTAGCATCAATTGCTGTAGGTACATACTTTTGAAATAATTCTTCAGCCTTTGCACCTAACATACCTGCACGACTACCATATTCAATCCTATCTCTGATTTTCAATACTCCACTGCCCAACAATTTAATATGTGCAACGTAAGCAGGTAATCCACTTCTTCTCACGGCTTCCTTAAAGTCATTACACTCTAAGTAAATATCTACAATATCCATTACCCATAAATCTCCTTCAACTGTTTAAATTCTTGCAACTCTCTTATTCTTTCTTTTTGCTGTTGGATAGTTCGTTCCTTAACAATATTCTCATTAGCAAGCTTTTCTATATTCTTACTAGACGTATATATCCCAACAATCACTCCAATTGTAAATACAATTACTATTCCTGAACAAATCATCACTATTCTTTCTAACAGCTTTATTCTATTTATACTAACCACTTAATAACCTCTAACACAAAAACAATTATCATTAAAATAATCATACCAAATACACTATATTCTAATTTATGAATACGTTCATTTTGATTTTTAATATTTTCATTTAATGCAGTTGCTCTTTTACTGTTCTCTATCTCTAAATAACTCTGTGCTTGTATGACATTAGCTAAACTCTCTTTATTATCTTTTAACAACTGTTCTTGCTTTTTAAACTCATATATCAACTTTTCTTTTTCATTTAAAAACTTATTATTGATATTATTCAAAACATCTATTTTCTTTTCCTGTAACTTATAATCTCTTTTCAGATTAATAATTTCATTCTTTAATTCATTCTTCTTCTCTTGTCTTTTATTCATTTTCTGCACCTACCAATTCTTTTAGTTGTTTTAACACTTTATGTTTCTCATGATTCCACGCTGTAATTTGAGCATTAACCATAGCTAGATTTTTATGACAAAGTTCTTGATCACTTGCAAGTTGATTTAAGCGTTCATCAGCCTTAGCAAGTTTATTTAATAATTCTTGTCCTAATCCACTATCCTTATTTTCATCTAATTTATTAATCTTCTCTTCTTTATTGATTAAACTCTCATATAATTCCTTTAATTTCTTATAATTTTTACTTCTTGGAATTCTTCCACTTTTCCACGCTGTAATATTTTGTGAACCTACTCCAAGTTCTATTGCTAAAATAGCTTCACTCCAACCTGTCTTTTCTTTTATAACTTCTATCATCTCATTAATATTTACTACTTTTTTCATTCTCTATACCTCTACTTTTTCTTTGAATACTCCACTTTTTATTGCAAACTCTTTTGCTCTCTCTAGATGCTTATTTACTTCATCTACTATGACTGGCTCAATGTCTAATCCTGTTTCAACTAGCAGTTGTTCTCTAGTTTCTCTTAGATCGAATAAAAAGAATCCAGCCTCTTTCATTTTCGCATCACTCACAACTTCAAACATTTCTCTAATAGTTCTTTCAATTCGTTTTGCACCATAATTATGATTTGCTCGCAAGCTCCACGCTAAGGCTAGACAAAAATCTCCAATGAAATCTGCAACCTTAAGATTAACTTCTCTCTGTAATCGTCTAGTATATTCTTCTTCAATCTCACTTATTGCTAGCTCAGTTGCCTGACTACGAGTTAATTTCTTTTGCCCTGGTTTAGCATAACCAAAAGTATTCCTAACTATCTTCTTTCCCATCTTCTCCTAACCTCGATATCCTTTCTAAAATTTCATCTAGTTCTTCATCCTCTATAAAACCTATTACATCATCTGTTATTTCAGTTAACATGGTTATACAGCCATATTCTGACTCAGAAAACTCTAATACTGCAAGTTCTACACCATAACTTCCTGCATTTTCTATAACTGAAGCTCCATAACCATTAGGAAATCTATATCTAACCATTCGCCCACCAAATATTACATGTTCATCATCTATGAAAATATATTCTTTAAACTTCTCACTAATCAAATTCTTAAACCTCTAACTAATCTTCCTGGAATGGATTCCACCCCATATTAAAATCAATATTTTCTTCAAACTCTCCAAAGCTATTATTAGCTTGTTGGTTATAATCGCCATTTTGCACTTGTCCGTATTGACTAGTATTTCCTTGTTGTTTCTTGCTCTCTAAGAAGGTTATACTACTTGCTACTACTTCAGTAACATAAACAGTCTTACCATCATTACCTTGGTAATTCCTTGTAGAGATTCTACCTTCTACAGCTATTAAGCTACCTTTACTTAGAAATCGTGCCATATTCTCTGCAGTCTTCCCAAAAGCAACACAACCAATAAAATCTGCAGCTTGTTCTCCTTGTTCATTTTTGAAATTCTTATTTACTGCTAAAGTAAAATAAGTCATCTCCTTACCTGTAGATGTTTGTCTTAAATCCACATCTCTTACTAATCTTCCCACTAAAACTACGTTATTAACCATTTATTGTTCTCCTTTAAATTTATTATTGAATGATTGATTGAAGGATTGATTTATTAAATATATATGTATCATATCTTATAAAGTGTTACATTTATTTAATATCCCAAAACTCTACTACTGCCAACATCTTGAATATATCGTAATTTATATGATGTAATGTTTCCCTTAATCGTTACATATTACATTTTATTTTTAAAATGAGGTTACAAACCACCCCATTTTTTAACAGCTTTACTCATCTCATCACGCTCTATTCCTATATATCTCAGTGTAATACTAGGATCATGATGATTAAATAACTTCATAAGCGTTACTACGTCTTTATTATTTTTGTAAAAATGATACCCAAAAGTCTTCCTAAAGCTATGTGTACCTATATTTTTAATACCACATTCTTTAGCTCCAGTCTTTAATATCCTATATGCTTGAGTCCTTGTAATAGGTCTATTAGAGTTCTTATATCTTGTTGATTTAAACAAATACTCTTCATCCTCTTTACCTACACAATACTCTTCCAAAACACGCTTTAATTTAGGTAAAATAACCATTTCTCTTAATTTACCTGTTTTCATCTCACGTCTTCTGACTTTATCCCGCCCTCTTACATCTCCTACTTTTAAACCTAATAAATCACTTATTCTAAAAGCCACATTTATTCCCATGTAATACAGCAAATAATCACGCTCGCTTCTACTCTTAAAATAATAATTCATAGCATCTAATTCTTCTTGAGTTCTAAGTGGTTCTACAAACTCCATTGATAACCTCCGTTATTGAAAATTATCACTGTTCGTCTTCACGTTCTTTTCCGTTGGTTAATTCTGCCAACATTTCGCTATAAGCATCTTCATCCTCTTGAGTTATTACTCTCTCTCCAGTCTTACCACGATTATTAATTCTTTTCTCTAGGTATTCAGGTATAGGAGCAACATATTTATTATTAAATTTACTTGCTGGTTTGCTACCAGTTGATAAGCTACTCTCATATTGTTCTTTCGCATTATACAAGATAAATAATATATAATTCCTATGATTAGATACTTTAATAGCAGGGTTTAATTTAGACAATACATTATTTATGTGTTCATACCTTAATTCTAATAGTCTATCTCTAAGCTCTCCTGCTGTAATATTCAACATACCTATTCGTATTTCCTCACTAGGTATCTTTAAACATACATCAACTGCATAAGTTATCCACTTATCAACTTCTTCTTGTTTATCTTTACTGACTCGGTTATAACCAAAGCTATCTCTGAAAAACTGCGTATTGTACCTCTTCCGAGAACTAATATTCTTTTTATCCTCTTCAATCAATCGGTCATCATTTCTAAGCGTTTGCTCGCTATATATAATATTATTACTTGATGACTGATATGATATATTATTATTTTTTATTATATTTTTATTATTTGGTATAGGTGTGGTCAAATTGTCCACATCAGATATGGTCATTTTGTCCACTTGAGATGTGACCATTTTGTCTTCATCCGTGTGGTCAAATTGTCCATCTCGATATTCCTTTTTAAGTTCATTAAACTTTTCATAGTTAACTCTATACCAAGATGTTTTATCAAAATTTAATTTATTGTAATTATCTACTATCAAATAACCATTTTTTTCTAGTTTTTTAAAAACTCTTCTGACTGTTCTAACAGAACCTAATATATCAAAATATTCTTCATGCATTTTTTCCATTGAACCATATGTCCAGTAGTAACCATCTTTATAATTTTTCTTATGCTTCCTGTTATATTCTATCCATTGATGAAGTTGAGTAATAACAACAGCTTCCGAGAAACCTATAATTCTTGCAAGCCCTCTATCTACCACTACAGGTTGTTCATCCATAAGCCAAACACTCATTTCTTTCTCACTCCTTTCTTGCAATTTAAATCGATTTACGATATAATTTAATTAATCACTTGAACGTCTTTTTAGACGTTCTTTTCCTTTTTCTGGACAATCTCTTTTCAACTTTGTTCATACAAACTACTTTTTTATTATCAATAATTTTATCTAGCAATTTATTATTTCTATGAATATCTCCTATTATCTCGAGATCATCATTAATTAATCCTAATAAAACTGGTATATATTCTTTAAAGTCCACTTCAAAAGCTCCATCTTTAAACCTAACTATTCCAATATCCTTATCAGAATTTCTAACGATATCACCACTAAAAATTTCATTTCCTTTTTTGTCTTTAAGATTACTGCCAAACAGTATAATTACATCATTTTTCTTTACATTTATAGATTGAACATACTTGCTTTCATATTTCCTACTAAGTGTGATAAAATCACCAGTCCAGCCAACTACTTTATATATTTTTTTATCCACATAAGCTCTGAAATTTGGAATATTCATAAATAATCACTCCTCATCCTCCACTATTTTTAATAATTTTGCTGTATCTGTAAAATATGCACCTAACACCTCATATAATTCATGAGGCTTAAATCCTTGTGGGAACTCCTCTCTTACATAAGGTGTTATCGATACACCATAATCATATAAATGTCTATACATTTTCCTCTGAATTTCATTAAACGCTTGTTGATTATCATTCTGATCTGTTTGTACTTCCAAAGCCTCCATCTCGTTTGTCTCCTTTCAGTCTAATTCCATAACTTACCTTAGGTACTTTATAGAAAATCCCTTGACCGATTCTCTCACCTTTTTTAATAATTAAATGATTATTAGTTAAATTGTTAAATTCTAACATTATATGTCCTTCATTTTTTGAATTATTATAATAATCAGAATCCACAACACCTACACCATTGCTCATGATTAAGCCATAATTAACAGGTAAGCTACTTCTAGCAAAAATTAGTAAACACTCATTCTTAGGCATAAAAGCTTTTATTCCAGTAGGTACTAATGTTGCTTGACCTTTAAACCTGAATGCTGGAATAATAATATTGGAACTAGCGATAAAATCAACACCAGCACTATGAATAGTTGCTTTTACTGGTAATTCTCCATTCATACCTTCTATTAATTCAAATCCACGTCTTACAAATAATCTCCTTAGTTTATTCATCTTCTACCTCCTCTTCAAACACACACTTACCACGTTCATCAAAATTGTAAAAAATCAAAGTAACAACTCCGATTAGCACCGATAGAATTCTTGTGTAATCAATATCAGTCATTAAGAATGTGCAAATAGCAATAGTTGTTAATATTAGATATAATGTATTAAATTTTCTTTTTCTTAAGTTATCCATGTTATGCTCCTTTCTTTAGTCGTTTTTCACGTTTTTTTATTGACCTTTTATTGTTAATATAATTGTAAATTCTAACTTTGTTAAAAGTCTCATTAGTTTCAAGAGTACCTTGAATATATAAGTAAGAATCATCTAAAGCCTCAATTTCATTCAACCACTCGTTAAAACATCTTGGAGAACCATCCATTTTTAAGATTTTTCTTAATTCAGTTCTTTCAACCCAGTCATCTGGATTTTCTAATTTATCTTTCCACGCATCATACATTTTAATCACCTCCTATTAATTTATGTTATAATTACCTCAGCTATTCAAGTGGCTTCTAATTTAATCAATCATTATTTATCATCTAAATAATTTTTCTCGTAAAATTCTTGTGTGTCTGTTACTACTTTAGCTAGTTCTTTAGGGTTCACATAATTAGTAACAAGAATATTGTTATAATTACTTATTTCTATATTCAGAGTTAAATAGTGTTCCCTTGGTTTAAAATTAATAGATATAGGATATCCGACTTGTTCTAATTTATAACTAGTTATATCAACACTCATATCTGATTTCTTATTATATTTTTTTATATAAAAATCTTGAGTATCATTTAATATCTTTATTAATTCATCAGGAATTATATGGTTATCACCATGCTTAGATACTTTTAAATTCAAAGTTACAAAATATTTTTTCTCTCTTAATTTATTACGCTTAAGTTCTTCAAGACTTTCAATCTTGTAGTTTATTATAGCTATATTCATTTCTATCACTCCATTTATTCAGTTAGTACATCAAATTCAAAATTTGCAAGTTGAGATAAACATTCTTCTAATTTCTCAACTTGTATTTTTGTTTTTTCTATAAGTTCTTTATACTCATCTAAATTAGCAATAGTAATTTTAACTTCCATTTCTACCACTCCTTTCACTTCAGTAATCCGATTTGAGATCTAACCATTAATTTCTCGGTTCATGGCAAAAGATTCTATTTTGTCATGAGCTATTTTTTTAATCATTAACCCCAATTCAGTATTTGAAACATTCATATCAATATATAATTTAGCTTCATTATAAGTTTCACTATTATGGCATGCCTCATTTACCAAACCTCTTATTATATTCTCTATAATTTTTTCATAGTTTGTTTCCATCCTCATCCACTCCTCCTTCTTTCAATTTGTTTAAATCAATATCTAACACTTTAGCTATCCTAACTGCATTGTCTAACTTGGGACTTGATGTGTTGCCATTAAACATTGAATGTAATGTTTGTTCAAAAATTCCTGTTTCTTTCGACAATCTGTAAATTGTCATTCCTTTATTTTCTAATTGTTCTTTCACCTCTAAATAAAATGCTTTCATAATTCTTTGACCTTTCTTTACTTTTGTGCTATAATATATTTGAGTATTTCCCGGAAATCTAAACCTTCTACTTCATACTTTTCTTGGAAATACAACTTAAAAGAAAGGAGGTATAACCTATGGATTTTGATATAATCGAATTACCCTATTCTCAAATTGCTGATAGTTCAAATCTTATAGTAGGTGGTGTAGATAAGAATATTAAATTTCGAGACCTTAAGGAATCTAAAGGTACACGAATCGTTATTGAAGATACACCAAGAACAATTAAAACTATTATGCTTTATAATAATGGGTTTATATTATATACAGAGCAAACTCCTGATTATTGCTTAATCAGAACAAACAAAGAAATCCAAGAAGATTCTGAAGGATTATTTATCCAATTTTAGATACTGATAAAGTAATAGAATCATTATTTATTACTATCTTACTTGCTTTTCTTAGTAGCACTACTTTAGCAGTGATTAATATAATTGCTAATGTTAGTGCTACTTTTGTTTTAGTTTCCATCTCCACTTCTCCTTATTTAATCTCTTGAACTACAGATTCTTTTCTAAGAAATACTTTAGCTCTTTCAAGAATTACCTTAGCTTTCCAATATGGAACATTATGTTTTGCTAATACGTTAATGACCTCATTTCTAATTAGCTCTTCATCTTTCATATCGAAAGTATCTCTAGTTTCTGTATCTCTATATTCTCCACTAAAAACTTTATTTTCTTTCATTAAATACATCGGTTCTATTGTCATTCTTTATTCCTCCTACTTCGTCGCTTTTATGCGACTGTAATATCAAAAAAAATAGAATCCACTTTTTTTCTATCTAAATTCAGCACGTTAGCAATTTTAATTACTTCTTCTATTGTAAATTTTTTTCCATTTGATTCTAATCGTCGATAAAAGGTACTTTTATCAATTCCAATTTTTTCCGATAATTCTTCAATTGATAAATTATTTAATGCTATTTCTTTTTTTAGCTTATTTATATTTATCATAACTACCTCCTATTTTTATTTGTCGCATTTACGCTACAAATATATTTTATAATACCATTCAATAAAAGTCAATACCTTTTTTCGCGATTTTGCAATTTATTATTTGCAAATTTGCGAATTTATGGTATTATTATATTAAGAAAGGAGAATCATATGGTAAAAACAATTGGTGAACGTATTAAAGAATTAAGACTTAAGTTAAATTTATCTGCTGATGACTTAGCTGAACTTATTGGAAAAAATAGATCTACTATATATAGATATGAAAATTCTAATATTGAAAAATTACCAGTTCCGATATTAGAACCATTAGCTAAAGCATTACAAACTACTCCAGGATATATTATGGGAATCGCTGAGAATACATCAGCCGATATTCTTACTGATAAAATAACCGCTACTGTTACAAAGCTAAATGAAGAAAATCAAAATAAAACATATCAATATGCTAAAAATTTACTGCATTTTCAGAATCGTACAGTTCAGGAAGTTTCTATAAAATATAAACCTAAAGAATTAACTGAAATTTTAGTAACTGAAAAAGTTGCTGCAGGTATTGGATATTCTTATGGTAATAATGAGGTTTCATCGTTCTATACAGATCGTGAAGATTTAATGCAATATGACATGGCAACACGTGTATTCGGTGATAGTATGGAACCTGAACTATTAGATGGTGACATTATATTATTAAAACAAGGTTATGATAATGTAAATGGTGATATCTATGTTATTGATTATGGTGGAAAAAGTTATGTAAAAAAATTATATAATGATGGGAATCGTTTTGTATTGAAATCAATAAATAAAAAATACTCTGATATTATAATTTATACATCAGATATTCAAGACACATATTTCAACATTGTAGGTAAAGTCGTAGATAGCTTTACACCTGTTGAAAAATAGAATATTAAAGGAGATTAAAAAATGAAAGCAAAAATATTATTAAGTTCTATACTAACTACTTCAATTATTATTGGTGGTTGTTCATCAAAGACTGAAAATACAACTACTCAATCTGCAGCTACTCCTCAAACATCAAACAATGATAAACAAAGTACTATTATCAATGAGGGCGGTCTTCATTCTGAAGAAAAATTTAAAAAAGAAACAAGTGTAAGTAAAGAAAATAATGCATTCAAAGTTACTATAACTGGAATTAAGTTGTCTACATTATCGTTTGATAATACTTTTAATGCACAACGATTACAAACTGCTAAATTAGAAGCAAATACTGAATATACATCTGTGCTTCTAAGAATTAATATTGAGAATAAATTAACTAAAAATGCTGATATAAATCCTAATACTGCTCATTTACTAATAAAAGATACAAAAGAACAGGTTGAACAAAATCAATATATAGCAAATTGGAAAGAAACAACTTATTTACCTGGGGCAGAAAAAGAAATGACTATTTTATTTATTGCAAAAAAATCTAAAATAAATGATATTAAAAATATTTCACTTAATATAGATTCTCCATATACGCAAGGTGACTACACTAGATATGAATCATTAACTGTAGATTTGAATAATATACAATAACAACAAGACACTTATTTCAACATTGTAGGTAAAGTCGTAGATAGCTTTACACCTGTTGAAAAATAAAATATTAAAGAAAATTTTAGAAAGGAGGGCTGCAAAAATGAAGTCAATATTTAAAGAAGCTCAAAGAATATTTGTAAATGTCATGGAATATAATCGGTATAAATTCAAATATCTTCCAGAATCAGTTTTATTTAAAGCTAAACAATTTTATAAAGAGGCTCAAGGGAAAAATACTAAGTTCTTTCCAAAGTTTAAACGAGGAACAATTGTGTATGTGAAATTTGGAGTTAATATTGGATCAGAGTTAAGTGGTAACCATTTTGCTATTGTTCTTGATAAATACGATAAAGTTACAAAGAGTACAATCACTGTAGTTCCACTGTCTTCAAAAAATAATAAATACTATCAAGAACTAATTCCTTATGATAATATTTATTTTAAAAATTCTAAGTATCACCTTAATAAAATCGACAAGCTAATTTCTAAGTGGGAAGTAAAATCTAAGGAATATATTTCTGAACTCAATGACTCAAGACCTACCTATCTTAATGATTTTAAAAATTATGTAACGAAATTATTAATAGAAAATAATGGAATTATGACTGACGATATTCAAAAAAATATAAACAACTATTCCGAAGAATTAATAACCAAAGCATTATATAAATTAAATAAAGGAAATAAAGAATTCTTAGAATCTAATGAACAGCACTTTAAAGGTATAGAAAAATATGAGAAATATAAAAATAAAGATAGTTATGCTTGTGTGAATATGATACAAACTATAGACAAAAGAAAACTTACACCAGTTTCAGAATTTGAAAGTGCTGGAAATATTACAATTTCAGAAGAATCAATGAATCTTATAGAAAACAGAATAAGGAAAATTTACTTTAACATTTGACAAACAAATAAAAAAATGAGATACTATTAATATAAATTAGTGGTGAAACATCCACATCAATATCATTATTCGCTGTGAAACATCAGCATCAATATCATATTAAGAGTATCTCAATAAGAGGTACTCTTTTCTTTTTAACCGTATCGAATTCGACACGGTAAGAAAATAAACTAATCGAATTCCACCAGTTTAGACAAATAAAAAAACTCAACACTAACAAGCGACCAAACCAGATAGTGTGAGTTTTATCAACCGTAAGTCCATTTTGAGCATTAATATATCGTCATATATTAATAGGATTCTCAAAACTACTTAAGATGTGGAGCGAACCTCGCTCAATAATATTATTATATCATACACATCTTAAATTAATCAAGAAAGGATGTGTATTTTATGTACAGAGAAATTACACACAATGGAAAATACAGATACGTTCAATCATTCAAGGATAAGGATGGAAAAAATAGACGTGTTTCCGTTGTTAAAAATAATAAAACACGTGCTACTGAAAAAGAAGCATATGAGGAATTACAAGAAAAGATCAATAAAATTTTAAATCCCAAACAAGAGTATCACAATTTAGGGTATTATAAAGAGAAATATTTAGAATTTAAAAAGACTACACTTGCTTACAATTCATATTTAGCTTATGAAATCACACTAAAAAAAATTAATGATAATGAAAAATTAGAAAACATCACTAAAATAAAATATGATAGAAAACTAATAGAAATGAGAAAAGACTATGCTCCGAAAAGTATAGAATTAACTTGTCTTGTTTTTAATAATTTTTTCAAATTCATAAAAAAATACTATGCTCCTAATTTTGATGTGACTCTTGAATTCAAATGGAGTAAAGAAGAAAAATCCACAGCGATGCAAAAAATTAAATATTTACAAAAAGATGAAATTGAAGGTGTTTTAAAATCAATAAAAAACAATACGGTTAGAAGTATAGCAATATTGCAACTCCACACAGGTTTGAGAATAGGAGAAGCATTAGCACTCACTCCTAACGATGTTGATTTTAAAAACAAAACTATTTCAATCACTAAAACTAAATTAAATAACGGAGAAATTACCGCACCTAAAACTATATCAAGCATTCGCACAATAGAAGTATCTGATTTTATTTTACAATTATTGCTAGATTTCATTTCTAATACAGAATTTATATTTAACATTTCGTATTGGACTATTTTACATTACTTAAAACCACTTACTATCTCTTCGCATACCTTTAGACACACTCACGTTGCCTTGTTAATAGAGCAAAATATACCAATCAAGGTTATCTCAGAAAGATTAGGTCATTCTAATATCAATACTACACTATCTATTTACACTCATGTCACTAAAAGCATGAAAGCTAACTTACGAGATAAATTGGATAACCTTTCCCCATTTATTCCCCATAAGTAAAATGTTAAGCGTAAGAATATTATTATATCAATATCCTTACGCTTACATCATAATAATTTTACCTTAT
>NZ_CAUPZX010000009.1:0-44560 GCF_963515875.1 uncultured Gemella sp. | reverse complement strand
ATTTTAATTATGTCTAGATTATTTGTTTCTGAATATAAAAATAATGTTAAACTTAGAGAAAGTAAGAAAAAATCTAAGCAGCAAAATGCTGCCTAGATTTCTAGAGTGATTTTTTCCCATGCCCCGAACTTGACAAAGAGCCTATTTAGTGGAAGAATCGTAAGTAGTATAGTGATATCATTAGAAAAAATATTTTTTTTCTAGTATAATAAAGTTAGTAATAGGGTAGAATAAAATTTATAAATAATAGGATTAAAACCAAGGGAGTGAAAAAAATGGAAGAACGCCATAAAAATATAAAACCTATTTACGACTTAGTTGTAAAAAAAGTGTTTCGTAATGAAGAAGTAGCGTTACAGTTTGTAAAAGATATTTTTGATTTACCAGCGAAAAGTGCAAAATTAATTGAGGGAAATCAAATATTTTCAGCCAACAGTAATGTAGAAACAGATTTCAATATAGCTGTCGATATATTAGTTGAACTAGATAATCATGCACAGGTAATTATTGAAGTTCAACTGGCTAAACAAGTGTTTTTCATTAATCGTATTTGGGCATATCTGTGTAAACAGGTCAATGATAATATCGAAAGATTAAAACAAACAGAAAAAGAAAAACTGGCTATTTATAGAAAATTACCGCCAGTTTATGTTGCAGCCATTGTCGACCAAAACTACTTTGATGGAGAAAATCCTATAAGTACTTTTTTAATCAAAGAGAAAACAAGAAATACAGAATTAAAAATGTATGTAGATAACGCTACTAAAGAAATGCCATTATTAAAAATCGTATTTTTAGAATTAAAAAAATATAAACCAGAACTAAAAGAAAGTTACAATAAAGTACGTTGGCTAGAGTTTTTCGGGAATAAGAAATATACAAGCGAACCTGGAGAAGTGATAGATCAGGCTGATGATTTACTTAATGTTAGAAACTGGACTAAGGAGGAACAACGTATGTATGATGAGATAACAAGACAACAAGATCATTATTGGGCTTCATTAGCTTATGCTCAAGAAGAAGGGCGAGCAGAAGGACGTGCTGAGGGACGAGAAGAAGGACGAGCAGAAGGAATTGAAGAAGCAATTATTACTCTAATGAAAAACGGCCATATCTCTCCAGAAGTAGCTGCCGCTCAATTAAAACTAAATATTGAGGAATTAAATAAATATTTATAGAAAGATAGAAGAAAAACAAAGGGAGTAAAAAATATAGAAGAACGCCATAATATAAAACTAATTTATGATTTGGAAGTTGCTCCCGATTATTTTTTATCTAAAATTAACAAGCCTTAATATTTTATCGAAATATGAATAATGATTTTCTAAAATATCTTTCTCTTCTTTAACAAGCTCAGGTTCGTCAGTAATTATTCCGTCTGCAGGGCTTTGTAGATATTTAGTAATTAGTGCTGAATCATTGATAGTCCAAACAAAAACTTTTTTATCTTGCTTTTTAGCTTGTTCTACAAGACGATCTCTATAAGAGAAATCTTCTATTACAAAAAAGTCGACGTTACTTTGGTGAAAGTTTCCGAACTGAAGTGGAATTACATAACCAGTTTCCAAGTTTGGTGCTTTTTTTTCTAGTTCTTCCATTACTTTAGGATTTAATGACATGAATTTATAGTTTTCAAGTTTCAATCTTTTAACTTCATTAATCAATATGTCGATATAATTAGATGGTTCCTCACCATGAGGTTTTAGTTCGATTACAAGCTTCATGTTTAATTCTTTCGCTTTATTTACAAATTCCTCTAATGATGGAATTTTACTAGTATAATCACCTTGTTTGATTGTTAAACCTACTACTTCATCAAAATTCATGTCTTGAATACGTTTATTAATACCAGCGAGTCTTTTTAGATTAAAGTCATGCATAACAACAAACTTATTATCTTTTGTTAGTATAATATCAAATTCGACATAATCAACGCCAACTTCTGCAGCACCTTCAAGAGCTTCAATTGAATTTTCAACACCTTTAGCAACATAGCCACGATGTGCTATTGTTTCAATATTTTTATTAACTCCATTCCCATATATATTAAAACCATTAATAATAGTTGCAATTATTATAATGATAGTTATAAAGGTTATTGCGAAGCTTGATTTCTTCTTGTTTTCATTAAGATTATTAACTAGCTCTTCTGATATTTCATTATGATCGATAAGAATTGTAATTAGTGAGGTGATAACTGTTACTTTTGAGATAACTCCAAGAAAGAAAACAAGCGCACTAATAGATGAGAAAAATAGAGTTTGAACAAAAGGATTATTCCCGTCACTATCGAAGTATATACAAATAATTGTGATTAGAGCTGTTAGGATCCCAGCTATTATTAGATATATAATTTCAAATAAACCAATAGTAAATAACAATTTTCTTTTACCAGATCTTGTAATTTCCCAACTTCTTTTTATACTATCTAGTATTTTTTCATCACCTACAGCAGTTAGTGGAAGTGTGAAAATTAGTCTAAGATTTATATATGCCAGCATTAACATTATTAAACCCCAGATAATAAAGCCACTAGTAGTTTTCATTATTTCATTACTAATAAATTTCGGAATAAATAAATTCTTTGCGATAACAGATTTAACACCAAGATTGATAGTTGGTATAGTTATAAGGAAGTAGACTATAAAAAATAAAGTTTGAAAACCTGCTAGGTTTTTAGTTTTTTTCCAAGCGTTATTTAATATATTTTTAAATGAATATTGTCTATCAGTTAATTGCCCATAAATAGTAAAGGTTAGTATCGAAAACTCAACAAACATAAAGAATGCTACTATAAGTATTAATATATTTAATATTACAAAACTATATGGATTGGTTAATATGCTTAGAATATTATTCTTATCTAAATGTTCTTCACCAGCGAGGGTAAGAGCTAGTAGGAAGATTTTGGAGATTATCCACAAGGCGCAGATTAAAATAAATTGAATGATAGCTGCGATTGAAATATAGGTGAATTTATATCGATTAATGTTTTTTAATACACTAAAGAATAAATTTCTAATTGTAAAGTTCATGGTAACCTCGCTTTCTATAGTATTTTTATGCTACTAGATTATACCAAAAATAAGATTATGTATCAAGAAATTGGAGAAGTAAAGAAAATTTTAAAAACAAAAAAGGAAACGTTACTTTTTTCTCTTGACAAACTTTCTTAAGTGGGTTAAAATAAAAAAGTAACGTTACCATTATGTTTTGGTAACTGTTAAATGTCATTATATAAAAGAAAAATAATATAAAGGAGAAAGAACTATGGACTTAAAAAAAGTTATAACAGAAGTTGTTGAACATAGTGGTGGTGAAGAAAACTTACGCTCTGTTGTTCACTGTGCAACTCGTCTTCGTTTAGAATTAAACGATGAAAAAGAATATAATAAAGAAAAATTAGAAGATATCGAGGGAGTTAAAGGTGTATTCTTTAACAATGGTCAGCTTCAATTAATCTTCGGAAGTGGTCTTGTTCAACAAGTGTACGCTAAGTACAATGAGGTATACAAAGGTGGAGCTTCTAGTGAAGAAGAAGGTGAAAAAACTACTTCTAAAAAACCAAAAGGAAATCCACTACAACGTTTTGTAAAAATGTTAAGTGATATTTTCGTTCCGATTATCCCAGCGATCGTTGCTGGTGGTCTTTTAATGGGTATTAATAACGTATTAACAGCTAAAGATTTATTCTACACTGGTAAATCAGTTATTGAAGCTAACCCAGGTATTGCAGGTCTTGCTGATATGGTTAACGTATTTGCAAATGCACCGTTCGTATTCTTACCTGTATTAATTGGTTTCTCTGCTACTAAGCGTTTTGGTGGTAACCCGTATCTAGGGGCTGCTCTAGCTATGTTAATGGTTCACCCAGATGTAATGAACTTCTATACATTTGGTAAATTAGATCCATCTACAAACCAACTTCTTGCACCAGCTTTAGATATCGTAAACCAAAGTGGTCAAGCAGTTGATGGTCTACAAAGACTTACATCTCTTCAATACTGGGATGTATTCGGATTTAAGATTGCTAAAGTAGGATACCAAGGAACTGTATTACCAATTCTTGCAGCTGCTTGGTTATTAGCGACAATTGAAAAATTCTTACGTCGTGTAACTCCATCATGGTTAGATAACTTAACTACACCATTAGTTTCATTATTCGTAACTGGATTCGTAACATTCGCATGGATGGGACCGGTTCTTCGTGAGGCGGGTACATTACTTGGAGAAGGATTACAATGGTTATATACGAATGGAGGATTTGTAGGAGCTGGTATTTTTGGTCTATTATATGCACCAATCGTTATTACTGGACTTCACCAAAGTTTCGCAGCTATCGAAACACAATTACTTGCAGCAACAGGACTTACATTTATTTTCCCAATAGCGTCTATGTCAAACGTAGCGCAAGGGGCGGCCGTTCTTGCAGTATTAGTATTCTCTAAAAATACAAAAATGAAATCAATTTCTTCAGCATCAGGTATTTCTGCACTACTAGGTATTACAGAACCAGCGATGTTCGGGGTTAACTTAAGGCTTAAATATCCATTCTACGGAGCAATCGCAGGAAGTGCTGTAGGAAGTGCGTGGATTGGTCTTAATAAAGTATTTGCATCAGCATTAGGTGCAGCAGGTATTCCAGGATTTATATCAATTCCTGCAAATCATTGGTCAACATTTGCTATTGGTTTAGCATTGTCATTCGTTGTAGCATTCTCAGTAACAGCATATTTCTTTAAAACTAAGAAGGAGCTTGTAAATGCTAGCTAATAATTGGAAACAAAATCTTCATTTAGAACCTACTAAAGGTTGGTTAAATGATCCTAATGGATTAGCTTATTTTAATGGTAAGTATCATATTTTTCACCAATATTCATATGAAGTAAGTGGTGGACTAAAATTATGGTATTACTATACTAGTAGCGATCTAAAGAATTATGAAGATCGTGGCGTTTTCTTAACACCAACAATTGCAGAAGAAACACATGGTGTGTATTCAGGAAGTGCCAATATAGAAGAAGGAAAATTAGTCTTCTATTACACAGGAAATGTGAAATATAAAGGAGATTATGACTACGTTCATGCTGGGCGTGGTCATAATACCATATCTTTTGAAACGGAAGATGGAATTAACTTTACTGAGAAAAAATGTCTGTTAACAACAGATGATTACCCTAATATGTCAAATCATGTTAGAGATCCAAAGATATTTGAAAAAAATGGAAAAAAATATTTAGTGCTAGGTGCTAGAGATAGTAATGATTATGGATGTTTATTAGTATACGATAAAGATACTCTTAAACCATACAAAACTATTTATTCACAAAAAAATCTAGGATTCATGTGGGAATGCCCTGATTATTTTGAAGTAGATGGGAAAGAAATATTTATGTTTTCACCTCAAGGAATTACAAGAATGTATCCACATTATGAAAATATGTATCAAATTGGATATTCTGTAGTTGAAGATGGAATTGAGAATGTTGATAAACTAGATAACTTCACATTATTAGATTATGGTCATGATTTTTATGCATCACAAACATTTTTAGATGAGGATAATAATCGTGTACTAATCGGTTGGATGTATGTACCAGATAGTAGCTATACAAATCCGACTACGAAGTTTGGTTATCAAAACTGTCTAACTGTTCCACGTGTAGTAAACTACAAAGATGGAGAATTTAGACAAACATTACATAAGTCTGTAAAAGATTTATTAGGTAGCGATATTGAATCTAATGACTTTAACAAAAATACATGGTATTATAAACAAGAGCATGGTAAAGATTTCGAAATTAGTGTAGCTGATTTTAAAGTAAGCTATGATAATAAAGAATTAAAAATTTCTTTTGGAAATAGTGGCTATGGTAGAGATGATAGAAAATATAAATTGAATTTAGAAGATGTAGAAATAGTATTTGATAGTTCATCAATTGAATTATTTGCTAATGATGGATCATTTGCACTTTCGACAAGATTTTATCCAGAAAATCATGATGTAAAAATATTGGCTACTAATTATGTAGCAAAAGAACTTGGAGCAATCGGAATTAGAGAGGAGAACTAAAATGGCAGTTTTATGTATAGGAGAAATGCTAATTGACTTTATCGGAGAAGGTGTAGGAACAATCGATAAAGTAAAATCATTTAAAAAAGAGGCTGGTGGATGTGTAGCTAACGTTGCGTGTGTTGCGCAAAAACTAGGTCATAAGAGTTATTTATTAACATCATTAGGACAAGATGGTTTTGGTGATTTTCTAGAGGATACTTTAAAAAATGAAAATGTAGACTGTAGATATGTGAGTCGTAAAGCAGACAGTTTTACACCATTAGCATTTGTTTCTTTAGATGGAACTGGAGACCGTTCATTTAGTTTTTACTTCAAAGGTTCTTCAACATTAAGAATTAGTAAAGAAGATGTTGAGAAAGTAGATTTATCAGAAATCAAAGCAATTCACTTCGCAAGTATCGCTATTCAAGAAGAATCAAAAGATAGCCATCATTTATTACTAAAAAAAGCAAAAGAAGCAGGAGTTTTAATATCGTTTGATGTTAATTTACGTTTCAATTTGTGGGACGATCATAAGGTATATCTTGAAACGATTAAAGAATTTTTACCTTATGTTGATGTAATTAAAGTTGCTGATAATGAATTAGAATTTTTAACAGGAACTACTAATGTCGAAGAAGCACTGAAAAAAGACTTCAGTCATATGAAAGTTGTTCTTTATACAAAAGGAGAACATGGGGCAGAAGTTTATTATCAAAATCATAAAGTAGTAACTGAAATACCAAATATAAAAGCTGTTGATACAACAGGTGCAGGGGATGCTTTTGCTGGTTCATTTTTATCTAAATTATTAAATCAAAAAGATATTAATAATATTACAGAAGAAGAATTAGCTCAAATGGCAACTTTTGCGACAAACTATGCTAGTTTAACAACTACAAAAACAGGTGCAATTTCAAGTTACTTAACAGAAGAAGAGTACAATAGTTTAATATAATTATAAACGGGCTAACTCAAAAGCCCTAAAATTCAACAATGTTCATATGAAAACTCAAATATGCAGTGATTTATTGATATCTAAATTCGCTTTATAAAAGCTTTTTGATATCTAATAAATTTTGTGGGAGTGACTCAACAAAACTGATTTCTCTGAAATCACGAATTTGGAGTCACTCTCTTTTTTATGGATAGAAAAATATGGGATATTATGATAGAATTAATGTTAAATAATTAGAAAATGAAAAGAAATTAATAAAACTGGTAAATACAATTCCTAGTTAATATAAAGATAGGAAATAAATTTAAAGTAAGAAATGAAGTAGAGATAGGTGAAAGTATGCAAGATAATATCAAAATAAGATTATCAGTTGATAACTTTTATGATAATATTTCTAAAAATAAACAAAAGACAAAAATTGATCCAAAACAACTAAGTAAATCGTTAGGATATGATGAAAAAATTATTAATGAATTTCCTGATGAAATAAACATGGGGCTTTCTTGTGGAAATCCAATTAACCACTTGAAAATTAAGGAAGGACAATCTTTAATAGACCTAGGATGTGGAGCAGGGATGGATATTTTCATTACAAAGATGAAAAATCCTAAAGTAGGAACGTTATATGGTCTGGATAGATTAGATTCTATGTTAGAAAAAGCGAAGAAGGTCCGTGATAATAAGAAGTTCGATAATATTGAATTTATTAAAGGTGAGTTAATTAATATTCCTTTAGAAAATGAAGCTGTAGACAGAGTTATCAGTAACTGTGTTATCAACCTTGAACCTGATAAGCAAAAAGTGTACGATGAAGTTTATCGTATTTTAAAAGAAGATGGTATGTTTGTAATCTCGGATATTATTTTGAAAAAAGATTTACCATTAGAATGGAAAAATTCTAGAAAGATGCACTGTACTTGAGTGGCAGGCGCTCTTCTGGAAGAAGAGATAGTAGAAATAATTAAAAAAGCAGGATTTACTAAGTTCCAAATCATTAATTCTGATGTAACGGACGAATATGCAGAAAAATGGGGCTATGGAAAAGGAATGAAAGACTACATTCAAAGTGGCTTGTTAATAGGAAAAAAGTAAATATTTTTTTATAACTTATTAATTAAAAATATATAAATTTGAATTTAACTGTTATTTCAATATCTATTTAGATAGGATTTGTAGATGTCTTCAATTTTAAATAGATGATTTATTATAATAGGTATTTTAGTTGTTTTAAATAATAAAAAATTTAAAATGATTTTATTTTTTTGACATTGTCTAGTAAAATGATGTAAAATATATGTGTAAATGGGAAAGTGGAATTATAGACTAAAATATTAGAGTGTCTATGTATTGAAGTTTATTAATTATTGAAGTTTAACATATTAAGTTTTTATAAGAAAGACTTCTAGTTAAGAGTAATATATTTTTAAAATTAAAAAAATTGTTTAAACTTAATTTTAGTTTGTGTATATATAATAGACTTATATTAGTAAAATAACATAAAAATAAAGTTAGGAGTGAAAGTCAATGAGGTTATTATTAGCCGAGGACGAAAAAGACTTAGCAGATGCTCTTGAAGCAATGTTAAAACATAATCATTACTCAGTTGATGTGGTTAATAATGGACAAGATGCACTAGATTATCTAATGTTAGATGAATATGATGGTGCTATTCTTGATGTTATGATGCCACAAATGGACGGAGTAACAGTTGTAAAAAAATTAAGAGAAAATAAAAAAAGTACGCCTGTATTATTACTTACGGCTAAATCAGAAATCGAAGATAAAGTATATGGTTTAGACAGTGGGGCAGATGACTATCTAACAAAACCTTTTGTTACTAAAGAGTTATTGGCAAGAGTACGTTCAATGACAAGAAGACAAGCTACATTTACTAGTAATGTATTAGAATTAGGAAATGTAAGTTTAAGCAAACATACATTTGAGTTAGCTACAGAAAAGGACAAAGTAAGATTATCTAACAAAGAATATCAAATGATGGAAATGTTGATGAGAAATCCGGGAAATGTAATTCAAACTGAACATTTTTTAGAAAAAATCTGGGGTTATGACAGTGATTCTGAAATTAACGTAGTGTGGGTTAATATTTCGTATTTAAGAAAGAAATTAAAAGCTTTAGATGCTAATGTCCACATCAAAGCTACTAGAAATGTAGGATATACCCTGGAGATGCTAAATGTTTAAGAGTCTCAGGAAGAAATTCGTAATAACGGCTGTAGGTAGCGTAGCTGTAGTAATAACTGTTCTAGCAGTAGCATTAAATATTATTAACTTTAATAAACTTGAAGAGAGAATTGATAATACATTAATAGACGCCTCTAAATCGCAGGCTCTAACAAAAATCTTTACAGAAGATGGTGATGATTTAGTAATCACGAAAAATTCATCAAGTCCGACAGACTACAATGGTTTTTCGATTGCTAAGGTTGATAACTTTGGTAAAATAATAAAGGAATATCGTGATGATACATTGATACCAGACCATGACGCCTTACAAAACAAAGTATTTCAAGCTATAGAAAAAAGTGGGACTAGCGGGTTTATCGGTAGTTATAGATACTTAAAAGTTAAAACCGAAGTAGGAAACTTAATTTTATTTCTAAACTGTCAGCGTGAATTAGATTCATTTGAATCATTCGCTAGAAATAGTGTTTTAATGTGTATTGTTGTAGTAGTGTCAGTATTATTATTAATAATTTTAATATCTAAAAGAGTTATTGCTCCAATACAACAAAGCTATATAAAACAAAAACAATTCATAACAGATGCCAGTCATGAGTTAAAAACTCCATTGGCTATAATTAGCTCTAATACTGATGTATTAGAAATGGAAAATGGAGACTCTAAGTGGACAAATAATATTCATAACCAAGTAGATCGTCTAACAAGCTTAGTAAATAGCTTGGTAGTATTTAGTAGAATGGAAGAAAAAGATACTGTCGAACGAGCGCGTTTTGATTTATCCGATGCATTGAAGTCAAGAATCGAAGATTTCAGTGAGTTAGCAGATTTCCAAAAAAGATATCTAATCACTGACATTGATGCGAATCTAAGTTATTATGGAGAGCAAGCATCGATAGTTCAACTTATGGATATACTATTAGAAAATGCTATTAAGTACTCGCCTGAAGGTGGAGATATACTAATAACACTTAAGAAAAATAGAAGAAATGCAATAATGAAAATTTCTAATAAGGCTGAGGTTAAGAAAGGTGATTTAAGTAAAGTTTTTGATCGTTTCTATCGTTTAGATGAGTCAAGAAATAGTGCCATTAAGGGATATGGTATAGGATTATCTATGGCACAGCTTATCGTTGAAAAACACAAAGAAACTATTCGAGCATATGCACCTGAAGATGGAATCTTTAAAATAGAAATGCGTTTTACACTTGATGAAAGACATTAATTAGAAGTAGTGGGAGTGATTTGACAAAATTGATTTTGTCGAGCCATTCCCACAAAGTTTATTAGATATTCAAAAAGCTTTTATAGAGCGAATTTAGATATCAATAAACTGCTACATCAATAAATTACTATATAAATTTTTAAAAAGTTTAGGATTTTTGAATCAACCTTGATTATAAAAAGTAAATTTTCTAGGAGGAATATTTATGGATAGTTTAATAGAATTTTATCTTAGATTGTTCGGATATATTAAAGATAACTGGAGGAAATATATAGAAGTATTTAATAAAATGATATTCTTTGAAAAAATTATTCAATGTTTCTTATTTGTGATAGAATTAATTATTATATTTTATTTAACGGTTGAAATAGCTAAGGAGATAGATTCTCTTGTGCCTTTTGCATCTTTTGCTACATTATTGATTGTGTTTTTAGTACATCAGTATTTTTATAGAAAAATAAAGGTGAAGATAGATAATCGAGAAATGAAATAAATTTTACTGGTAATTATAAAAAAGAAATGTGTGTTTAAAGACAACTGTATAAAAATAAAAACTTCAAAATTAACTTGCATTTAAGTTATTTTGAAGTTTTTTATCTATCTATTTTTAATTTCTTTTTTTATTCTGCGTATAGTTTTTGAAGAAAGATACATAGAAGTCCCATCTTTAAAAATTACAGTTTCAGTATCTAATTTATCGATATTTTCTAGATTTATCGCGTAGGATCTATGACAGATATATATTGATGGATGGGAGTTACTCAAAAATCACGATTTTGGAGAAAAAAATTTTGTCGAGTCATTTCTCGCAGTAGTTTATTAGTTATCTAAAAAGCTTTTACAAAGCGAATTTAGATATTAATAAACTACTTCGTCTATGAGTTATATTTTAATTTAAGACTTTTTTGTCCCCTTGATAGAAATAAAAATTTACATGAAGATGAAAGTATAGATAATAAAAATTTATAATTAGTAAAATTTAAAGAATATCATTTCAGGTATAAAATTTGTTAATTTAGGTAAATTACTATATATTATGAGAACGTTTTATGTTATAATTAATTAAGGGGAAAATCCTTGAGTTTATAAAAGGAGGGGTTTATTATGAAACCATTCAATAGAAAAGTAGAGAAAGTTTTAGCGTGGATTGCTAATATTATTTTAATAGTTTTAACGGGAGTTTTAGCGTATGGATCATTCTTTAAAATTTCAGTTTTAAAAGATAATCAAGAATTTTTAAATCTTTTTAAACAAGAAATTGCTAAAAATCCTAACGGGGTAAATTTATCGGCTGAACAAATAATCGACTATACGATCCAAGGACTAAAAATATATTCAGTTCTATTAATCGTATTAGTTGTAGTTGCATTATTAGCGACATTCTTAATGAAAAAACGTATTTTATCAGCAATACTTTTCTTATTATTAGCAATAGTAGTAGCTGTTAGTACAGCGGGATTATTAGTACCTGTATATATCTTCTACTTCATCGTAGCGATTATGCTATTTGTTAGAAAAGAAAGACCTGAAGAATATCAAGAAACAGTTAATTATCTGTAAGAATAAACTTGAGAATGCTTTAGATTACTAAATTTTAAAAAGGAGAATGTGTATGTTAAGTAATATATTAGTGTTTTGTCAAATATTAATAGTTTTATATAGTTTCTATATAAATTTTAAAAATTCAAAGTATATGAAAAGATCTAATTGGATCAGTAGCATGCAGTGTTATGTATTTTTAGGCATGATTATTGATAAAATAGATAATGTCTATACAAAAGTAATTGTTACATTTGTGATGCTTTTAATTTTAATAAATGAATTAAATACATTAAAAATATTAAATAATAAAGACACAGAATTAGTAGTAGAAAAGATATAAATATATTGAAGATTAATATCTCAATTTTTAAAAATGAATAAATTTATAGAGTAACTTTATTGTAGTGATTTCTAAATCATGATTTTAAGGTTGCTCTTAATTTTTATTATCATTAGGGATATTCAATGTATAAAAATTTTTATCTAGAAAATAGATAATCAAATTTTAATAAATTGCAATATTGTGGTATAATTTATACAGATGAATAATGAAGGATTTATTATGAAAAAATATAATTATAATGAAAGATTAATAGAAAAATTAAATATTATTCCTTTTATAGAAAAATATAATTTTAGTAATGAGAGCTATAATACGGCTATTTTTTGTGCTTTAAGTTCTTTGTACAGCCACAGTGCTAGGTTCGAACATATCGAGTCGAAGTCAATATTACTGGGAGATTATTATAGTTTTGAGTATTATAGTTTACTAAAAGACGATTTAGATAAGTTAAGTACTTTGACTGAAACTATGCGAGTTGGGTATTTTCAAATTCTTACTAAGAGAATGACTGAGGAAGAGTTTTATTTAAGTATAATAAAGACATGGTTTAATTTTTACAATATTGAGTTTCAAGAATTTGATAGTAAAGCGGTAGTCTTTATATAAGATTAATGGAGAATAGAATGTTAAAACAGTATGAAATTCTGGTGCAAGATGTATTAGAAGATATTTTTGATATTACTAGAAGTGAAGATGATAAACTAAATGAAATTATCAAGAAGTATTTTCTAAATGGAGGTAAAAGGGTAAGGGTATTACTTTTACTTATGTGTGCTAAATTAGGAAATTTTGAATTGAATAAAAAAGATATAATTCGAATGGCTAGCATAGTAGAAATTATTCATACTGCGAGTCTGATTCATGATGATATTATTGATAATGCTGAGACAAGACGTGGAAGTGTTACAATGAACAAACTGCATGGAGATGAATTTGCTCTTCGTGTTGGAGACTATCTTTTTGCGGTAGTTTTAAGAGAGGTTGCTAGATTTGATGATGAAAGAGTTCATTATTATTTAGCAGATACGCTTAAAGAGCTTTGTATTGGTGAACTAATCCAAGAAGATGGTTTATATAATATTAATACTCGCAGATTAGATTATTTAAAGAAAATTAAGAGAAAAACAGCGATATTAATTGCTTTTGCTTGTGTAGCTGGTAGTATTGTTTCTAAAGCTTCTGATGAAAATATCAAAAGTGCATTTTCGTATGGTTATTACCTAGGAATGAGCTATCAAATTATTGATGATTACTTAGATTTCGTAGGTGGAGCTGAGAATCTTGGGAAAGAAGTGGGGCAGGATTTAATGAATGGGAATATTACCTTACCAGCCCTACTTGCAAAAGAGAAAAATTCTGAGTTATTTAGTGACTTTACTAGAGATACTACCGATGAAAAAAAGGAAGAAATAATTAATTTTATTAAAAATGATGAAGAGATTTTGATGAATACTTTAAATATAAGTAGAAGATATTTAGAAAAAGCTCAGATTAGTATAGAGAATTTAAACCCTAATGTGAAAAGTGAATTAACTTTTATAATGAATAAATTAGCAAGGAGAGAAAATTAGATGGATTTACAAAAATTTTTAGAGGAATTAAAAAATATTGATCTTTATGGATTAGATAGAGAGCAACAAGAGGAGTTTAGAACAGTACTTTTAGATAATGGTTTATTTGAAGAGTGTTTAGAATTATCTAGAGTTATTTATGAACAAAATAGAGAAGAAGATACAGCAATTGAGGGATATGTACATAACTTACTATATTTAGATAGAAAAGATGACGCATTAGTAGTATTATATAATTCTCCAAAAACTCCAGCGATTTTATATCAAGAGGGATTGATTTATTTAGAAGATGAGTTATATGAGATTGCAGAAGATAAGTTTTTATCAGCTAGAGCTGGAACAGATTTTAATGAGGCAATTCGTGCTATTGATAAAGAGTTAGTAGGTATTTATTTAGCGACCGGAAGAGAAGATAAGGCTAAAAGTTTAAGTGAAAGAATTTTCCATGAAGAACCTACTCTAGAAAATTTCCAAACTGCATTTGATAATTTATTTGCTTTGGGATTGTTTGAAGAGGCGATTAATTTTTATAATGAGCATGGACGAGGCTATGAGGATGCAAGTATTCTATTCTCTTTAGCATTCGCGTATAACCAAATTCAAAATTTAGAAAATTCTAAGATGAATTTATTAAAAACTATTGCTTTGGATCCAGATTTTACAGAGGCGTATTTACATTTAGGACATATGTCTAAAGGCGATGAAGCTAAAGGATATTTAGAGAAATATGTTGAGTTACAAGGAATGTCAATTAGTGGATATCTTCATTTGATTACATTATATAAAGAGGATCAACAATATGATAGCATTCGTACTCTTATGCAAGAGGTGTTAACGACTCAAGGAATTTCGGAAGAGACATTATTTATTACAATCCACGCTCTTAAGTCATTATTTGAATATGATAAAATTTATGGTCTTTATAATGATAACGCAGAGATTAAAGAAGATCCTATTCTTTTAGGTGCGGCATTAAATGCATTATCTGAGGAAGAAGACTATATTGATTTTGTTGAAGAAGAAGTAGTTACTTATTTCCAAGTATTACATGATGATCCAACATATGTAGAAACATTAAGAAATGTGTATGACTTAACAGGTAGTGAACGAGTTCTTGATATTATTAATCATTTTGAACGTCATCACGGACCACACGGACATCATCATTAATATACTTAATACTTAGGTGAGCAATTTAAATATACAATGATAGGAGGTGTTAAGTATGGATTATAGTTTTAAAGATATTTATTCTAGGGCAAAGTCGGTTGTTGAAACTGATAGTTACGTAATATATCAAACAATTAAATCGAAACTGTATTTTAGTGGGAATTATTTATTGATGAAAAAAGAGCCGACTACAATTGATGAAGTTGAATATTATATTTCATCTTGTAGAAATTTCTTTAAGGATAAAGGTGTTAATTTTATTCATTTAGCAGCTTTAGAGAATGTGAAATTATCTAGGAAATTAAAAAGGTATTTAAAAAAGGAAAGTTTTAGTGAGATAAATTTAAACTTATATTATTTAAAAATTAATGATTTTATAGAGCAAGAGTTAAGTGATTTTTCAGTAGAGTATCTTCAAAAAGTTGATTTGAATAGATATTTGAGTTTTCAATACAAGGTAGATATTGAGGCTAGTAATGAAGAATGGGCTGAACATAATCAGAGTTTACTGTATGAAGATATTAGATCAGAGAATATTAAACAGCTCGTTGCTAAAGACGGCGAGAAAATAGTGGGCTCAGCTAATATTATTGTTAAGAATAATTTCTTCGAAATCGATAATCTTTATATTGCACCTGAATATAGGAATCTTGGAATAGCTAGACATATTATTAGCTATGCTATTGATAATGAGCGAAAAGAGAATGTTCTTTTAGTTGTTGATGCTAATGATACTCCGAAATATATGTATGAAAATATGGGATTTGTGAAAATATCAGAACAAGATTTTTATCTAAAGACAGATGTATAATTTTCCAAGAGTGATTCGAAATACTAATTTTGGGTTACTCTTTTCTAGATAGCGTATATTTATTATTTTCCTTGTGATGTTTTGTATATAGGTTGATATTGAGAAAATTGTTAATATATAGTAAACTAGTACTAGAATATGGAAAGAGGATGTGAGTAGAGTAGTGAAAAAGACTGGAAAGAGAATTTTAAAGTTTATAATTGAATCAACAGCAGTGATATTAATTATTTACGGAGTGTTTTCTGCAGGTGGTCATATAAAGGCTAGAAAAGATGCTATTAAGCAACAGGAAATGGCGAAGCAAGAAGCGCAAAATGAGGAAAACAAAAAAGAAGAGCCGGTAGTGGAGAATAGGAAGCTTAGTGATACAGAATTAAATGAGGCTTTAGACAGAGTTATCGAACAATATAAAGGTAATAATGAAATTGGTATTGTTTATAAAAACTTTTCTACAGGTTATAGATATTCACAAGAGGACAATCACTACTTTACAGCGGCAAGTACTATTAAAGTAGTTTATGCTATGAAAATTTATGATCGTATAAGAAAAGGTGAACTATCTAAAAATGCTGATATATTTTATAACGAGAAATTTTTAGAAGATGGTAATGGACAAATAACTAATAATGAGAAGAAAGATAGTTATAAGCTTGATTATGTTATACAAAATATGATTCAATATTCTGATAATACTGCGACTAATATGTTGATGGGTAATAGTGCAACAGCATCTGTATTTGTAGTTAAATATTTATCTGAACTTGGGGTGACATTACCGCAAGAAGAAGCACAAAATAATAGAATTACACCAGCGATGATGGAAGTAGTTTGGACAAAATTGTATAAAGAACGCGATAAATATCCTGAATTAATTAAATATCTAGAAAACTCTGATGAGGGAGAATGGATTAAAGAAGGTATTCCAAATAAAAAAATCGCGAGTAAATACGGTGCTCTTGATGCTAATTATCATGATACCGCAATAGTATTTGGTGATAAAGATTATATGTTATTAATCTATACGAATAATCTAAGTAACTCTGGACAAAGTATAAAAAATATTGCTAAGAAAATCGATGAGATTACTAATAAAAATATGTAATAAAAAAAGATAGGTGGGAGTGACTCCAAAATCGTAATTTTAAAAATAGGTTTTGTTGAGTCGCTCCTATTACTATAAATTATGTACGCGTATTTCTTTATTATTTTCAATTTTCATGCTATAATTAACAGGTTATATAAATAAGACAGTATATAAAATTGATATTAAGGAGAAATAAATGACAACATTTGAAGAATTAGGGGTTAGTCAAGAAACTGTTCAATCACTAACCAATATGAATTTCATATCTCCAACTGGTATTCAAGTAGAGACGATTCCGTATGTATTATCTGGAATTGATATTTTGGCACAAGCACAAACAGGATCAGGAAAAACAGGTGCTTTTGGAATACCGTTAGTAGATACAGTAAGAAGAAATGACCAATTACAATCACTAATCCTTGCTCCAACAAGAGAGTTAGCTCAACAAGTAGGTGAACAACTTCGCCTAATGTCAAGAGCAAAAGGATTAAAGGTTAGTATTGTATTTGGTGGGACGAGTATAGAAAGGCAAATTCAAGACTTGAAAAAACGTCCACAAATAATAGTAGGAACACCTGGGCGTGTAATTGACCATATTAACAGAAGAACAATTAAATTAGAAACTTTAACTCATTTAGTATTAGATGAAGCGGATGAAATGTTAAATATGGGATTCATAGAAGATGTAAGGTTTATTTTATCGAAAATAACTACAAAACATCAGACATTGTTATTCTCAGCTACAATGCCGAAAACAATCATGGAATTATCTAAAGATTTCATGAAAGATTATAAACTAATAAAAACACTTAGTGATGAAGATCTTAAACCGGATATTACAGAATTTGCAACGATTGCTAGAGAAAATGAAAAATTAGAAACATTAATAGGATTTTTAGATGTTCAAAATCCAAACTTAGCAATTGTATTTGGAAGAACTAAGCGTCGTGTTGATGAGCTATCGAGTGCATTAATAGCGAAAGGTTATTTAGCAGAAGGCCTTCATGGAGATATTACTCAGTCAAAACGCTTAGAAATTTTACGTAAGTTTAAAAATAACTCATTACAAATTCTTGTAGCAACTGATGTTGCTGCTCGTGGAATTGATATTAGTGATGTTACACATGTTTATAATTTTGATATACCTCAAGATGTAGAAAGTTATACACATAGAATAGGAAGAACTGGACGTGCAGGGAAATCAGGAGTTGCGATAACATTTTTAAATCCTGTAGAAATGCCGTATTTAAAAGATATTGAAAATTCTCGTGGTGAGAGAATGAAGATGTTACGCCCGTACTCACAAGATGAAGTGAAAAAATCTCGTCACAATAGATTATTTGAAGAAGTTATTTCTGAAGTAGACAATAATCATGTTGAGTTCAATAGTTTAGCTAATAAACTATTGGCTGAAACAAATGCGGAAAAAGTAATTACAATTTTATTAAGTAAATTAATCAATGATAAAAAAGAAGTAGATGTAGAATTATCTTTTGAAAAACCATTACCTCGTAAACAAGAAAAAAGTAGACGTTCTAATAGAGGGAATGATCGACGTCGTTCGGAAAATCGCGACAAAAGAGGTCGCAATGAACGTCGTGGAACAGATAAAAAATTCTTTGACAAAAAAGGTCGTAGAATGCAAAATAAATAAAATATAGTTGTTTTATAAATTAAATAGAGATTTAATTGAAAAATATAAAGACATACTAATTATTTAGAATTTGTAGAATTATTATAAAGCGGTTTAAAATTTCGTTTCTATAAAAGAATCGTAATTTTAAACCGTTTATTTGTTTTGTTAAAAATGTGCTGGAGTAATTTCGTATTTTAATGTATAATTATAATGAGATGTTTTATTTATCAAGGTGAGTCTGACTTTTGAAAATCAATTTCTTAGAATTTTTTATTTTTGGAGTGTGTTTATTTTCATCTTATTAAAACTATTAGAAATTATGTACTAAATTATGAAGGGAATGAAAATAATGAAGAAATTTGGTATTTT
This sequence comes from uncultured Gemella sp., assembly GCF_963515875.1. Lineage (GTDB taxonomy): Bacteria > Bacillota > Bacilli > Staphylococcales > Gemellaceae > Gemella. The sequence goes on along the minus strand of NZ_CAUPZX010000009.1, from coordinate 25,597 downwards.
TTTAGGACTCTTATGTATATCGATTTGTTCTTTTTTATTATTTTATGGAGATACTGCTTATCAGAAGTGGCAGGAATATAATTTCCAATCACAAGTAAAAAAAACTGTTGAGGCCGCTGATAAGTTAGATTTAGCAAAAGATAGTAAGGCTAAAAGTGGTTGGATTGGAGATAAATATGTTAAAGTTTATTATCCAAATTCTAATACACCGGAGGCAAACGAGGTAAAATCTCGTTTAGATGAAGAAACTAAAGGACTAGTTGAAGGAGAATTGAATTTCAGTAAAAATATTAAGGAAATAATATTCTATGGTAGTAAAGAAGAAGAGGCAAAATTTGCGAACGTGACTGAACTTAGTATTGAAAAAGTTTCTCACAATGTTACTGCCAATGAAGTAAGTGCGGGTGTTGATAAAGTTCTTTCTAGTATTTATCTAGAAAAAGATGGTAAAACTTTCACTTTATCAAGTCTTTTTAAATCTCCTGATGAAGCTAAAAATAAATTCTTATTTAAGATTAAGCAACAGTTAGCGGTGAAGGGAATATCGGAAAATGATATTAAAACGATAATAAATAAATTGAGAGATCAAGATATGGCAACTTGGAAGTTTGCATTTAATGATTCTAAGTTTAACATAATTACAGAACCAAAAGTTGGAGATGTTGATTCGGTAGAAGTTTCTATTAATGATTTTTATAAATATATAAATGAGAGTTATTTGAAAAGCGAAGATCTAGAAAAATACCAGACTTACATTAAAAAGAAAAATAGAAAAGCTGTGGCATTAACATTTGATGATGGACCTAATCCAAAAACAACTCCTGTTGCATTAGAACTTCTTAAAAAGTATAATGCAAAAGGTACGTTCTTTATGGTTGGACATGCTGTTGAAGGTAACGAGGAGATAGTTAAACGAGTTGTGGCTGAAGGGCATCAAATAGGAAATCACTCTTGGGATCATCCGGTACTAACAAAAATAAGTTTAGAAAAAGCTAAAAGTCAGATTAATGATACAACAGCAGCGTTGAAAAAAGCGAGTGGATTAGATGTTCATATTATGAGACCACCATATGGAGCAATAAATGGTGCTATTCAGGCAGCGGTTGATCAATCATTTATTCTATGGGATATAGATACACTAGACTGGAAAAATCGTAATACTGCTTCTATAATGAAAGAAATAAGAAAAGCGCAACCAGGGTCAGTTATCCTTATGCATGATATTCACCAGACAACTATTGATGCATTACCATCAATTTTACAGTATTTAACAGAACAAGGTTTTGAGATGGTTACTATTGAAGAGCTTATGGGGGATCAATTAGAACTACATCAAGCTTATACGAATAGAGAATAATATTTTAATAGAGTAAAATTCTATGAGAATTATAAATCTTGAGAATTTTACTCTATTTTTTTAGTATAATTTATAATTAGTGTTATTTTAAGTATACTTTATTTATTTTTTTGTAGATTTGATGTAGAATATAGTTAAAGTATAATAACTATTTTTGTGAGGTGTTTATTATGAAAGTTGAATTAGTTTCTGTGGGAACAGAGTTATTATTAGGAGATATAGTAAATACGAATACTGCCTATTTATCGAAAGAACTAGCTGCATTAGGGATAGGTGTATATAGGCAGACAACAGTAGGAGATAATAGGGAAAGATTACTTAAAACATTAGAATCTGCATTTTTAGAAAATGATACCGTTATTATTACAGGTGGATTAGGTCCAACTGATGATGATATAACTAAGGAATGTGCAGCTGAGTTTTTTGGTAGAGATTTTTATTTTCATGAATATTCTTGGGTGAAAATACTGGAGAGATTGACAAGAGCAGGAAGAACTATTATTACAGAAAATAATAAAAAACAGGCTTTAATTCCTGATGGTGCAATAGTATTAGAGAATTTCTGTGGAACTGCTCCAGGAATAATTATCGAGGAGAATAACAAACGTATCATACTATTACCAGGACCTCCACGTGAAATGAGAGATATGTTTGAGAAAAGCGTAAAACCGTATTTAGAGAAATTTAGTAATAAGAAATTTATATCTAAATATGTGAGGTTTTACGGAATTGGCGAATCGTTATTAGAAACGAAAATAAAAGACATAATGGATAGCCAAACTAATCCGACATTGGCACTATATGCAAAGACAGGAGAGGTATTATTACGCATAACTGCAAGCTCGGATGAAGAGAGTGAATGTGAAAAATTAATATTAGAACAACTAGATGTGATAGAAAGTAGAGTTGGTGAATATATTTATCTAGTAGGTGATGAGAATGTCTCTAGCACTCAAACCGAAATGAATAGTATAGTGTCAAACTTATTAGTTGAGAATAACTTTACAATTTCTATAGCTGAATCATTAACTGGTGGTAAAATAACTTCGATGTTAGTAGAAAAAAGTGGGATTTCAAATTCATTGCTTGAAGGAATAGTATGCTATTCAAATGAATCTAAAGTGAGAACCTTAGGTGTTAAGGAAGAATCTTTAGAAAAATATGGTGCTGTTAGTGAAAAAGTGGCAGAAGAAATGTTACTAGGTGTTGCTAATAGGTTAGGTAGTGACTTTGCTATTGCAACAACAGGAATAGCAGGACCTAATAGTGATGAGAGTGGTAAACCTGTTGGTTTAGTGTATATAGGAATTTATGCTTTTGGTGAAGTGAGTGTTAAGAAATGTATTTTCACAGGAGATAGGGAGCTAATCCGCTATAGAACAAGTATTGAAGCACTTAATGAAGTAAGAAAAATTATTTTAAAAAACTTATAGTTTTTACTTGTAAAATGTTATACTATTTTGTATAATGTATATTAATAAAAAAAGATATTAAGGAGATTTTTATGTATACAATGAACTTATCTAGTTTGGAGTCACCGGATCCCAGGTACGGGCAAGATGATGAATATTCCCAGGACTTCAATACTGAAATAGATTATGAAGATGAAATTTTATCAGATTATGCTGATGAAAGTTATAACGAAGTAGAGTTTTTAACTCCGGAGGAGGAGTTTTTAGATTACTCTAATGAGATGTTCCTATATAAGGAGTATTCGTACGATTTTGCAGATGATTACGAGTATGATGAAGTTAGTATATCTAATGATCAGATAATGTTAGAGAACATAAGCGAAGCTTAAAATAACATTTTAAAAAGAAAGATTGACCTATAAGTGAAATAAACCACTTATAGGTCAATTTTATGATGTTTAGTCATTCTAAATATCAATTATATAATTCTCTACATATTTAGTTGAATTATGTAAATTTAAATTACGATTTTTCAGATAATAATTGTATTATTTAATTTTATTTTAACAACATTTTGTATAATTGTTGTTATGAAATGTGGTATAATATAAAAAAGAAAGTGATAAGAAAGGAGGAGAAATGTTGAAATATTGTAAGTTTATAACTTCGTGTTTATTATGTTGTAGCTTTTTTTCAGCGATAAATTCAGAGGTTAAGGCAGATTATTTTACTGATTATAATACTACTGTAATGGATACGATTCTTAGAGATAATATTTTTAATTTTGATATCTTTTCTAGTACTACTAGTTATTCTCTTCCTGTTATCAAAAATAATGTGATACATGATAATATGGACGAGTTAGAGTATAATGCGGAATTGCTTAGTTATAAAAAGAATGCTTATAATTATTTGATTTTTTATTCTCTTGATAGCCAAAATGTTCCTAATGAAATGTTTAGAATTCAGTTGAAAAAGAGTGGAACTGGTAAAATTGTTGATAGAACATTATTAAAACTCTTTACAGTGAATAGTAGAATAATCATGAATGTAATGAGTTATGATATAGATAAAAGTGGTAATATTGAAAATCTCCAGTATTCAAAATCTAGTAAAGTATATTTTACTAAAAAAAATATTAATTTAGTAGTTACTGAAGGGAAAAAAGAGGTAGTAAATAAAACTATCGAATTAAGAAATGCTCCACAAGATGAGCGAGTTTCGATTCTTCCGTATGAAATAGAGCAGTATTATCGCCCAGATAAATATTATAGTTACAATAAAGCGACTATTCTAATAGATGGTAAAGAAATTAATTATGAAAATATTGAGGTTCCATATTTATCTAAAAAGATTGAGGTGAAACTGTCACAAGATAAAAATTATTGGAATAAAGTAACTTTAGAGTATCCGTCGAAGTTTAAGGAAAATACAAAGGAGTATTTAATAAAACAGGGCGTAACGTTCACAAACTTTATTAGAGATAATGAAATAAAAGTGGTAGGGGATAAAAACTCTGATTATGAATTTTCTGGTTATTATCTTGATGAGAAAGAAGTGACAAATTCACAAGTTTTAGGAAATAATATAAAAATAAAAGCTAAATATAATACAAAAGTGGTATTAGATAATGGTACGGCTAAGAAAGAGGTAACTTTACTAACAGATCAAAAATTAAGTGATATAGATACTAAATTCTTTGATAAAGAAAAATATCATGTAGATTCATATACCATATTAAATGCAAGTGATAATACAAAAATTAAAGAAATCAAAGATTTATCAGAAATTAAAGTGGATGATAGCATTATAGTTAAGGCAAATTATAAAGAAAATGTAAATACTATAAAAATTCGTCAAGATGATTATAATAAACGTTTTGGTAAAGTAGACGATAGTATTAAGGATAAGGATTTAGAATGGCCTGAAACGAAGAAAATAGGGGAATTACTAGCTGAGTTACGTAAAAAGATTAAACCTAGTTCAGGATACGAAGTATTGTTCAGATCTAATAAAAAGGTAGTAAATGATGATGAGTATATTACAACTGAAACTGTTCTAGAAATTTACTTTAAAAAAGTAGAAAGTGAATGGGTTAATGTTAAATTTGTAGGAAGAGGAATAGATAAATTTTTATCTGATGGTCAAGACGTATTAGTTGGTTCAAGGATAGATAGTATGATTAATTTACCAACTGCTACGGGAGTTACTGAACAAGAATTTTTAGGTTGGCAAGCTAATGGTGATTATTTAATCGCAGGAGAGAACTCAGAAAATACAAGAGTATCTAAGAACAGGTTGTTACAAACGAATGAGCTAGGTGCTGTTGTAACTGAAAAAGGGAAGAATATTGAATTCAGTGCAGTTTATAGAAAATTATTTAATGTAGAATTTGAAAATACTTTTTTAGGAAATATTAATCTTTCAAAAAATTCATCGAATATTTTAAAAGTTGATGAATTCAATAGTATTGGGGATGCAACTAAAAATAATAAAATAATTGTTGAACCGAGAGCAGGGTATGCAATATCATATTTTTTAGCGAATAAAAATGTGAAAGTTAATCTTGAAAAAGGGACTAAAGAAATATTTCTTGGTCAGAAAATTCAGGAGAGTGATTTATATAATATTGTTCCGACATCAGATTTAAAAATCACACCTATATTTAAATTGAGTGTTGTTCCGTCGTCATTAAAAGAGATGATAGAGAATAATAAGATAAAAACCGTAGATGATGCTCTGAATTTGGAGTTTGAATCAACAGAAAATATTAGGAAAATTTTAGGTCCATTGTATTATTTAAGGTAATATATAAGAACTGCTCTAAAAGTCCTAAATTTTTAACAAAATTTATAAGAAAACTTATGAACGCAGTGATTTATTGATATCTAAATTTACTTTATAAAAACTTTTTAGATATTTCATAAACTTTGCGGGAGTGACTCTAAAATCTTGTTTCTTAAGAAATCATGATTTTAGAGTCACTCCCTTTTTTACTAAATTTTTTCTAAAAATTGTTCTACTTCTTTTTGTGTTTTAGCAAGTCGTGAAACAAAACGACTAACTTCGACATTGTTTTTGTAACCTACAAAAGAAGGAATACCAAAAATATCAAGAGCTTGTGCTATTTCTGGATAGTCATCACGATTAACGTAGATGAATTTTATTTCTGGAAACTTATTCATCGTTTCTTCTAAATAACGATCAAGCATGATGCAATCAGGACACCAACTTGCAGAAAATACAAAAACAATTTTTTCATTTTCTTCTTTTAATATTTTAAATTGTTCTATAGAGTTCAATTTTTCTATATAGTTAAACATATTATCACCTCATTTATAGCTAAAATTATATCATAAATAAAAATTCTTGGCATTAACAATGCTTAAATGAAAACTATTCATAATTATTTTTAATTTTCGATTACAAATGTAAGCATATCTATTGAATTTAATTATTAAATGTTGCATAATATGAAATATAGAGATTAGTTTTAGTTCATAGAAAACCTAAGTAAAATACTAATCTTTAGCTTATAAAAGCTATAAAATATTCTAGAGGTGAAAACATGGCAAAACATTATGATTATATTGCGATCGGTGGAGGAAGCGGAGGAATAGCTTCAATTAACCGAGCTGCAATGTATGGTGTAAAAGGATTGTTAATTGAAGGTAATGAATTAGGAGGAACATGTGTAAATGTTGGATGTGTTCCTAAAAAAGTTATGTGGCATGCGTCACAAATATCTGAAAGTTTAAAATTATACGCTAATGATTATGGATTTAATTTTGGAGATGTAGAATTTGATTTTTCAAAATTAGTAGGTAATCGTTCAGCATACATTGATAGAATTCATGGATCATATGAACGTGGATTAAACAATAATAAAGTAGATTTAGTGAGAGGGTATGCTAAATTTGTAAATAAAAATACGGTTGAAGTTAATGGTGAACAATATACAGCTGATCACATTTTAATAGCCACTGGTGGACAACCAACTATCCCTAATGTTGAGGGAGCTGAGTTTGGTGTTACTTCTAATGAAGTATTCGCACTTAAACAATTACCAAAACGTATCGCTGTAGTTGGTGCAGGATATATTGCAGTTGAACTTGCAGGGGTATTCAATGGATTAGGTGTTGATACTCACTTATTTGTACGTCGTGATCGTCCGCTAAGAACTTTTGATAAAGATATAGTAGATACTTTAGTAAAAGTTATAAATGAAGAAGGTCCAACTCTTCACACAAATGCTATTCCTAAAAAAGTTGTGAAAAATGGTGATGACAGTGTTACTTTAGTACTTGAAGATGGACGCGAAACTACAGTTGATCTTTTAATCTGGGCAATCGGTAGAAAACCATTATCTGAAAATCTTAACTTAGAAGCTGCAGGTGTGGAAGTAGATGAGCGTGGATTTATTCCTACAGATAAATTCCAAAATACTAATGTAGAAGGAATTTATGCAGTAGGTGATGTAACAGGTCGCCTTGCTTTAACTCCAGTTGCTGTTGCGGCAGGACGTAGATTATCAGAAAGATTATTTAATAATAAACCTGAAGAGCACTTAGATTACACTAATGTTGCTACAGTTGTATTCTCGCACCCAGCAATTGGTTCTATTGGATATACAGAAGAACAAGCTATTAAAGAGTTTGGTGAAGAAAACATTAAAGTTTATAAATCATCATTCACTCCAATGTATTCAGCAATAACTAGTCACAGACAACCATGTTTTATGAAACTTATCACTCTTGGTGAAGAGGAGAAAGTTGTAGGATTACATGGAATTGGTTATGGTGTAGATGAAATGATTCAAGGATTTACTGTTGCTATTAAAATGGGAGCAACAAAACGTGATTTTGATAATACAGTAGCGATTCACCCAACTGGTTCTGAAGAATTCGTAACAATGAGATAATTTTATAAAAAATGATTGGGCTTTTCCTAGGTCAATCATTTTTTTCTTGACATTCTATTTTTATAGGAGTATTCTGAGGGTAGGAGGGGATAATAATGAAAAAATTTTTAAAAATAATAATTATTGGAATATTCACTGTGTCTATTGCTACAGGTTGTGTAAGGTTCAGTAAAGAGGATAAAGAAACTAATACTCCAAAAGAATCTTCTAATAAAGTATTTAGAGAATGGATTGGAGAAAAAGGGATAGACAGTGTTAAAATTAACACAATGAAAAATAATGTTAAAATTTATTATCACGATAATGAGACGATTTTAATACAAGGAAATTTTAAGGGGGATTACAAATATTCTACAGAGAAAAATTTACTTGATATTAATTCTACTGCAGAACAGTCAGGCAACAATAGTCTAATAATATATCTACCTAAAAAAGTGTATAAAAGTATTAGTATTGAAAATAAAGATGCGACTTCGAAAATATTTGATGTGAATGTTAAGAATTTAGTTGTTAATAGTAATGATGAGATAGTTGTTGATGGTGCTGAAGTAGAAAATCTTAAATTATCTACTGATAATAAAAAGATACAAATTACTAAGGATACTATAAAAAATGGAGTAATTGAAACTAAAAATAATACAAAAATTATAGTAGACCAAACAAAGGTAAATTCTATGAATATGCTAACAGAATCTGGAGATATTTTCGCAAAAATCAAAGGAAATAAACAAGATTATCAAATTAATTATAGTAAAAATACAGCTGACTCTAAAGATAAACAAATAACAGCAATCTCAAACAAAGGAAAAATTGAAATTAGCTTTATTTAAATTAGAGCCTGAATTTTTCGAAATATTAAAAAAAGAGATGGATTTTATAGGTCCGTCTCTTTAGTTTTAAAATTTTCCATTTTTTATGAAATTTTCTAGTTTTCTTCTATCACTTTCACTCATTCGAATGTGCCTATTTTTTAATTCCCTAGAATTATGTTTTTTTGTTATTTTAGAAACATTTTGTTTTCTATCCTTCAACTCTTTTATAAACATATGGCAGTCACGTAAGATAGCTCCATATCCTAGTGTAGTATCACGTTCGTCATGATCATCACTTACAACTATAATATCCACAAAGTGATCTATTCTTAATTCTCGAGTTTTTCTTTCAATCCATTGATCTGCACGCTCTCCAGTTTTTGTATAAACAATGCTGATAGGTGGTTCTTCTTTAATATATTCTTTTGAACGAGTTAAATAGGCGTCGAATACGCAGTAGACAATATAATTGTTTCCACCTGCATATTCACGTAACATATCGATTAGAATATCACGTTCAGTAGGGAAGGTGGAGCTTTTTATTAAGTCATATTCTTTCATGCGAAAAAGTAAATTATAACCATCAATAAATAAATATTGTTTTTTCATAAAAAGTCCTCCTTTAATAATTTAATTAATTACTTTCCTCATATCAACATGTTCAATTCCAGCATCTAAATATATTTTATTATTAACTCGGTTGTAACCTAATGATTCGTAGAATTTTTCAGCTTGAATTTGAGCACTAAGTTCAATAATTATTTTTCTTTTTAAAATTTGTTGTGCGATATTTTCGCATCCAATAATAAGTTTACGTCCAATTCCTTGACCGCGGTATTCTTTATCAATAACAACGCGTCCAATGTGAATAACGTCTTTATCAAGATCTATAAGTCGTGCAACTCCGATAAGTTTATTATCATTAAAATATCCAATATGAATCGTATTTTTACTATGATCTTTTTCATCAAGTTCAAGTTCGATTGGAACTTTTTGTTCTTTAACGAATACTTCAATACGAAGAGCAAAACCAAGGTTAAGCTCTTCTTTAGTTTCTAATATTTTAATCATTAGATTTAATTCTTTCGTACATTATTATACCAGCTGCAACAGAAGCATTTAAGCTTTGGATTTTCCCTAACATAGGTAGGTGATATAAGAAATCGCATTCGTTAGTAACAACTTTACTCATTCCTTCACCTTCGTTACCGATTACGATAGCTAAAGGTACATCTTTTGCGATTTTTGTATAATCTTCAGAGCGTTCTGCTAGTGTAGTTCCAGCAATCCAGAACCCTTTTTCTTTTAATTTTTTAATGGCATCAGTTAGGTTTGATACACGGATAACAGGCATGTGTTCAATTGCTCCTGCAGATGCTTTAACTGCAGTTTGGCTAACTACAGCGGCACGTCGTTTAGGAATTATTATTGCTTTAACACCACTTGCTTCAGCAGTTCTAATTATTGCTCCAAGATTGTGTGGATCTTCAATGTGATCTAAAATTAGTAGGGTAGTATCCTTATTAATTTCTAGGTTATTTACTACTTCATCAAGTTCAAAGTATGAGTAAGGTGCAACATATGCGATTACTCCTTGGTGTCGTTCAGTAGTTGAATTATCTAATTTACGCTTTGGAACTTCTTGGCAAATGATTTTTTTCTCATTTGCTATAGTAAAAATAGATTTTAACCTTCCTTTTTCAATACCTTCTTGGAATAAAATCTTATTAATTTCACGTCCTGATTTAATTGCTTCAAGTATAGCGTTACGACCAGCAATTACTTCTTTATCCAAATCAATTTCAGCAGTTTGAACTTGAGGTTTTTGTTCTTTATTTTTTAATCTTAATTCTTTATAATGTTTATTGTTTTTCTTCATATAATTTAATTATGTAGTTAAACATTTCCTCCAATCTTTCAAAGTTTTTTTCTAAATATAAATAGCCGAATACAGCCTCTAGACCTGTAGCAAGTTTATACTCCATAATGCTTGCGTTCTTTGCTTTAGAGTTGTTTTTTTGATTTTTCGCACGGTTATAAATTTTTTCTTCTTGCTCTGTTAATATATTATTATTTAATATTTCTTCCATAAAACTCGCTTGGGCTCTAGCAGATACAATTGTAGAGACTGTTTTATGAAGATCATTTATTTTTCCTAAGTGATTTTTCATAACGTATTCTCTACTCATAATATCATAGATACTATCACCAATGTAAGCAAGAGTAAGTGCCTGCATTTGATTCGGGTTTGTGAAGTTTTTTTCAGTGAATTTAAAAGTTACATTTTTTTCCATCGTACACCTTGTTTTGTATCCTCTAGGATAATTCCTTGTTCTTTTAAGTCATCTCTAATTTTATCAGCTAAAGCGAAATCGCGATTTTTACGAGCTTCTTCACGTTCGGCTATTAAACTTTCGATGTATTCACTATCAAGTGTATTATCTTCTTTTACGTTTATTCCAAGAATAGAACTATAAGTTTCAAATGCAGCGTTAATTAGCTCTAGAGTTTCTTTGTTGACAGCTTCTTTTGCTGTGTATGAATTAGATATTCTTACGATTTCATACCAAGAAGATAGTGCATTTGCTGTATTGAAATCATCTTGCATATATTCTTCAAATTTGTTTAACTCTTCTGTAACTAATGCTACAACATCTGTATCTAGTTTTTCATCAGTCATATCATTATTTAATCTGAATTGTAAGTTTTGATAAGAAGTTTTAATTTTTTCAAAGTTTGTTTTTGCAAGTTCAATATTTTCTAATGTATAGTTAATTGGAGTTCTGTAGTGAACTGTTAACATGAATAAACGAAGTACCATAGGGTCTATTTCGGCGATAATATCTTTTACAAGGCGGAAGTTACCTAAACTTTTACTCATTTTAACATTATCAATATTAATAAAGGCATTATGCATCCAATAATTACTAAATGGTGCATGGTTATGACACTCAGATTGTGCAATCTCATTTTCATGGTGAGGGAATGTTAAGTCTTGTCCACCAGCATGGATGTCGATTGTATCACCTAGAGTTTCTTTTGCCATTACAGAACATTCAATATGCCAACCAGGACGACCTTCTCCAAATGGACTATCCCATTTAACTTCACCAGGTTTAGCTTTTTTCCATAATGCGAAATCTAGAGGATCTTCTTTATGTTCACCAACTTCAATACGAGCACCGCTTATTAAGTCATCGATAGATTGCTTACTTAATTTTCCGTAGTCTTCTTTTTTACGTGTTCTGAAATAAACATCACCATTAGCTTCGTATGCAAATCCTTCTTCAACAAGTTTTGAAATGAAGTTAATTATTTCTTGCATATATTCAGTAACTCTAGGGTTTTTTGTTGCCCTTTTACATCCTAGGGCATCATAATCTTTAAAAAAGGCAGAAATATACTTGTCAGTAAGTTCACTTGTTGAAATACCTTCTTCATTACTAGCTTTAATAATCTTATCATCTACATCGGTAAAGTTAGAGATGAAATCAACTTCATAACCACTGTGTTCTAAATATTTGCGAACTACGTCAAAAACTATTATCGGACGTGCATTTCCAATATGTATATAGTTATAAACAGTAGGTCCACAAACATACATTCTTACTTTATTTTCTTCAATTGTTTTTAAAATTTCTTTTTGTTTTGTTAAAGTATTATAGAGTTTAATCATAAATAGCTCCTTTTATATGGGAGAATAAATTAAGAAACTAAAGTGCTTTGTTTCTTAGGTTAATAGCTCCCAAAATTGTTCAATATCATAATAACTAAAAAGTCTATTATTTAAATTTTAACACAAAACGCTAATAAAATGAATTGTTTATTAAACTTTTATAAAAGTTAGTTAACTTTTAATTGTTTTAAATATTGATTTGTATTAAAATATATAGAGAAAAATAAATAAAGGATAAAATTATAATGAAATTATCAGATACAATTTATGCTACTGAAAAACATAAACAAACTAAAGATGTTGTTCTTATTATAATAGGAACGATATTATTCTCTATTTATGCTGGTTTATTAATCCCTGTAAATAATATTGGTGCAGGTGGTGCATTAGGGTTAAGTTTAGTTGCAAATAAATTAACAGGAATAAAAATAGGAACAGTACAATTCTTATTAAACGTTCCACTATTTTATATAGGTTATAGATATATTGGTAGAAAGTTTGTAATTCTTACAGGAGTTGTAATAAGTATATCGTCATTTTTAATTAATAATTTACCTAGGATAATAACTCCTGTTCATTTAGGGGATTCACTTGTTGCAGCAATTTTTTGTGGAATTATATCTGGACTTGCGATGTGCTGTTTATTAGTTGCAGGAGCTTCAACTGGAGGAACCGATATTACGGGTAAATTTATCTCAAAAAAAATGGATCTTAATTTACCTACAGTATTCCTTGTGCAAGATATTACTATCTATACAATAGTCTGGATATTTTTTGATATAAAGTATGTAATGTATGCATTGGTTATGAGCTTTGTACGTAATCAGACGATGAGAGGTGTTCAAAAATTCTTCTCTGCTTATATTCAATGTACAATTATTTGTAGGAATCCCGAGGTTATGGTAGAGCTTATAAATAACACATTACATAGAGGATCAACTATAATGGATGTAGAGGGCGGATATTCTCATGAAAAAAAACGTATGATTATAGTAGTAATTCAACAAAACGAGATGTATCAATTGCGTAAATTAGTAGCTAAAAATTGTCCCGACGCATTTATAACAGTAAGCGCAGTAAATACAATAGTAGGTAACTTTAAAGAACATTCATATAGATTATAGAATTTAAAAAGATTTAGCTTAGAAATGATTTTAAGTTGAATCTTTTTGTTTAATTAGAGCATATAACTATTGAAAATGCAGAAGAGTTAGAAAGGAAAAAAAGTTGCTAATTGACCATTTTTGATATATAATATCTAGTGAAAAGAAAATTAGGAGGTAAGAAAATGAATTTAATTCCTACAGTAATTGAGCAAACTTCTCAAGGAGAAAGAGCTTACGATATTTATTCAAGATTATTAAAAGATAGAATCATTATTTTAGGTTCAGATGTAAACGATCAAGTAGCAAATTCTATAACAAGTCAGCTATTATTTTTAGAAGCACAAGATAGTGAAAAAGATATCTATTTCTATATTAACTCACCAGGTGGTAGTGTGACTGCTGGATTTGCTATTTATGATACTATGCAACACATTAAATGTGATGTTGTAACTATTTGTATGGGTATGGCAGCTAGTATGGGAGCATTTTTACTTGCGGCTGGAACTATTGGTAAACGTTATGCACTTCCAAATGCTGAAGTAATGATTCACCAACCACTAGGTGGAGCGCAAGGTCAAGCAACAGAAATTGAAATTGCTGCAAAACATATACTAAGAACACGTGAAAAATTAAACAGAATTTTAGCTGATAGAACTGGACAAACTATTAAAGCTATTGAACGTGATACAGAGCGTGATAACTATCTAACAGCAGAAGAGGCTTGTGAATATGGATTAGTAGATAAAGTTATGTATCCAGAAAATAATAAACCTCAAAAAAAAGAAAAAACAAAAAAAGCTACGAAAAAAGTTGCTAAAAAAGAAGATTAAATGAGAAAAAAGGGACTGACTCGATAAAATCGATTTCTATGAAATCGAGATTTTGAGTCACTCCCTTTTATATTTTCCAAATTTTTCCGATAGCATTTCTGATTTCATAGTTATCCATAAAATACTCTATATTTCCGTTGAAATTACGTTTGAATTGAAGAACTCCGTAATCAGTAGCCTCTTCAGACTCAAAATCTTTAGATGTACCGAAGAAATTGAAATATTTAAAGTTATTATTGATTGCGTATTTCATCATATGGAACAAGATTGCATATGGTCCCTCATAACGATGGAATTTTCTCATCGCTCCACTAGTAAAGTAAATTAAATCTTGACCTGATTCGATAAAACTTGCACAAGATAAATTGATAATATTACCATTTTCAGATTTTAATTCTTTTACCTTATCAATTTTTTTATACCAAATTGCAATATTTTCATCAAATTCTTTAAGACGATTTGTCGCTTTTTTAGCGTTGACTTTTCCTTGTTCTAATTTTTCTTTTAAGTCATCGCGTTCTTTTTCAAGATTTGTGATTGTGTTAGTTGTAGTTTCTACGAACTGATCACAATCAATATATGAAACAAGGTAATGTGCTTTACTACCGATATTATTTTTTAATGATTTAAAATAAGTATTATCACGAATTTCAAAATCAATTCTGTTTTCTGTATCTCGGTTTATTTCATCAAAGATCTTAGCATCTTCTTCATTAAAGATATCTATCTCTCGAACTTGAACACCTTCTTTAATAGTTCGATTAATAGTATAGCGAGCTATTTGAGATACGTTTTTTAATAAGTTTGCTTCTGTGACATCTTCATCTAATGTTTTAGAGAAAATGCAACGTGGAGAAAGAGTTGGATTTGTGAATAAATCCTCATTCATAGCATAAAAATTTAAATCGTTTAAAATTCTATTAGTCTTTATAGCTTCTTCGTTATCTGATATAAATTCAATATCATTATAATATTTCTCATTTATAAATGGATTTACTCTTACACAAAGAACTCTAAGATTTTTTGAATAGTAGTTTTTTAATTGTTCAAAGTAGAACGAAACTAATTCAGTATTAGAATAGTCCATTATTGGCCCATGTTGGGCGGTTACTTTGTAAAAGTATTTTTTATACTGAAAATATATAAATATTCCGTAAGCTAAGATCTCATTATTTTCTTTAACAGCTAAAATTTTAGTTTTCAAGTTATTATTATGTGCCATGACATTATATTCAGCAGTTTGAGAAAAGTAATAACGATGATTATTTTCTTTTTGAAACTTTAGTAGTTCTTTACTACTAATTTCAGTAAATATCATTTCGAAATCTCCTTTTTTTATTTATTTTCAAAATCACTTATAAATTATATAACAAATTTTAGAAAAAAAAAAGTAATATACTAGGAGTTAATGATATAATTAAGTAAAGAAACTATTTTTAGGGGGAATAATTGTGCAAGAGTATACAATAAGAAATACTAACTATAAAATAAGGTATAATGATTTCTGTGGTGAAGGATTACCAATAATATTTATTCATGGCTTGGGGTGCGCTAGTTCATTTGATTATGTAGAAATAGCTAGTAAGAAAGAATTTTTAGGACATAGAAGAATTTTAGTGGATTTACTAGGTGCAGGATATAGTGATAAACCACTTGATTTTATTTATGAAGTGAAAAATCACGCTAAATATTTATCGGAATTTTTAGAAGATTTAGGGCTTGAACAAGTTATAGTTTTCGGACATAGTTTAGGAGGTGCGATAGCTATAGAATTGTGTTCGTTATGTGAGGAAAAAATTGAAAGATTGATATTAACTGAACCTAACCTTGATCCTGCGACAAAAGGGCGTACTAGTTGGGCTGTAGCTCAATACACTGAAGAAAACTATAAAAAAAGTATAACAAGATTAATACAATACTGCGAAAGTGGGAAAAATACTATGTGGGCAGCAACATTGAAAAATTGGTTACCAGAGGCAGCTTATCAGATTTCTCGCGATGCGGTAGTAGTAAGAGAAAATTCTTGGCGTAGTTTATTGTATAGTTATAATGTACCTAGATACTTTATTTTCGGAGAAAAGACACTACCTAGCATGGATTTTGAAGAATTACCAAAACATAACATAACTGTAAAAGTAGTAAAAAATGCTGGACACTCGATGGCTTGGGAGAATCCAGAGGAACTAGTAGAGGTAATTAGTAGTTGTTTATAATAGTTTTAACTAGTAGTGGATTGAAGTAAGAGTAGTATAAATAAGATAAAAAGGCTGTATATTAGTAAATATATATCGGATTTCTGATATATATTACAATATACAACCTTTTTTTTATATTTTTTTGATTTTTAAGTTGCTTACCATTAAATAAGAACTCAGTACTAATAAAATTAGCATTGCGATACTTGGTAGTTTAAATAGAGATAAAAAAGCAAGAACTGTTCCACAAGTAGTTATTGGAACACCTTGATAGTATCCATTTTTCATTTTTGTAACGTTAAATCTTGCTAAACGATAAGCTCCACAACATACATAGACTCCGCAAAGTATGGCTACTACTATCATTAAGAAAGTAGAAGGTTTATCATTAGTAATAAATATTTCAAAAATAAGTGTCGCTGGTGCAACTCCGAAACTAACTACGTCACATAATGAGTCTAAATCATGACCAATTTCAGAAACTACACCAAGTTTTCTTGCTACGATACCATCGTATCTGTCTGCAAGCATAGCTAATATAATAAAGACAGTACCCCAAACGAAATATCCGTGAGCTGTAGTTAGAATCGACATAAACCCACAAAAAATATTACAAAGGGTAAGATAATTTGGTATGAAGTTTTTATTCATTTTAAATTAACCTCCAATAGTGATATTATAATTATAGTACAAATTTCAAATAAAGTCTAAGAAAATATAAAATTTCTAGTAATTTAGGGTAA
Source organism: uncultured Gemella sp. (assembly GCF_963515875.1). Classification (GTDB taxonomy): domain Bacteria; phylum Bacillota; class Bacilli; order Staphylococcales; family Gemellaceae; genus Gemella. The sequence continues at coordinate 8,545 of NZ_CAUPZX010000009.1, read as the reverse complement.
AAAATTATGAATTATTGGTGTTGTTAATCATGATATAAACTGTTATAATTAGGATACGATTATTTTTAGGAGATGTATTATGGAAAATAATATTAAAAATTTAAATTTTAGAAAAATACTAAAAGAATTGTTAATTATTTCATTAGGTTGTGCTATTTATTCATTTTCTATTATGCATTTTAACGTACCTAATAAACTTGCAGAAGGTGGAGGAACTGGTATAGCATTGTTACTTTTATATGCTGTTGGATTACCTGTTTCTATTGGAACAATATTAGTTAATATTCCTCTTTTAATAATTGGGTATAAAATGTTAGATAAGAAAACTATGATGTATACGATATATGGTATTTTTATGCTGACATTTTGGATTGGAATATTCGAGAAGTATAATATATCTATAGACCTAGGCGGAGATAGATTATTAGCCGCTGTCTTTGGCGGAATAATAGCTGGAATAGGTCTAGGGATAGTATTTCTTGCAGGAGGAACTACTGGTGGTGTAGATATTGTTGCTAAAATTGTACAATTATATACTGGAAGTTCTATTGGTAGAATTATCCAAATTCTAGATGGGGTAATCATTGCCTTAACATTTGTAGTAGTAAAAAGTTATCCTGCGATATTATATACTTTAATTTATATATTTATTTGTACAAAAATGATAGATTATGTTGTTGAAGGTGGAGTACCAGGTAAAGGAGTAATGATTGTTTCATCAGAAATCGAGACTATTACTAAGAGAATTCAAGAAGATATGAATCGTGGTCTTACTTATATTAAAGGACAGGGTAGTTATTCAAAAAAAGATCTGAATATAGGGTATTGTGTTGTATCAAGAAATGAGATTGGTAAAGTGAAATCACTAGTTTATAAAATTGATCCACGTGCTTTTGTGACAATTACTGAAGTTCATGATATTATTGGTGAAGGATTTAGTTTTGATCAGCCCAAAAAAACGAGATTATCGTTTAAAAATAAATTATAAATAAGTTTGTATCGGAGCGATTTTATAAAATTGATTTTTGTGAATCATAAAACTAAGTCGATCCGCCGTTATTTAATATAAGGAGAAAGAATCAAAAATAATATGTTGAAAAATTATTATATAAGACTTATAAGTTTAATTTTATTAATAGCAATTTGTTGTTCGGTATTTGGACAAGTATTATTAAAACTTATAGAGCTAACTAGTGATTATTATAAATTCTTGATAATATTAACACCATTCATATTAGTTTTTACAAGATATAGTAATAGCTATTTAAAAACAAATAATATTGGAATGAAATATTTTATAGAAGCGGCAATTACTAAGAAAGAAAAAGTAACATGGACTTTTCCGTTCATATTAACGTTGAATACTTTGTTGGCACATGGGTTTGGAGTAAGTGTTGGTCGCGAAGGTGTCGCTGTTCAATTAGGTGGAGCTATTGGTGGAAACTTGGCAGCAGATGAATTTAGCAAAGAAAGGAAACAGTTTTTTGTTAAATTAGGAATGATCTGTGGCTTTGCCGGTTTGTTTCAAACACCTTTGGCAGCAGTAGTATTTATTTTAGAAGTTGTTAGTGAAAAATTTAGATTTTCTCTTAGGAAATTTTCTGAATATGTAACGTATGTAGTTGGAGCTTATACTAGTGCATTAGTTTCTCATAAATTGGGATTAGAGAAGTTTTTTGTTGATATAGATATAAGCAAAGTGAATATAGATGTAGTGTTCATATTAAAGTTGATTTTAATAGGTGTTATTTTTGTATTTGTAGGAATTCTATTTGTGATGCTTCAAAGAAAAATTAAAGAACTAGTTGGTTTTAATAGTAAAATTAGTTGGCTTCTTTTAGGTATTTTTATTATTGTTAGTATTGTTTTTGAGTATAGATATGCTTCATTAGGAACGAATTTAATTGGTCTTTCTTTTACGAACGTTGAACAGATTAAAATTTATGATTTTATATTGAAAATAATCTTAACAGCACTTTGTACAGGAATTGGTTTTAGTGGAGGAGAGGTTACTCCATTGTTTGCGATTGGAGCGACTTGTGGAGTAATATTAGGTACTTGGCTAGGACTGCCTATATTAGTAACTGCAGCTCTAGGATATTGTTTAGTATTCTCTGCAGCAACTAAGACGTATATTGCACCGATATTTTTAGCTTTAGAAGTATTTGGCTATAAGTTGATGTTTTTTGCAGTTATCCCTGCAATATTAATCTACTTGATTAATAAAAGATATAGTATTTATAAATAAACAAGAGAATACACCCTGGTGTGATTGAATCACACTAGGGTGTATTATTATAAACCAAGTATTTTTAATATCTCTTTTTTATATTTTAATTTTTGTTCGTCTTGATCTTGTTCGTCAAAATTAATTTTTATTTCAGATACTATTTCACCAGGCTTATTTTTTATGATATAAATTCTGTCGCTTAGATCGATAGCTTCATCGATATCATGTGTAATAAGTAAGGTTGTCAAATCTAGCTTATTCTTAATTTCTAGATACCATGAATGTAGTGAAATTTTCGTAATAGCATCAAGTGCACTAAATGGTTCGTCTAGTAAGAATAGTTCTTCTTTGAACATGTATGTTCGAAGAAGTGCGACTCTTTGACGCATACCTCCGCTTAATTCACTTGGATATTTATCTTTATAGTCATAAAGATTAAATAGCTTTAGGCTTTTTATCGCTTCTTCTTCAGCTTCTTTTTTGTTAACTTTTCTTATTAGAAGAGGGAGTATAATATTTTGAATAATAGTTTTATGTTCTAATAATAAATCTTTTTGAAGCATATAGCTTACGCGACCTTTATAGTCAGTATTTCCTTTTATAGATATTTCACCAGTTTGCAGTGGATTTATACCTGCAATAATATTGAAAAGTGTAGTTTTACCGACACCACTACCCCCAAGTATAGAAACTACTTCACCTTTGTCGACATGAATGTTTATATCATGTAGTATTTTATTGTTTGGATAATTGAAAGATAAGTTTTTTATTGATAATATGTTCATTATTTTATAAAGTCATTGCTAAATCCTGTGTTTTCTGCAAGAGGTTTTTCAGTGATTTTGTTTTCGTTAACCCAACGGTAGAATGCGTTCCATCTGTTAGCGTCAAATTCACCCCAGTGATCTTTGTTTGTTGCGTATTGTTTAGATAGATATTTTTGAGATTCAACGATGAAATCTTTTTTATCTTTTAATTCTGGAGCATTTTTAATTAAAATCTCTGCAGCTTCTTCAGGATGTTCCATAGCATAGACATATCCTTTCTTAATAGCTTTAAGAACTTTTTTAGCTTCTTCTTTATTTTGTTTTAAGTAATCATTATTAGCAATAATTACTGGAGAGTAGTAGTCTAAGTCTTTATTGAAGTCTTTTAAATAGAAGTAGTTAATATCTAATTTCATGTGTTCAGCTAATTTACCATCCCATGCATAGTAAATCCAAGCTGCATCAAAAAGTCCGTTTTCTAATGGTGTTACAGAGTTAGTATCTGTGTTTGGGGCTAAGTTTAATTTATTAGCATCTCCACCTTGTTTTTGAATTAGTGATTTAACCATTGCTAATTCTACTGGATCATTCCAAGTTCCGTATTTTTTACCTTCTAAATCTTTAGGTTCTTTAATGTTGTTTTTCTTAAGTGAGATGATACCAGATGTGTTGTGTTCAATAATCGCTGCAACAGCAGTGATTCCTGCTCCTTTAGAAAGTTTGTTAGCCATAGTATCTTGATAGTAGATACCAAAAGGTGCTTTATTATTAATAATTAAGTCAGAAGTACTATCTTCAGGTGCTGGTTTAATATCAAGGTCAATACCTTCTTCAGCAAAGTAACCTTTTTCTTTTGCTACATATAGACCAGTGTGGTTTGTATTTATCGCCCAGTCAAGAACGAAATCTACTTTTTTAAGTTCTTTTTTCTCTGCATTTTTATTTACAGTTCCACATGCAGTTAGTGAAATAGCTAAAATAAAAGCAAAAATGCTAGTTAATATCTTTTTCATGATTTTCTCCTATGTATTTCCATTTAATAAATTTTTTCTCACTTAGTTTAACGAGTTCTATACTTAATAAACTAATAACTGATACTAGTATTATGATTGCAAACATAGTATCGTATTCAAATAATTTTTTTGCTTTAATCATATAAACTCCTAATCCTTCAAAACCTCCAAGCCATTCAGCTACTACAGCGGCGATAAAGGCATAAGAAACACTAACTCTAAGCCCAGCATAGAAATAGCTTAAACTCGTAGGGATTTTAACATGCCAAAGTATTTGTAATTTACTGGCATTCATTAGCTGCAATAATGTAATCATATCTTTATCGCAGTTTCTAAATCCATCGAGAATACTCACTACTATTGGGAAAGTTGTCGTTAAGACGATTAGTACAATCTTTGGAGTAAGCCCATATCCCAACCATAGTACAAGTATAGGTGCTATTGCAATTGTTGGAATAGTTTGAGTTAGGACAAGAAGTGGATAGATAGACTTGTTAAATATAGGTATACTATCCATAATTAAAGCTAGAAGCCAAGCTATTACAATTCCTAAAAATAGACCGATAATAGCTTCAAGTAGGGTGATTTTGCTGTGAAAAATTAATAGATCGTAGTTTTTTATAAATGCTCTCATTATTTCAATAGGTGTAGGAATAATGTATTTAGGTAATAAAGCTAAAAATCCAGCTCCTTGCCAAATAACAACTAAGCACAACATAGAAATAAGAGCAGCATATTTATTAATTAAATTTTTTAATCTTCTCATCTGTTGTTAAAATATCTCCGTAGTTAATTTTCACATTAGCAAATATATTATTACTGTCCTCACCCGCTAGGACAAAACATTCTTTTAGACTATCCATTAAGTCGTTAAATTCACCTTCAATGACTGTTTCAAATGGAGTAACCTTTACATTAGAATGTTTACTTTGTAGAAAATAGATAACTTTATCTATAATTTCTAATCTCCCGTCATGATTATCAAGTGGAAGAATTTGTAATGCAATACTGCAATTTATCAAAATAAAAAACCTCCTTACAACTTTAAGGGGTCTAGGTTTTGTCTTTAAGTTAAGTGTACCTACGCTGGCATTATCCAGATCAGGTTCGGTCGAAATTTTATTATTTCCTCTCAGACTGTTCACAGACTCCCGTATAAATAATTATAGCATATCGAGAAAAAAATACAATATAAGTGCTTACAAGTTGTATAGGTATGCAAATATATTGAATTATACTTGTTTGTGTAATGTATTAAATAAAAAAAACTAAGCTTATATTGTTAATACTTAATTTATCAAAGAAAGAATATTTTTGATTTTTCTATTAATATATGATAGAATTATTAATCATAAATAAAATAAAAGAGGGATTTACCAGTGAAAATTTTTAGAGAAATAATGGAGTGGGTAGTAGTAGTTGTTGTATCTATAGCTATCTATCTACTTATAAGCACATATGTTATTGCACCTTTCACAGTAAAAGGTCATTCAATGGATTATACATTTGCTGATAACGATAAAGTATTTGTTAATAAGTTTAATAAAAATTATGAACGTGGAGATGAGGTAGTTTTCCATGCGAATGAGACTGATGATTATATTAAACGTATAATCGGGATTCCTGGAGATACAATAGAATACAGAAATGATGTATTATATGTTAACGGTGAAAAAGTAGAAGAACCTTATTTAGCTCAAAAAATAAAAGAAGCTAAAGCTTCTGGGACTGCACCATTTACTCCAGACTTTAATATTGAATATTTAAGTAGTACAAAATCTAAAACTGTACCAGAAGGTACATACTTTGTATTAGGAGATAACAGACAGCACAGTACTGATAGTCGTGTGTTCGGATTTGTTAAGAAAGAAGCAATGATTGGGAAAGTAAGCTTAAGATACTATCCATTTAGTTCATTCAAATTCTTTTAATAAATACTAAAAGAAAAATTTAATATATCGAATTATTTTAGTTGCTAAAAATTTAGCGTTATGCTAGAATAATATACGGGCACTCTTAAAGAGTGATTTAAGAAACCACCCCCTGCGATATTTTCGTAGGGGGTTTATTATTTTTAATAGAAGGAGAACACAATGACAAAGTATATTTTTGTAACAGGTGGAGTAGTATCATCATTAGGAAAAGGTATTGTAGCGGCATCAGTAGGTCGTGTATTAAAAAATAGAGGATTAAAAGTAACATTACAAAAATTTGATCCATATTTAAACGTTGACCCAGGTACAATGAGTCCATATCAACACGGAGAGGTTTTCGTTACAGAAGATGGAGCTGAGACTGACTTAGACTTAGGTCATTATGAAAGATTTATCGATGTTAACTTAGGACAATATTCTAACGTAACTGCAGGACGTGTTTATTCTTCAATTATTGAAAAAGAACGTCGTGGAGATTATTTAGGGGGTACTGTTCAAGTTATTCCTCACGTAACAAACGAAATTAAGTCACGCGTATTATTAGCGGGTGAATCTAGTGATGCCGATGTAGTTATTACAGAAATTGGTGGAACAACAGGAGATATCGAATCATTACCATTTTTAGAAGCAATTCGTCAAATCCGTAGTGATTTAGGTCGTGAAAATGTATGCTTTATTCATTGTACGTTATTACCATATATCAAAGCTGCTGGAGAAATGAAAACTAAACCTACACAACAATCCGTTAAAGAATTACGTGGTTTAGGTATTCAACCAGACATTATCGTGGTTAGAAACGAGCTTGCTCTAAATGATGAATTACGAGCTAAAATTTCATTATTCTGTGATATTCCGAAACAAAATGTTATTGAAAGTCGTGATGTAAGTAATTTATACCAATTGCCAGTAAATCTTAAAGCTCAAAAAATTGACGATATCGTTTTAAAACACTTTGGTTTAACTGCGCCTGAAGCTGATATGACTGAATGGTTAGCGTTAGTTGATAGAGTAGATAACTTAAAAGAAGATGTAAGAATCGCATTAGTAGGTAAATATGTAGAACTTCACGATGCTTACATTTCAGTTGTAGAATCTCTAAAACATGCAGGATATAAACATAATGCTAAAGTGAAAATTGATTGGATTCAATCTGAAGATATTACAGAAGAAAATGTTCACGAGTATCTTAAAGACGCAGACGGAATCCTTGTACCAGGCGGATTTGGTGATCGTGGAGTTGAAGGTAAAATTACTACTATTAAATACGCACGTGAAAACAAAGTTCCGTTCTTCGGTATTTGTTTAGGTATGCAACTTGCTGCTGTTGAGTTTGCACGTAATGTGTGTGGTTTAACTGGAGCACATTCTTCAGAATTAGATCCAAACACACCGTACCCAATTATTAACTTACTACCTGACCAAGAAAATGTTGTAGAAATGGGAGGAACTTTACGTTTAGGAAGCTACCCATGTACATTAACAGAAGGATCTGTAGCTCATAAAGAATATGGAGAAATCAATATTACTGAGCGTCATCGTCACAGATATGAATTTAATAACTTCTATCGTGATCGTATAACTAACAAAGGAATGGTATTATCAGGTGTTAGTCCAGATGGTAAGTTAGTTGAAATCGTAGAAATTCCTGAACACCCATGGTTTGTAGCTGGTCAATTCCACCCAGAATTTAAATCTCGTCCAGAAAAAGCACATCCATTATTCGCAGGATTTATTAAAGCAAGTTTAGAAAATAAGAGATAGAAACTAAAAAAAATATGAATCTAATGTGTTTAATTTCAGATCTTGAAGAAAATCGTAATGAACTTTTAGCAGTATCAATGGAGAGATATATGCAGGATAAGTTTAGATTTTTAGGTGTGCGTGGTGCAACTAGAACAGAAATCTATAAAAAATATTTTCCTGAGGCTAGAAAATCTAAAGTAATAGACTGGAACTTTATTGAAACTTGTTGGAATAAAGAAGAAAGAGAATTTCAATATGTAGTTGTTTATTATTTAAAGGCAATGCAGAAATTCTTAAAAAGAGAGGATATTTCAAGGTTAAAATATCTAATCGTGACAAAATCTTGGTGGGATACTGTTGATTTACTTGCTAAGGTTGTAGGTAGTTTGGTTATTCGTATAGAAGGTTATGATCAAATAATGCTAGAGTGGAGTAAGGATAGTAATATTTGGTTAAGAAGAGTTGCTATTTTACACCAACTTTCATTTAAAGAAAAAGTAGATGAAATAATTCTAGATAAAATTTTAGTAAACAACCTAGGTGATAGTGAATTTTTCATTAATAAAGCCATAGGATGGGCACTTCGAGATTATTCGAAATCTAATCCAGAGTGGGTAACAAAATTCATAGAAAAGAATAGAGAGAATATGGCTAATCTTAGCTTAAGAGAGGCTAGTAAGTATTTAGATAAGTAAGAGAAAGGAGTGGTTTTTAATCGCTCTTTTTTCTTTGTTCATAGGACGAATACTAAAAAAATAATTATGATTTAGTCGGATTAATGTTAGATTATTTAGGAGTAACTCGAAAATGTAAATGTCAATATAAAAATGTACAAAAGTGACAAAATAAAAATGTACA